>NZ_JADYVH010000027.1:0-11923 GCF_020193615.1 Bradyrhizobium sp. IC4059
GGACCAGCTCGGAGACCATGGTCATCAGGTGCTCCAGCGTATCCACGTTGACGCGGATCGACTGGTTGGCGATGCGGTCGCCCTCGCCCGCCATCTCGTCGGCCATCGACTTCTTCGGCGCGGCCTTCTCCTTGGGCTTTGCGGCTTCCTTCGCCACGGGGGCTTCAGCCGCGGGCTCGGCCTTTGCCTCAGCCTGAGCAACGGGCACCGCCGCTTCGATCGCGGTCTCGCGAAAGGCACGCTCGAGCTCGTCGAGCGAAACCTCGCCCGGACGCAGCGGGCGCTCCAGGGTCTGATCGACCAGCGTGCCCATGGTCATCTCCTTGGCGGGTGCGGACGCAGCGGCGGGCGCTTCCGGCACCAGCGGCGGCGCATCGGCAACGGGAGCAGCGCCGCTCGGCATCGGCTGCGCCGAGCCTGACATCGCCGCCATGCCCTGCTCGACCATCGCTTCCAACTTGTCGATGAGATCGCGGTCGTTCCCCTCCGGCTCGGCCTCGGTCGCCTCCAAGCCAGCCAAAATCTCCTTGATGCGGTCGATCGAGGACAGGATCACCGTCACCGCCTCGGCAGTCACAGGCATGCCGTCGCGGAATTTGCCCATCAGGGTCTCGCCGGCATGCGCCAGCGCTTCCAGCCGCGGCAGGCCGAGGAAGCCGCAGGTGCCCTTGATGGTGTGGACCAGGCGGAAGATGTTATCCAGGATCTTGGCGTTGTTCGGCTCCTGCTCGAACTTCACCAGCTGATTGTCCACGGTGTCCAGGCTCTCGCTGGTCTCCGTCAGAAACTCCCGCAACAGATCATCCATGAGCTACGCCTTACTGACCCGGGCCGCAAACGCGACGTCCGAGCCACCCTTGGCACGGACGGACGCCCTATTTTGGATCGTTAGACATCCCCTTTCACAGTCCCGTTAATTTCATCCTCCGTGCTACTACGGATTTTGAAGAGAAGTTTGCGGTTCTGCCGCGTGTTGCAGCGCTTTTCGGCAAAACCATCCCCGCGCCGCAACGGCGGGAGCCGCGCGGTGAACGAGCCACTAATCGCGCGACGCGGCGTGCGAGAAAGTCCTGCTCGTGAAGAACGATAGAGGCGGTCGAGGCAAGCCGGCCGCGCCCTCGTCGCGCGAGTGCTTGGGCGTTGCCGGATCTAGGCGGTCCACGCTCGAGGTAAACGAAGCGTTACCCCGCGGGGAAAGCGGCTCGTGTCGCGCTAACCGAGCTGCACGGCCGTGGCAATGTCGGAGCGGGGGCGAGGCTCTGCCAGACAATCGTTGATGGCGGCGAGCAGCGCGTGCGGCGTGAACGGCTTGCGCAGACAGCGCGCGGCGCCGAGCTCCAGCGCCATCCGCAGGAAGTCCGGCGCGGGCGAGTCCAAATTCGTGAAGGCGTAGCCGGACATCGCGATCAGCGGAATGACCGGAGCCCGCTCGTGGAAAATCCGGATCGATTCGAACCCGCGCATGTGCGGCATGAAGATGTCGATGATCATCAGATCGAATTGCTTGTGCTCGAGGGCGCGCAGTCCGGCTTCACCACCCTCGGCGATCGTCACCCGAAAATTGTTGCGCTGGAGGTAAACCTCGATGGCCATGCACACCATCGGGTCATCGTCGACGACGAGAATATGGCGCAGATCGTCTCGCCCGGATTGAGCTTCCCGTTCCGGCGATTCAACAATCGAACCGTGGGGCACGCCTTTCTCCTTTGCTTTCGATGAGAGATGAAACTAACATTTTTGCGGACGCGGCCGAGGCGACGCGAGCCGGCCCGATGGCCAGCGCGACTGCAATGCCTTCCGGCTCCTGAGGCCCCCTTGCCGCTTTTTCCCTGCGCAATCGTTGCAGGACGGCCGCCTCGTCAACGAATCAGTGTGCGCTTCTTAATTCCGCCGCAAATGAGACAGGCTGTCTGCCCTCTAACGGGTATATGGACGATACCACAACCTTTAGATTAGTATTTGCGCGCCGTGCAACTGAGTGACGAAGGCCGCCGCTCTCAGCGTCCATCGAACCCGCCGGATTAACCTGCATGACCGTGAGCGGCCGCCCGCCCAACCAGCTGCTGCAACTGCTCGATGCCGCGGATTTCGATCTGCTGCGTCCGCACCTCGCGACGGTTGAAATGGTCAGCAAATCTGTCGTGGGCGAGATCGGGACTGCACCGAGACATGTCTACCTCCCGCATGGTGGATGCGTTTCGATCAGGGTGAGCCTGTCCGAAGGACAGACGATCGAAATTGCGATGCTGGGCCGCGACAGCGTCGTGGGGGCCGGTGCGGCCCTTGCCGACGGCATCTCGCCGATGGACGCGGTTGTGCTGTTCCCAGGAGCTGCTTCCGTGATCGAAATCGGAGTTTTCCGCGCGGTCGCGACCGCAAGCGCACGCCTCCGCAAGCTGATGGTCCGCCACGAGCAGGTCATGCTCGCGCATGTGCAGCAATCGCTGCTCTGCAATACGCTGCATCCGGTCGAGGCGCGGCTCGCGCGTTGGCTGCTCCGCGCCCACGACCTGTCCGACGGCCAAATCCTGCCGCTGCCCCAGGAGGCGCTGGCGCAGATGATCGGCGTCCGCCGCAACGCGATCTCGCTGGTCGCGCATGCGCTGCAGCGCGCCGGCATCATTCACTACAGCCGCGGCCAGATCGAGATCATCGATCCCAAGGCGCTGCTGGCGACGTCCTGCGGCTGCTATTCGGCGGTGAAGGCCCATCACCTGCGCCTGATGGGAGTCGTGGCGTGACGGGAGCACGATGCGATCTCTGTGTTCCGACGTGCACGCAGCGTCGGTGCATCGCCAGGGCCGGACAACTTGTCTCAATTGCCAATATATCCCGCCGCGAGGATGATGGAACTTACCCGCGCACCGCGTGAGTGCAGGCGTGCGATTCCCAGGTGCAAGGGTACGGAGGAGGCAGCTTTGGAAAGCATGGCGCGTCCGTCCAACGGTTTCCTGTCCGCACTGTCGGCAGACGATTATGAGTTGATCCGCCCGCACCTGCGAACTGTGGATCTGCCCCACGGGGCGGTGCTGGTCGAGACCGGCGAGACGCTCATGCGCGCCTATTTTCCTCACCGCGGCGTCATCTCGCTGGTGGTTGAACTGGCCAAAGGCGAGCATGTGCAGGTCGCCATGATCGGCCGTGGCAGCCTGCTCGGAACGCTCGCCATCGAGGGTGATGCGTGTGCGTTGAACACCGCCATCGTGCTGGTTCCCGGCGCCGCCTCGGTGGTGGATCTGGACCGCCTGCGCATGGCCGCCGATCAGAGCAGCGCCCTGCGCACGCAGCTTGCGCGTCACGGGCTGGCGGTCTACGCCCAGGTGCAGCAAACCGCGGGCTGCAACGCCGCTCATCCGGTGGAGTCGCGGCTGTCGCGCTGCCTGCTGCACACGCATGACATGTCGGGCGAGTCGCGTCTGCTGCTGACACAGGAGACCATGGCTCAGATGATCGGGGCCCGGCGCAACAGCGTGTCGCTGGTCGCCAACTCCCTGCAGCAGGCCAATTTCATCCACTACAGCCGCGGACACATCCAGATCACCAACCTGGACGGGCTGCGCCAGACGGCGTGCGAATGCTACGCCGCCGTGAAGGCCCAGTACGACCGGCTGCTCGGCCCGCCCTGAACGCCGCGGTCGCTTGGTAAACCGCGGGCTAATGCCGGCCTGCAAACACCAGCCATCCTGCTACCAGAACTGAAATTCGAAGGGCGTACACACGCGACATGCCTCGCGCGGCGGCGTGCCGCGCGACACGAACCGGGATCAGGGCAGGCAAGACATGTTTGACGTCACCGTCGCGCCTGCGAAGGCGCTCGATGCCGAACCCGCGCGCGAGCCGCGCGCGTACGAAGCGCTGGTGCGCGAGATCGGCGAGGACGGTGCCGGCGAAGTGCGCGACGTGTTCTGGAGCGATACCTGCGCGCGCCTGCAATTGCTCCGCACGCTCTCGCCCGCGCAGCACCACGCCAGGATCGCGCGCGAAGCGCATTCGTTGAAGAGCGCGGCCGGAACGTTCGGCTATCTCAGGCTCGCAGCGCTGGCGCTGCGGCTGGAGAAAACCGCGGAAAGCCTCGGCGAGACCGAATTCCGCGCGCTGCTGGACCTGATGGATGCGGCCTACGCCGCCGCGCATGCGCAGGAGCCGCAAGGCTAGCTGGCTTGGGATGCGCGCTCGTCGCGCTGCTTCGCGTGAAAACGATCCGGACTACTCGCGCGTGCATTCCCGCCGTACTTCTACGGTTTGCGATTTTCACAGATGGCTAATCATAGCTGGCGATAGTCCCGGAAAACCAGGAGGGTTTTCCATGTTCACCTACGAGACCGCAGACCAGAAGGAGGTTCGTCGCTTCCGGATCGCACAGTTCAACGGCCGGATGGCGACGGTGAAGGCCGGCGAGTCGACCGTGACCGGTTTCGTGCGCTCGGTGCTGGAGCAGGAATCGAGCATGCCCCCCCGCTGGACCATCACGATCATTCCGAGCGCGCCGAAGGAAGAGATCAAGCCGCTGCGTCCCACCTCGCGCGCACGTCCCTTCGCCGAAGACTATTTCTGAGCGCCACGGATTTCCCAACTTTCGAGATAGGCGTCGGGTCTCGCCCGACGGCGGGCGACGGGCCCGGCCTCAGTCGATCGAATGCAGCAGCGCCGCACGGACGAGGTCCGCGGTGTTGCGCGCACCGAGCTTGCGCATCGCCTCGGCGCGATGGCTCTCGAAAGTGCGCGGACTGATCTGCATGCGAAGCGCACCCTGCTTGTTCGAGTAGCCTTCGCTGATCAGCCTCAGCACCTCGCGCTCGCGCCTGGTCAGCCGCTTCTGGCCCGACGGGCCGATCAGATTGGCGCTCGGCGGCCGCGGCGGTTGCAGCACGCGGACGGCCTTCGATTCCACTTCTTCGGACGGGCTGGGTAAGCCGCCCTTGGAGCCGCCCTTGGGCGGGCCGGCGAGCTGCTTGACCAGGCCGCAAACGCGCTCGGTCTGGGCCAGCGCGTTCTCCACCACCCGCTGCAAATAGGCGCGATCGCCGGTCGCGGGGACGAGCTGATCGCTGTGGTGCTTGATCTCGCCCATGTAGAGCAGCAGCGCGGTCAGGGGGCCATTGAGCTCGCGGGCGATGGCAGCCGCCATTTCGTCGGCCGCCTTGGCACGCAAGGCGCTCAGGCGGGCGAAATCGAGCTCTTCAGCTGAAGCAGCGCTGCTCTCGTGCCATGCCGACGGCCGCGAATCGGTGGCCGTATCATTCTGTGACCCCATGTCACTCGTTTAGCGGAACCGGGGCGGCTCTGTGATTAACTTTTTGCTCCGTATGACTACGGTGATTTAGACGGTTTTACGCTGAAATGACGACTTCGGCACAATTTGTGCTTGCGCGGTGCCGCACGCGACCATGCAGCGGTTGAGTTTTCTGCCGAAATCGTGGGGTGGGAACGGGAAAGCTCCTCGGGGAACGCCTTGCTCCGACATCCACCCCCCGGATTTTACGGATTAATTAACGGCGACTTGCTTCTCTAGGGAGGTTGAGAGCGCGCAAATGCCTCCACGCATTGGGCCCGCAAGCCCGCGGGCCACGCTGCGAAAGATTGCGTGCCATGGACGAGATCGACCGGCTGTCGGAATTTCTGCAGAGGCTGACGCCGCTGTCGCGCAGCTGTCTGCTCAGCGAGCTCGAACGGCTCGAGCTGTGCGGCATCGACATGCCGGGTTCGGCCGACATCCAGGCCCGCTTGCGCGCCGAATTCCGCAAGGACGGATCGACCCAGGCGCGCGCCACCAGCCCGTCGCGCTATTTCTTCGCGCCGCTCGAGCTGCTGCTGATCGATGGCGCGCCCGAGCATGCCAACATGGGGCGGATCTCGCGCAATACCCTCACCCCGATCTGGGAATGGATCTGCCGCGACCTGCTGCCGACCATGGCGCGCGACTACATCAAGGCGATCGGCGACCAGGTCGCGGCCAACAACCCGAAGGAAGTCCAGAAGATCGCCTCGACCTTCCAGATCAAGGTCGTCAAGGTCCTCGAGAGCACCCTCGCCTCGCCCGAGAGCGCCGAATCCGCGCGCGCCAAGCTCGGGCAATATACGGCCTCGCGCACCGCCTTCGACGACGTCGTGAAGATGCTGCACGTGTTGCGCGCCGGCGATGCACTGCCGAAGTTCAACGCGAAGCTGCCCGACAAGATCGCGAAGTTCGACGACGGCCAGGTCGCCCAGATCACCGCGCAGCTCGACGCCTTCAAGAAGGCCCATCCCCAGGCGCTGCCCTTCGCGCTGGCACTGGTGGCGCGACGCCTGAGGACGTCCTGGCAATTGGTGCGGCTTGCGACCCGAGCCGCTGCGAGCAAGGCCGCCGCAGACGTCGCCGCCACGCCCTATGCCTGCGTCGTCCACATGGTTCTCGACCGGCTCGACGACAAGCGTCTCGCGCTTCGCGTCGCGCTCCGGCACAACCGGGTGCTGATCGCCCGCGACCTGCTCGCCGACATCTACGACACCGAATATGCGCTCAAGGTCCGCATCGACGGCATCGAGCAATGCGAATGGGGCGTCCGCCTCCAGCAATTGATGGACGCGATCGCGGCGCTGGTCTCCGCAGAGGTGAGCCGCTTCCCTGCCAATGTCGGCCACATTCTCGGCTCGCGGCGGCTGCGCAGCCACGATACGCTCAGTGGCAAGCTGAGCTATCTGGCCTGGAAGGGACGCGACGCGATGCAGGACGGTGCGGCGGCGTTCCGCAAATTGATCGGGCAAACCTAAAGCGTTTGAGCATGATCTTTCCGGAAAACCGCTGCACACTTTTCCGGATCATGCTCTAGACCCGGTTCGGCCGCGAAAAGCCACGATGCGCCGCGCGGCTAGCGCGGCAGGCACAGGAAGCGATCCATGAATCGCCCTGACAGCACGAACCTGAACCACCAATACATCATTCGCCGCATCGACATAGCTGTAATCCTCGACAGCCCTCCACCGGCTCGGGGGAGCTTTTAGCGCGAGCGCGGCAACGCGCGTGTGATGTGCTTCACATTCCCGGCCGCCGGCACGGACCCGTTGTCGCATGACCGTCACGAGCGAAAGGCGGCGGTGCGCGCATCGCGGGAAGACGCAAGCGTGAAAGCCGCCGCCGATTCACGTTGCGCCGGCTTCATCGCCGCCGCGGGACAACCGCGCGCGTGCACCCAAAGATTTCGTCGACAAATTAGCTCGAATTGCAGGGCTTAACGTTACTCAGATAATTCAAGAACGATGTGAAGCTCTCCTTATTTGAACCCACGCTCCGCGTTTAAGAAACCGTCACGGAACGGGAGTGGTGTACGATGAACGATGGGATGATTGAACTCGTCGGACGAAGGCCTGTGACCTTCGGACGGCGAAAGGTGACGCCGCGCGCCTGCGTGGCCGACAGCAAGCGTCACTTGCGCGCGTTCCTCAGCGAGATCCTCGAGGATCTCGGCTTCGTCACCTGCGAATGTGCCAGCGCCGACGAGCTGAAGACGGTGCTCGCGAGCGAGTTGCCGGACCTGATCCTGCTCGGCGTCGCCGCCGACGGCATCGAGCCGGGACGATTCCTCGAAGTCCTGGTGCGTGAGGCATTTGCCGGCAAGGTTCTCGCCGTCGGCGCCCGCGATTCGATCATCGTCAAAGCCGTGCGGCAGGTCGGCGACGAATATGGCCTTAGCATGCTGCCGCCGCTGACCACGCCCTTTGCCGCGGAGACGCTGCGCGAGCGCGTTGCCATGCTGCTGCCGGAGGAGCCGGCGCCGAGCCCGGCCGTGCATGTCGGCGAGGCCTTGCATGCCGGCTGGCTCGAGCTCTGGTACCAGCCCAAGATCGACGCGCGCACGCTGGTCCGCAACGGCGCCGAGGCCTTGGTGCGGATGCGGCATCCGACCTGGGGCGTGGTGCCGCCGGCCTATTTCATCCCGGAGCCGCACGATCCGCATTTTCGCGAGCTGTCGGAGTTCGTGATCGATCGCGCCGTGCAGGACTGGCACTATCTTCTCGAGCAGCAAAGCGCGGTCAACCTGTCGATCAATCTTCCCGCCGCCTATCTCAGGGAGCCGCAGGCGGTGCGCGATCTCTGCCGCCGCGTGCCGACGCATCCGGCCTTCGGCGGACTGACGGTCGAGATCGACAGCGAGGAGGCAATCCGCGAGCTCGATTTCCTGGCCGAGGTCGCGCGCGAGGTCGGCCTGCACAATATCGGCCTGTCGATCGACAATCTCGGCGCCAACTGGCCGTCGCTGATGGAGCTGGACAAGATTCCCTTCGTCAAGCTGAAGGCCGACCGGCAATTCGTCACCGGCAGCGGCGGCGATCGGCTGAAGCGCACGGTGTGCCGTCACATCGTCGAGCTGGCGCAGACCTTTGGTGCGCGCGCGGTGGCGCAAGGGGTCGAGAGCCGCGCCGACCTCGTTGTCGCGAACGAGATCGGCTTCGATGTCGTGCAGGGCTTTCTGTTCGGCAAGCCGATGCCGCTGAAGAAGTTCGCACGGAGCGCGCTGACGCGGACGGTGATGGGGTGAGCGCGCGCGTTCCCGGGCCTTGAGAGCTGCGTCCGTGCGATCCCGCAACTACGCCGTTGCCGCGCGGAGATCCGCCGTCGACCGCATCGTGCCTAGCTCGCCCGGCGCGCCGCCTTCGTCAGCGGGATCGAGGTGGAGCGCGAAGCCGCGCGCTCCGGGAGACTCGAGCCCGGCGCGGAGCTGCATGCTCGGAATGACGTAATCGCCGCCATTCTGGCGCCGATAGGGAATCGGCAAAGTTGTCGCAAGCGTTCTCATCCGCTCGCGCAGGCGTTCGGCCGTCGCGCCGAAAGCGGCTTCATCGAACCTGTCGGCCTGATAGGCCACGAACGGCGGCAGGACGTCATATCCGGGATAATAGAGAATGCCGTGATTGATCGGAAACAGCAGGTCGTCGATCGGCCCGTTGACCCCGCGGGCGGAATAATGGTCCTGCCAGCCGCCGGCGGTCACGATCAGCATCGCGCGTTTGCCGGCCAAGGTCCCTTCGCCGTAACGGTCGCCCCAGCGCTTGTCGCTGTGCTCGCCGACACCATAGCCGAAGCCGTAGGCGAACACGCGGTCGACCCAGCCCTTCAGGATCGCGGGCATGCTGAACCACCACAGCGGAAACTGCAGAATCAGAGCATCCGCCCACAGCAGCTTCTCGATCTCGCCCTTGACGTCGGCAGTCAGCGTGCCCGCCTCGAACGCCTGCTTGGATGCCGCGGCGACCGCGAGACGCGCATCGACCGGCAGCGACGGAAAGTCGCCGCGGTCGACCTCGGACTTCCAGCCCTCGGCATAGAGGTCGGAGACCCGCACCTCGTGCCCCTGCGCCTCGAGCTCTCGGACGGCGACATCCCGGAGCGAGCCGTTGAGCGAGCGCTGTTCGGGATGAGCATAGACGATCAACACTTTCATGTTCGGGCACCATTGGATTGAGGATTGTGGCTCGGCAGATAGCGCGGTGGCCCGCGATCCGGTAGACGTAGCCGATGGATAAGATTGTGCCGGAAAATGGATAGGCCGGAGGTTACGCTCGAGCGCATGCGCAGCTTCGTGCGCGCCGCCGAGCGCGGAAGCCTGTCCGCGGTCGCGCGCGAGCTCGGGGTCGGCCAATCCACGGTGACGCGGCACATTCGGGAGCTGGAGCAGGCGGTCGGCGTGCCGCTGCTCACCAGGACCACGCGCAGGGTCACCGTGACGGAGGAGGGCCGCAATTACTACGCCGACTGCGTACATGTCCTGCGTCTGGTCGAGCAGGCCGGCGACGAGGCGCGCTCGACGCGCGGCGCGCCGGCCGGAACGGTGCGGGTCTCCTGCACCGCGGCGTTCGGCGTGCTCCATGTCAGCCGCTTGATCTTCGCCTTCCAGGACGCTTATCCGGAGGTGTCGGTCGACCTCAGCCTGACCGACGAGCGGATCGACCTCGTCAGGGAAGGCGTCGATGTCGCGCTGCGTCTGGGGCCGCTCGCCGAAAGCTCGATGAAGCTGAAGTCGCTTGGCCAGTCGCGGCGGCTGCTCGTGGCCGCACCGGACTATCTTGCCGCGCGTGGCCGGCCTGCGCGCCCGCAGGACCTCGCCGATCACGAGGGCGTTCGGATGTCCAACATCGCCGGCAGCGATGTCCTCGTGCTGCAGGGGCGCCGCGGCGGCCGTCATGCGATACCCTTCACCGGGCGGCTGCGCCTGGATCACGGGCTTGCCGCGCGTGAGGCGCTCGCGGCCGGCCGCGGCATTGCGCCGGCGCATCTGTGGCTGGTCAGCGACCTGCTCGCGGACGGTAGGCTCGAACGCGTGCTGCCGGACTATTCACCGCCGCCCGTTCCGCTGAACATGCTGATCGTGCCGGAGCGGTCCGGCATTGCGCGCGTACGCCTCCTGGTCGATTTCCTCGCCGGAGAGATCGCGCGACTACCCGGGATCGAAAGGCCCCAATCAGGGCTTTCTGTTCGGCAAGCCGATGCCGCTGAAGAAGTTCGCGAAGGCCGCGCTGACGCGAACGGTGATGGGGCAGCAGTGAGGCCTAGCGGCAGACCCAGACGCCGTTGACCAGCACGCGGACGCAGGCTGGCGCGACGACGGCGGCTCCTGCGGCTGCTGCACCGACGGCGGCGCCACCGACCACGGCACGGCGGGTCGTTCGACGCGCGACGCCCGCGACACTCGCCGGCGTCGCCGGCCGCCCGACGCGGGCTTCTGCGCTCTGGATCGAGACTGAAAGCCCGTCTTCTGCCGACCACTGCACCGAGCCCAAGGCTGCGCAGACAACAACGGCGCCGGCCAACCACAATCTGGTACCCTGTCGCATGACGTCCTCCCTCGCTTTTGATGCATCTAAAGGCATGACACCGCGCCGGGACAGGCATTGATCTAGATCAAGGTTTGGCGACGCGAGGCGACAGGCCTCAGGCATAGCGCCGTGCGAAGAAGACGCAGGCGACCACGATTGCCGTCGCGGCGATCATGCTTCCTGCGACCGGCTCGCCGAGCAGGAGGCCGGCGAGCGCCAGCCCGAAGAACGGCTGCAGCTGCTGCAGCTGGCCGACGCGGGCAATGCCGCCGATGGCGAGCCCGCGGTACCAGAAGATGAAGCCGACGAACATGCTGAAGACGGAGACATAGGCGAGCCCGATCCAGGCGGGCACACCGATGCCGCTCCAGGCGGGCGGCCAGGTCAGCACTGCGAGCACCAGCATCAAGGGCAGCGCGAGCAGCAGCGCCCAGGAGATCACCTGCCAGCCGCCGAGGCGGCGCGACAGCGCGGCGCCCTCGGCATAGCCGAGGCCGCACAGCACGATCGCGGCCACCATCAGCAGATCGCCGCTAAGCGAGGCCGCGCCGTCACCGCTGAGGGCAAAGCCGGCCACCGTGGCACTGCCGAGACCCGCGAACAGCCAGAACAGCGGCCGCGGCCGCTCGCCGCCGCGCAGCACGCCGAAGATCGCGGTCGACAGCGGCAGCAGGCCGATGAAGACGATGGAGCGCGCGGACGTGATGTGCTGGAGCGCGAGCGCCGTCAGCAGGGGAAAGCCGACCACGACGCCGATGGCGACGATGGTGAGCGAGGCGAGATCTCCGCGCTGCGGCCGCGCCTGCCGGAGCACGGCGAGCACCGCCGCCCCGATCAGCGCCGCGATGACCGCGCGCGCCGAGGTCAGGAACAGCGCCGAGAAGCCCCCCACCGCCACCCGCGTCGCCGGCAGCGAGCCGCTGAAGATGATGACGCCGAGAAGCCCGTTGCCCCAGCCGCTGGCGGAAGAGTGCATGTTGGTCTCGCTTGGTGGGGGGCGGCGGATCGGGTGCCGGGGCGGTTGAACGCTTCGCGTGATGGCATGGAGCAACAAAAGTTTGAAAACAACCCCATGCACAGTAGACGGGGGTTGCAAGATCAATGGGTTAGGTGGGGGGCTGGACGAGGT
>NZ_JADYVH010000028.1:0-5297 GCF_020193615.1 Bradyrhizobium sp. IC4059
CACGTCGCTGGGCTAGGCCCGAGTCGAACTCGGACATTGGCGGGCCGACTACAACGATACGCGACCTCACTCGCAACTCGGATGGAAAACACCATCGGAGTTCGCCTTCACCTGCAACCCGCGACGGGATCTGGCGCTGCGCTATGCCGATGGCTCCGCGCCAGCTCCCGTCGCTACCACGGCCCAACCGGGCCAATCCAACAGCCGGAGCGAACTCAGGACTGGATAAAACTTGGGGGCAAGGTCATGCTCAATCCGCCCAGCGCGCATGGCAACAATACGATCGGATAGTGTGAGCGCCTCGTCTTGGTCTTGTGTGACGCATACGGTAGTCATACTAAACTCCTTGTGCAAACTCTTGATTTCGCTCTGCATCTGCTCGCGTAGATTGCGATCGAGTGCGCCAAGTGGCTCGTCGAGCAGAAGGATCGGTGGATCGGCTATTAAGGCACGCACAACCGCGACTCGCTGCTGCTGGCCTCCATCAATTGAGAGGGCATGCGGTCTCCCAAGCCGTCGAGATGCACGCGCGCAAGAATCCGATCGACGCGCATTGCCCTCTCGGCAGCCCTTCTGCTGCGCATTTAGAGAGGAAATTCAAGGCTGCGTCGCACACTGAGGTGGGGACACAGCGCATAGCTCTGAAAAACAATACCCTGATCGCGCCGGTAAGAGCGAACGGCCGCGACGGCGTTTCCAGCAATAAAGATTTCGTCTCGATTCGGCATCTAACAGCCGGCGAGCAACATCAATGATGACGTCTTGCCCGAGCCACTCGGACGAGAATGGTCAGGAACTCCCCTGACGGACGCTCAACGAGAGGTCCTTGACAGCAGCGAGTGCTCCATACGTCTTAGTGACATTCCGAAATTCGATTTGTGCGAGAGTCACCTCTTTCTCTATCGCTTCGTTGCAGGCATGGCGACAAAACTGTTGACAGGCACGATCACAGGACGATCAGCGAGTTTTTGACAGCTGAAGATTAGAGCATTTGGCATCATGGCTCCTCGACATGAGAGTTGGCATGGCGACCCGACGAGCCCGTAGTCGTCATGCCTCGTGATCTAAACGATCCCAGAGTCAGCTGAGAATCCACTCGTTCCAGCGTTCGCGGAGCCGCTCGAAATTGGTTTTTCCGTCAGCCCCTCGGTGACTGTACCATTTCCCGTTCATGACAATGCTGCCGGCCAAGTAGTCAGGGTGACTGGCTAGTTTGCGGGCTAGCTGCTCAGGGAGGAGCTTGAAGGCGTAGCGATTAGCAGGACCGGCTGGATAGATCTGCGACAAAGCAGCTTGGCGCTCCGCACGGGTGGCGAACTCAATGAACTTCTGTGCGTTCGCGGCATTCGGGCTACCCTTCGGAATTGCCCAGGTGTCCCACTGCAGCTTGCACTGATTCCGATTGATGGCCATTGGAGCGCCCCGGGAAACGACCAAGCCCGCTCGTCCATCATAGGACTGCATAAGATCAGCCGCCTTGTCAGTCATTATCTGCTGTATCTCGGAGCCGACCGTCCACCACTTTCGAATGTGCGGCTTGATCTTGTCCAAGCTTGCAAAAATCCGGTCCACATCCATGGGATAGATCTTGTCCGGAGCGACGCCATCGGCCAACAACGCTTCCTCCCAAGGTCCTTCACCACCACTTCGGCCAGATATCAGTGTGCGAACACCAGGAAACTTCTTGACGTCCCAGAAGTCAGCCCATGTCGTCGGCCGCGGTTTGTCAGACGGATATTTGTCTGTGTTGCAAACCATGACGAAAGAAAAGACTTGCTGTCCCACGCCGAAAGGATGTTTGACGAAATCAAGGATACCCTCCAGTTCATCTTTCTTGAAAATCGAATAATCGATCGGTTCGAGAAGACCCTTCGCCCCGGCGGCAATGGTGGAGCCTTGTGTGAGAGGAACCACATCAACCGTAACGCTCTTGGTGCTCACCATCAGCTCAAGCTGGGTAGAGGTGATTTGGTCGGTGATCGGAGTGACCTTGATCCCCGTCTCGGCCTCAAACGGTTTCACATAGGCGTCAATATAAGCCTTTGCTACGTCACCGCCGTAGACGACGACGCGCAGGTCATCGGTCGCCGCCCAAGCATTGCCGGCCATCGAACTCATGGCATTCGCTAACACGGCGGAGGAGCCGGCCTGGAGGATACGCCTGCGGTTCATTAAAAAGCTCATAATTTCGCTCCCTAGGTTGGCGATCATGTGATTGTAGTCGGCTATTATTGTTTCGAGAACAGTAAGGGCGCCTTAAAGTCGTGTTTGGTCAATTTGCACACCAGATCAGCGGGAATCTTGCGTTGGTTTAGGCCGGCCGGCGCTTTTTCGACTGCATATCAGGCCTCGCGCGCGCATCGATGCAAAGTCTAGGAGCAAATATCAAGATTTGGATATGAGCGATGCAGTGCCGAGTGAATCTGACCGCATCGCGCAATACGATGGTGGAGGGCGGCGCTTTCGTGTCGCGGGGCCATGCTCGCCAGCGTGTTCTCTCAGAGCAGCGGCGGCGCGCGGCAGTCCTTGATCGGGGGCGCCCGACAGCGTCAGCGCTTTGCGGATCAGGATCGAAGGGATGATCCGCCTTCACCAGATTGCACGTGCCGATCGGAAAGCACCTGCTCGAAATCATTGATCGGCCCCGGCGACACAACGGCCTCCTTCAGCTTCGCCAGCCAGCAGGCCACCGGCTTCTTCAGGAACAGGCCGGCAAAACCACCATGATTCCTTGCCGTGCACGCCTCTTGTTGCGCCAAATCTTTCTCCGGCTCGAGTGCAGCTCGCCTCACGTTGAATCAGAGTTCTTCACCTGAAGACTCCTTGGGGCGTTCTGGCGGGCTTAAACACGCTGCAATCGCATGCCCCCTGCGGCGTGTTATTGCCCGCATGAGGTGCGGTAAAGGGCATGCGTTGTTGTGCTCAGCGGTGCAGCGCCACGCTCGGTCACGACGACCGTTTCGCTGCACCCAAAGAGATACCCGCCCTCGCTGAACAGAATGATTGGCATGTGAAACGTCATTCCGGTCTCGATAACTTCGGTTGCCCCAGGCTCCAGACTGAGATTGCCCCGCTCGTTCCAAGGTGCGCCGATCTGATAACCGGTGCGATGCCTGAACGCGTCCGGGCGGCGGGATCGTGCGACGACTTTTCGCACGGCCGCATCCACCTCTCCCAACGTCACGCCGGGTTTCGCAGCCGCGATCCCGGCTTCCAGGGCTTCCTCCGCCAAAGCGTGCAGAGCTTCAGTTTCCGGATGTCTGCCAAGGACAGCGCTGCGAACCAAAGCGGCGGCGTAGAAATCCTTGTAGCATCCGACCTCGATCATCGCCGGTTCGTTATTGCTTAACCGATGGCTAGACGGCTTTCCGTGCGGCAGTTTGTTTCGGTCGCCAAATCCCAGCGAAACCACGTTGGCCGGCTCCCCACCAGCAAGCCTCACCGCTTCTTGAACCGCGTCAGCTACTTCAATCTCTGTCACACCGCTATGCAGCGTCTGCTGGAACGTACGAATTGCCAAGTCCGTCGTCGCCATAGCATCTCGCATGGCCCGCAACTCCAGATCGCTCTTGACCGTGGCAACAGCGGAGACGATCTTGCTTGCGTCGACGATCTTCAATTCAGGAAGTTCCGCCTGGAGGGCAAATACGTCGGCTGGCGCGAGGTTCCAACAGCCCAGCTCTAAGCCCACTCTCTTTTTCTGCAGTCCATGCTTTCGCAGCACATCGGCACAAACCTTTCCGAATTCACGCAGGTGCGTATACCCAATGACTCTCTTTACGCAACCTTCGTCACGGACGGACTGGACTTCATACTCTCGTACAACATACGTAGCAGGCAACCCTGGCGCGAGAATCAACGGAAACGGGCCAAAGTATCCACCGTAGCCGCTGTAACCGCTAAGGTAGCGAAGGTGCCCGTGCGCTGTAACCAAGATCGCGTCGAGGCCCGCGGCAGCCGCCGCGTTCAGCACTCGCTGCTGGCGCTTCTCGTATTCCGATACTGGAAACGGAAGATTAGCCCGGGGAATTGCCGATAGCTGCACAGTCACACCTGCCTCCATCAATCCTTAACATTGTCGCGCTTGATCCTACCGGCTCAGATAGACCGGCCATCCGCTACGCAAACCCAACCCTGCCGCCTCACCGCACAGACGCGAGCATCAAACGACAGAGGTGCGTGATGTCATAAACAGGCAACCGCTCTTCCCGCCGGAGGGCGGGCGCAGTCAATGGAAAGCTAGCACACTCAAGCAAGATCGCCCCGATTTCGGGGTGCTCCGCACGAAGGCTCCTAACTCGCCCAAGAACATCTCGCTCAATGTCCCGATTATCCGTTGGAGGCGGAGGGCGCCGCATCTCGTTTTGCCAGAACGCCCCCCCCTCGATACCTCCAATCACAATTCTATTAAGATCATGCGGATCATCGAGTCCAAACAAATCCTTCCCACAGTGAGACGAATCATAGGTCATCACAAGGATCTTGGCCCTCGGAGGCACAAGGCCGACCAAGCTGGGCAACAGTAGGAGGCTTGACATCCCAACTGGTACATCGACGGAAGCCGCCACCGCCGCTTGGTGTCGAACCGAAAAGCCGCAGTTGGAAGTAATGGCGACTGCACCGCGCTGCACAAGCCGCCGGGCAGCTGCAACGTAGGCGCCCTCCAGAGCAGGATCTCCCCGAACTACGTTATCGACCCACGCACCAGCTACCGTTTCAATGATGACTGGAAAATCATAAGTGTTCGGGCTGGAGAGCGCCCCCGCCGGACGAGGAGGCGACAGAGCGACTGCTGACGTTCCGCGCTCGAGACTTAGAATTCCGAGGCTGGGTGAAGCTGCTGAGGTCATTCCGTGAGTCTACAACCAGCCTAGCGTTTAAATTCGCCATCCTTTCCAGCTGCAGCGCGTTTTTTCCGCGCGGTAAGAGCAAATACGACGAAATCCAGTAGCCGTCAGCTCTTCGCAGTTGGAGCTTCGTACTACATCTCTTCCGAGGCCCCCCGGTCGGGAGGGAAGGCGATTTGATTGAGGTGCATCAATGCCATACCGCACGATCGCTGCCTAGCGAAACTGACACTATCGCCATCGAGGTAGCTCCGGCACATCGGCTCGGGCGCAAAAAGTCAGCGCCCGGCATGGTCTCCTCGGAGCCCCGAGCCCGGCCCTTCTGACCTTGCCCGTCGGGCTTAATCCAGTTTGAAGTTCGTTCTGGCCCACGACGAGGCCCAGAGCATGAAGCGCAGCCGCTTTTCGGAAGAGCAGATCATCGGGATTTTGAATGAGCATGAGGCCGGC
>NZ_JADYVH010000029.1:0-2773 GCF_020193615.1 Bradyrhizobium sp. IC4059
CGAAACTCATTCTTGCGGTTGCACGTGCCTGACGCCGGAACGTGAGCATCGTCAGGGTCCCTGATCTCCTTAAACAATGGCATGGTCAGCAATCCCAGCGAGATGTGTAGCAGTAATGCTGTCGCAAATTGGCTTGCCATATTGCAATTCTAGGAGCGGGAACAAATGTTTCTCGCTTCGTGGAGCTGGGGGAGACAGAAGTCTGCGGCGGTTCGCGGATGCAACACTTTTGACCTTGGCCACTTTCAATGAGCTCGCCTGAACGGCTACGATGCCGTCACCAGAGAGCTTAGGAGCGCACATGAGACGGCGGGAGTTCATCACGCTTCTTGTCGGCGCGGCACCTCTGTGGCCGCTGACGGCGAGCGCGCAACGTTCAGCGGTAGCTGTTATCGGTCTGTTGTCCGTGGGTTCCCCTGACATTGCGAGTCCCTATGACGCAGCATTCGAAAGAGGTCTCGCGGAGAGGGGTTTCGTAGTTGGCAAAAACGTTACGATAGAACGTAGGTGGGCACGAGGAAACCACAGTAGGCTTCCGGAGCTCGCTCAGGAGCTCTTGCATTTCAATCCAGCGCTGATCATCGGAGGGGGCAATGTGGTTGCGCTCGCCGCAAGGAAAGTAACTTCAACCATTCCGATCGTATTCGTAATCGCGTCAGACCCCGTGAAGCTCGGACTGGCAAAGAGCTTCGCTCACCCCGGGGGCAACGCCACGGGCATATCTATGATGACAGCGAGGCTTGTCCTAAAGCGCCTCGAACTGATCCAGGAGCTGCTCCAGCAAAAGGCTACCGTCGGATTTTTGGTGAACCCTGACAATCAAGACTTGCTTCAGGAAATTGACGAAGTTGCCCGTTCGACCGGGCGGACCTTGAAAGTAGCCAAGGCGCGCAACCAAGATGAATTAGAGCCAGCTTTCAGGCAGCTTGTTAGTGCCCAAGTCGGGGCGGTCCTCGTCAGCAACGATGCGATATTTTTCAACCTGCGTGCGCAACTTGTCGCATTGGCCGATCGTCATTCGCTTCCGGCGTCCTATGAATTCCGCGAATTTCCGGCGGCCGGTGGCCTGATGAGCTACGGGCCGAGCCTTGTCGCAAACTTTGAAAAAGCCGGCATCTACGCCGCACGAATCTTGGGAGGTGCTCGGCCGGAGGATTTGCCCATTCAGCAGCCCACGGAGTTCAGCTTGGTTCTCAACTCAGCAACCGCGCGCTCCTTAGGCATCGAAATCCCGCCATCACTGCTCGCCCGTGCGGACGAGGTGATCGAATAAGGCTCTACGCCCGATGTCGGCCCGTAGCGACCTTGCCGCGCGACCGCGACAGTCTGCATTCGACCCATTGCGGACTCATTTCCCTATCCTCGGTCCTGATTGCGCCCCATAATGCTCCGCTGTTTGGAGGCGCTAGTCATGAGGCGACGCGATTTCATGTCGACCCTCGGCGGACTGGCCGCAATTTGGCCAGTTGCCGCGCGCGCCCGGCAAAAGGAACGTGTCCATCGAATTGTTTATCTAAGTGCTCCGAGCCGGGAGTTGGTACAACGCACGCTCGATGCTTTTCTGCGAAAGCTCCGAGAGCATAGTTGGGTTGAAGGCGAGAACTTCATCACTCGCTCTGACCTAATTCAGCGAGGTTCTTGCTGTGACGTTATTTTCGACTTATTCAACCCAAACGGCCCATCTCAGTCCCGCATACCTCCGTCGATCACACGGTCCCATGGCAAAATGCTAATGTAGTCATCCCCAGGCGTGGTCCTTGGAGGGTACATGCAGCGGCGGGAGTTCATTGCACTGATCGGGGCCATCGGTGCCGTTTGGCCGCGCAGCTTGATTGCGCAGCCCGCCCATCAGCTCATGAAGAAGATGCCTCGCATCGGTTTCCTGGCGTCAGTTCCGCACCAACGAATCGAAGCCTTCGATCGCGGACTCCGCGAGATGGGATATGTGGAGGGCGCGAACATCATCATCGAGCGCCGGTTCTGGAAAAATGACCGGGAACAACTGGCGAGATTTGCCGCCGAGCTGGTGGCTCTCGAAGTCGAGGTGATTGTGGCGTCCAGCACGCCCGAGGCAATTGCCGCCAGGGCAGTCACCGGCACGATCCCCATCGTGACTGCCACCGCAGACGCGGTCGGTGTCGGCCTTGCGGCAAGTCTTGCGCGGCCGGGTGGAAACGTGACGGGACTGACCGGGGTCGCAAGCAGCGGCAAGAATTTCGGGCTTCTGTTGGAGTTACTGCCACGGGCGTCGCGGTTCGCGGTGCTCCTCGACCCCGACAACCAATATCATGCACGGCTGATGGCCGACTTCCAGAAAACCGCCGCGGACCGGCAGGTCGAGATACTTCCGGTGATCAAACGCTCGGTGGAGGACATAGGCCCTGCTTTCCAGACCATAGCTTCGAAGGATATTCAGGGCCTGCTCGTGCTTGTGGACCCCATCGGGTTCGCCAACCGGCGCAAGATCATCGAGCTCGCCGCGCAAAACCGCATTCCGGCGGTGTATCACTGGCGTGAAGAAGCGGTCGAAGGTGGCCTTCTCGCGTATGGCCCTGACATCATTGACCTCAATCGCCGCTCCGCCGGTTATGTTGCAAAACTGCTGCGGGGCGCGAAAGCGGCCGAACTCCCGATCCAGCAGCCGGAACGCTTCCGATTGGTGATCAATCTTAAGACTGCTCGCGCTCTCGGTCTGAATATTCCAACCGCGCTACTCGCGACGGCTGACGAGGTGATTGAATGATGCTGCGCTGCATGAGTCCGCATGTGGCCC
>NZ_JADYVH010000002.1:0-966176 GCF_020193615.1 Bradyrhizobium sp. IC4059
GGACAGCGCAATCGAGCGGCGGCTCCGGCCCACGGGGATCGACGACCGTCGGCCGACCCGGCAATCCTGCAGGCGGCACCAATATCGGACGCATCGATGGGACCGTCACGCCCGGACCCTCGCTGCAGGGCGACGACCAGATTCGTTCGGAGACCTCCCGCGATTCCGAGGCGGATCGAAAGATCAAAGGCATCTGCAGGGGATGCTGAGTCCATGATGCTGACCCCTTGATCAGCAGGGCTATCGCATTTGAGTTTTTCCCTGCGGCCATCCTTCGAGACGCCCGCTTGAGGCGGGCTCCTCAGGATGAGGTCGGAGTGCGCGGCAGCAGTTTCAACGGGCACTGACACCGATTAGCCTCATCCTGAGGAGGCGCGTCAGCGCCGTCTCGAAAGACGAGGCGTGCGCGCAGACCGCCGCCACAAGTCATATGCGATTGCGCTGCCCCTGATCAGGACGCCGGCTTGACCGGCGTCCAGTCCAGGTCCGCATCATCGCAAGGCTCGGGGTCGGCCGGGCAAGGCCTGATCTTCAACTCGTCCTCGAGCACCGCCTCGCCCTCGGCATGCTCGACCAACCCCGCCTCATCGGCTCTCTCCAGCGCTTCCTCCTTGGTCGGAAACGTGCGGCTCATCTTCTCTCCGTCCTTGAACAGGGCGTATGCCATGATCGCCTCTCTGGCTTCCGTCGCTACGCGCTATGCGATTTCCCTGAGGTTACTCAGGGTCGACAATCCGAGGCCACCCAAAGCAAGCAAGAACGATCTTCTCGGCATGTGCATCTCCAACATGTGAGCGACAGACGCAGCGTGATATCGAACGTTCCTATCGGGAATGAAGCCGATGACCAATCGCGCACGCGTGCCGACGAACGTCTCGCTCGCCTTAACGCATGTTAGTCTCGATCAATTGGCACGATTGATCGCAAGCTCGATCCCAGTGAGATGCTGATCGCCATAGGAACGTGTCCGTCTAGCATGGCTTAATTCCGCATCGGAAGTGCCGAGCCGCGCACGAGTTCACCACATGCAAGACAGACAAAGCAATTTCCCGACGTCCGCAGGCGTCCTTCTCGGACTTGGCCTCGGCGCATTCTTCGACGGCATCGTCTTTCATCAGCTGCTGCAATGGCATCATATGTTAAGCGGCTGGTATCCGCTCGATTCCATCGAGAACATCACCCTCAATACGACTTGGGACGGCATCTTTCACAGTACCGCCTATGTCCTCGTGCTCGCTGGGCTTTATCTGTTATGGCAGCGGGCACGCCGAGGCGCGCCGCGGTGGTCCCGCTCGCAGTGTCTCGGGACGATCCTGATCGGGTGGGGCATCTTCAATCTCGTCGAAGGCGTGATCGATCACCAGATCCTGAGATTGCATCATGTGAACGAGACCGTGCCCGACGGCCAGCGCATTATCTGGGATATCGGCTTCCTGCTGTGGGGAGCTGCGATGATCGTCATGGGCGTTGCCATGGCACGCGCGGGCGCGCAGGAGGGAGTGCATGCGAAAGGCAGCTTACAGGCTCGTTAGAAACACGCCGCCGGCTCTGGTCTACGTGATGTTTCTGCTGCTGCTCGTGCTCGCGACGGCGCCGGCGTTTCGGCCAGTGCTGTTCGGCCTCTCCGTCGACGATCTCTTGCAGTTGCGCTGTTTTTCGCCGGTCTGAGCGCGGAGGGGACCATGGTGGAGTTCAGGCTTCCAAGAAACTCCCGCATCGAGCAGGGGGTGGTCTGGCCAAAGCCGGCCGGCAAGAGCTTGCGGGAATTTCAGGTCTATCGCTGGAATCCGGACGATGGCCGCAATCCCAGGCTCGACACCTATTTCGTCGATCAGACGGATTGCGGGCCGATGGTGCTGGACGGGCTGATCTGGATCAAGAACAACATCGACTCGACCCTGACCTTCAGGCGATCCTGCCGAGAGGGCGTTTGCGGCTCCTGCTCGATGAACATCGCCGGCCAGAACACGCTGGCATGCACGAGATCGATGAACGAGGATGTTGCGGAAGGCGAGCCGCTCCGCGTGCTTCCCCTGCCGCATCAGCCGGTGGTGAAGGACCTGGTGCCGGATCTGACCAACTTCTACGCGCAGCTCGCACTCATCGAGCCGTGGCTGCAGACCACGTCCCCCACGCCGCAGAAGGAATGGCGGCAGAGCCACGAGGATCGGGCGAAACTCGACGGATTGTACGAGTGTATTCTCTGCGCGTGCTGCTCGACCTCATGCCCGAGCTATTGGTGGAATTCCGAGCGTTTTCTCGGGCCGGCAGCCCTGATCCAGGCGGCGCGCTGGATCAATGACAGCCGGGACGAAGCCACCGGCGAACGCCTCGACATGCTCGAGGATCCCTTCAGGATTTATCGCTGCCACACCATTCTGAATTGCGCGAAAGCATGCCCAAAGGGCCTCAATCCCGGAGAAGCCATTTCGGCTCTGCGGCTCAAGATGGTCGAGCGGAAGTTCTGATCGCGAGCGAGACGCCACTGCGCAAAACAGGAACCATGGCTGCGGCGCTCGCTTATCAGACGCGAGTTGGAGGCGCCTGATGGGAAAGAAGCAATTTGCCGCTCTGCCGTTTCGGCTGGACAAGTCCGAGCTGCGGGTGATGCTGATCACGACCAGGCGCAAGCGCAGGTGGAGCGTCCCAAAGGGATCGCCGATGCGCAACAAGGAGCCGCACCTGACGGCTGCGCTCGAAGCCTATGAGGAGGCGGGCCTGGTCGGTGTCGTGGCCACGCGCGCACTGGGCAGCTTCAAGCATCGCAAGCGAAAAGGTGATCGCAAGCGGACCATGAACGTTGCCGTCTTCCCCATGAAGGTGCACGGGCGGGAGCGCTGGTGGCCCGAGAAGGGCGAGCGGGAGGCGATCTGGGTCTCGCCGAAGACGGCGGCGCGCCTGGTGCACAAGGCGCAGCTCCGGCGCCTGATCGCCCGGTTCGCGGCGCAGACGGCGCGCGAGACATCCTCGCCGCTCGGCCGCTGAGGGGTGGTCCGGGATTAGGAACGCGTCGCGCGCCCAATCATTCAAGGTTGATGGACCAACAAACCACGGGGCTCATATCGGAGGAGCGGCCGCCTCACGACATCCTGGCAGCGGCGATCGAGCGACGCCGCGCTGTCCTGTTTGTGGGCGCCGGGGTCTCGATGGCCGTCGGCCTACCGTCCTGGCAGTCCCTGATCGATCATCTCCTTGACGATCTCGGCCTCGATCGCAACCTCATCGATGGAATGCATGGCGGCTATCAGATGCTCGCGGAATATTATCGGATCAAGCGCGGCGGGATCGGCCCGCTGCGCAGCTGGCTCGACCGCAATTGGCGTGTCGACCCCGAGAAGATCGCCGCTTCAGAGCTGCACCGGATGATCGTCGAGCTGGATTTTCCGGTCATCTACACCACCAATTACGATCGCAACCTCGAAACCGCGTTCGACGTGCTGAACAAGCCCTTTGCGAAGATCAGCAACGCGAAGGAGATCGCGAGCGCTCGCGCCGGCGTCACCCACATCATCAAATTCCACGGCGACTTCGATGACGATGCTTCGCTGGTTCTGACCGAGACCGATTTTCTCAACCGGCTCGCCTTCAATTCCCCGCTCGATATCCGCTTTCGCGCGGATGCGCTGGGAAGCACGCTGCTCTTCGTCGGATACAGCATGTCCGATCCGAACATCCGGCTGCTGCTGCACCGGATCTGGCAGATCTGGGACGAGTCCGGGCACAGCCAGGACCGGCCGCGATCCTTCGTATTCGTCGCGCAGCGCAATCCGGTGCAGGAGGCGGTGCTCGCCAACTGGGGCATCACCACCATCGCCCCGCCCGAGGGTATGGCTGCCGATGACGGTCTCAGGCGGCTGCTGCGCGACATTCGCGAGCGGCTTGACGGCAGGACAGCGCCTAGCTCCGGTCCCGACACCGAGAGACATCGCTAGGGCCGCCGCACGCTGCAGATCTCGTTCGGGGCTAGAGTGAGGCTTGCGGCATATTGCATATCCAGAAAGCCGGCGCGCCAGCGCTGCGCCATGGCCGTCTCCGACAGATCAAAGGACTTTTCCGGCCCGGCCTCCTCGCGGCCCGGCCGGTAGCTCAGGAGATAGACCTCGTCCTTGTAGTGGAGGTCCTGAAGCTCGGCGCGGAGCTGACGGGCCTCCAGAGCGTAGCCGAGGCGCTGGAAGGTCTGGTTGCCGAAGGTCAGGTCGCTCTTGCGCTCGGAGGCGGCCTCGAGCCCATCGGGGACTTTGCCGTCGCGCGGAAACAGATCGATCACATAGAGGCGGAGCGGGCCTGCAGTCTCCAGGATCGGATCGAACGGCGCGTTCAGCGAGAACCCGCCGTCGCCAAGCCAGCGGCCGGCGATCTGCACCGGAGCGAATTCGGGGAGAAAGCCGCAGCTGGCCAGGATATGGTCCATTTCGATCCGCTCCGATGCGGAGTCGAACAACACGGCATCGCCGCTCTCGACATCGGTGGCGCAGATCGTGATGCGCAGATCGCCGCCATTCAGACGTCCGAAATCAATCAAGCGCTGCAGGCGTTGGCGGGTCGGGCCGAGATCGTAGATGCCGCCGTAGTGAGACGCCGGAATGGGGAGGCGGGGGTGGAAGAAACCGGAATGACCCAGCACGCGCGTACTGATCGAGCTCAGCCACGCAAAAGTATGGCGGCCGGCGTTCGGCACGTCGGCTGGACTGCTTGGGGCATGCCAATAGCTGCGTAAATTGCGCAGCCGATCGTCGCACGGGCTCCCCGCGATCAGCGCGGCCGTGATGGCCCCGGCCGACGAACCGGTCACCCAGTCGATCGGCAGCCGAAGCGAACTGAGGGCTTCAAACACACCGCCATGATAGGCGCCGAGGCCGAGCCCGCCGGAGAACGTGATGGCGGTGAGAGGACGCTCGGCTGTGCCGCCAGGCTCAGCTGCACGGTCGGTCAAGACGGGCGCCAATTGCCGGTCGGGTGGTCGCGCCGATCACCGGTATCTCCCGCAATAGCGAAGATTGATCGCGAGAGCGGCGGCGAGCAATCGACATTCATCTCAAAGCTCCAATGTCGACAATTGAACGCGGCTCTTGATGCCGTGTTCCAAAGGCTCAAACGGCACGCATGGCCGCCCTTTGCGGCGAGCCGTTAACCTGTGTGAAGCCGGTCGCTGCAGATCGCGGCTAAGGTGACGGCTGCGACAGCTCCGACCGGAAGCGGGATGCCAGAACAATCTCCGAGCCTCAGAAATTTCACCATCAACTTCGGTCCTCAACATCCCGCCGCGCACGGGGTGTTGCGGCTGGTGCTCGAGCTGGACGGCGAAGTCGTCGAGCGCGTCGATCCGCATATCGGCCTTCTGCACCGCGGCACCGAAAAGCTGATCGAGGCCAAGACCTATCTCCAGGCCATTCCCTATTTCGACCGGCTCGACTACGTTGCTCCGCTGACCCAGGAACATGCCTTCTGCCTCGCCATCGAACGTCTGATCGGCATTGAGGTGCCGCGCCGCGGCCAGCTCATCAGGGTGCTCTATCACGAGATCAGCCGCATCCTCTCGCACCTTCTGAACGTCACCACCCAGGCCATGGACGTCGGCGCCTTGACCCCGCCGCTGTGGGGCTTCGAAGAGCGCGAGAAGCTCATGGTGTTCTACGAGCGCGCCTCCGGCAGCCGGATGCATGCCAATTATTTCCGGCCGGGCGGCGTGCACCAGGATCTGCCGCCCAAGCTGATCGACGACATCGAGGCCTGGTGTGATCCGTTTCTGAAAGTCGTGGATGATCTCGACCGCTTGCTAACGCTCAACCGGATCTTCAGGGCGCGCAACGTGGATATCGGCAGGGTGACGCTGGAGCAGGCCTGGGCGTGGGGATTTTCGGGCGTGATGGTGCGCGGCTCGGGCGCCGCCTGGGATTTGCGCAAGGCGCAGCCTTACGACTGCTATGCGGAGATGGATTTCGACATCCCCATCGGCAAGAACGGCGACTGCTACGACCGTTATCTCATTCGCATGGAGGAGATGAGGCAGTCCGTCCGCATCATGAAGCAGTGCATCGAGAAGCTGAAGTCGCCGGACGGCGGCGGCCCGGTGATCGTGCAGGACAACAAGGTCGCGCCGCCCCGGCGCGGTGAGATGAAGCGGTCGATGGAGGCGCTGATCCATCACTTCAAGCTCTACACCGAGGGCTTCCATGTTCCCCCCGGCGAAATCTACGTCGCCGTCGAGGCGCCCAAGGGCGAATTCGGCGTGTTTCTCGTCGCGGATGGGACCAACACCGCCTACAAGTGCAAGATCAGGTCGCCCGGCTTCGCCCATCTGCAAGCGATGGATTTCCTCTGCAAAGGGCATTTGCTGGCGGACGTCTCGGCGATCCTGGGCTCGCTGGACATCGTGTTCGGCGAAGTCGATCGCTGATCGTGAACGGCCGGCACGCACCTACTCGGGCAGAGGCGTGTCGGCGATGTCCAGCAGCGCGCCGAGGCCTTGACGGAGGCGCCGCGTCGCGATGCTGTCGTTGGCAAGGCCGAACACCACGAGCGAGCGCGCGGTCACCGCGTAAGCATGCCCGAACTCGAACTCGGCCATCGGCGCGTCGGGCCGATTGGTGTCGATCAAGCCCAGCCAGCTGTGTCCTTCGGTGACCTCCGGCAGGGTGAAGTTCACGACGTCGTGGTGCGCGTTGTAGACCAGCAGCATGGTCGCATCCGAGCCGCGCCGCTTGATCCCGGTCTCCTGCGCGCGGCCGTCGAGCAGCATGCCGAAGCATTTGGCGTTGCCGTCCTGCCATTGCTCCGTCGTCATCTCCTCGCCGGACGGCGACAGCCAGGTGACATCCTTGACGTCGAGCTCCTCGTTGTGCGAGCCGACCAGGAAGCGGCTGCGATATAGGATCGGAAACGCCTTGCGGGTGGCGATCAGCTTGCGCACGAACTCGCGCAGGCTGCGGCCGTTCGCGGTGATGCCCATCCAATTGAGCCAGGTGGTCTCGTTGTCCTGGGCGTAAGCGTTGTTGTTGCCGTTCTGGGTGTGCCCGAACTCGTCGCCTGCGAGCAGCATCGGCGTGCCGTGGGACAGCAGCATCGTCGCCAGCAGATTCCGCTTCTGGCGCTCACGCAAGGCGGTGATCTCGGGGTCGTTGGTCGGCCCTTCGGCGCCGCAATTCCAGGAATGGTTGTTGCTGTGACCGTCGCGATTGTCCTCGCCATTCGCCTCGTTGTGCTTGTCGTTGTAGGAGACGAGATCGTTGAGGTTGAAGCCGTCATGCGCGGTGACGAAATTGACGCTGGCCCAGGGCCGGCGTCCGCGCTTGTTGAAGAGGTCGCCGGAGCCCGAGACGCGCTTGGCGAAGTCGGGCAGCGTGCCCGGATCGCCCTTCCAGAAGGCTCGCACCGTGTCCCTGAACTTGTCGTTCCACTCGGCCCAGCCCGGCGGGAACTGACCGACCTGGTAGCCACCGGGCCCGATGTCCCAGGGTTCTGCGATCAGCTTGACGCTGGAGAGCACGGGATCCTGGCGGCAGGCGTCCAGGAAGCCGCCGCCTTCATCGAAGCCATAGGGTTCGCGCGCCAGGATGGTGGCGAGATCGAAACGGAAGCCGTCGACCCGCATCTCGGTCGCCCAGTAGCGCAAGGAATCGGCGACGAGTTGCAGCACACGCTGATGCGAGAGATTGACGGTGTTTCCGGTACCGGTGTCATTGATGTAGTAGCGCTTCTCGTCCGGCAGCAGGCGGTAATAACTGGCATTGTCGATGCCTTTGAACGACAGGGTCGGGCCGAGCTCGTTGCCTTCGGCGGTGTGATTGTAGACGACGTCGAGAATGACCTCGATGCCATGGGCGTGAAACTGGTTGACCATGGCCTTGAATTCGTTGGCCGACGTCGCCTTCAGGTAACGCGGCTCCGGCGCGAAGAAGGCAATGGAGTTGTAGCCCCAGTAATTGCGCAGGCCTTTCTCGACCAGATAGCTGTCGTCGACGAAGGCATGGATCGGCAATAGCTCGGCGCTGGTGATGCCGAGCGAGCGCAAGTAGGCCGGGATTTCCGAATGTGCGAGGCCCGAGAACGTGCCGCGATCGGCTTCCGGCACCAGCGGATGCAGCTGGGTGAAGCCTTTGACGTGCATCTCGTAGACGATCGTGCGCTCCCACGGCACTTCCGGCTTGCGCGCCACGCCCCAGGTAAAGGCGGGATCGATGACGCGGCATTTTTGCATCAAGGGCGCGCTGTCGCGTTCGTCGAATGACAGGTCCTTGTCGGCGTGATCGAGTTGGTAGCCGAACAGCTCCGGCCCCCAGCGGAGCTGGCCAACCAGCTGCCTGGCGTAGGGATCGAGCACAAGCTTGTTGGGGTTGAAGCGGTGGCCGGCGTCGGGTTCGTAAGGGCCGTGGACGCGATAGCCGTAGACAGTGCCGGGCCGGGCGGAGGGCAGATAGCCGTGCCAGACCTCGTCGGTAAATTCGGGCAGCTCGATGCGCTCGAGTTCCGTTTCGCCGGCATCGTCGAACAGGCAGAGCTCGACCTTGTTGGCGTGGGCGGAGAACAGCGCGAAATTGACGCCGAGGCCATCCCAGGTGGCGCCGAGCGGGAAAGGTCTGCCTTCGGTGATCCGGGTGCGGCGCAGGCGTGAGGCCGTCCGCGTCAGGGCGTCGTCTGAATGTGCTGGCTGGTCCATCTCTGCCCCCGAGTTGCCCGTCAGGATGTCGGCGCAGTCGCGGCGGTGGGCTCCACGTCGGCCGGCTTGGACGGCGCGTTGGCTTTTTGCAGAGCCGCCTCCTTGCTGATGGCCGGAATGGAGTTGCCGATCCGCCCGACGATCGCGATCAGCTCAGCGTCCGAAAGTCCGAGCCGTTTCTTGACGAGGCGCACCTGGGCGCGGTCGGTCAGGTCGAGCTTGTTGCGGATCAGTTGCGGCTTCGGGCGGCGCATGGCCACGGCTCCTGTCTGGGGTGGTAACCGTCGCGCTGCTGATTCCGTTCCCGTTGCGCTGCAAATGTCCGGCGTCGGCGCCGTGGAGGAACGAACGCACACGGCTCCGCTTTGTCGCCCCGACGCGCGCAATTGCATGCCGAGGTGGGCATGCCGCGAAAGGGGATGGGCTTGAGTCAAAGACTGGGAACGGCCGAGCAAAGTCGGCGCCATGGTCCTCAGATCGTCGATCATGGGGTCTCGTTCAACCTGTGGGCGCCGACGGCGCGATCGGTCGAGCTGCTCGAAATCGGCCAGTCGCCACGCAAGATGCCGCGCGATGCGGACGGCTGGTATCAGCTATTGAGCCAAACTGCGCGCGCCGGCACGCGCTATCAGTTCAGGATCAACCAAGACCTCGTCGTGCCCGATCCCGCCTCGTGCTTCCAGCCGAACGACGTCGGCGCGCCGAGCGAGGTGGTCGATACGGTCGCGTTGCGGGACCCGGTGCTCTATCCGGGCCGTCCCTGGGCGGAAGCCGTGATCTACGAGCTGCATGTCGGCACGTTCAGCGAGGAGGGGACCTATGCCGGCGTCGAGAAGAAGCTGCCTTATCTTCGCGATCTCGGCATCACCGCCATCGAGCTGATGCCGCTCAACGACGTCCCCGGGCGGCACAATTGGGGCTATGACGGCGTGCTCCTGAACGCGCCGAATGCCCGCTATGGCCGGCCGGAGGATCTCAAGCGGCTGCTGCGCGCGGCGCATGCCCTTGACCTCATGGTCTATCTCGACGTCGTCTATAACCATTTCGGGCCGCAGCTGAACTATCTGCATCTCTATGCGGAGAACTTCTTCAACCCGCGCCACACCACCGGGTGGGGGCCCGCCGTCAACCTCGAAGGAGCCGACGGCGCGTTCGTGCGCGGGTTTCTGATCGAGAATGCCCTGATGTGGCTGCGCGATTATGGGTTCGACGGCCTGCGCTTCGATGCCGTTCATGCACTGAAGGACGACTCGAAACGTCATTTCCTGGTCGAGCTCGCCGAGACCCTGCGCAGCCAGCTGGCGGGCCGGCGCATCCATCTGATGCTGGAGAACGAAGCCAATCAGGCGCACCTGCTCGCGCGTTCGCAGGGACGAGCGACGTACTACGATGCGCAATGGGGCGACGACTTCCACAATGCGCTCCACGTCCTGCTCACGGGCGAGGACGAAGGTTATTACCGGGCGTTTGCGGACAAGCCGCTCGAGCATTTGGCGCGATCCCTCACCGAGGGCTTTGCCTATCAGGGCGAGGTGTTTCCCCTGCACCAGGCGCCGCGCGGCGAGCCGAGCGCTCATCTGCCGCCCGAAGCGACCATCTTCTTCGCCCAGAACCACGACCAGGTCGGCAACCGCGCTTTCGGGGAGCGGCTGTCGCGGTTGGTCGGTCCGGACAAGCTGGAGCTGGCCCTCGCACTGGTTCTGCTCAGCCCGCATATTCCAATGCTGTTCATGGGCGAGGAAGCGGCAGCCGAAACGCCCTTCCTGTTCTTCGCCGACTGGTCGGGCGAAGCCGCCGAACTGACACGGGAAGGCCGCCGCAAGGAGTTTTCACACTTCAAGGCGTTCGCGACGCCCGAAACGCGCGCCGGAATCCCGGACCCGTGCGACGAAAGAACCTTCCGCGCCTCCAAGCTGGACTGGACCCGCATCGAGCAATCGCCTTCCGGCACCAGGTTCCGAGCACTGACGACGCAGTTGTTGACGATCCGGCGCGAGAAGATCGTGCCGCTGATCAAACGCGGGTTCGTTTCGGCGCAGCGACAATTGCTCGGCGCGGATCCCAGCATGGGCGGCGTGGATGTGCGCTGGCAGACCGAGCAGGGCGACGTTCTGCAGATTGTCGCCAATCTCGCCGACCTCGAACTGCCGATGCCGTCGCTGGTCGACGGCGAGAGCCTGTGGCGATTGCGCCGTCATGTCGCCGGAGCACTTGCGCCCGGCGACATGATCGTGAGGCTTGGCCGCAAGCGCTGACGACAGACGAGGGTCAGCGCTCTCAGGCTAGCTGCCGGCACGGCTCGCGACGGCCGGTGTGGGCGAGGTCGCGAACTTGCCGAGCCCAAGGTAGACGAGGCCCGCCACGCCGATTCCGAACAACCAGCTCAGATCGGCACCGCCGAGCAGATAGATCGAGATCGGCCCCTGCAGCGCGCTGACGAGGCCGTCCTGCACCAGCCATCCGGCAACGAGGCCGGCGAAGAACGCGATCATGCCGGCCCAGTTGATGTCGCCATAGGCGCTGCTCTCCGGCGAGCGATAGAGCTCGGCCACCTCGATCTTGCCTTTGCGCTTGATGTAGAAGTCGGCGAGCACCACGCCGGCCCACGGGCTCATCCACAACAGCAGGCTGATCATCCAATGGTCGAACGCCTTCGCGAAGGACGGCGCGAAGATGAAGTAGAGGGTGACCAGATAACCGGCGACGCCGACGATAACGGTGAGCCAGAAGCGCGAGAGTTTCAGCCCCGCGCTTAAGGCCGCCAGCGCCGCCGAATAGACGTTGAGGATGTTGGTAGCGATCGGGCCGTGCAGCACCATCAGGAGGACAAGGATGCTGACGGGACCGCCGAACACCGCGCTGACCATCTTGGCGGGATCCGTGTCCAGCGTCGTCGAGGCAATGGTCGCGCCGAGAATGCCGAGCCAGACCGTCGGCACGAACATGCCGACATAGCTGTACCAGAACACGGCTTTCGACGGCGTGGAGCGCGGCACGAAGCGCGAATAGTCGGAGGCCCAGGTGACCCAGGAAATCCCCCAGCCGACGCCGATTGCGGTCATCAGCATCGTCAGCATCGCCAGATGCGCGCCGGGCGGCAGCGAGGTGGTCAGGTTCCAGTTGACGACGCCGGGCCGCGTCCAGGCCAGCACGCTCATCAGCACCATGATGGCGATGGTCGGCGGCACCGTGTACTTCTCGAAGGTGCGGATCGCGTAGAAGCCGTAGACGCCGATCATCACCTGCACCGCCATCACCAGCGTAATGACGATCATCTCGACCAGCCAGGTGTCGGGCACGCCGAACTGGCCGAGGATGCCCATCGAGACCTTGACCGGGAAATAGGTGTTCACGCCGATCCAGCCCAGCGTCATCAGGAACATCAGGATGCTCGGCAGGTAGGCGCCGCGGACGCCGAAGGCGGACCGGCTCAGCACCATCTGGTTGACGCCGGTCTTGTGTCCCATCACCGTGAAGGTCGCGAAGATCGCGCAGCCCACGATGTTGCCGAGCACGATGACCGCGATTGTCTCCATCAGGCCGAGCTTGAGGATGATGCCGAGCGCGCCGAGCGCCCAGTTCACCGGCGCGACGTTGGCGCCGGCCCAGATCCACATCTGCTGCGGCCCGGAGGAGTCCCGGTCCGCGTCGGGAATTGGCTCGATGCTGTGAATATCAGCGCGAAGTTCGGAATCCGTCATGGCATCCCCCAATACGAAGCACGCTTCGCATCATCGCAGCATAAATCGTGCCATGGGTTGCGGAGCGGCCGGGCCGGGCGCGTTTCGATGCCGGACGCAGCGAGGCTCGCCTCGGATGCGACTGCGTTTTCAAGCGCCGGCCATGCCGACGCGCCGGCCTGCCGCAGCACACCGGACCCGCCGCCAGTTGACGGCGATCGATGCACGGCCGGGCAGCGGTACGATGATAAATTAAGCAGCCCAACTCAAAAGCGCAGCACTCGCCTCTAGTCGAATAGGGCAGCGGCGCTGTCGCGACTGGGATGGCCGGCCACGATGCGCTGCATCATCTCGATGAAGAGCGCCTGTTCCCGCTGGCTCAAATCGCCGAGCGTTGCGCGATGCGCCCGCCGTGCCGCGCCCTCGATTTTAACCAGCAGCGCGGCGCCGGCCGGCGTCAGGCGGCACAATCGCGCGCGCCGATCGTCCTTGTTCACCGCGCGCTCGACCAGGTTGCGCGCAGCGAGGCGCTTCAAGGCGCCCGTCGTCGTGGTGCGATCGAGCGCGATATCGGCCGCCAAAGTGGTCTGATCGGCGGTTTCTCGCACCGCCAGCGCCGAGAGCAGGCTGTATTGCAGCGGCGTGACCTCGAATTCGCCGCAGGCTTCCTGAAACAGCGCGACGTGAATCTGGTGCAGCCGGCGGATCAGATAGCCGGGCCGTTCCGACAAGGGCCAGGGGCGGTGCCGCGTCCCGCCGCGACGTGTCTTCGCTTGCCGCAATGCACACACTCCCAAGCCGAAACCCTGCCGCGCTTAGCTCGATTCGAGTGCGCCTGCCACATCGGGATCATGGCACGATGCTTGCTTTTGTCAAAATGCGAAGCATGCTTCGTAATTCGAGGGACGAAGCCGTCGCCCCTCGCAAGAAGAGGAGAGCGCCATGTCCGTCACTGCCAGCTTCGATCTTCTGCTCCGGGGTGGCCGCGTGATCTGTCCGGCCTCCGGCGTCGATGGCCTCAAGGACGTCGCCATCCGCAATGGCAAGATCGCGGCGGTCGCGTCCGACATTCTGCCGACCAGCGCGAAGGAGGTCGCCGATGTCAGCGGCAAGCTCGTGCTGCCCGGGCTGATCGACACCCACGCGCACGTCTATCAATATGTCTCCGGCCGTTTCGGCATGAACCCCGACATGGTCGGGGTGCAGTCCGGCGTGACCACGCTGGTCGACCAGGGCGGTCCGTCCTGCATGACGCTGCCGGGTTTCCGCCATTTCATCGCGGAAGCCTCGGCCTCGCGCGTCTATGCGTTTATCTCCGCCTATCTCGTCGGCGGCCTCGAGGGCCATTTCTATCCGCAGCTCTACAGCCCCGACGGCGTCGACATCGATGCGACCGTCAAGGCGGCAACCGCCAATCTCGATCTCGTGCGCGGCATCAAGGCTCACGCGGAGATCGGCGGCTTCGCGCGCTGGGGCATTCGCGTGATCGAGATGGCGGCCGAGATCGGCAAGCGCGCCGACCTGCCGGTCTATGTGCATTTCGGCCAACTCTGGGGCCTGCCCGAGAGCGGCGCCAATGGCGAGGATGCCGACACCATCCTCACCCGCGTCATTCCGCTCTTGCGCGAGGGCGACATCCTCGCTCATCCCTTCACGCGCCATCCCGGCGGCTTCGTCAATCGCGAGGGCGAGGTGCATCCGGTGATCCAGGCCGCGCTCGACCGCGGCCTCAAGGTCGATGTCGGCCACGGCAGCCATTTCTCCTATCGGCTCGCGAAGAAGGCGATCGCCGCCGGAATCATTCCGACCACGCTCGGCGCCGACATCCACGGCTACAACACCCATGTGCCCGCGCCGGCCGGAACGCCCGACCAGCACGAGGACGATGAGAATCATCCCTTCGCGGGGCAAGCCAAGTTCAGCCTGGTCCAGGCGATGAGTTCGATGATGGCGCTCGGCCTGTCGCTGGAACAGGTGGTGCCGATGGTCACCTCCAATCCCGCAAAAATGCTTGGTCGCAGCCACGAGATTGGTGCGCTCAAGATCGGCATGGACGCCGACGTCTCCGTGCTCACGGAGAAAAACGGCCGCTTCGTCCTCAAGGACAACGAGAACAACGAGGTGATTGCCGAGCGCCTGCTGCAGCCAGCCTTCTGCCTGCGCGCCGGCACCCGCTTCGACGCGGTCGCGCCGATCCTGCCGCAGGCCGTCGCGGCATAAGGCCGGGCGGTGAAGGAGAACGCGAAGTTGCGCAGCGAGCGAGAATTTCCGGACGGAAAGACGGGGCAGGGCGTTGGCGCGCGGCTCCCGCGCAAGGAAGACGACCGCCTGATGCGCGGCCGCGGCCAATATGTCGGCGACGTCAGGCTCGCCGGCCTTCAGGACGTCGCCTTCGTGCGCAGCCCGCTGGCGCATGCGCGCATCCGCGGCATCCATGTGCCCGAACGCCATCGCGGCAGCGTGTTCACGGCGACCGATCTCGTCGGCATCAAGCCGATCCGTGCGGTGTCGGGCCTGCCGGGCTTCAAGATCTCGGAGCAGCCGGTGCTCGCCACCGGCAAGGTGCGCCAGGTCGGTGAGCTCGTCGCGATGTGCCTCGCGCCGACCCGCGCCGAGGCCGAGGACATCGCGGCCTCCGTGACGCTCGATCTGGAGGAGCTGCCGGCGATCCATGACATGCTGAAGGCGCGCGAGCCCGGCTCGGCGCTGGTGCACGAGCATTGGGGCGACAACGTCTTCCTGGAGACCAATTACGAGGTCGACATCTCCGCCGCGCTCGATGCGCCGATCAAGGTGACGCGCGAGATCTCGACGGCGCGGCAATGCATGTCGCCGCTGGAAGGCCGCGGCGTGGTCGCGAACTTCGACAAGAGGCTCGACCAGCTCACGCTGCATTCGGCGGCCCAGATGCCGCACATCACGCGCAGCGGCCTCGCCGAATGCCTCGACATGGAGGAGGGCCAGATCCGCGTCATCTCGCCCGACGTCGGCGGTGGTTTCGGTCACAAGGGAATTTTGCTGCCCGAAGAGGTCTGCCTGTCCTGGCTGACGATGCGCTGCGGCCATCCCGTCCGCTGGCTCGAAGACCGCCGCGAGCATCTCGTCGCCAGCTCCAATTGCCGCGAACATCATTACAAAATCACGGTCTATGCTGACCGTGACGGCACGCTGCGCGGCATCGATTGCGAAGCGACGGTGGATTCCGGCGCCTACTCGTCCTATCCGTTCTCCGCGTGTCTCGAAGCCGCGCAGGTCGCCAGCATCCTGCCCGGTCCCTACAAGATGCCGGCCTATCGCTGCCGCACCTTCTCGGTCGCCACCAACAAATGCCCGATCCTGCCCTATCGCGGCGTCGCGCGCACCGGCGTCTGCTTTGCGCTGGAATTGATGCTCGACCTCGTGGCGGCGGAAGCCGGCCTAGAGCCCGGCGAGGTGCGGCTGCGCAATCTGGTGCGCTCTGAACAGATGCCGTTCGACAACATCACCAAGAAGCATTTCGACAGCGGCGATTATCCGGAAGCGATGCGCCGCGCGCTCGCGGCCATCGACATCGACGCCATCCGCGCCAGGCAAAAGCAGGGCGAGGCCGACGGCCGCCGCATCGGCGTCGGCATCTCCATCTATTGCGAGCAGGCCGCGCACGGCACCTCGGTCTATTCCGGCTGGGGCATCCCGATGGTGCCGGGCCATGAGCAGGCCTCGGCGCGCCTGACGCCGGACGGTGGCCTTGAACTGCGCGTCGGCGTGCACTCGCACGGGCAGGGCATGGAGACGACGCTCGCCCAGGTCGCGCACGAAATCCTCGGCGTGGATGTCGCAAACATCCGCATCGTCCTCGGCGACACCGCGATGACGCCCTATTCGACCGGCACCTGGGGCTCGCGCTCGATGGTGATGGCGGGTGGTGCGGTCGCGACGGCCTGCCGCGAACTCGGCGAACGTGCGCGCCGCATCGGCGCGAAACTCTTGCAGCACGATCCGGCCTCGGTGGTGTTGCAGAATGGCGAGGTGCGCGGCGTCAACGGCAGCGTCAGCCTGAAGGCGATCGCCCACACCTGGTACCGCCGCCCGCAGGATTTGCCGCCAGACGTCGATCCCGGCGGGCTCGAGGTCACCCAAGGCTACAAGCCCGTGCGCGACAGCGGCACCTTCAGCTATGCCGCGCATGCAGCCGTGGTCGCGGTCGATCCTGATATCGGCGAGGTCGAGATCCTCGACTATGTGATCGTCGAGGACGGCGGCGTGCTGGTCAATCCGCTCGTCGTCGACGGCCAGATCTATGGCGGCCTCGCGCAAGGCATCGGCACCGCGCTCTACGAGGAAATGCCGTTCGACGCCTCCGGCCAGCCGCTGGCGACGACGCTCGCGGATTACCTGCTGCCCGGCCCGACCGAGGTCCCGGCCGCGCGCCTCGACCACATGGAGACGCCGTCGCCCTATACGCAATTCGGGGTGAAGGGCATCGGCGAGGGCGGCGCCATCGCACCGCCCGCCGCAATCGCCAATGCCGTCAACGACGCGCTGCGCCCGCTCGGCGTCGAGCTGATGCAGTCGCCGATCACGCCGCATCGCATCGTCGCGGCGGTGCTGGCCGCGCGTGCGGCTGAGAGGAGCGCGGCATGAAACCGGCGCCCTTTGCTTACGAGCGCCCGCGCGATCTCGATGCGGCTCTCTCGATGCTGGCCGCAAGCGGCGGATCGGCGAAGATCATCGCCGGCGGCCAATCGCTCGGCCCGATGCTCAATCTGCGGCTGGTGCAGCCGGAGCTGATTATTGACATTTCCGGCCTTGCCGAGCTCAAGCGCGCAGAGGTCTCCGGCGACGAGCTCGTGCTGGGCGCCCTCGTCACCCATGCCGATATCGAGGACGGCCGCACGGCCGACGTGACCCGCGGCGCCATGCGGGCTGTCGCTGCCAACATCGCCTATCGCGCGGTGCGCAATCGCGGCACGATCGGCGGCTCGCTCAGCCATGCCGATCCCGCCGCGGACTGGATCTCGGCGCTGGCGGCCCTGGGTGCGCGCGTGACATTGCGCAGTCTTGCCGGTGTGCGATCGATGGCGGTCGAAGCGTTTGTGGTCGGTGCGCTGGAATCTGCGCTGCATGCCGGCGAGATCGTCGAGGCGGTCCATGTGCCGGCGCGATCAGCGACGGCGCATTGGGGTTATGCCAAGAGCTGCCGCAAGACCGGCGAATTTGCCCACGCGATCGGTGCGGTGCTGGTCGATCCCGCCGCCGCCGCGGCGCGTATCGTCATCGGTGCAATCGACACGGCGCCGATCGTCGTCACGAATGCCGAGCTGTTCGGCGGGCGGATCGCCGCCGACTACAAGCAGCGTTTCGATGTTCGTGTCGCCGATGCCCTGCTCGCAAGCGCCGGCATCGACGATGCCGCGCAGCGCCACATCCATGTCAGCGTGCTGAAGCGCGCCGTTCTGGAGGCCGCGGCATGACCACGATCGCGCTTCAGGTCAATCGCCGCGCGGTGGAGCTGCACGCGGAGCCGCGCACCAGTCTTGCCGATTTCGTCCGCGACAGGCTCGATCTCACCGGCACGCATCTCGGCTGCGAGCACGGGGTCTGCGGCGCCTGCACTGTGCTGCTCGACGGCGTGCCGGCGCGCTCCTGCATCACCTATGCGGCGGCCTGCGAGGGCGCCGATGTCACCACGATCGAAGGCCTCGACGAGGACGAGATCACGACCGAGCTGCGCGCTGCCTTCACCCGCGAGCACGCGCTTCAGTGCGGCTATTGCACGCCCGGCATGCTGGTCTCGGCGCGCGACCTGGTGCTGCGTCTGCCCGACGCCGACGAGCGCCAGATCCGCATTGGCCTCAGCGGCAATCTCTGCCGCTGCACAGGCTATGTCGGCATTGTGCGCGCGGTGCAGTCCGTGATCGAGGCAAGGCGCGCGCGCAACGTCGCGCCGGTGGCGGATGGAGGCCGGACCGTCCTTGGTCCTGCCGGCTCGGGGCGAGCGGCAACCGCCCGGAACGAGCTGCGGCGCGCGCGGCACGCGCCAGCTCCGGCACCGGAAAGTGCCACCCCAAGCAGCATCCCCGACTTCACGCCGGCAACCGTGCTCGATCAGCGCTTCACGTTGCCGTATCCGCCGGCAAAGGTGTTCGCGATGTTCGAGGACATCGCAGGCATCGCCGCCTGCCTCCCTGGCGTATCGCTGTCGTCGACGCCAAAGCCGGAGCGCGTCGAAGGATCGATCCGCGTCAGGCTCGGTCCGATCGCAGCAAGCTTCGAGGGGGCCGCGCGTGTCGAGCGGGATCCCGCGACACTCTCGGGGCGCATCGTCGGCATCGGTACCGACCAGCGCAGCCATTCCGCGACGCAGGGCGAGATCCGTTACCGCCTGCTGCCGCTCGAAGGCGGCGCGGCGACCGCGGTCGAACTGTCGATCGGCTACACGCTCACGGGAATGCTGGCTCAGGTCGGTCGTCCCGGCCTGGTGCGAGACCTTGCAAAACGTCTCGTTGCGGAGTTCGCCGCCAATCTCGACCGCCACATGTCCGGCGCCTCGTCGGGGCAGGCAGGTCCGGCGGAGCTCAGCTTCTGGTCGATTGCATCGGACGTCTTGCGAGCCCGGCTCGTGCAAACATTTCGCCGCACCTTCGGAAGAGGTGGCGCGGAATGATCGGCGAACCGGCGCCGCGGAGTGACGAAGCCTGGACTGCCCTGACATCAACAGCGTGGGATTTGGAGAGACAAACATGACACGAACACTCGGACTGGTTCCGGCAATCGCGTTGGCGACGGCCTTGTTCGGCGGCGCCGCGGGGGCGCAGACCATCAAGATCGGCGTCAACGAGCCGCTCACCGGCGCGTTCGCGGCCTCAGGCACTTACGTCGTTAACGGTGCCAAGATCGCCGCCGACGAGATCAACGCCAAGGGCGGCATCCTCGGCAAGAAGATCGAGCTCGTCATCGAGGACAACAAGAGCAACCCGACGGAGGCCGCCGCCGTCGCCGAGAAGCTCATCACAAGCGACAAGGTGCCGGTCCTGATGGGCGCCTGGGGCTCGAGCCTGACGCTCGCGGTGATGCCGAAGCTGATGGAATACGAGACGCCGATGGTGGTGGAGACCTCGTCCTCCGGCAAGATCACGACGACGGGCAATCCCTTCATCTTCCGCATCTCGCCGCCCTCCGCGATCGAGGCGGCCGCGTTCAAGAACATCGTCGACAAGCTCGCGCTCAAGAAGGTCGACTTTCTCGTCATCAACAACGACTGGGGCCGCGGCACCGCCGAGGATTTCAGCAAGATGATGAAGGAGAAGGGCATCGGCATCGGCCTGGTCGAGACCATGGACCAGGGCGCGCAGGACATGAGCGCGCAGCTCTCCAAGATCAAGAGCTCGGACTCTGAGACCGTCATCGTCACCACCGCCGTCGACCAGCTCACGCTGATCTTCAAGCAGGCCGCTGCGCTCGGCCTGAAGAAGCGCATCATCACCACCGGCGGCTCGCAGAACCCGGACCAGATCATCGCCCAGGCGGGAGCGGCCGCCAACGGCACCATGCATCTGACCACCTTCCTGCCCTGGTTCCCGGACAAGACGCCGAACCCGGAAGCCACCAACTATTTCATCGCGGAATGGAAGAAGCGCGGCTTCGACTTCGCCGGCTGCACCGAGAGTTTCCGTGGCTATGACGGCATCCGCACCGTCGCCGCCGCGATCGAGAAGGCCGGCAAGGCTGAGCCTGCCGCGATCAAGGCGGCGCTCTGGAACATCAACATCAAGGGGCTGAACGGCGACATCGTGTTCCGCAAGTCGGGCCCCGAGGGCAAGGAAAGCGGTCAGAGCCAGCCGAATGTCTATCTCATCGAGATCGCCGACGGCAAGATCGAGATGAAGACGCTCTGACGCGCTTGTTCGCAGGCGAGGGCGGTACGTCACCGCTCTCGCCGAATACGGACTAATCGGGAACAATCTTGAGCGAATTCCTCCAGCATTTGATCAACATGCTCGTGCTCGGCGGCACCTATGCGCTGCTGGGTATCGGGCTGACCTTGATCTTCGGCATCATGAACGTCGTGAACTTCACGCATGGCGTGCTCTACACGTTCGGCGCCTACATCATGTTCATCGTGGTGCAGCAGATCGGGCTGAACTTCTTTCTCGCGCTACCGGTGGCCGTGCTGGCCGGATGGCTGCTGGGTGCGGCCATCGAATTGACCTTGCTGCGTCCGCTGCGCGGCTCCGACATCGACACCACCATGCTGGTGATGATCGGCGCCTGGATCGCGATGCAGTCGGGCACGCTGTGGATCTGGGGCGGAGTCGCGAAAGCGGTGGCGACGCCATTCCCGGAGGCGCCGCTGGTGCTGGGGCCGGTCTCCGTCTCCTGGCTGCGCCTGTTCGTGCTCGCCGCGGCGGCCATGTTGATCCTGGTGACGTATCTGCTCATCAACAAGACCAGCCTCGGCCGCGCGATGCGGGCGACCTTCCAGGATCACGACACGGCGTCCCTCATGGGCGTGAACGTCGATATGATCTACACCTCGACCTTTGCAATCGGCTCTAGCCTCGCCGCCGCCGCGGGCGCGCTGCTCGGGCCGGTCTACGTGATCTTCCCGCAGATGGGCGATCTCGCCGCGGTCAAGGCTTTCGCCATCGTCATCCTCGGCGGCCTCGGCAACATCACGGGCGCGGTGATCGGCGGCTTCATCCTGGCGCTGGCCGAGGAGCTCGGCGCCGGCTACGTCTCGTCAGGCTACCGCGATGCCATGGGCTTTCTCATCATCATCGCGGTGCTGATCTTCCGGCCGACCGGCCTGTTCGCGCGCGCGGAGCGCGTCGGATGAAGACGATCGTCACCATTCTCGCCGTCGCGGCGCTGGCCTCGGTGCCGCTCTGGCTGCGCGATCCCTATCTGCTCAACGCGCTGATCACGACCGGGATCTTCGTCATCGGCGCGATGAGTCTCAATCTGCTGCTCGGCTTCACCGGCCAGCTCAGCCTCGGCCATATCGCCTTCTTCGGCATCGGCGCCTATGTCAGCGCGCTGACGTCGCTTGGTTTCGACATCGGCCTGCCCGGCGGCTTTCGGCTGGTTCACACGCCCTGGCCGCCGATCATAGGCTTCGTGCTGGCGATCCTGATTGCAGGATTGTGCGGCTATTTCGTCGGTCTGTTGTCGTTCCGCGTCCGCGGCGCCTATTTCGTCATTGTGACGATCTCCTTTGCCGAGGTGGTCCGGCTGGTCGCGCTGAACTGGGTCGAGCTGACGCAGGGTCCATTGGCGCTGACCAATATCCCGTCCGTCGCGTTGCCCTTGCCCGGCTTTGGCGAGCTGACACTGCGCACGAAATTCCACAACTATTATCTCGTCCTGGTCGTTGCGCTCATCGCCTATCTCCTGATCGCGCGCCTCGTTCATTCCCATTTCGGCCGCTCCATGCGTGGCCTGATGGAGAACGAAACGCTCGCCGTCTCGGTCGGCATCGACGTGACCAGGACGCTGACGATTGCTGCGGTGATCTCCGCCGCGATCGCCGGCGCGGCCGGGAGCCTCTATGCGCACTACATCCGGATCATCGACCCTGAAGTCTTCGCCTTCATCAACACCGTCACCATGGTGATCATGGTCATCAGCGGCGGCAAGGGCTCGCTGGCGGGTCCCGTCGTCGGCGGCCTGATCTTCGGTCTTTTGCCGGTTGCGCTGCGGCCTGTGATGGCGCCGGAAGCGCAGTGGATCGCCTATGGCGGTGTGCTGATCGCCATCCTGTTCGTGTTGCCGCGCGGCATCGTGCCGTCGCTGGCGCAGCGGTTGACCCGGCGACGGAGCGGGACGACGGCGCTGGCACCGGTGACGCTCACTGAAACCGGCGCCAAGGAGCCGGCGTGATGACCGCGCGCAGCATCGCCATGACCATCGATCAGGTCGCCGTCCGCTTCGGCGGGCTGGTCGCGATCTCCGACATGAGCTTTGAGGTTGGCGAGGGCGAGATCGTCAGCCTGATCGGGCCGAACGGCGCCGGCAAGACCACCGCCTTCAACGTCATGACCGGCTTCCTGACGCCGAGCGCCGGCCGCGTCACCTATCGCAACACTGCGCTCGCCGGATTGAAGCCGCACGAGATCGCCGATCTCGGCCTGATCCGCACCTTCCAGCGCACCAGCGTATTCCCGAACGACACCGTCTATGACAACCTCCTGATCGGCCTGCACCGGCAGGGCCGGGTCCGGCTGCTCGACGCCATCCTCGGCCTGCCAGGCGCCCGCGCCTCGGAGCGCAAGCTGCGGCAGCGCGCGAGCGAGCTGCTCGAATGGGTCGGGCTCGAACGCCGCGCCCACGATGCGGCGGGCTCGCTCTCCTACGGCGAGCAGCGCTTGGTCGGTGTCGCGCTGGCGCTGGCGGCGGAGCCGTCGATGCTGCTGCTCGACGAGCCCGTCTCCGGCATGAACGCCTCGGAGACGCACCGTTTCGTCGAGCTGATCCGCAGCATCCGCGACCGCGGCATCACGATTTTGCTGGTCGAGCACGACATGCCGATGGTGATGACCGTCTCGGACCGTATCGTGGTGCTCAACTATGGCCGCATCATCGCCGAAGGGACGCCCGATGTGATCCGCAACAATCCTGTTGTCATCGAAGCCTATCTTGGACATGGAGCAGGACGTGCTTGAGATACGCGACATGGTCTGCGGCTACGGTGGCGTCACCGCGCTGCGCGGCATCTCGCTCGACGTGAAGGCCGGCCAGCTGGTCGCCCTGATCGGAGCCAACGGCGCCGGCAAGAGCACGACGCTGCGCGCGATCTCCGGCCTGGTGGCGCCGCGCTCGGGCCAGATGAAGTTCGAGGGCATCGACATCACCGGCGCGAAGCCGCCGCGCGTGCTGGCGAGCGGCATCGCGCATTGCCCGGAAGGGCGGCGCGTGTTTCCGCATATGAGCGTCGAGGAAAATCTCGATATGGGCGCTTACCTCCGGCGTCGTTCGGGCGAGATCGCGGCCGACCGCGACCGTATCTACTCGGAATTCCCGCGGCTCGCCGAGCGGCGCCGGCAGGCGGCGGGCACGCTGTCGGGCGGCGAGCAGCAGATGCTTGCGATCGGCCGCGCGCTGATGTCGCGGCCGCGCCTGATCATGTTCGACGAGCCGTCGCTCGGGCTCGCCCCCAATATCGTCGAGCGCACCTTTGCGATCATCCGCGGCATTCGCGATGCCGGCACCACGGTGCTGCTGGTCGAGCAGAACGCCTTCGCTGCGCTCGAGATGTGCGACCACGCCTATCTGCTCGAGAACGGCCGCATCGTGCTATCGGGCGCCGGCAGCGAGCTGATCGCGAACGAGCATGTGCGCAAGGCCTATCTCGGTGGGTGACGAGGCCGGGTGGATTGCCGTCTGCGATCTCGACCGGTTGAAGGCGGAGACGATCGTCCGCGTCGCCGGGCGCGACCTGCTCGTGATCTGGAACGAGGGCGACGTCGTCGCCTGCGAACGTGCATGCCCGCACGAGCAGGCGGATCTGGCCTTGGGGCAGGTGACGGCCGGGCGCCTCAATTGTCCCCGCCATGCGGCGTCGTTCGATTTGCGCGATGGCGCAATCACCGCGGGATGGCCGAGCCGGCCGCTGCGGCTTTATCCGGTGCGGATCACGGGCGAGCGAATCTGGATTGAGATGCAGGAGCGGCAGCCGGGGCGATGATGACATCATGCCCCTGTTTTGCCCGACGAGTCAAAGCGGCAAAGGCGGTGTCGATCGACCCTCAAACAATTCGCCTTTGCAAACAACGACATCGCTACTGTGCATGGGGTTGTTTTTCGCACTTTTCGTCCAGCAGCCGCCGCGCGGCCTCCACCAGGACTCCGTCCGGCCGGCGCAGAGCCTCGAGAATGGTGAAATGGTCGGCGCCTTCGACCGAGATGAGCTTGCCCGGCGCTCCCGCCGCCACGCGCTTGTCGAAGAGATTGATGGAATCGCAGACGAGCGCCGGCAGCTCGCTGCTGCCATAGGCGATGTCGAGACGCTTCCGGGTGACGGGCAGGCGCAACGGCGACAGCGTGGCGATCTCCGCGTCCGTCAGCTTCAGCGCCTCGTTCAGCCCCGTATCGCGGATCGGCGCGAGATCGTAGACGCCCGAGAGCGCGAGCCCCGCATGGACACGCGGATGATCCAGCGCCATGGCAGCGAGATGGGCGCCGGCGGACCAGCCCGACAGCACGACCGGTCCGGCAATTCCATAGGACGCGCCGTGCGCCGCGAGCCAGTCGAGCGCGCGCGGGATCTCGGCGACGATGTCGCTGAGGGACACCTCGGGCGCCAGCGAATAGCCGGGGATCGCAACCGACCAGCCATGCGCGGCGACGCCTTCGACCAGCATGGCGAACAGCTCGCGCGAATTGCGCTGCCAGTAGCCGCCATGCAGGAACACCAGGCAGGGCGCATCAGGCTTCGCGGCCGGGTAGAGGTCGATCTTGTTATTCGCCCGCTCGCCGTAGGGCAGGTCGAGATGGGACCTGAGCGTGCCCCGCAGCCGGCTTGAGGCTTCGTTGCGCTCGGCGATCAGGGCGGGGCTGTTCTTGACCGCCGCGTTGTTGTCATAGGCGGCACTGCGTTCCGCCCGAGACAGCTCGGACCACCGGTCGCGGGGGTCGAGCGGTCGAATTGTCGAATGAGCGTTCTCAACCATGGGAGTCTCCGTTTGCGTCAGGCACTGCGCAAGATCGCTTCGATCTCTTGCGCTGCTGCGAGGAGCGAGCGGTCTTGCCCGCGCGCCGCGATGATCTGAAGGCCGAAGGGAAGCCCGCGCCGATCCGTTCCGCACGGAATCGAGATCGCCGGCAGGCGGGCGTGATTGACGAAGGGCGTGAACACCGCGTGGGCCCGCGGGCTTGCGGGTTTTCCGCCGATCATATCAGGGCCGAGCTGCGTCAGCGGCCAGGCGACGCAGGGGACGGTCGGCGTCAGCAGCAGGTCGACGTCCGTGAAGAAGGCTGCGAAGGCATTGGCGATCGCGGTGCTGGCGAGCAGCGCCGCTGCAACGTCCGCACCCGACCAGGACAGACCTCGCTCGATCTGCTTGGCGATGTCAGGATCGAAGACAGTCGGATCCTTGCGAAAGCGTTCGCCGTGGAGTGCCGCGAGCCCCGCATGCTGCAGCGGCATGATCGCATCCTCCGTGGCGCCTGCCGGCCAGGCGGGATCGCGTTGTGTAATGTGCAAACCTGCTGCGGAAAGCCGTTCGACGGCGGCGGCGAGGCCATTCGCGACGACGTCGTCGATCGCGACGTCGAGACCAAGGCGCGGCGAGAACGCGATGCGCTGACTGCCGATGTTTTTGGCCTGCTGCACCACGACGGCAGACTCCGGATCGCGCGGGTCGGCGCCGGCCATGGCTTCAAACGCCAGCGCGATATCGGCCGCGTCCGATGCGATCGGCGCGATGACGGAGAGGCCGAAGAAGGGCTCGGCGAAACCTGGCCCATAGGGGATCGCGCCGTAGGACGGCTTGAAGCCGGCGACGGCGACATGGGCCGGCGGCCTGCGGCTGGAGCCGCCCGCATCGGTGCCGATCGCCAGCGGCACCAGGCCGGCCGCAACCGCTGCGGCCGGGCCGCCGGATGAGCCGCCGGGCGTCAGCGCGGGATCGAGCGGATGTCGCGTCGGCCCGTATAGTTGCGAGGTCGTCACGCCCTTGCAGGCGAACTCGGAGGTCGCGCCGATACCGACGACAACGACACCGGCCTTGCGCAGCCGCTCGACCGCGATGGCATCGCGCGGCGCGATGAAATCGCAGAATAGGCGCGAGCCCTGCGTCACGCGCCAGCCGCCGACCCAGATGTTGTCCTTGACGATCACGGGAACGCCGGCGAGCGGCATGATCTCGCCCATACGCAGGCGATCATCGACCGCCGCAGCATCCGACAGCGTGCGCGCAGGATCGATCGTGACGACCGCGTTCAAGGCCTTGGCGACCTCGATGCGGCCGAGCGCTGCTTTCGCAGTCTCGACGGCATTGGTCCGCCCGGCGCTGACGGCGGCAGCGATCTCGCGCGCGTTATTTGTCCGCGTTGTCATGGCCTCCCCAGATCAACGCCAATGTACCGCCAAGGGCAAGGCACGCCAGGGCGAAGAAGGCCATGCCGAGGCTGGCCACGCCGTCCAGGATCGACACCAGCGCGGGCGCGGCAAGGAGACCGGCATAGGACGCGGTCAGCACCGCGCCGGTGGTCTCGCCGATCCGGTCCTGCGGGGCGAGGCGGGCGATCTCGGCGACAAAGACGCCGTTCCAGCCCGACGCCGTCAGGCCGAACAATGCGGCAATGATGAATTGTCCGCTGCGGCCGAGCGAAGCGCCATTCAGGCCGAGCAGCGCGGCGCAGAGGGCCATGCCGAGGCCGATGACGACGAGGACGGCGCGCGAGGCATCGAGCCGCATGGCGACATAGCCCCAGCCGAGACGGCCGATCAGGCCGCCGGCTTGCGCGCAGGCGAGCGCCATGCCGGATTCGATATGGCTGAGGCCGAGCTCGCGTGTGCCGAGCGTGACGAAGACCGTGTTGAGCGACACCTGCATCGCGCTGAACGGCATCGAGGCCAGCGCCAGCATCGCGATCCGCCGGTCCGCGATCACCAGCGCCAGTCGCGCGCGGAGATCGAGCTTTGGCGGCGGGGCGACCTTGCCGGCATAGGCCGGCCGCAACCGTTCGAACAGCGCGATCGCCAGTAGCGCCAAGGCAGCAACGGCCGCATAGCACCAGACCGGTCCGAACGCGATGGCGATCGCGGGCAGGGCCAGCGAGCCGCAAACGGCGCCGATCTGGTTGCCGGTCTGGCGCACCGAGAACACGAAGGCGCGCCGCTCGGCAGTGACGAGCCGCGCCAGCAGCGCCGCGCTCGCCGGCGTCTCGGGTCCCATAGCGAGGCCGATGCACAGGCCCGCAGCCAGCAGGGCGGCGCTCGTCCCGAGCGAAGCCAGCGCCATGCCGACGACGATGGCCGCCGCGCACAGGCTCGCGATCCGCAGCGAGCCAAGGCGCGCGATGAAGCCGCCGCCCCAGAACGAGGCGGGGATGCCGACCGCGAACACGGCGGCGGAGAACATCGAGAGCTGCCAGACCTCGATATGGGCTCGCGGGGCGACCACGCCGGGCGCGAACAAGGCCAGCGCGACCAGGGCCTGAAGCGCGGTCATCGCGCCCAGGGCCGGCAGCAGTGCGGGTGCTGGCCGAGCGGCCGTGTTTCCGTCTACCATGGCGGCGTGCTCATGGGAGGAACATTGTGGCAGGCGGTATTTCCATTCACGCGGTCGATGTCGCGAGCGGGCGTCCGGCGCAGGGGCTGCGCGTCGAGATCTGGCGGATCGATCCGGAGTCCCAGCGCATCGCCGACGGGCGGCTCGGCGCCAACGGCGTGCTCGATCATGCCGTCGCGCAAGGTGCCGGTGTGACGGAAGGCGCGTACGAGGTGCTGTTTCATCTCGGCGAGTTCTTTGGCGAGCGCGACGGTTTCCTCACCGTGACGCCGTTCCGCTTTCGCATCAAGAACGTTGATGAGCATTTTCATCTGCCGCTGAAATTCACGCGCTGGGGCTATTCGCTGTTCCGCGGCGCCTGATCAGTTGGTCAGCCGCCGCGACAGGCCGGTGACGCGCTCCATCACCGCGACCAGCGCGACGGTGGCGATGATCAGCACGCCCGAGAGGGCTGCGATGGTGACATCCAGCTTGCCTTCGAGATCCTGCCACATCCGGATCGGCAGCATGTCGGTGGCGGCATCGCGCAGGAACAGCGAGACCGGCACGTTGTCGAAGGACGACATGAAGGCGATGAAGGCGCCCGCGATGATGCCCGGCCGGATCAGCGGCAGCACGATGCGGCGGAACGTGTAGAGGCGGCTGGCGCCGAGCACGGCCGAGCTTTCGAGCAGGGTCGGCTCGAGCTGGGCCAGCGCTGCGACCGTGTTGCGCACGACATAGGGCACGCAGACCACGGTGTGGCCGATCACCAGCGTCAGCGGCGACACGGGCAGGCCGACCAGCGAGAACAGCATCAGGGCGGCGAGGCCGAAGGCGAGCGCGGGAAGCACCAGCGGCGACATGAAGAGCGAATCGAGCAGCCGCGCCGACAGCGTCCGCGACCTGGAGATCGCCAGCGCCGCGGCGACGCCAAGGGTAACGGACAGGCCGGTCGCCCATAGCGCCACGATCAGGCTGTTCTTGGCGGCGAAGTGCAGCTGCCAGGCATTCCACAGCTCAACGTACCAGCGCAGCGAATAGCCCGGTGGCGGGAAGCGCAGCGAGAAGCCGCTGGTAAAGGAGACGATCAGCACCACGAGCGAGGGGGAAATGATGATGAGAAGCGCGATCACCGCGATCACGGTCATGACGAGCTCGAAGCTGATCGCCTCGAGCGTGCGCTTGCGGCCGCTCATCATGCGCCTCCATAGCCGCGCGACATGCGGCCGAGCGTGGTGAAGACCGAGACGACCGCGAGCACGGCGAGCAGGAAGATGATCGAGATCGCCGCCGCAAACGGCCAGTTCTGCAGCGTCGAGGCCTGCTGGTAGAGATACATCGGCATGAACAGCATCTGCCCGCCGCCGATCAGCGACTGGGTGATGAAGGCGGTGATCGCGGCGGCATAGGTCAGCGTGCAGCCGGCGATGATTCCGGGCAGCGACAGCGGCAGCAAGATCCGGAAGAAAGTGCGCCAGCTTCCGGCGCCAAGCGAGCAGGAGGCATCGTCGAGATTGGGATCGATGCGGCCGAGCGCGGTGATCAGCGGCAGCGTCATCAAGGGCATCTGCACCTGTGCCAGCGCGATTACCACGCCGAACTGGGTGTAGAGCAGTTTGAGCGGGGTATCGATCAGGCCCAGCGATTGCAGCGTCGCGTTGATAATGCCCTGGCGCCCGAGGATGACGATCCAGGCGAAGGTGCGGACCACGACGCTGGTCAGAAGCGGCAGCAGCACGATCAGGATGATGACCGTCTGAAGTTTTGGCCCGACCCGCTGATAAAGCCAGGCGATGGGAAAGCCGAGCACGAGGCAGACGGCCGTCACCTCGGCGCCCAGCAGCAGCGTCGAGCCGAGCACGCCGAGGCTGAACGGATCGGTGAGGAAGTGCAGGTACTGGCCGAGCCCCCAATGGAGCCCGGCCGTGTCGTTGTGCAGCGAGAGCCAGAACAATTGCAGCAGCGGCGCGACGAAGAAGACCAGGAAGAACAGCGCCAGCGGCGCTGCCAATCCCATTCCGTAGGACGTCACGTCCCGTGCTGCCGGCGCTGCGCCCATGGCTTGAATCTCGAGGTTTTAGATCTTGATCTCGCGGTTGAAGCGTTCGATCCAGGCCGAGCGCTGCTCGTTGATCTTCTTCCAGTCCTGGAACACGAACTTCTTCTTCAGCTCGGCGGTGTCCTTGGCCAGCACGCGCGCGATCTCGCCGCCCATCGTCACCTTGGAGTTGGTCGGCACGATCAGGTAGGGCGGGTTCATCAGCGTGGTCTGCACCTCCGGCGTCAGGGCCGCCTCGATCAGCTTGAAGGCGAGCTCGCGGTTCGGTGAGTTCTTGACGATGTGAATCGTGGTCTTGAAGGCGATGGCGCCTTCCTTCGGCGCCACGAACTCGACCGGCACGCCACGCGCTTTCAGGATCTGGATGGCGTTGAAATTGCCGGGCGAGATGTCGATCTGGCCCTGCTGGAACAGGGTCGCGAGCGCGCCGGGATTGGCGGCGACCGCGGCGAGATTGGGCTTGAGCTCCTCCAGTGCCTTGAAGCCCGGGTCGACGTTGGCCTCCGAGCCGCCGCGCATCTTGGCGATCTCGACCAGCCAGCCGGTGCCGAGTGTCGAGTTGAGGTTGGTGATGCCGACGCGGCCCTTGAATTCCGGCTTCCAGAGATCGGCCCATGACGTTGGCGGCGTCTTGACCGCTTCCGGATTGTAGGTGAGGCCGACGACCTGGAAGAACGGGGCGGGGCCCATCGGTTCCTGTGCCTCGGCGATCAGGTCCTTGTAGTAGGCGCTCTTCTCGACCGGATAAGGCTCGACCAGATCCTGGCCGACGGCGACGAGGGCAGGACCCGGGTCGTGCAGCATGACGTCGATCGGCGGATTTGCTTTCGCCGCGTTGACCTTGGCGATCTGGTCGACAGAGAGCATGGGATCGAGCACCATCGCGGCGTCCGCATTGGCTTTGCGGAACGCCGGCACCAGCACGGCCTTGTGCGCTTCCTCCCAGCTGCCGGTGAAGGTCGCAAACACCAGCGGACGCGCCTGGGCGTAGCTCAGGCCTGGAAACGCCTTCATGGCCCCGAGCGTGAGCGCCGTGGTCAGCAGGCTTCTGCGATTCATGATCATATCAAACTCCCCTCTGGACAAAGACTGGATCTAAAGCGTTGCGGGAAAGGCGTTGGCGAGCGATGGGGCGAGCGGTGCGAGGCGCACCGCAGCGCCGCTCTCCAGGGCGCGCGTCTCGCCGATGCGCGCCTGAGAAACCTTGACGCCGGAGCCATCGGCCGTGGTGACCTCGTGCACGACGGTGGCGCCCAGCGGCAGCGACATGCCAACGACGCCGGCAAAGCCGGTCTCGTCGCCGACGAATTGCAGGTGCTCGGGGCGGATGCAGACGGTGACGCGGCCGCCCTCGCTGAGCGCACCGCCCGCGGGACGCGCGATGATCTCCGCGCCGGCATCGAGGCGCACCTTCGCTGCCGTGCGGTCCGCTGAGACCACGATGCCGGGCATGCGGTTGGTGGAGCCAACGAAGGTGTTGACGAACAGCGTCTGCGGACGGTCATAGACGTCCGATGGCGAGCCGAACTGCTCCAGCTTGCCATGGCTCAGCACGGCGACACGATCGGCCATCGACAGCGCTTCTTCCTGGTCGTGCGTCACGATCAGCGTGGTGATGCCGGAAACGCGCTGCAGCCGCTTGACCTCGATCTGCATGTCCAGCCGCAAATTCTTGTCGAGCGCGGCGAAGGGCTCGTCGAGCAGCAGGATCGACGGCTTGATCGCGAGCGCGCGGGCGAGCGCAACGCGCTGCTGCTGGCCCCCGGAGAGCTGCCGCGGCAGCCGGTCGGCCATAGCAGGCAGCTGCACCAGCTCCAGCAGGCGCTGCGCCTCGCGCTGACGTGAGGCCTTGTCGATGCCGCGGGCGGCGAGGCCGTAGGCGACGTTCTCGCTGATCGACAGGTGCGGGAACAACGCGTAGTTCTGGAACACGATGCCGACGGCGCGTTTGTTCGGCGGCAGCGCATCGACGATGTCGTCGCCGATGATGATCCTCCCTTGCGTCTGCGCGATGAAGCCGGCGATGATGCGCAGCAGCGTTGTCTTGCCGCAGCCGGACGGACCCAGCAGCGCAATGATCTCGCCGCCCCTGATGTCGAGATTGATGTTCTCGACCGCAAGCGCGCCACTCGGATACCGGTGGGTGACCGCATCGACGACAAGCGATCGGCTGCTTGGCGCTTCAACCATGGTGTTGCCTCCCGTTGCCCCAGAGGAGAAAGCAAGTCTCGTGCCCGCGACTGTCGCTTTTCGCGGAGCGTTTTGGCATGGTGACCCCATGACATCGGATCGATCGATATGCTCACGGCGACAGAGCTCGCGCGCGCCATTGCAAGGCGCGAAGTGTCCTCCCGCCAGGCCGTCGAAGCGCATCTGGCGCGGATGGCGAGCCTCGACAGCCGATTGGCGGCATTCGTGACGGTGGATGCGGATGGTGCCCGCCGTGCAGCGCAGATCTGCGATGCCGCCTCTGCGCCGATCGGCCCGCTGCACGGCGTGCCCATTGCGGTCAAGGACCTCACCGACACTGCGGGACTTGCGACGACTTACGGATCCCTGCTGTTCCGCGATCACGTCCCGGCCGAGGATGATCTCCTGGTGGCGCGGCTTCGGCGCGCCGGCGCGATCATTCTGGGCAAAACCAACACGCCGGAGTTCGGCTTCGGCGCGGTCTGCACCAACAGATTGTGCGGGCCGACACGCAACCCCTTCGATCCGGCGCTGACCTCCGGCGGATCGTCCGGCGGCTCTGCCGTCGCGGTCGCATCCGGCATGGTGCCGCTGGCGCACGGCACCGATTTCGGCGGCTCGGTGCGCACGCCCGCCAGCTTCTGTGGTGTCGCCTCGATCCGGCCGACACCCGGCCGCATTGCATTGCCGCGCCGGCCGCTCGGCTGGGACATGCTGGCGACCCACGGCTTCCTCGCCCGCGGTGTCGATGATCTCGAACTCGCGTTGTCGGTCTGCGCCGGAAGCGATCCGCATGATCCGCTCTCGCTCGGCAGTACCGATGATGATCGACCAGTCCCCGACCGTGCCCGGATTGCGGTCACGCCCGATTTCGGTGTGGCGCCCGTTGCGCGCGAGGCTCGTGCCCGCTTCGCGGCGGCGTGCGAGGCGCTCGCGCGTGTCGCCGATGTCGTGCCGTCCTCGCCGGATTGCGGCGGGGCGATCGAAGCCTTCCGCACCTTGCGCGCCGCGCACATCGCCAACGCTTACGGCGAGTTGCTGAGAACGCGGCGTGCGGAGCTCACGCCGACCGTGATCTGGAATATCGAAGCCGGTGCAAACCTGTCCGTGCAGGACTACCTCGACGCCGAGCGGCGCCGCACCGCGATCTACCGCAGCTTTCGCCAGCTGTTCAATCGCGCCGACTTCCTGGTCGCGCCGGCCGCGTCCATCTTGCCCTGGCCGAATGAAATCGCCGACGTCACGGCCATCGATGGGGCCGCGCTGGAGACGTCGATCGACTATCTCGCCGTGACCTTCATCGTGTCGCTGGTCGGCTTCCCGGTGCTGACCGTGCCGGTGCCGCGCGGGGAGAATGTGCTGCCCTTCGGCATGCAGATCGTCGCACCGCCGGGATGCGAATCCCGCTTGTTTGCCTTCGGCCGCGTGCTCGAGAACGAACTGGGTTTTTCGCATCGCCGGCCGCCTCTCTGATCAGCTGTCGCGATGCTCGAGCCGGGCGGCGAGCGCATCGGCAAGGCCGATGGTCGGCTTGGCGGCGGGGCGGCGGAAGGTGCCGGCCACGGCCTTGCGCAAACGCAGCGCATGCAGCGCCTCGGCTTGCTTTACTGAAGCTATGACCTGATCGACCACGGGGACGGGGATCCGGTCGGCGACGCGCTCGGCAAGGCCCGAGAGCGGGGCGCCGGCAAAGATCAGCACATCGGCCTCGTCCTCGACGATGGCGCGCCGGGCGAGCTCGACCAGCATGTCTTCCTTCTCGGTGCCGACCTCGGAGATCGCCTGAAACGGCGTATCCAGCATGCGGATGCCGGCGCAGCGCTCCCACAGCCCGTGGGCGCGGACGCATTCCTCGTACCAGGGCCCCAGCGCCTGCGCGAAGGTGACGATGGCAAAGCGGCGTCCGGCCATGCACGCGGTCAGCATCGCGGCTTCCGCCATGCCGACAACGGGAATGTCGAAGGTCTCGCGCGCCGCGAACAGGCCGGGATCGCCGAAGGCCGCGATGATCGCGGCGTCGACCTTTTTGTGCTGCTCGGCAAGCATCTCCAGCGCGATGGCGCCGCCGATCTGCGCTTCGGTGCGCGTGGCGATATAGGGCACGCCGCGGGTCGCGGTGCAGGGGATCAGCTCGGTGCCTTTTGAGGCGGCGCGCCGCCCGACGCCCAGCATCAGCTGCGTGACCTCGGTGCTGGTATTTGGGTTGAGCAGGAGCAGCTTCATGATCACGCCGCCGGCCGCTTGGCCTGAGAGGCGGCGAGGACTTCCAGCAGCGCCGTGCCGGTCCGCGCGACGTGCGCGCCGAGCAGCCGGCCGGCCGCTTCGCCGTCGCGCGCTTCGAGCGCAGCCAGGATGTCGGCGTGCTCGTCGACCGAATTGCTCCAGCGCCTGTCGGCGCCGAGCGCGAGAAAACGCGCACGTTCGGCGCGCGAGATCAGCGTCTCGTGCGCCTCGCGGAGCGGCGTGTTGCGGGCCATACGGACGATGGTGTTGTGGATCTCGCCGTTGAGGGCGAAATAATCGTCGAGCTTGCCGCTGCGGTGATGACCCTCCATCCGGGTCTGCAGCGTGCGTAGGCGGACGAGATCGCGCTCGGTGGCGCGTTCCGCGGCGAGCTCGGCGGCGAGCCGCTCGATGCCGGCGAGCGCCTCGAACAATTCCGAGATGCCGTCGACCGCGATATCGGCAATGCGCGGGCTGCGGTTCGGACGCAGCTCGATCAAGCCCTCCGCCGCCAGCACCTTCATCGCCTCGCGCAAGGGCGTGCGCGACACGCCGAGCTCCTTCGACAGCTTGGTCTCCTGAGTCTGCGAGCCCGGCGGCAGCTCGCCGCGAATGATCATCGTCCGCATCCGCGCGGCGGCGCGCTCATGCAGGCCCATCCGCTTGAGCTTGGGCGACTTTCGCGCCGGGTTCGTTTCGGATTTTTGCTGCACGCGAGGCTTCCTGCTTGCAACTCATCCTAGCCATACCAAGCCGAACGCGATGCCCAAATAGGTGACGTATGTGGCTTAAAACAAATGCATATCGAACAAACTGTATGCAGTATGCAAATTGCGGGTTGCGCGTCGCGCCGGGGATGCCGATGATCGTTTCGAGGGAGCCGGTGACCTTGGAGCAACGGAGCAATCGTGATCGATGTCAGCCATGCGCAAACGCCTTGGGATGATCACGCCGTCCTCCAACTCGGTGCTCGAGCCCGTCACCAGCGCCATGCTGGCCGGTGTCTCCGGCGTCACCGCGCATTTCTCTCGCTTCCGCGTCACCGAGATCGCACTCGATGCCGCCGCGCTGAGCCAGTTCGACGCATCCGTGATGCTTCCGGCCGCGGATTTGCTGGCCGATGCCAAGGTCGACGCGATCGCCTGGAACGGAACGTCCGCAAGCTGGCTCGGCATCGGCCGCGACCGCAGCCTGTGCGAGGCGATCACGGCCCGCACAAATGTGCCGGCGACGACATCGACCCTGGCCTGCATCGATGCCGCCTGCGCGCTCGGCGCCAGGCGCGTCGGCCTGGTCTCGCCCTATACCGACGACGTGCAGCGGCGCATTGCCGACGTCTGGGCTGAGGAGGGGATCGCCCCGCATGCCGAGCGGCATCTCGGCTTGCGCGACAACTTTTCCTTTGGCGAAGTCGCGCCGTCGACGATCACGGATATGATCCGCGCCGTGGCGGCGGAGGGGACTGACGCGATCGTCATCCTCTGCACCAATCTCGATGGTGCGGCGCTTGCGGCCACGCTGGAGCGGGAGCTGGATATCGCCGTGCTCGATTCGGTCGCGGTGACGCTGTGGCGGACCCTCTGCCTCGCCGGCGGCGATGTGACGGCCCTTGCGCAATGGGGACGGATCTTCCAGACAATGCCAAATATCAGGTGACGGAGACATCAGTGACGCAGCTCGACCTCGCCATCCGCGGCGGCACCATCGTGACGGCCAGCGACGAGTTTCGCGCTGATATCGGAATTCGCGACGGCCGCATCGTCAGCATCGCCGATAGCATCGCGGGCGCAGCGCGCGAGGTCGATGCGTCGGGCCTATTGGCGCTGCCGGGCGGCATCGACAGCCACGTCCATATTTCCCAGCCCTCGGGCCCCGACGTGGTGATGGCCGACGATTTTGCCTCGGCGACGCGCGCAGCCGCAGCCGGCGGCAACACCATGGTGCTGCCCTTTGCGCTGCAGGAGAAAGGCACCTCGCTGCGCAGCTGTGTCGAGAACTATCGCAAGCTCGCCGAAGGTGAGTGCTACATCGATACGGCCTTCCATCTCATCATCTCCGATCCGACTGCCGTGGTGCTCGGGCAGGAGCTGCCGGCGCTGGTCAAGGACGGCTACACCTCGTTCAAGGTGTTCATGACCTATGACGACCTCGTGCTCAGCGACAAGCAGCTGCTCGAAGTGTTCGAGGTCGCGCGCCGCGAGGAGGCGCTGGTCATGGTCCATTGCGAGGGCTACGACGCCATCCGTTTCCTGACCAGCAAGCTGGAGCGCGAAGGTCATATCGCGCCGTATTATCACGGCACCTCGCGGCCGCAGGCGGTCGAGCGCGAGGCGACGCACCGGGCCATCAGCCATGCCGAGGTGATCGGCGTTCCCATCATGATCGTGCACGTCTCCGGACGCGAGGCGATGGAGCAGGTGCGCTGGGCGCAGCAGCGCGGTCTGCCCGTTCATGCCGAGACCTGCCCGCAATACATCACGCTGACGGCCGACGACATGAAGGGCCTCAACATGGACATTACGGGCGCGAAATACGTCTGCTCGCCGCCGCCGCGCGATGTCGAGAGCCAGGAGGCGATCTGGGAGGGCATTACGTCGGGCGTGTTCCAGACCTTCTCGTCCGATCACTGCCCGTTCCGCTACGATGATCCCAAGGGCAAGCTGACGCCGAACGCCCGTACCTCGTTCCGCTGGGTGCCGAACGGCATCCCCGGCGTCGAGACGCGGCTGCCGATCCTGTTCTCCGAAGGCGTCTCGAAGGGCCGCATCACCCTGCAGAAGTTCGTCGAGCTGACCGCGACCAACCACGCCCGCATCTACGGTCTCTATCCCCGGAAGGGCTCGATCGGCGTCGGCTTCGATGCCGACATCGTTCTCTGGGATCCCAAGTTGAAGAAGCCGATCCGGCAGGCCGATCTGCATCACGGCGCGGATTACACGCCCTGGGAAGGTTTCGAGGTCACGGGATGGCCGGTGACGACGATCGCGAGGGGAGAGGTGGTCTGCAGCGAGGGCCGGATCGTCGGCGCCAAAGGCGCAGGCCAGGTGCTGAGCCGGGGCAAGTCGAGCCTGATCTGATCCGGCTCGACACGCCGCCAAAGCGCTTCAGAACGTCGCGGCCATTGCAGCGAGCCTTTGATGGGCCCGTTCGCGGGCAGCATCGATCGGCGCTTGCGGTCCCGTGGTTGGACCGATCAGCACGAAGCGGACATTGCTGATCCCGATGAAGCGCAGGATCTCCCGTAAGTAGGGCGTTGCCATGTCGATGCGGCCGCGGTTCATGCCGGTGGCAAAATCGCTGCCGCTGGCGATGATCACCAGCGTCGGCCGGTCCTTGAGCAGCGGTAGATAGCCCTGCGACGGATCAAACCGAAAGGTGAGGCCGGGCTGGACAATGATGTCGAACCACTGCTTGAGCTTGTAGGGAAGGCCGAAGTTCCACATCGGGGTCGAGATCAGCACGCGATCGGCGAGCGAGAAGCGCAACGCCATTCGCTCGGCCTCGGCAAAGCTGTCGCGCTGCGCATCGGTGAAGACCTGAGCCTTCATGCGCGCGTATTTGGCCTCGACGATCGGACCTGTGAATTCCGGCATCCGTTCACGCCAGATGTCCACGACATCGATGTCCCAATCCGGCCGGGCCTGGCGGAAGCCATCGAGAAAGAGCCGCGCGCCGGCTGTCGATTCGGCCTCGGCGCGCGGCGAGCAGGACAAGTGCAGGAGCTTTGCCACAGCTCATCCCAGCGCTCTGATCACGGTATCGGCCCTGGTCACGACCGCGACGTTCTGCATGGCGAAGTTGATCGAGGCATTGTGCCAGTCGGCATTCATGGTCGAGCAGCAATCCTCGGGCACGATCATGAAATAGCCCTTGTCGGCGCCGGTCCGCGCCGTGTGCTCGATCGACATGTTGGTCCAGGCGCCGGTATTGATGATCATGTCGCGACCGGTCGCTTTCAGGATCGTCTCCAGCCGCGTGCCTTCCCAGGCGCTCATCCGCATCTTCTCGACCACGAAATCGCCGGGCCGGGGCTCGAGGCCTGAAACCGGGGCCGCACCCCAGCTCCCGCGCACCATCGCCTTGCTGTCGACCAGGCCCTCGAACAACGGAGCGTTCAGCGTGACGCCGGGCGCGCCGGGCTCGACCACGAACCAGACATGGATGATGGTGACGCCGCGGGCGCGGGCGGCTTCCGCCAGGCGCCGCACATTCTCCACGACATGCTGCTGCTTGGCGTGACCCGGCGCGCCCGACTCGGCGAAAGCCCCGCCGTCCATGATGACGTCGTTCTGGAGATCCTGAATGATCATGGCGCAGCGTTGCGGATCGAGGCGCATCTCGCCCTCGGTCAGAATAGGTGCGGCTGGCGATGAGCCCGGGCTTGTTCCGCCGCCAGCGCGCCTGCCGCTCATATAGGGCTCATGCCGCGGGCCGACCCGGGTCGGGATCGCATACACCGAGTGCGTCGAGGTGAGATAGAGCGTGCGGAAATCCGGCCCGCCCCAGGCGAGGTTGGCGACCAGCTCCGGCACGCGGACCTTGCCGAGCAGTTCGCCGCGCGGCGAATAGACCCAGACGCCGCCGGGCGCGGTGACCCAGACATTGCCGTGCTGATCGCACTTCATGCCGTCGGGCAGACCGAGCTCGAGCTCGGACTTGATGCCGCTCGCAAACACGCGCGCATTGGACAGCGAACCATCGCTGTTGACGTCGAACACGCGGATCAGGGCTTGCACGGTGTCGTTGACATAGAGCAGCCTCTCGTCCGGCGAGAAGCACAACCCGTTCGGCTGGTCGAACAGATTGCGCTCGACCACGAGCTTCGGCTCGCCGCCCGGCACGACGCGGTAGACGCCCTGGAAGCCGAGCTGGCGCGGCCGTTCGACGCCATAGACCGGCATGCGGCCATACCATGGATCGGAGAAATAGATCGCGCCGGATGAGTGCACGCAGACGTCGTTCGGGCTGTTGAGCTCCTGGCCGCCGAAATGCGAGGCCAGCACCTCGCGCCGTCCGTCCGGGCGTTCGCGGATCAGCGACGAGGTCGCGTGCTCGCAGACGATCAAATTGAGCTCGGCGTCATAGGTCATGCCGTTGCATTTGTTCGACGGGCGTTTGACCTCGACGACCCCGCGCCGCGCATCCCAGCGCCGCCGCACGTCGGCCGGCATGTCCGAGAACAGCAGATAATGATCGACCGGATGCCAGATCGGCCCTTCCGTGAAGTCGAAGCCGGTGCCGATCTGTGCGACCGGCGCATAGGGGTCGATCAGGGTTTCGAACTCGCTTCGCAACGTCACATGCGTCATCGGTCGATCCTCGACAACGTCAAGCCGGGAACCAGTTGCGCTCGGGCAGCGACTGCACGATCGGGCCAGGGACTTGATCGTGCAGACGCCCCACGACATTGCCGCCTTCGATCTTGGCGGGACGGTCGTGGACCGGGAGCAGGTAACGCGAGCTGCTCAGCAGCTTTTTGATCGCCGCCTTTTCCGCGCGCTTGGTGGTGCCATGGTTGCCGGTGGTACGCGGCTCCCAATCGTGGATCTCATGGAAGGGCGTGACGATCTGGTCGTTGAAGTCGTAGATCACGTCGCCGCAGATGGTGGCGATGCCGTCGGCGGTCTCGACGATGATGTTCATCGAGCCCTCGGTGTGCGCGTTGGCGGCGTCGCAATAGACGCCGGGCATCAGCTCGATCGGCCCGGTGATCTCGAGGTCCAGGAAGCGCAGTGCGCTCTTGGTATGCAGCCGGTCGATCAGGTGCTTGATGTCTGGCGCGGGATATTGCGGATGCATCAGGCCGGAGACGGAATATTCGAGCTCCTTGCGGTTGAGCACGACGGTCGTGTTCATCGGAAACAGGTCGTCCTTGCCGGCATGGTCGATATGCAAATGCGTGTGGCAGACGAAGCGAACGTCGCCCATGCGAACGCCGTGGCGCGCGAGCTGGTTCTCGATCATGTTCTCATGATACTGGAGCCCGCGCATGCCCAGCGTCTCCATGATCTGGTTGGAGCGATAGCCGGTGTCGACCACGACAGGATATTTGCCGCCGAGGATCAAAAAGCCGAGCGTGAGGACGCGGCGGGTGCGGCCGCAGTCGCGGCCGAGCACCAGGAAGCTCGATTCCAGCTCGATATCGCCGTAGTCCAGGATCTTGATCTCCAGCGCCATTCGTTTCCCTCCCGTCTCGTTTCTTGTCTGTCAAAGCCGATAGACGCGCGTCGCCGTCGTCCTGAAGATCGCATCCTGCTGCTCCGCACTGAACGGGGCGGCGGCGTCGCGAAAGGCTGCGACGAGCTCGCGATAACTGGTCCACAATTTCTCGATCGGAAAATTGGAGCCGAACAGGCAGCGCTCGGCGCCGAAGATCGCGACGGTATCAGTGAGCACGGCGGCGATATGCGCGGGATCGTTGCGATGGATGAAGGTGCCGAGCCCGGACAGTTTCGAGACCACGTTCGGACAACTCGCGAGCCGGGCCATCCCGGCGCGCCAGGCCGCCCGTCCAGCCGGCGAGAGATCCTCGAGCATGCCGGCATGCTGGAGGATGAAGGTCACGCCGGGACAGGATTCGGCCAGCTGCGCAGCATCCGGCATCTGCGGCGTGAACACCTGCAAATCGAAGCTCCAGCCGTAATCGGAAAGACGTGCGACATTGCGACGGATCGTCGGGTCGGTGCAGAGATCCGGACGCGCTGCGAAGCGATAGAGCGGGTTCTCGTGCCAATGCAGCTGCATGCGCACCCCGCGCAGTAGCGGATAACGATTGAGGCGGTCGAGCTGCGGACGGACGTCCTCGGCCGCGAAATTGGCGTAGGCAACGATGGCGTGCGGCCAGCCATGTTCGTCGGAGGTACGCTGTACCCACGCTGCTTCCTCCTCAAAATGCTCGGGCGCCCAATTGGTCTGCACATAGACGGAACGGGTGACGTCGCTGTCCTTGAGATCGTCGAGATATTCCTGGATCGGATAATCGCGCCGGATTGGCTCGTACGGTCCGAAGATGCGGGGCTGCATGGGACCGGTCAGCCAGGGCAGATCGGCCTGCCGCCAGATGTGATGATGGCCGTCGACAATATTGCTCACGCAGCTCTCCTTCCCAGTGCCAGGACGTGGGCGACGATCGATGCGCTCGACCCGCCGTCCACGAGATCGTCGACGAAGCGTTCGATCGCGACCAGCGCTTCTGTCTGCGGACGGAACGCGGGGCCTGTCGCGAGCGGCGTCAGCCAGCTCAGGCGCCAGGCCCGCCGCGATAGTTTCGCGACAGCGTCGCGAAGGGCGTCCGGCTCTCCACGCTCGAGCCCGTCGGAGATGATGATCACAGCGGCGCCGCGGGCGTAGCCGCCGAACCGCGGGACCGCCAGGAACGCTTGCAGCGCGTCGCCGATCCGAGTGCCGCCGTCCCAGTCGCTGACCAGATGTGCCGCGGCGCTCAGCGCCTGCTCGCGCCGTTTCAGCCGCAGCGCGCGGGTGACACGGGTCAGACGCGTGCCGAAGGTGAAGACCTCGACATTGGGCGCGGCCTGCACCAGCGTATGCGCAAGCTTCATATTCTCCTCGGTGCGGCTTTTCATCGAGCCGGAGACGTCGATCAGCAGTAACACCTTGCGCGGCCGTTGCCGCCGTTTCATGTGGCCGAGCCGCAGGATCTCGCCGTCGCTGCGGACAGAGTCGCGCAAGGTGCGGCGGAGGTCGGCAAAGGGGCCGCGGCGCGCCCGCATGCGGCGGTGCCCGCGCCGCCGCGGCAGGCGCCGCGGGGCCTCGCGCGCCAGCCGTCGGAGCGCATCGGTCGTGGAGAGCTGCACGAAGCGGCGCTCGACCAGCGCCTCAGTGCGCGATGCAGTCAGGCCGGACTCGTTGGCCTCGTCGGAGAGCAGGGGCTCCTCGTCGCCGCGACCTTCCTCCTGCAGACGGACGGTCTCGTCGTCCTCGCCGTCGTCGGCACGCTCGATCGCCTCGCTGCCGCGGAAATGCAGGTCGAACAGCCGATCGAAGGTGGCGCGGCGCTCGGGCGGAGGGGCGAGGGTGGCGAGCGCAGATTGCTTGATGTCCTCGAGCTTGCGCGGTCCGAGCAGCGCAATCGCGGCGAGGAACGCGGTGGTCTGCTCCGGCGCGACGGCGAAGCCGTTGGCGCGCAGCAGGGCGACGAAGGAAACAAAGGTGCGGGCAGCGCGCGGGAGCTGTGGCTCGATGCTCATGCGGTCGCCTCCGCGAGCATGGCATCGAGCCGCGGCGCGATGAAGTGCAGGTCCTCTTCGTCCTTAAGCGCGACTCCGATCGAGCGTTTGAAGGCATCAGGCCAGCGCGCGCCGCCCTTGTTGAGGAGGGTCGCGGCCTCGGCCCAGTCGACGGCTTCGGCGATCCCGGGGGCCTTGCTCAGCGGTTCACGCCGCAATCTCTCGACGGCCGCGACGACGGCGCGGGCCGTGGTTTCGGCGACGCTGGAAGCGCGCATCATGATGATGCGTGCCTCGCGCTCCGCCGTCGGATAATCGATCCAGTGATAGACGCAGCGGCGGCGCAAGGCTTCGTGCAGATCGCGGGTCCGGTTCGAGGTGAGCACGACCACCGGCCGCTCGGCCGCGCGGACCGTGCCGCGCTCGGGAATCGAGATCTGGAAGTCGGAGAGGAATTCGAGCAGGAAGGCCTCGAACTCCTGATCGGCGCGGTCGATTTCGTCGATCAGGAGCACGGTGGAATCAGGTGCGCGCAGCGCCGCCAGCATCGGCCGCTCGATCAAGAACGTCTCGCCATAGATGTCGATGCTCTCGTCGCCGGCCTGACGGATCGCCAGCATCTGGCGTGGATAGTTCCACTCATAGAGCGCGGCAGAGGCGTCGATGCCCTCGTAGCATTGCAGGCGGATCAGGCGGCGGCCGAGCACGGCGGCGATGGCTTTGGCGGCCTCCGTCTTGCCGACGCCGGGCGCGCCTTCGAGCAGCAGCGGCTTGCCGAGCGCGAGGCCGAGATAGGCGGCGGTCGCGAGCCCTTCGTCGGCGAGATAATAGGCCGCCCGCAGCGCCCGCTCCAGCGCCTCCGGGCTGTCGATGCCGACGATGTTGCTGCGAACCGCCACGGCCGATCCTCTAACGCCGCGCCTGCGGCCGCGCGCCGCCCTGCGCCTTGATCGCCCGCAGCACTTTCTCGGGCGTGATCGGCAGGTCGTCGATCCGCACGCCGACGGCGTTGAAGATTGCGTTCGCCACGGCGGGCAGCACCGGATTGGCGCACATCTCGCCGGGGCCTTTTCCCCCGAACGGACCATCAGGCGCAGGGCGTTCAAGCACCGCGATATCGTGCGGGCAGATATCGCCTGGACCGGGCATCAGATATTCGACGAAGTCGCGGGGCCCGTGGACAGGATCGGGATAGTACGGCTCCGGCGTCTCGTAGAGGGCGTGGCTGACGCCCATCCAAGCGCCGCCGACCAGCTGCTGCTCGACGAGGCGCGGATTGAGCGCACGGCCGAGCTCGTAAGCCGAGTCCATCCGGACCATCGCGACCTCGCCGGTCTCATCGTCCACCTCGACCTCGGCGACAAGGCAGGCATGGGCATAGCAGGTTGCCGGCGACATCTCGCCCGTTTCAGGGTCGACGTTGGAGAGCGGCACCAGGAAGATGCCTCGGCCGGAGATGGTCTTGCCCTGTTTGAACTGCGCGGCAATGGCCACGTCCTTTGTCGAGATCGAGCGGTGCGGCGCGCCCTTGACGTGGATGTTGCCGCGCCCGTCGGTCTCGAGATCGGCGGCGTTAACCTCGAGCTCCTCGGCCGCCGCCTCCATCATCACGCCGCGCGCCTCGCGGGCGGCGGCCATCACGGCGTTGCCGACGCGATGGGTGCCGCGCGAGGCGAACGAGCCCATGCAATGCGGGCCGGTGTCGGAATCCGCGGTGTCGACATAGACGTCCTCGACCGGCACGCCGAGCGTCTCGGCGCAGATCTGGCGCGTCACCGACTTCATGCCCTGGCCGAGGTCGATCGAGGACAAGGCCACGGTGAACTTGCCGCTCGGGTTGGAATGCACCAGCGCCTGGCTCGGATCGCCGCCGAGATTCATGCCGATGGGGTAGTTGATCGACGCCATGCCGCGTCCACGATGCCGGGTCATCTCAGCGTCTCCTGGTGCCGAACACGGAGGAGAATCGGGTCGCGCCGTGCGATGGCGCGGCCGGGCGGGGCGGGGGAGGTGGCGGCGGCGGCGGAGGTGGTTCGCGCGGCGGCTCTCTTGTCGCCGTCACCGGCGCGCGGTCGTAGGTCGTGCGCTGCTGCGCCGGCGCAGCGGGCCGGCTGCGCGAATCCGTCGGTGTTGGCGGGATGACGGCGCGGCTGCCGCCGCCGTCCTTGCGCGAGGAGGCGCGCCTGAACTCGTCGCGGATCGGCCATTTGGCCTTCTCGGCTGCAACCTGCACGCATTCGATCAGCGCGGTGTTCTTGGCCTCGCGCCGGTGCGCCTTCATGTCGCCGTCCCGATAGGCGTTCAGGATCCGGAACTCCATCGGGTCCATGCCGACGAGGTTCGCGAGCTTGTCCATCTGGCATTCGATGGCAAAATCCATCGCGGTGACGCCGAAGCCGCGCATGGCCGTGGCCGGCGTGCGGTTGGTGAAGACGCAATAGACGTCGCCATAGACGTTCGGGATGGTGTAGGGCCCCGGCAGGTGCGCGGCGCATTTCACGGCGGCATAGCTCGACAGCCGCGTATAGGCGCCGCTGTCGAAATAGGCGCGGATCTTGCGCGCGACGATGCGGCCGTCGCGCATCACGCCGTCCTTGATGTAGATGCGCTCGGCGCCGCGCGGCGGGCCGTATTGCATCTCCTCCTCGCGGCCAAACACGTAGCGGACGGGGCGCCCCGTCAACATGGCGCCGAGGATCGCGAGCGGTTCGGTCAAGGTGTCGACCTTGCCGCCAAAGCCGCCGCCGACCGTGCCGCCGATGAAGTGGAAGGTGTTGGAGGGCACGTCGAGGATCTTGGCGCAGGTGTCGACCGAAAAGAACAGCGCTTGCGTCGAGGTATAGACGACGTAGCGGCCGTTGGTATCGGGCGCGGCGATGGCGCCGTTGGTCTCGGTCGGCGCGTGCTCGATCGGCGACATCTGGTAGCGCTGCTCGAGCACGTGGTCGGCGGTTGCGAGCGCGGCATCGGCATCGCCAAAGCGCAGGCGCTGGTGGTCGTAGACGTCATGATAGATGAAGGCGTTCTTCGGATAGGTCTCGTTGACGACGGGCGCACCCGGCTTCAGCGCATCCTCGACGTCGAAAACGGCCGGCAGCGGCTCGTAGTCGATCCTGACCTTTGCGATCGCCTCGAACGCCTCGCGCTCGCTGTCGGCGACGATAGCGAGGATCGGCTCGCCCTTGTAGCGGACCTTGTCAACCGCCAGCGACGGCTCGTCGTCCTTGCCGAAGTTGATCAGGCTGAGCAGCGTGTTGAGGTTGCGTGGCACGTCCGCGCCACGGATGATCCGGCGCACGCCTGCCGAGCGCTCGGCCTCGGTGGTATCGATGCGGCGCAGCCTTGCATGGGCCTGGGTCGACCGAACGACCTTCAGGTGCAGCATGCCCTGCAGCTTGTGGTCGTTGAAATAGCTGGACGTGCCCGTGATGTGGCCGAGCATGTCCTGCCGCTGCGTGCCCTTGCCGATTTCCTTCAAATTATCGTCACGCTCGTCGGCGAAGATGTCCTTGCGCAGTTCCAGCATGGTCTGACCTCAGGCGCTGGCCCGGCCGCCCGCGGCGGCGAGGATGGCATTGATGATGGGCTCGTAGCCGGTGCAGCGGCAGATGTTGCCGGAGATCGCCTCGATGACGTCGGCCCGGCTCGGGGTCGGATTGCGGTCGAGCAGCGCCTTTGCAGCCATCAGCATGCCCGGCGTGCAATAGCCGCACTGGGCGGCGAAATTGTCGGCAAAGGCGCGCTGCAGCGGATGCAGGTTCGGGCCTTGCTTCATGCCGTCGAGCGTCTCGACCGAGCGGCCCGCGACGGTCTCGGCGAGCGTCAGGCAGGAGAGGTGAAGCTCGCCATCGATCAGCACGCTGCATGTGCCGCAGCCACCCTGGCCGCAGCCGAATTTCGGCGTCATGTCGCCGATCAGCTCGCGCAGCGCGACGAGCAGGTTCGTGCCGCCGTCGACGAAGATCGCGACGTCGCGGCCGTTGTGGCGAAACTGCAGGGGGATTTTTGTCATGGCCAGTTATTCCTGTCCCGACAGCAGGCGCCGCAGATGCACGCCGACGATCTCGCGGCGATACCAGCCGCTGCCGAGCGCGTTGTCCGAGGGCGAAGTTCCTTCTGTGGCGGCAGAGGCCGCAGCTGCGATGGTTGCCGCATCCAGCGAGCGGCCCTCCAGCGCGCGCTCGGCGGCGCGAGCGCGGATCTGGGTCGGCGCCATCGAGCCCAGCGCAATCCGCGCACCCGCAATCCGTCCGCCGCTGACCGGCAGATGCGCGGCAAGCGTGATCACCGAGCCGCCCTTCGGCTTGATGCGCGCGATCTTGCGATATCGGAACGCCTCGCTGCTTGCCGGCCGCGTGCAGGACACCGACAGCACCAAAGTTCCGGCCTGACGCTCGCGCCCCTGCAGAAACTCCTCGATCGGAGTATCGCGCGAGCCGAAGCCGCCTTGAACCGCAATGGTGGCGTCGAGCGCCAGCAGCGCCACGGTGAAATCGCCGTAAGGGTTCGGCGCGAACAGATTGCCGCCGACCGTGCCCATGTTGCGGACGGCGGGACCGCCGATCGAGCGGGCAGGGGCATGCAGGAAGGCGAGGTCGCGCTCGGCGAGCACGCGCGCGAAGGTGACGCCGGCGCCCAGTGTGATGCGCGGACCGGACGCGTCGATCCGGGTCAGCGCCTGGTCCTGCGCCCGCACGATCGTCGAGATCGAGACGTCTCCTTCGTTCAGCGCGCGCATCACCAGCGTGCCGCCGCCGAGATAGCGCGCGCTCCGGTCCGACGACAGTGCGCCAGCCGCCTCGCTCGCATTCGTAAAGGTCTTTACCGTCACGGCCATGGCTTAAGCGGCCTCCTTCAGATGGCGGCGGATCGCTTCGAATCCGGCCTGATAGATGTCTTCCGCGACCATGTGGGTGATGCGGTCCTTGTCCTCCGGCTTCGTCGTGAACCGCGATTCCCAGTGCCAGAAGGTGCGGTCACCGTCGGTCACCGGCAGCAGCCGGACATGCGCGACGTAGTTGAACATCGGGACCGGCGTATCGAGCAGGCAATAGCTGAAGGTCTGTTCCAGGTCGGACAGTGCCAGCAGCTGCTCGCGCAGCTCCGAGCCGTCATTCAGCTTGAACCGTCGCACGCAGCCGATCTTGTCGGCGGATTGCGCGCGTTCGATGGAGGAGGTCGCAACCGCCGGGTGCCAGCGGTCGTGCCCGTTGAAATCGCGCAGCACGTCCCACACCGCGTCCGTCCGTGCGTTCAGGATCGTGCTCTTGACGATATGCGGCACGGCTAGCCTCCGAACACGCGCTTCAACGCGTCGAAGCCGCCCTGGAACACGCCGCCGCCGATATTGTTGACGAGCTCGGTCTCGCGTTCCGGGGCGCAATCGAACTCGGCGGTCCATTCCAAGAACGTCTGGTCACCGTCGGTGACGGGCGTCAGGCGCAGGGTGGCGACGTAGTTCTCGACGCCCATCGGCGATTCCAGGATCGAGTAGGTGCAGAACATGTCGTAATCGGAGAGGCCGAGCAGCTTCTCGCGGATGCGGTCGCCGTTGCGCAGGCGGAAATCCCGGACACAGCCGATCTTGTCGGCGGGCTCGCCGCCCTCGATCCGGCTTTCGGCGATGGCCGGGTGCCAGTTCGGCAGGCCGTTGAAATCGCGCACCCGCGCCCAGACGCGGTCGTTGCGGGCGTTGACGACGGTGGAGACGTAGACGCGGGCCATCGCTCAAACCTCAGCTCTTCTTCCGCGGCCCGCGCTCGGCCGGCGGCTCGCCGCCCTCGGTCGCAGGCGGAGCGGCCGCCGGCTTGTCGCCGCCGCCACCACCTCCGCCGCCACCCTTGCGCGCGGCCTCCTTGATGCCCTGCATGTCGCGGGCCTCGCGGATCAGCCCCGGCATCTTGGCTAGGCTGCCGCCTTCGACGCCGATGTCGGACAGTATGGAGTCGATCAGCGGCGCCTGGACGCGGTAGCGCAGGGCCGAGTCGATCACCTCGTCGGTGGCGCTGCGGCCGCCATTGCCGTTGCCGTGGCCGTTGCCGTTGAGGCCGTCGACCTGGAGGATGCGGATGCCTTCGATCTTCTCCATCGGCTTGACGCTCTCGCGCACGATGCCCTCGATGCGGTCGAGCAGCTTTCTGCGGAACAGCGAGTAGCGTGCCTGGTCAGTCAGCACGTTCTCGGCTTCGTTCAGCATGCGTTGCGCTTCAGCTTCGACCGCGGCGCGCACGCGCTCGGCTTCGGCGGCGATGCGGGTCTCTTCGGCCTGCTTCTCCGCCAGCAGAACCTCGACGGTCTTGCGCCGTTTGGCGATCTCGCTCTCGCGGGCGGTGACGACGCGCTCGGCGGCTTCGGTCGCCCGGATCCGCGCCTCCTCGGCGGCTGCGCGCGCGGCCGACTCCTCCAGCGACTTCTGATGGATCGCGATCGCCTTCTCCATCAGCACCGTCTCGACGTCCTTCTCACGATTGACCTCGAGCTTGCGCAGCTCGCGCTCGCGGCCGATGCGGGCCTCGTCGAGGCCGCGGTCGGAGGCGATGCGGGCACGCTCGACTTCCTCGCGCGCAGCAATCTCGGCCTCCTGGAGCGACTGGACGCGGGCGACCTCGAGCTGCTCGATCGCACGTCGCCGCTCGATGCGCGCCGCCTCCAGTGCCTGCTCGCGCGAGACGTCGGTGGTCTCGACCTCCTTGCGCGCCACGATCTCGGCCTGCCGGACCTGGCGGTCGGCGTCGATCCGCTCGGACTTCTTGGTCGACAGCGCGATGACGCGGTCCTCGTCCGCGATCTCGATCGCCTTCTTCTGCTCGATGTTGAGCACTTCGCGCTTCTTGGAGGAATTGATGCGCTCGGCCTCGAGCGCCAGGTCGACCGTGATGCGCTGCCGCTCGATGGCGTCGCGCCGCTTCAGCTCGGCCGCCTCGAGGACGCCGGTCCGCTCGATTTCGAGCGCGCGCGTCTCCCGTTCGGCCTGGATGCGCTCGGCCGCAACCGCCTTTTCCTGGGCGATGCGGGCCGCCTCGATCGCCTCGCGCGAGGCGATGTCAGCTTCCTCGACGGCGCGGTTGCGGGCGATCTCCAGGGAGCGCACGCGCTCCTCCTGGGCGATGCGCGAGGCTTCCGTGGTCTCGCGCGCCGCAATGCCGGCGACATCGAGCGCCTGGTTGCGCTCGATCTCCAGCTGCCGCGTGCTCTGCTCGGCGGCGATGCGCTCGGCGGCGAGCGTCCGCTCTCGGGCGATGCGGGCGGCCTCGACCGCGCGCTGTGCCTCGATCTCGGCCTCCTGGATAGTCCGCACCTGCTGGATCTCCAGCGCGCGGGTGCGCTCGTCGGACGAGATGCGCTCGACATTGACGATCAGCGTCTGGGCGATGCGCGCCTTTTCGGTGGCCTCGCGTGCGGCAATCTCGGCCTCGTCGACCGCGCGCGTCCGCTCGATCTCGCGGCGGCGTGTCTCCTCTTCATTGGCGATGCGGGCATCGGTGACGACGCGGTCTTGCTGGATGCGGGCCTTTTCGATGGCCTCGCGCGCGGCGATTTCGGCTTCCTCTACCGTGCGCATCCGCTCGATCTCGCGCTGGCGGACTTCGCGTTCCGAAGCGATGCGTGTGGTATCGATCGAGCGCTGGTTGGCGATCCTTGTCTTCTCGATCTCCTCGCGCGCCAGCAGCTCCTTCTCCTCGATGGTGCGGGTCCGCTCGATCTCCTTCTGGCGGGTCTCGCGCTCGGAGGCGATGCGGGCTTCCGCGATCGCCTGCTCATTGGCGATGCGGGCGCGCTCGATGGCCTCGCGGGCGGAAATCTGCGCCTGTTCGGCCTCGGTCTCGCGCAGCGCCCGTTCGCGGGCGACTTCGGTGCGTTGGAGCGCGCGGCGCATCTCGATGTCGCGTTCCTGCTCCAGCCGCGCGGTCTCGCTCTCGCGCTCGATCTCCAGCGCCTGCCGCTCGGCTTCGAGGTTGCGCGAGCGGATCTTGATCATCGAATCCTGCTCGATATCGTTGCGCAGCTTCCGCCTGGCCTCGATGTCCTCCATCAACCGCGTCAGGCCTTCGGCGTCGAACCGGTTCGAAGGGTTGAAGAACTCGAGGTCAGTCTGGTCAAGATCGGTGATCGCAACCGATTCCAGCTCGAGGCCGTTTTGGGCGAGAGCTTCCGCCGCTTCGGTCTTGACCCGCGCGACGTAGTCGCCGCGACGCTCGTGCATTTCCTCCATGGTCATCTCGGAGGCGACCGAGCGGATCGCGGAGATGAACTTGCCGGCCAGCAGTGCGTGGAGCTGCCCGGGTTCCAGGGTGCGGCGGCCGAGTGTCGCCGCGGCAATCGAGACGGCCTCCCGGGTCGGCTGCACGCGGACGTAGAAGTCGGCCTCGATGTCGACGCGCATGCGGTCGCGGGTGATCACGGCATCCTGCTTCGAACGCACGATGCCCATCGGCAGCACGTTCATGTTGACGGGCGTGTAGTCGTGGATGAACGGCAGCACGAAGGCGCCGCCATTGATCACCACGCGTTCGCCGAGGAAGCCGGTGCGGACGAACGATGTCTCCTTGGAGGAGCGGTGGTAGAGCCAGTTCACGATATAGACGCCAACCACGATCACGATGATCGCGACGATCAGCCAGAGGATCAATTCACCGACCAACATCCCTGACATCTTTCCCTCCCTCGAACCTATCAGGCGTTATCGCGCGCCGATCGCCTTGAATTGCCGCACCTGTTCCGTCAGCGCCCGCTCCACCGGCAGCCGCTCCATCGAGGACGCCCCGTAGAAGCCGTGGCAATGACGGGTGTTCTTCATGATGAAATCAGCGTCGGCGGGATCTGCGATCGGGCCGCCATGCGCCAGCACCAGGATGTCCGGATTGACGCTGAGCGCGGCGGTGGCCCAGGTGTCAATCCGCGCCGGGCAGTCCTTGAGCCTCAAGGCGGTTTGCGCACCGATCGTGCCCCCGGTGGTCAGGCCCATGTGGCAGACGATGATGTCGGCGCCGGCGATGGCCATCGCCGCGGCTTCCTTCTCGCTGAATACGTAGGGCGTGGTCAGCATGTCCTTGTCGTGCGCCTTGGCTATCATGTCGATCTCGAGCGCGTAGGACATGCCGGTCTCTTCGAGATTGGCGCGGAAGGTACCGTCGATCAGGCCGACCGTCGGAAAGTTCTGGACGCCGGCGAACCCGAGTGCCTTCAGCTGGTCCAGAAATACGTCCATGTCGCGGAAGGGATCGGTGCCGTTGACGCCCGCCAGCACCGGGGTCTGGTCGACCACGGGGAGCACCTCGCTCGCCATTTCCAGCACGATGGCGTTGGCATCGCCATACGCCATCAGGCCCGCGAGCGAGCCGCGCCCGGCCATGCGGTAGCGGCCGGAATTGTAGATGACGATGAGGTCGACGCCGCCGGCTTCCTCGCATTTGGCTGAGAGCCCGGTGCCGGCGCCGCCGCCGACGATCGGCTCGCCGCGCCTTGCCATGTCGCGAAACTTTTTCAGCAGCGCCGCGCGTTCAAACCTGGCCATCGGTCACCTCGCTACTCTCCGCCGCACACCGGTCCGCCCGAACAGGTTTCGGAACGCACTGACGATGGCGGCGGCGAAATCGGGATCGTTGATGTTCTTGGGGATGCGAATGAGCTGGCGGTTGCCGGTCTGCCGCACGGTCCGCTCCAATGTGCGGAACAGCGCGGCGTCGGCATCCGGATCCCAGAACGGCTGACCTCGCGCGTCGAGGGCCGAGACGCCGCCCTCGGGCAGGAAAAAACGCACCGGGCCATCCATCTGGTTGAGCCGCTCGCCGATCCAGCGGCCCATGCGCTCGTTCTCTTCCGCCGTCGTCCGCATCAACGTCACCTGTGGATTGTGGACGTGGAATTTGCGGCCGCGATAGCGCTCGGGAATGGTGTCGGGCGCGCCGAAATTGACCATGTCGAGTGCGCCGACCGAGCCGACATAGGGCAGGCGGCTGCGGATGATCGCGCCAAAGCGGTCCTCGGCGGCGGGAAATACGCCGCCCATCATGAGGTCACAGATCTCGGTCGTGGTGAGGTCGATGACGCCGGTGAGCTGACCGGATTCGACGAGCTTCTCCATGGACCGGCCGCCGATGCCGGTGGCGTGAAAGACCAGGCATTCGAAATCATCGCGCAGCTCGGCCGCGATCTTCTGCACGGCCGGCGTGGTAACGCCGAACATGGTGATGCCGATTGCGGGCAGCCCGCCGGCTTCGCGCGCCGTTGCGGCACGCGTGTCGAGCCGCGCCTTGACCATGCCGGCGAGCGCATTGGCCCCGTTGGCGAGCACCGCGCGCGAGATCGAGTTCAGCCCCTGCACGTCGGTGACGGAGTACATCATGGTGATGTCGGCCGGGCCGACATAGGGGCCGACATCGCCCGAGGCGACGGATGAGATGATCAGCTTGGGAACGCCGACGGGCAGGGCCCGCATCCCCGGGGCGACCAGCGAGGCCGCGCCGGAACCGCCTGCCGAGATCGCGCCGGCGACATTGCCTTGGCGCCGCAGCCAATTGGCAAACGCATCTGCCATCGCGGTCACGGCGGCTCCGCGATCGGTGCCGAACACGGCGGAGCCGCCGCGGCCCTGATTCAGGGCGATCTCCTGCGCGGAGACATCGCAGGAGGAATGCTTGCCGCTGGTCGAGACGTCGACCAACCGCGTGCGCAGGCCGCTTTCGGCTATGATGTCGCGGATGTAGCGCAGCTCCTGGCCCTTGGTATCGAGCGTGCCGACGACCAGCACCACCGGCGGGCCCGAAGCCTGCGCCGCCACCGGTTCGTGCTTGCGCCGCGCCGTCTCGTCGAGCCGGGCGACCTGCGTCGAGAGCGTCCGCGCCGCGGCCTCGATGCGGGCGATCGGCACCGGTTGCGACCATCGCGTCGGCAGCGTCGGATTGGAGATGTAGATGCGCACCGGCCCGTCGCGCCGTGGCGCCGGCGCCGGCTTCGTTTCGGCGCCGGATGCGGCGATTTCGATATCCGGTTCGAGCTCCGCATGAAGCCCGACGCCGAGCAGGCGCTGCTGTAGCTCGCGGTCCGCGGCAAGGCGCGCGGAGTCGATGATGCGGTTGATGCGGCCGTTGACCATGATCGCGACGTTGCGCGAGATCGCGGTGGCGACGCCGATGTTCTGCTCGATCACGAGCACGGCCATGTCGCCGTCTTCGCCCAGCCGCAACAGCATCTCCTCGACCTGCGCCACGATGACGGGTGCGAGGCCTTCGGTCGGCTCGTCCATGATGAGCAAATGCGGATTGGTGAGCAGCGCGCGCGAGATCGCCAGCATCTGCTGCTCGCCGCCGGAGAGCTGGCCGCCGCCGTGGCCCTTGCGCTCGGCGAGGCGCGGGAATGTGTCGTAGATGCGCTCGACGGTCCAGGCGCCCGAACGCAGACCGCCGGCGAGCTGCAGATGCTCGTCGACGCTGAGCGAGCGCCAGAGGCGGCGTCCTTGCGGCACGTAGCCGACGCCGAGTCGGGCGATCTGGGCCGGCGGCCGCCGCGTGACATCCTCGCCGCGCACGCGGATCGAGCCGCCGCTCACGCCGACCAGCCCCATGATTGCCTTGCACAGCGTGGTCTTGCCCATTCCGTTGCGGCCGACGACTGAGAACACGCCGCTCTCCAAAGTGAGATCGACGCCCTGCAGCGCATGCGAGTGGCCGTAATAGACGTCGAGCCCGCGGATCTCGAGCGCGGGATTGCTGCGGCGGATCTCATTCATGGCCGCCTCCGAGATAGAGCTCCTGCACCTCGGGGTCGGACTGAATCTCCTCCGGCAGGCCTTCCTTGAAGACGCGGCCGTTGTGCATCATCGTGACGCTCTCGACGACGCGCAGCGCAACGTCCATGTCGTGTTCGATGATGATGTAGCCGATATGGGCCGGCAGGGAGGTCAGGATCTCGATCAGCTCGGCCCTTTCCGTTGGCGACAGGCCCGCCGCCGGCTCGTCGAACAGCACGAAGCGCGGCGCACCGGCGAGCGCGAGCGCGATCTCGAGCTGGCGCTGCTGGCCGTGCGCGAGCTCGGCCACGCGCTGGTCCTTCACGGCGGACAGATGCACGGCCTCGATCAGGTTGTCGGCCGCATGCATCAATGCATCGTTCTGCCCCGGTCGTAGGAACGAGAAGCGTCCGCGCGAGACGCCGCGGCAGGCGAGATAGACGTTGTCCTGCACGGTGAGGCCGGGGAACAGCGCCGAAATCTGGTAGGTGCGGCGCAGCCCGCGGCGGATGCGCTCATAGGGCGGAAAGTGCGTGACGTCCTCGCCGAAGAAGCGGATGGTGCCGGAGGAGGGTGGGAAGTCGCCCGTGATGCAGTTGAACAGCGTGGTCTTGCCGGCACCGTTCGAGCCGAGCACGGCGCGCCGCTCGCCCGGCCGCACGGTGATGGTGACGTCCGTCAGCGCGGCGAGCGCGCCGAACAGCCGCGTCACGCCGCGCAGCTCCAGCGCAGCGCCGGCACCGACTGCGGAGAGGCGTTGGGCGACGCTAACCATGGCCGCGCCCTCCACTGGTGCGGCTCACCTCGCGCCGTTGATGCTGACGCCAGCGCTGCCAGAGGCCGATGACGCCGTCCGAGGACCAGAACACGATGGCGAGGAAGCCGAGCCCGATCAGCAGGCGGAAGCGGTTGCCGTCGAGTCCGAGTCGGACCAGGAAGTCGAGCGCGAAGGTGCGCAGCAGCACGAAGATCAGCGCGCCGATGAAGGGCCCGATCGGGCGCGTGATGCCGCCGACGACGGCGATGATCAGCACGTCGATGCAGGCGCCGACGCTGACCGAACCCGGCGAGATCTGGCGATAGTTCCAGACCTGGAGCACGCCGGCCAGCGCCGCGACGAAAGACGCGAAGGCATAGGCCGCGACGCGGTGCGCATTGACGTTGAAGCCGAGCGCCGCCATGCGCCGCGGATTGTCGCGCACGCCCTGGAGCGCAAGGCCGAACGGCGCGCGCGAGAGGTATTCGACGGCGAAATAGCAGAGCGCGGCGACCGCCAGCACGATGTAATAGAAGGGAATGTCGGCGCGCCAGTTCACGCCCCAGAAGTGTGGCGTGGCCACGGTGTTGATGCCGGTATGACCGTTGAAGATCGCCCAGTTCTGGTTGGTGAAATAGTAGAAGGCCGCTCCGATCGCGAGCGTGATCATGATGGTGTAGATGCCTTCGGTGCGCACCGCGAGCGCGCCGCCGAGCGTGCCGAACGCGGTCGCCAGTGCCAGCGCCATCGGCACTGCGAGCCACCACGGCCAGCCCAGGCTGATATTGGCGTTGCCGCTGACGCCGAACACGGCGACCATGTAGGCCGAGAAGCCTGCGATGGTGAGCTGCATCAGGCTGACCATGCCGCCATAGCCGGCGAGAAACATCAGGCTCAGCGCCACGGTGCCGAGGATCAGCGTGGTCGCGAAGATCTCGATCAGAAAAAAGCTGCTCGCGATCAGCGGCATGACCAGGAGAATGGCCGCGACGGCCCAGGCGGCGGGGTTGTTGATCTCTGGCCACGTCCGGGCCGGGCGCTGCGCCTTGGTGGTGCGGCCTACGGTGACGTGGGTATCGTGGGCGAGCGACATCTCAGCGCCTCGCCAATAGGCCTTGCGGCCGGATCGCCAGCACCAGCACCATGATCAGGAAGGTCACGACGATGGCGTAGGTCGGGATGTAGACCGAGCCGAGCTGCTCGGCGAGGCCGATGATCAGCGCGCCGAGCGCGGCGCCCGGAATCGAGCCCATGCCGCCCACGATCACGACGACGAGGGACGCCAGCAGGAAACGGATGTCTTCGCCGGGCGACAATGACTGGAAGGTGCCGCCGACGACGCCAGCGATGCCGGCAAGCCCCGCGCCGAAGGCGAACACGCCGACGAAGACGAGCTGGATGCGCACGCCCGTCGCGGCGAGAATATCGCGGTCGTCGACGCCGGCGCGGATGATCATGCCGATCCGGGTGCGGTTGAGCGCGAGCCACATCGCGACGCCGATCACCACGGAGGCCACGAAGATCACGAGCCTGACGAGTGGATATCTGAGGTAGACCGGATCGCCCGAGGATTTGATCGCAGTCACCAGCGGCAGCTCGATGGGACCGATCAGCCATTTCGGGGTCTGGATCTGGTAGAAGTCGCCGCCGCAGGCCCACAGCATGAGATCGGCAAACACGATCGAGAGCCCGATCGTCACCATTGTTTGCCTGAGATCCTGGCCCTCCATCCGGCGGAACACGATCACCTGCAGCAGCACGCCGACAAAGGCGGTCAGGACAAAGGCGACGATGAAGCCGAGGATCCACGAGCCGGACGATGTGCTGATGGCATAACCGATATAGCCGCCGAACAGATAGAGCGAACCGTGCGCGAGGTTGACGTTGCGCATCAGGCCGAAGATCAGCGTGAAGCCGCTGGCGACCAGAAAATAGAGGCCCCCGAGCGTGATGCCGTTGAACACCGCGTTGAGGAAGACGCGCTTGCGGCCGATCGCCTCTTCCAGCCCCGGCGGCCAGACTGCGAAGATCAGCCAGAGCGCGACCGCAATCGCGATGATCGTAATCAGCGCCCAGGCCGGATGGCGTTCGACGAAGCGGTTCATGGCTTCACCTCGCCCCGCTTGCGGGGAGAGGTCGGCGCGTAGCGCCGGGTGAGGGGGACTCTCCGCGAGTCAAACTGCCGCCGCACTTGCGGAGACTCCTCCTCACCCAGACCCTCTCCCCGCAAGCGGGGCGAGGGGGCATGCAGACCGTGACCGGCCGCTAGCCTCGCCATGAACGTGCGCTCCCGTCACTCGCGATCCTCTTTTCCGGGATCGCGTTGCCGGCATCCTAGCCAAGCGGCGAGGGCGACGTTTGATCGTGAGTATCTTTTCGTAGCCTGCGCTCAGGCGCGCAAAACCTTGGCGGCGCGACGATAATCGGTCGGGGCCATCCCGACATTGGCGGCAAAAAAGCGCGTGAAACCGCTCTGTGAGGAGAAGCCGAGATCGAAGCCGATGTCGGCGATCGGTGTCTCGCTCGCCACCAGCGCTTCGAGCGCCTGTTCCATGATCAGCGTGTTGAGATAGAGGTTCGGCGTGACGCCGGTCTGCACGCGGAACAGCCGGTAGAAATGCGGTCGCGACAGGCCGGATTCGCGCGCGATGGTGTCGAGCTCGATTTCAGCGCCGGGGCTCTCCGACATCATCTTGATGCACTTGCGGACGCGAAAGTCGGTGACGGCGCCGCCTGCGCGCGGATCGCGCGCGGTCTCGGCCTGCTGCCAGCTTTCGTCGTAGCAGATGTCGATCAGCCGCCTCAGCTCGGAATCGAGACTGGAGAGCGATGGTGCGCCGCACACGAGCGCGGCGGTCCGCCTGATGTGCTTGTCGAGTGCGGGCGTGCGCCTGAACTGGGTGCGGCCGAAGCGCAACCGGTCGGAGCCGGAGGCATCCGGCGCGAACCATTCGGCGTTGACGTAGAGCACGAAGAAGATCGCGCCGCCGTCGAGATCGGTCGGCAGGAAGTTGTGCGGTTCCCAGGGATTGACGGCGACGACCGACGTCTCGGTGAGATCGTAATGCCCGTCGGAGACATCGATGCATGCCGACATGCCGCCGACATGGAAGATCAGATGACCTTCGCGATGGGCGTGGATATTGAAAGGCCGGTTCAACTGATAAACCGTCGCCCGGCCGAAGCGGCCATGGAAGACGGCGAGCGCACGGCTCATGCCTTCCCCTCCCGAATGTTCTTGTCTTTTCGGCCAGCCTTCAACAACACCGCCGAGATTGCAAGAGCGGAGAGCGACCGCGTCAGCGAGTCGCTCCCCGGTTGCGTCTGCCTGACGTGATGCGTCAGTACTTCTTACATTCCGGCACGGTGCGGCTCGGCAGCCCGATCTTGGAGAACACGGCCGGGTCGTAGCCGAGCGTCTGGTTCACGTTCGGGATCACCTTCACGACCTTGCTGAACAGCGCGCCCTTGCCGTCGTCGACGACTTCGGTGACGAAGTTGGTGCCGATCGCCTGGCGGTTGGAGTCAAGCTTGATCTTGCCGTTCGGTGCGTCGAGCTCGATCTTCGCCAGTGCTTCCTTGTACTTGGCCTGGTTGTTGGAGAGATCGCCGTTGACCTGACGCAGTGCGAGGATCAGCGCCATGGTTGAATTATAGTAGTTGGTGGCGAGCAGCGACGGGCTCGGGAAGCGCTTGTTGGGCGGGAAGGCGTCTTGATAGGCCTTCACGAATTTCTGCCAGCCCGGATCCTCCCAGGTGTCGGCCTGTCCGCTCGCCGCGATGGTTCCGATCAGCGCGTTCTTGGCGTTGCCCTTCGACGACAGGATCGTCTGGTCGATCATGATGGAACCGCCCATCAGATGCGCCTTGCCGCCGGCCTGCTGATACTGGTTGAGGAAGTTGACGGCGTCGGCGCCGCCAAGCCCGAGATAGATGGCATCGACGTCGTCGGGCAGGGCAGCGATGACGGAGGCGAAGTCCTTCGTTCCCAGCGGCACCCATTGCCGGTTGGTGACCTGTCCGCCCATGCCGCAGAACTCGAGCACCAGCCCGAACACCTGGGTATAGATGAAGGAATAGTCCTCGCCGACGGTCGCGATCTTGCGATACTTCTTCTCTTCATAGGCGTATTTGCCGAGGCCGATCTGCCACTGCGCGCCGTCCATGTTGTAGCGGAAGAAGTTCGGTGCCGGGTCGACATAGGTCGTTTCCTGCGCACCGGATGCGGCATTGATGAACGTCAGCCCGGGATGGCTCTTGGCAAAATTCTTCACCGCAATGCCTTCGTCGCCGGAGAGCGGCGACAGCAGGATCTGCACCTTGTCCTGCTCGATCAGCTTGCGCACGGCGCGCACGGCGGAGTCCGGCGTTGCATCGGTCGAAGCGACGATGAATTCGAGTTCCTTGTCGCCGACCTTCTTGCCGAGCACGTTAAGCGCGGTCTGGTGGCCGCGCATGCCGTCCTCGCCGAGCACCGTGTAGGTGCCCTCGAGCGTTGCGGTCACGCCCACCTTGATCTTTTCCTGGGCGATCGCCGCGCCCGAAAGAAACAGGCTGCTCAACGCGAGCAGTCCGATGCTGCATTTCGACATGTGCTCCTCCCTGTGTCATCGCTTGTTGCCGCGACGAACCGTATGGTGCCCGTGGCTCTCGAAGCCCGCGGCTTTGGAGGAAAGCTAACCGAAGTCGGATGCGCTGCACCCATCGCGGCCTCGTTCGGCTTGACCGGCAGTCTCATTTTTGAATGTTGCGGCGCGAGTGATTTTCGCGGTGCAGCAGGACGCCGCGCTAGCTGTAATCTTCGCCGAGAAACTGGTTGATCGCATCGAACGCCTGCAGACGGTTTTTCTCCAGCAGAACCATGTGCGTGCCTTCGCCAATCTCGACCCATCGCCGGTATGGCGCATGCGTCAGCGAAAGGAAGAAGTTCTGCGCCGAGTCGATAGGAACGTCCTGGTCCCATTCCGCGTGGACCAGGAGCACGGGCACGCGAATGTCGGCGGCGTCATAGAGCCTCTTGCCCGCGGCCCAGTATTCGCGGATGTCCAGGATCGGGCCGTTGACGGCACGCATGATGGCAGGCGTTTGCGCGCTGCCTAGCGGGTCCGTGGCGAGCGAGATGTTGGCCCAGAGCTCGAAGCCGCCCGCCGGGATCAAGCTCGATCGTGCCGCTTCCGGCGCAGCCGAAAGCCAGCGCTCCCTGAAGTCCAGTACGGGAACGTTGCGATAGCCGCCGAGGCGCCCGCCTGCATCGATCGGAGCTGGGCCCTGCAGCACCCAAAGCGGCGCGACCAGCGCGAGCTTGACGACTTTGTCGTTGTTGCCTGCGGTGTAAGCCCCAGCCACTGAGCCGCCCCAGGACATGGCAACCAGATTGAGGCGCGCGATCTTGCGTTGCTTGAGGATGTACGCGACGGCGCTGGCAAGGTCCCGCACGCCGACCTCGGTGCGCACGAGCGGTTCGGACTGCTCCGGCGGCGCGTCCATCTCGGGCGGGCGGGTCGATTGGCCATAGCCGCGCACGTCGAGCGCGAAGACGTCATACCCATGGCGGGCGAGATGATCCATGAACGAGACACCGCCGAGTGGCGTATCGAAGAGGCTTTCCGATGAGTAGGTCGCGCCGTGGATCATCAGGATGGTTCGCTCGGCGGAGAAGGTCTCGAGCGCCGCGGGGCGCTTGTTGCGCAAGTGAAGCGAAATTCCCGCCGTGTCGCTCGGGATCATGAGATCCTCGACCACGATCTTGGGCCTGTCGACGCGCGCGCTGGCGTGCTGATTCATGATCGTTCTCCGTTCAGACGAATTGCCAGGTGAAGCGTCCTCCGGTGCGGCTGACGCGGCCGACCGATGACTGTGCGAAATGGGTGGTGAAGATGATTGAGCCCCGCTCGGCAGCGCCCTCCAGCACGAAGGCGCGCGAGCGCAACGCGGCTTCCGGGAATTCGCAGAAGCAGGAATTGAGCGAAGGCTCATAGACCTGGAGCGGATGGTGCATCACGTCTCCGGCGAACAGCGCCTCTTCGCCGCGTGAGACGAGGCGGATGGAGGCGTGATCGACGCTGTGGCCGGGCGTCGGGACGAACGAGATGCCCTCGATGGCCTCGCTCCCGTCCACAGCGATGAGCCTGGCAAGTCCGGCCTCGATCACCGGCCGGACGCTGTCGTCATAGACACGGTCGGCCGGCTTGCGCAGCGCGGGGCCGAGGGCCGGGGCCGGGCGGGCCGCTCCGGTCGGCTCTGTGCCCGTCGCGAGGCTCTCGCCATAGGCCTGCTCGATCGCGGAGAAGACGTAGGTCGCATTCGGGAAGGTCGGGACCCAGCGTCCCTCGACGAGACGGGTGTTCCAGCCGACGTGATCGGCGTGCACGTGGGTGAGCAGCACGTAGTCGACCTGCTCCGGCGTGACGCCCGCTGCGGCCAGCCGCGCCAGGAACGGTTCGTTGAGCCGGTGAAGCGGCGGAATCTCCGGCCGGTTCTTGTCGTTGCCGGTGGCCGTGTCGATCAGGATCGTGTGGTGCGGTGTCCTGACCAGCCAGCTGTGAATGCTCTGGATGAAGGTGCCGGTCGCAGCATCGAACGAGCCCGCTTGAAACTCGTCGCGATTGCGCTCCAGCGCCTCTGGCTCGCCTCCCGGATAGAGCGCGTCGAACCTGAATGCGGCAAGCCGCAACTCGTCGATCCGCGTGATGGATGCTTCGCCGACCTGATAGGTCTTGGCCGCGTGAATCATCAAGATGTCCTCCACTGGACCGCGGCGTAGGGCTGGTTGCCCGGGCCGCGGTGACGGTGAGGTACGAAGCGCGCCAGGCCTTGGGGAGAGTCGCGGGCTCGATAGGTCCCATCGACATGGTCGATATCGGAAAGGACGCTGGCTCAGCTTTTCACACCGGCGTTTTGGCCCTAACCCTCGTATCGCGGCTCGTCGCGGTCGCGACATGCCCCAGACGGAGGTGCCACCGATGCAGGATGCGGAACACGGCCGGGGTCGGCCGGCCGATGATAACGATCTCGCCGAGATCGACCTCGGTCTGTTGCTGGCTCTGGAGGCTCTCCTGCGCGAGCGGAACGTGACGCGCGCGGCCTCCCGGCTCAATATCGGGCAGCCTGCGCTCTCGGCGCGGCTGAACCGGCTGCGGCAGATCTTTGCCGATCCGCTGTTCGTACCCGCCGCGAGCGGGCGCGGCGTCGTGCCGACGACGCGGGCGGTGGAGTTGCAGACGGCGCTTGCGGACGTGCTCGGCAAGCTTCGTCGCATGGTGGAGGGGCCGGCTGAGTTCGACCCCGCCAAGAGCCAGCGTACCTTCGTCGTTGCCATCCACGAGAATCCGGCCGTGACGCTGGCGCCCGGCCTGGTCGCGCGCTTGACCGCGATGGCCGAGCGGGCGCGGCTCGCCCTCGTTCACCCCGCGCGCGATGTCGTGGATCAGCTCGAAAGGGGAGAGATCGACATCCTGGTGACGGGCGCCGACCGCGCACATGGCGAGCTGATGCAGCGGCCGCTGTTCGAAGACGGCTTCCTGTCCGCACAGCGCAAGGGTCATCCCCGCGGCATCGGTCCGCTCGATCTCGACAGCTTTTGCGCGCTCGACCATCTGCTGATCTCCGCCGATGGCGGCGGTTTCTCGGGCCTGGTCGACGACGCGCTTGCCGCGCTCGGCCGCTCCCGGCGCGTTGCCGTCTCGATCCAGACCTATGCGCTCGCGCCGGTCATCCTTGCGCACAGTGACTGCATCTGCACCCTTCCGCGGCGGTTCCTGATCCGCTTCGCGCACGAGCTCGATCTCACGCCCCCGCCGCTCGATCTGCCGCCCGCTCGCATCGTCGCGCTGTGGCATCCGCGCAATCAGGAGGACAAAGGCCACGCCTGGCTTCGCGAGTGCCTGTACCAGGCGGCTGCCGCTTGATCGCGACGTGCCCTCACGTGGGGAGGAGCGGCGCTGTCAGGTTGTAAGTTCTGATTTCTGGAATGAAGTCGGCCAGCTTGCATTCGTTGCGTCCGGTATGCCGCCTGCCGCCTTCCTGAGCTGCGTGCCGAGATGGGCAGGTGCCTCGAAGTATCACCGGATCGCCATTACCGCCGGCTTTCGCCCCTTGTATCCTTGCTCGATGCCGAGCGCAGGAGAGCGCATGATGCGCCGGGCCTGACGACCGGCGGCAAGCCGGTAGCGAGCCCCCCGGCTGGCCCACTGACGTTGCCGGCGGGCGATCGCCCGAGACGCCAGCTGGCGATCCATTGATTGCATCATCCGGACCTGCCCCACGCTGACGATTGACAGCGAATTATTACATGTCTAAAAATATGCAAATTCATATAATCCGTGAGATGCCTGAATGGACGTGCATCCGCTCAAGCTCAAGGTCAGGTCGTATGTCGCGGAGACGCCGTTCATACGGAGCCTTGTGTTTGGTGTGGTGGACGGCGTCGTGCCGCAATGGCAGGCAGGTGCGCATCTCCGCGTCGCGCTCCCGAATGGCGGAGACCGGCCGTACTCGCTGATGGCGTTGCCGGGACTTCCTGAAGATGCGCTGGCGCTTGGTGTCCTGCGCGAGGAGGCTTCGAGCGGCGGCTCGCAGTTCATGCACGCGCTCAAGGTCGGCGACGTCGTGAAGGCGAGCGCGCCGGTCAACAATTTCCGACTGCACGAGGGAGCAGCGCCGGCGCTGCTGTTCGCCGGCGGCATCGGCATCACGCCCGTTCTGTCGATGGCGGCGGAACTGGCGGCGCGGGGAAGCTCATATCGCCTGCACTATGCCGGGCGCACGCAAGGATTGCTGGCGTTCCTGCCGCAATTGCAGGAGATCTGCGCCGGAGGGCTGTCCGTCCACTACGACAGCGATGAATCCCGCCTCGACATTGCCGCGGCGCTCGACGATGCCGCAGCAAACGCCCACGTCTATGTCTGTGGCCCTTCGGGCATGATTGACGCGGTGAAGGCCGCTGCGGCCGCCGCCGGGGTGTCAGCCGATCGCGTTCATTACGAGCTCTTCAAGTCCGAGCAGCCGTCATCGCCTGACCGGCCGTTCGAGGTCGAGATCAAGTCGACCGGGCAGGTTGTCGGCGTTGCTGCGGGGCAGACCATCATCGAGGCGCTGGAGGCGGCCGGTTTCGACGTGCTCTACGACTGCCGGCGCGGCGATTGCGGCATCTGCCAGTGCGGCGTGATCGCGGGAGTCCCCGATCATCGCGACGTCATCCTCAGCGACGAGGAGAGGGCGTCCAACAAGGTCATGCAGATCTGCGTGTCACGCGCGAAGTCGGAACGACTGGTGCTGGATCTCTAGGGGAGACGAGGGACGCCATGAAAAGATACGGCGGGAATGCCCGTGCGATTGCGGCGCTGGTGCGCGAGGCCGAGGTGCATCGCGACGTCTATGTCGACCCCGAGATCTTCGAGCTCGAGATGGAGCATCTGTTTCCCAACAGCTGGGTCTATGTCGGCCATGCCAGTCAACTTGCAAAACCCGGCGATTTCATCACGGCCAATATCGGCCGGCAGCCGGTCATGGCCAGCCGCCATACCGACGGGTCCATCCATGTGTTCTACAATCGCTGCCCGCACAAAGGCGTGAAGATCGCGTCCGAACCCTGCGGCAACACCGGAAAGTTCTTCCGCTGCCCCTATCACGCATGGTCTTTCAAGACCGACGGCTCCCTGCTCGCGATCCCGCTGAAGAAGGGCTACGAGGGCACCGGCTTCGGCGACACCCAGGCGAATGAGGGCTTGTCGAAGGTCAGGAACGTCGTCATCTACCGCGATTTCATCTTCGCTCGCCTGAGCGTTTCAGGCGTCTCCTTCGAGGATTATTTCGGCGAAAGTCTCTCGACCATCGACAACATGGTCGACCGCTCGCCGGAGGGGAAGCTCGCGGTCCAGGCGACGCCGATCCGTTACATGCACACGTGCAATTGGAAGATGCTGGTCGAGAACCAGACCGACACCTGCCATCCGATGGTGGCGCACGAGAGCTCGGCCGGCACCGCGGTCAAGGTCTGGAAGCGCGAGCAGGGCGATTCCACGGAAACACCGATGGCGGTACAGCTCTACGGTCCCTTCATGAGCCCGTACGAGTTCTACGAGCAGAGCGGCATCCGGATCTGGCCGAACGGCCACGGCCACACCGGCGTCGCCAACTCCATCCATTCGAACTACTCTGATATCCCGGGCTATCTCGACCAGATGGTCGCAGCCTACGGCGAGCAGCGCGCGCATGAGATCCTTGGCGAAGTCAGGCACAACACCGTCTACTTCCCGAACATCATGGTGAAAGGTGCTGTCCAGATCCTGCGCAATTTCATCCCGATCGCGGTCGACAAGACGCTGGTCGAGAGCTGGGTCTATCGCCTGGTCGGCGCGCCCGACAAGCTCTACGAGCGCGCATTGATGTACAACCGCTTCATCAACGCGCCGACGTCGATTGTCGGGCACGACGACCTCGAAATGTACGAGCGGGCGCAGGAAGGACTGAAGTCCAACGGCAATCAATGGGTCAATCTGCGGCGGCTCTACGACGGCCATGAAGAGCAGGACGTCACGGCGGTGATCAACGGCACGTCCGAGCGGCAGATGCGCAACCAGTTTCACGCCTGGGCGAAATTCATCACCATGGACATGGACAAGCGCATCGAGGCTGCGGAATGATCGGCGAGAAGACCATCACGGACTTCATCTATCGCGAGGCGGAGCTGCTCGACACCATGGAGTGGCAGGCCTGGCTCGATCTGTTTCACTCCGAAGGGCGTTATTGGATGCCGCTGGAATGGCAGCAGCAGGATCCGGTGCTGCAGCCGTCCCTGATGTACGAGGATCTGCTGCTCCTGAAGGTGCGGGTCGAGCGGCTCGCCGGCGAGCGCACCTTCAGCCAGAAGCCGAAGAGCCGTTGCCATCATCTGCTCCAGGCACCGCGGATCGTCGCGTGCGATCCTGCTGCCGGAATGTTCAAGGCCCGGACCTCCTACATCTACACCGAGACGCGCGGCGATATGCTGGAGCGCTATTCGGGATGGGCCTCGCACGAGCTCGTGCAGGTCGGCGATGCCCTGAAGATCAAGCTCAAGCGCGTCGATCTCGTCAATTTCGATGCGCCGTTCGGCAACATCCAGCTTTTCATGTGAGACTGCCTTGACCGCTGCGACCAGTGTCCATGCCCGTTTTCAAGAGACCGCGCTCCGCCGCGGCGAGGCGGGTTTCCTCAACGTGCTGCCGGAGACCGCAGGCATCTACGGCATCGCGGCGGGCGAGATTTCCTACCGCGCGATGCTCGACCGGGTCGAGCGCCGTCGCGCGGCGTTCGCGAGCCGCGGCTACGGCGAAGGCCACCGGGTCGGGCTGCTGCTCCAGAACAGGCCCGTCTTCATCGAGCTGTGGTTCGCGCTCAATGCGCTCGGCGTCTCGGTGGTGCCGATCAATCCGGACCTCCGTCTCAGCGAGCTCGAATACATCATCGGGCATTCCGAGATGAATGCTGCGTTCGTCCTCACCGAACGGCGCGAGGAGGTGGAGCTGGCCGCGCGTCAGGCCGGCAGGCCAATCCCTGTCGTGGACGATCAGGACGACGTTCCCGCACCCTTCGGCGGTGCGCGGCCCTTGACCGCGGCAAGCGAGGGAAGCGAATGCGCGCTGCTCTATACGTCGGGGACGACGGGCCAGCCCAAGGGCTGCGTGCTCACCAACACCTATTTCCTGCATTCCGGAAACTGGTATCGCGACGTCGGCGGGCTGATCGACCTCAAGCCGAACGGCGAGCGGATGATCACGCCGCTGCCGCTGTTCCACATGAACGCGATGGCGGTGTCTCTGATGGCGATGCTGTCGGTCGGCGGCTGCCTGACCATGCTCGATCGCTTCCACCCGCGCAGCTGGTGGGCCTCGGTGCGCGACAGCCGTGCCACCTGCCTGCATTATCTCGGCGTCATGCCCTCGATGCTGATGAGCGCGCCGCCATCGGAGCTGGACCGCGCGCACAGCGTACGCTTCGGCTTCGGCGCCGGCGTCGACAAGCTGCTGCATGCCACGTTCGAGCAGCGCTTCGGCTTTCCGCTGCTGGAGGCCTGGGCGATGACCGAGACCGGCAGCGGCGGCGTCATCGCCGCCAATGTCGAGCCGCGCAAGATCGGCACCAGCTGTTTTGGTCGCCCGGCCCCCGAGATCGAGGTTCGGATCGTTGATGACAGCGGCAATGATGCCCCCCTCGATGTGCCCGGCGAGCTGTTGGTGCGGCGCGCCGGCGCTGATCCGCGCTACGGCTTCTTCCGCGAATATCTCAAGAACGAGGCTGCCACCATCGAGGCGTGGGCCGGCGGCTGGCTGCACACTGGCGATATCGTGTCGCGCGATGCGGACGGCGACCTGCACTTCGTCGATCGCAAGAAAAACGTGATCCGTCGCTCCGGCGAGAACATTGCAGCGGTCGAGGTCGAATCCGTCCTCAACCGGCATCCCGCGATCCGGCAAGCCGCGGTTGCGGCGACGCCGGACCAGGTGCGCGGCGACGAGGTTGCGGCGGTCATCATCACTGAGAAGGCCGGCGCGGACCGCGCGCTCGCCGAAGAGATCGTGCGCTGGAGCCTCGAGCAGATGGCCTATTACAAGGCGCCGGGCTGGATCTGCTTCGCCGACAGCCTGCCGCTGACCGCGACCGAGAAGATCCAGCGCGGCGGGTTGAAGGATTTCGTCGGGAAGCTGATGGGCGAGGGCGCGTTCTTCGACCTGCGCGACCTCAAGAAGCGGCAAGTCTGATCAAGAAGGTCTGATCAAAGAAGGTCTGATCATGAGCGAGATCCGCACCACCCTCATCACCGGCGGCAATTCGGGGATCGGCGAGGCCCTGGCGAAGAAGCTCGTCGCGCGCGGGCAGCGCGTGGTCTCGGTCGGGCTCGAGCAGCCCGGCTGGACACATGATCTGCTCGCGGCCTATCGCGCCGACCTCACCAATATCGAACAGACGCGTGCGATCGCGCAGGAGATCTGCCGGGATCACGCCGTCGACAGCCTGGTCCACAATGCCGGGGTCATCCTGCCGAACCTGCTGCCCGACGCCAAGCCGGAAGACATATTGATGCTGGCGCAGTTGCATCTGGGCGCGCCGATGCTCCTGACCCAGGCGGCGCTGGAAGGGATGCGTGCGCGCCGCTTCGGGCGCATCGTGTTCGTCTCTTCGCGCGCCGCGATGGGGGCAGTGACGCGCTCGGCCTATTCGGCCACCAAGGCCGGCGTGCACGGCATGGCAAGGACCTGGGCGCTGGAGCTTGCCGCGAGCGGCATCACCGTGAATGTCGTCGCGCCGGGACCGATCCTGACCGATAATTTCTGGGGCATCATCCCGAAGGGCTCCGAGCAGCAGGAGCGGATGGCGCGCAACGTTCCGGTCGGGCGGCTCGGCTCGCGCGAGGACGTCGCGCACGCAATCTCGTTCTTCCTCGACGAGCACTCCGATTTCGTCACCGGCCAGGTGCTCTATGTCTGCGGCGGTACCAGCCTCGTCGGCCTCGGGCCTTGACGCGCGCGCTCTAGATCTGGTTCTGGCGGATATTCTCGACCATCTTGGCCAGCACGCGCGCGCAGACCTCGATGTCGTCGGGCTCGATGCCCGCGACCAGCCTGTCGTAATTGTTCGCCATGATCGGCCAGATCTTGCGCAGCAGCGCTTCGCCCTCCGGCGTCAGGCCGACGACGCGGCGGCGCTGGTCCTCCTCGGCGATCTCGCGCTTGACGAGGCCCGACGACACCATGGACTCGACCATGCGGCTCGCCGTCGACTGCTCGGTCACCGCGAGAACGGCGACCTCGTTGACCGTGAGGGTCTTGTAGATGAACAGCACCGACAGCGTCCGGAACACGACATTGTTGATGCCGTGCTCGCTCAAATCGCGGTTCTGATCCAGGTTCCAGCGATTGGCGAGCCGGTTGAACAGATACGGAATATAGGTTTGCAGCTGGTCCCTCGTCCTCGGCGGACCCGACTTCCATCTGCTCTTGGATTCTCTGGCCATTATCTCTTGCGACTTTGCTTCTTGCTCTCGGTATGAAGTTTCGAGGAAAGCGATTTCAGCACGGACAGCGCGGTGTCCAGCTCCCGGGCCGGGACGTTCTCGAGCCGTCTGGCGAGATGCTTCTTGTGGATTTCGGCCGCCTGCCGGAACAGCGCTTCGCCTTTCGGCGTCAGGCGCACGATGAAGGACCGCCGGTCCTCGCTCGACATCTCCCTGCTGATGAGGTCGTCGGCGAGAAGACGTTGCACCAGCCCCGAGACATTGCCGCCGGTCACCTTCAGGTTTTGCGACAATTGTCCGAGCGCGAGGCCCTCCCGGTAACGATCGAGCTGGGCCAGCACGTCGAATTTTGCCAGCGACAGGCCGAACTCCGAATTGAGCATCGAATTCAGCGACGCGAACAGCTCACCATGCAGCGACAGCAATTGGAGCCAGAGCCGGGTTTCGATCTGCCCAGGGACGGGAACAACGTTCTCCTTGAGTGCTGCCGGCATCGCATGACCATCGAGTACAGAATGTCTCGTCGAGTGAAGGGAATTACTGCGGGTCGTTCGCTCCGATTAACAACCTGAGAATCGTAGTCAAGCGGTCTGATCCTGACCTCCTGCGGAGCGAACGGCAATCCAATCCTGCGTCCGGCGCCCGTGGAATCATGCGAAAGTCTTTATGGTCTGGATCACGCCGTCGAGCGCCGTTCCGGCGCTGTCCTTCAGCGCGGCCTCGCGCAGGCGGCGCGCCCAGTCGGCGGCATCCTCGCGGCGCTCCACCAGCTTGATCGCCGCGAGCGTCCTGTCGAATTTCGACAGCCCCCGGCTGTGGGTGTCTGAATAGCCTTTGACGAGGCGTCGGCATTGCAGGATCTCGACACCGAGCTGGTAATTGGTGCCGACCGCCTCGGTCGCGGCCTTGAGCCATGAATCCCGGTGCGCGGTCTCGATGGCGTGACGCAGCGAGCGGCGGCGCAGGCCGCGCATTCCGCCGACGACATAGAGGGCCAGGAACCAGGGCAGCGAGTAGGTTCGCACCCGGCGTCCCCGGTTGACGCGGCGATCGAGCCAGCCGAGCAGGCGCGGACGCGCGCCGAGCCAGCGGCCGAAGCCTGCCGGCAGCATGCCCATCACTTCCTCCATGCGGGGATGCATGAACTCGGTGGTCTGGAGCACCTGTCCGTTCGACATCTCGAGCTCGCTCTCGATGCGCGCGCGGCGGCCGGCGCGCGTCTTGAGGTCGGCGACGCGGATGACGTCGTCATAGGTCATGGCGTTGGCGAGGTACTTTGCCGCGGCTTCCGTGAAGGCATAGGCATGTGCGTCACCGCCGGCGTTTCGGTCGGCTGCGTGCAACCTCTTGAGGATGTCGAGATATTCGCCGCCATAGGCGAGGTCCTGGAAGTCGATGACCTTCCGCAAGCCTGCGCGAGCCATGCCGAGTGCAGGCTGGGGCAGCTCCCGATTCAATCTTGCGACGAGCTCGCCAAGCTGCGGATCGGGCGTCGTAGAAGAGGGGATATTGTCGGCCGGTTTGGCTGGCGCGGGCGCCGCAACTTCGGTCGGGCCGGTCTTGACCCGCTCGAAGGCGGCCTCGAACGTCTCGACGCTGGCCTTGGCGCCTTTGCCGCCGCTGCGGATGACGTCGAGATAGCTGTCGCGGCTGAACGGCAGCACGCCTGCGCCTGCGAGCGCGCCGAACATCGCGGCCGAGATGACGCTGCCATGCGCGATCGCCAGCGCGTTCAGATCGAAGATGATCTCGGTCTTCGCCGCAATGCCGATGGCGCCGGTCACGGCGCCGCCGTAGGCGATGCCGTTGCCCGGCGCGATCTTCTCGCCGATCGCGAACGAGCGGTGGTTGGACGCGATCAGCGTGGTGCGATCCGGCGTCACGAGGCCGCGCAGGATCGATCGACCGGCTTCCATGAATTCCGCCGCCATCACCACGTCGACGTCGCCGGGGGTGGGCATCAGCGACAGGATCGGTTTGCGGCCGTCGAGCGGCGGCATCGCCTCGATATAGTAGATGGTGGCGCCGGTGCGCTGGGCGACGCCGGGCACCGAGGTGGACTGCGCGACCCAGCCATGGTTCTCGGCGAGCTGAACGATCCAGTCCGTCAGGACGCCGCCGCCCTGGCCGCCCATCGCGACAATCGCGATCGAGATCGGCCGCTCCGTCGCTTCGCCTGCGGCGGGGAGGGCCAGCCGGACCGTCTCGTCCCTCATGCCAGTGCCTCGAGCGCCGGCCGACGGCGGTCGCGCCGACGCTGCAGCCAGCCGATCACGCTCATGGCGACCCTGGATTTGAACATGTCCCAGCGCGTCGGATTATGGATGACGTCGGCTCGATAGAACGAGGGGCAGAGCACGGCGGCCTCGGAAACCTCGCCGCAATTGCCGCAGCCGACGCAGGAATTATCGATCGCCGCGACCGGATCGTCGCGCAAGGGGTCGTCGAGCTGCTTCACCGACAGTGACGGGCAGCCGGAGAGGCGGATGCAGGCATGGTCGCCGGTGCAGACGTCTTCGTCGACGCCAAAGCGCTCCTTGACGATGCGCGTCCCGTCCTTGATCGCCTTGTTGATCTGCGGCTTCACGCGCCGCTGCTTGTTCAGCATGCATTCGGAGGAAGCGACGATGACCTTCGGGCCTTCCTCTTTCGTCGTCAGCGCTTCCTTCAGCGTGTCGCGCATCTTGCCGACGTCGTAGGTGCGGTCGAGCTGGCGCACCCACTGGCCGCCGATGCCCTTCACCGCCTGCACGATCGAGTTGTTGGTCTTGCGGCGCTTGTTGACCGCGCGTGACGACAGGATGTCCTGACCGCCCGTCGCCGAGGTGTAGTAATTGTCGACGATGACGAACACGCCGTCATGCTTGTTGAACACGGCATTGCCGATGCCGCTGGTCAGTCCATTGTGCCAGAAGCCGCCGTCGCCCATCACCGCGATCGACCGCTTGTCCGCCTTGACGTTGAAGGCGGAGGTCGAGGCTGGGCCGAGGCCGAAGCCCATCGTGGTCGCGCCGATGTTGAACGGCGGGAGGATCGAGAACAGATGGCAGCCGATGTCCGCGGAGACGTGGTGCTGGCCGAGCTCTTCCTCGACCAGCTTCATGGCGGCGAAGATCGGCCGTTCCGGGCAGCCGGTGCACAGCCCGGGCGGGCGCGCCGGCACCACCTGCTTGAGCTTCTCGACCGCGGGGTGATTGAGCACGGGCGCTGCGTCCGGCGCCGGCGGCCGGTTGCCGAGCAGCCGCGGCTCGGTCTTCTCCAGGAATTCCCTGACGCCGCCGAGCAGCACCTGAGCGGTGTAGTCGCCGCCCATCGGCAGCACGTCCTTGCCGTGGACGCGCGCCTGGATGTCCTTGCGGCGCAAGACCGTATTGATCGCCTGCTCCAGATATTCCGGCTGGCCTTCCTCGACGATGAGAACGGCCTCCTTATCGATGCAGAATTCAGCGACCTCGGTGTCGATCACGGGGTAGGTGACGTTCATGATGTAGAGCGGGATCTGCGTGTTGCCATAGGCATCCGACAGCCCGAGATATTGCAGCGCGCGGATGACGTTGTTGTACATGCCGCCCTGCATGATGATGCCGACCTTGCCCTGCTTCGGCCCCATCCACTCATTCAGCTTGTTGTCCCGAATGAATCCGATGGCCGCGGGCATCCGCGTCTTGATCTTCTCCTGCTCGTGCTCATAGGCCGCCGGCGGCAGCACGATGCGGTTGACGTCACGCTTGGGATTGTTGAGCGCGTCCTTGATGGTGTGCGCCGGCCTGACATTGTCCTTGCAGGCGAAGCTGCCGTGCATGTGGCAGGCGCGCACGCGCACCTCCAGCATGACCGGCGTGTTGGAGAACTCGGAGAGCTCGAAGCCTTTCTCGATCAGATTGACGATGCATTCATGCTCTGGGCGAGGATCGAGCAGCCACATCTGCGACTTCATCGCGAAGGCGTGGGTACGCTCCTGCATGATGGAGGAGCCTTCGCCATAGTCCTCGCCGACGATGATCATGGTGCCGCCGGTGACACCGCCCGAGGCGAGGTTGGCAAGGGCGTCGGAGGCGACGTTGGTCCCGACGGTCGACTTCCACGCCACCGCGCCGCGCAGGGGATACATCACCGATGCCGACAGCATCGCCGCGGCGGCGGCTTCGTTGGCCGAGCTCTGGAATACGACGCCGAGATCGTCGAGCACGTCCTTGGCGTCGGCCAGCACGTCCATCAGGTGCGAGATCGGCGAGCCCTGATAGCCGCCGACATAGGCGACCCCCGATTGCAGCAGCGCCTTGGTGATGGCGAGGATGCCTTCGCCGCGGAACGTGTCGCCATCGCCGAGCCTGAGATCCTCGACCTCGCGAGCAAAAGACCGTTCAGCCATTGCACCCTCCAGAAATATGCGATAGCATACGTTTACATGTGAAGTAAGTCAACGCCGCGCCATGCTATCACGCTTGCGGATGCTCTCTCCGACAAGGCGGTCATGAGCCAGCGACAGGGTAGGGCCGATGCTGATGCTGCCTCGCTTTAAAGCTGCCGCCGTCCAGGCTTCACCAGTCTATCTCAACGCAAGCGCGACCGCGGAGAAGGCGGCTTCACTGGTCCGTGAGGCCGCAGCCAACGGGGCGAAGCTCGTCGCGTTCCCCGAAGTGTTCGTTCCCGGCTATCCTTATTGGAACTGGATCGCCGATCCCGTCACCGGCAGTGCATGGTTCGAGAAGCTCGCCAAGGCGTCGGTGCTGGTGCCGGGGCCGGAGGTCGAAATCGTCCGCAAGGCCGCGCGCGATACGGGATGCCACGTCGTGCTCGGCGTGAACGAGCGCAGCCCGGTCTCGCTCGGCGCGATCTACAATACGCTGGTTTTCATCGGTCCTGACGGCGCCTTGCTCGGCAAGCATCGCAAGCTGGTGCCGACCTGGGCAGAGAAGCTGACCTGGACGGGCGGTGACGGGTCGAGCCTGCGCGTCTATGATACCGAGATCGGGCGTCTCGGAGGCCTGGCCTGCGGCGAGAACACCAACACGCTCGCGCGCTTTGCGCTGCTCGGGCAGGGCGAGCTCGTGCACGTCGCCAGCTATATCTCGCTTCCCGTCGCGCCCCCTGACTATGACATGGCGGAGGCGATCAAATTGCGCGCGATTGCCCACTCCTTCGAAGGCAAGATCTTCACGATCGTCTCCTGCTCGACCGTGTCGGAAGAGATCATCGCGGCGATGGAGACCGTCGTTCCCGACGCACGCGCACGTCTGCAACGGAAGTCGAGCGCATTCTCCGGTATCATCGGTCCGGACGGGCGCGTGGTCGGCGATCCCTTGATCGACGACGAAGGCATCGTCTATGCCGACATCGACCTCGAGCGCTGCATCCAGCCGAAGCAGATGCACGACATCGTCGGGCACTATAACCGGTTCGACATTTTCGATCTGCGGGTCAACCGTCGTCCGCAGACGCCGCTCGGTCTGACAGAGGCGGAAGCCGTCGCCGGCCAAGAGCAGGCGGGCTTCTCGTCGATTCCAGGTCGATCGGAATGACGGGCCGGTTCGCTTGAGGGTGCGGGATCATAAGACAGGACTTGGAGGATAGGATGCGCGAGAACGTGATCGGCCGGGCCAATGTCGAGGACACGCCCGAGCTCGAGGCCTATTACAAGGATCTCGAAAGGTACGAAGCCGGAGCGCTCTGGACCGTCGCCAACAAGATCGAGCCGTGGGCGCCGCAATCGGCCTCGGTTCCCGTGCTCTGGCGCTACAAGGATCTGCGCGAGCACGTGCTGCGCTCGGTCGAGCTGGTCTCGCCCGAGAAAGCCGGGCGGCGCGTGATCTATCTCAACAATCCCGGGCGGCGCGACGTGTCGGCCGCGGTCGGCTGGCTCTATTCCGGATTGCAGGTGATGCATCCCGGCGAGGTCGCCACGGCCCATGCCCACTCGGCCTCGGCGCTACGCTTCATCATGGAGGGCGCGGGCGCCTACACCATCGTCGACGGTCACAAGATGACGCTGGGCGCGCGGGATTTCGTGCTGACGCCGAACGGCACCTGGCACGAGCATGGCGTCGAAGGCAACGGCTCGGTCTGCATCTGGCAGGACGGCCTGGACATCCCGCTCGTCAACGCGCTGGAAGCCAATTTCTTCGTCGTGCATCCGAACATCCAGCAGGAGCCGTCCGGCTATCCCGTGGACGACATGACCCGGACCTGGGGCAATCCCGGTCTTCGGCCGGCGGACTCGCGCTGGTCGAAGGGTTATTCGCCGATGTTCAAATATGAGTGGGAGCCGACCTACGAGTCCTTGCAGAAATATGCGGCCGCGACCGATGGCTCGCCCTATGACGGCATCCTCATGAACTACGTCAACCCGGTTACCGGCGGGCACGTGATGCAGACCATCGGTGCGAGCATGCAGCTGCTGCGCCCCGGCGAGAAGACCAAGTCGCATCGGCACACCGGCAGCTTCATTTACCAGGTGGCCAAGGGACGCGGCTATTCGATCATCGGCGGCAAGCGGCTCGAATGGGAGGAGCGCGACATCTTCTGCGTTCCGTCCTGGGCCTGGCACGAGCATGGCAATGCCTCAGCGAGCGAGGATGCCTGCCTGTTCTGCTTCAACGACCTGCCCGTCATCGAGGGCCTCGGGCTCTATCGGGAAGAGGCCTATGGCGACAATGGCGGTTATCAGTCGGTTGCCGCCTGACATGCCCTTGCAGAATTCAACCAGAACAGCCGGATAAAAGCCTTCATGCGTCTCGTCACCTACACCTTGGGCTCCAGCGGTGCCCGTCTTGGAGCCCTCGTCAATGGACTGGTCGTCGATGTCGAGCACCTTGGTGCGTCCAGCGGCGTGACATGGCCGGGTGATATGCTGTCGTTCATCGACAACAGCGTGACCCTGCTGCCTGCGCTTAAGGACGCACTGGCGGACGCCGATGGCCGCTTCCCGGCCGGCTCGGCGGTTGCGGTCGAGGATGTCAAGCTGCAGGCGCCGATCCCGCGGCCGCGGAAAAACATCTTCGGCATCGGGCTGAACTACCGGGCGCATGTGGCGGAATCCGCCAAGAGCCTGGATACGGACAAGGACCTGCCGAAGCAACCGGTCGTCTTCTCCAAGCCGCCGACCTCCGTGATCGGCCCGGGCGCGGCGATCCAGCACAATGCGAAGATGACGCAGCAGCTCGACTGGGAGGTCGAGCTCGCCGTCATTATCGGCAAGACCGCAACGCGCATCGCGGCCGACAAGGCGATGGACCACGTCTTCGGCTATTCGGTGATGATCGACATTTCCGCGCGCGACAATCGCCGCGCCGGACAGTGGATTTTCTCCAAGGGCATGGACACTTATGCGCCGTTCGGCCCCTGCATCGTGACTGCGGACGAGATTGCCGATCCGCACGATCTGCGGCTGTGGCTGACCAAGAACGGGGTCACGAAGCAGGACTCCAACACCAAATATATGATCTTCGACATTCCGGTGCTGATATCGGACATTTCGTCGGGCATGACGCTCGAGCCGGGCGACATCATCGCGACCGGTACGCCTGAAGGCGTCGGCGCCGGCATGAGCCCGCAGGAATGGCTTTGGCCGGGTGACGTGGTCGAGGCCGGCGTCGACGGCGTCGGCGTCATCCGCCACCCCGTCGTTGCGATCTGATGACGAATTTTTCGTTCGATCGCGTGCTCAGGTTCGGAGACTGCGATCCCTCGGGGATCGCGTACTTCCCGTCCTATTTGAACATTCTCAACGGCGTCGTCGAAGATTTCTGGGCGCGGATCGGCTTTCCATGGCCGGAGCTGATCGCGGTCCGAAAGATCGGAACGCCCACGGTGCACCTGAACTGCGATTTCTCCCGGCCGTCGATGTTCGGCGATCTCCTGACATTCAAGCTGCGCATCATCAGGGTCGGTGGGTCATCTCTTCATCTCGAGCATGTCATCTCCGGCGCGAATGGCCCGCGCTGGCGCGCGCGCCAGATCCTTGCTGCGACCTCGCTGGTCGATCATCATGCGATCCCATGGCCCGATGACATTCGCGTCGCACTGATGGCGCATGTGAGCGCGGGCGAGGGGACCGAGGCAACGCCCGCATGATCTCGCTGTTCATGACATTCTCCGATTCCACGGGCGAACGGCGACTCCGTCCCGATGAGGTTGCCGCTGTGGCGGAGCTCGTCGGATCGATCCCCGATATGACCGAGGCCCTGCTGTTCACGCCGCTGGAACAGTCGGTCGACCATCCTTACAAGGCCGACGGCACCGGCCCCGCCTTTGCGCTTCAACTCCGGTTTCCCGACCTGTTCGCCTGCGAGGCGGCAATGGACCGCGGCGGCGTCCTCGCCAGCCTCGCAACAGGGGCCGGGCTATCCGGCCTCACCGGACTCGATGTCGCACACCAGGTGATGCTGACGCGCCCGTTTCCGGTCGATGTCGCAGAGCATCCGGCGGGAACGACCACCCCGTGCAGTTACCTCGTGCACTATCCCGGCCCGGCCGAGGATATGAACGCTTGGAACCGGCATTATCTGGAGCACCACCCGTCGATCATGCGGACCTTCCCGAACGTCCGCCAGATCGAGATCTACACCCGCATCGACTGGGTCGACCGGCTGCCGTCGCGGCGCGTCGAGCACATGCAACGCAACAAGCTGGTGTTCGACAGCCCGCCAGCCCTCGCGCACGCACTCGGCTCCGACGTGATCAAGCACATGCGTGCCGACTTCGTGAAATTCCCGCCATTCGCAGGCGGCAACAAGCATTTTCCGATGCTGACTAGGGTGGTGGCGGCGAGGTCCCAGGCCGTGTACCCATAACCCGGCGGCGTGATGCGGCCAAAAGCAACGTCTGCTTTACTCCCTATAGCGACCGAGTTCGTGCGGCGGCGCAGTATGTCGCGATGGGCCCAAAGCGCAAAGCGCGGTCGGTGTTTGTTTTTTCGCACGCTGGAATTCGAGGCATCGACCATTTGGGGCCCTTGTCCGTTCCAATCGATGCGCAGCCGACAAAATGGGCGACGGCGTCGAACCGGGTTCGTGGGCTCGCGAATGACAGAAGAGGGCTGGCAACACGCGACAATTATAGTAGCGTTGTTGCAAGAAGAAGCGCACGGCGGCTGAAACCGGGCGCAACAATAAAACAGGGAGGATTTTCAATGAAATTTCTCAAGGCTGCGGTTGCGGCCGGGCTTGTAGTTGCGGCCTTTACGGGCACCTCGCTTGCGCAGAACAAGCCGTCGGAGCTCAAAATCGGCATCACGACGTTCCTGTCGGGCCCTGCGTCAGTCTTCGGTGTGCCGGCGAAGGCCGCGGCGGAGATGATCGCGGAGGACCTCAACAAGAAGGGCGGCATCGGCGGCGTGCCGGTCAAGCTCTCCTTCATCGACGAAGGCGCGGGAGGCGAAGCGCTCGTCTCGAACTACCGACGCGTGGTGCAGGACGAAAAGGTCGATGCCACGTTTGCTTCGATCTCGTCGGGAAGCTGCACTCAGTTGGTGCCCGTCGCCGAAGACCTCAAAGTCATGAATTTCATGTGGGACTGCGGTGCGGCCTCCATCCTCGAAACCAAGAAGTACCGGTACAATTTCCGGACTCAGGCGAACGGCACGCCGGAAATGCTGGCCGTGCTCCTTTACCTGCTCAAGACCAAGCCCGACTTTAAGACGATCGCGGTGGTCAATCAGGATTATGCATGGGGGCGGGAGAGCTGGGAAATCTTTTCGACGGCGCTCAAGGCGATGAAGCCGGACGTGCAAGTCGTCGCGGAGCTCTTCCCGAAGTTCGGCGCGCCGGATTACTCCACTGAAGTCTCCCGTCTGTTGGCCCTGCGGCCGGATGTGGTTCTGACCACGTCTTGGGGCGGAGATCTCGACACGCTCGTCCGCCAGGCCGGTCAGCGCGGCCTGTTGCAGCAGTCGACCTTCGTGCTCGGGATCGGCGAATCATCGATCCAGCGGTTGGGCAAGGACTTGCCTGAAGGCCTGATCGTCGGCGCGCGCGGAGACCACTGGTTCCTGCATCCCGAGAAGAAGAACGACGCGGCCTTCAAGGCGTTCAATGAAGCCTTCAAGGCGAAGACCGGTGCATGGCCGATCTACCCGGTCTATCACATGGCGCAGGCGTTCAAGGCCCTGCAGACGGCCTACGACAAGGCGATCAAGTCCAACGGCGGCAACTGGCCCACGCGCGAACAGGTCGTCGACGCGACGGCGGGCATCGAGTTCGCGACCGGCTTCGGCCGTCCGATTACGCTGCGGCCCGAGGACAACCAGGGTCTCGAAGCTCAGCTGGTCGGCGTCACCAAATCCGTTCCGGGGTACGACTTCAAGCTGCTCGACAACATGATGATCTTCGATCCGAAGGTGATCACCAACCCGGCGGGCGTACGATCGGTTGAGTGGCTCAAGACGCTCAAGCCGGACTTCGTCAAGATGGACGTGCCGACCTTCAAAGCTCAGTAACGGCGCGCTGAACTTTTGATCCCCGTCCTCCGAGCCCGTCCCGGAGGACGGACCTTTTCCGAAGGCCATCATGAACTCGACACTCGCTATCTTGGCGATCCTCGATGGGATCAGCTACGCCGCACTGGTGTTCTTGGTCTCGGTCGGGCTCAGCCTGATTTTCGGCGTGCTGCGCGTGGTCAACGTCGCGCACGGTTCGCTGTACGCGTTCGGCGCCTACCTGGCTGCGACGTTCAGCCTTGCAATCGCGCCGATCTCGCCTTGGCTCACCTATCCCGCGCTGCTGGCCGCCTCCATCGTGATCGGCGTCGTGTGCGGCGGTTTCATCGAACGGTTTCTGTTGCGACCGCTCTCCGGACAGGAGGACGTCCTCCAGCTTCTGATCACTTTCGCGGCCTTCATGATCATGGACAACCTGCAGCGTCTGATCTGGGGCGTGCAGCCCATCTTCGCCGCGGAGCCGTTGAGACTACTTCCCAACATCGCCGTGTTCGGCGTCAGCTACACGTCATACCAGGTCATTCTGCTGCCCGGCGTCGCATTGGCGACGCTGTTCGGGCTCCGCTACTTCCTGCGCAGGACGCTGTCGGGAGCGGTGATCCTTGCGGTCACGGAGGACCGCGAAGCATCGACGGCCATCGGGATTGACGCAAAACGCGTATATTTCGTCACCTTCGTCATCGGCGCGAGTCTGGCCGCGTTGGGAGGAGCGCTGGCCTCGCCGACCACCTCGCTGGTCCCCGGTATGGGCGCCGATATGATCGTGCTTTCCTTTGCCGTCGCTGCGACCGCGGGTCTCGGCCAGATCGAGGGCACCGCGCTCACCGCGCTGATGATCGGCCTGACCCGTGCCTTCGTGATCTATCTCCAGCCGGAATTCGAAGTTCTCGTTCCCTATCTGCTGATGGTGCTGGTGCTTCTGGTGCGTCCGTTCGGTCTGTTCGGCGCCGTGCAGGTAAGGAAAATATGATGAGCGGTCGCATCAAGCCGGTCACCACGATCGCGACCATCTTCTTTCTGGCCAGCGCCGTCGCGCCCCTTTTTGTAGCGAGCTGGGCAACCCTGTTCGCGTTGATCCTAGCGAAGGGCATCGTCGTTCTCGGTATCATTCTTCTGCTGCAGGCGGGACAGGTGTCGTTCGGACATGCAATGTTCTTCGCTACCGGGGCATATACCGCGGCGTTCTGGGGCAAGTACGTCGGTGGCGGCGACATCGTGCTCTTTATCGCGCTGGGCGGCATAACCTCCGCGGTCTTCGGCCTCCTCGTCGGGCTCTTCGTCGTGCGCTACCGGGAAATCTTTTTCGGAATGCTGAATCTGGCGTTTTCGATGGTGCTGTGGTCGCTGCTGGAGAAGATGTTTCATTACACCAACGGCGCCGACGGCATCCGGGTCCCTCGTCCGGCCCTGTTGGGGCTGTCGTTTACGCCCGAAACCTTCCAGTACGTCATTCTTTACGTGAGCCTCTTGATCGCGGTCGTCGCCTTCTACGGCGTGCAACGCTATCTCGATAGCCCGCTCGGACACATGCTGCGTGCCATCAAATCGAACGAGACGCGGCTCGAGTACCTCGGGACGTCCGCACGGCGCGTGCTTCTGATAGGCTACGTGATCTCGGCTTTTCTCGGCGGCATCGGCGGCACGCTGGTGGCGATCATCCAGCAGATCGCCACGCCCGAGTTCGGGTTCTGGACGAAGTCGGGCGAGTTCGTCTTTATCGCGATCCTCGGCGGCAGCGCCCACTCTTTCGGAGCATTCGCCGGCGCGGCGATGTTCGAGTGCGTGCGCTTCTATGCTGCGGCCCACCTGGCCGACACCTGGCAGCTGATCCTCGGCGTGGTCTTGATCGTCATCATTCTCTATGCGCCTAACGGACTGATAGGTCTCAGGCAGCGCTACGGCCAGGCGAAGCAGGGAGGACATTGATGACCAACGTCCTCCTTTCCGCGAAGGGCATCAAGATTCGGTTCGGTGGCGTCGTCGCCGCCGACGGTATCGATCTGGACGTGCTCCAAGGCGAGAACCTCGCGATCATCGGACCGAACGGCGCCGGAAAGACCACCTTCCTCAACATCTCGACGGGCTATCTGCGGCCGCAGGCCGGAAGCATCACCTTCCTCGGGCAGGAAATCACTGCGCAGCTCCCGCGCACGATCACCAAGCTCGGCATCGCGCGGGCCTTTCAGATACCGCAGCTTTTTCTTGATCAGACTGTGATGGAGAACATGCTGATCGCCGCGGCCTCGCGGCTGGGAAGCCCTTCCGGCTTCACGGCTCTTTCCGCCCTGCCTGAGCTGCCTGAAATGGAGCGCCTTCTGGATCTCGTCGGCGTCAAGTCGTACGCGTCTCGCAAGGCGAGGGAGCTTCCCGAGGGACAACGCAAGCTGGTCGACATCGCTCTGGCGCTCGCGCTGAAGCCCAGACTGCTGCTGATGGACGAGCCCACCTCGGGCGTCGCCTCCGCCGAGAAGCTGGAGATCATGGACATCCTGACGTCCGCGCTCGCCAAGGAGAAGGTGACTTCGGTCTTCGTCGAGCACGACATGGACATGGTAGAGCGCTATGCCCATCGAGTCGCGGTGTGGAACGTCGGGAAGATCCAAAAGGTCGGCACGCCCGCGGAGGTTCTGGCCGATCCCAAGGTCCGCGAACAGGTGATCGGCATATGACGGCGATGCTGGACTTCGAGAACGTCAACGTCGCGATCGCCGATGCGCCGGTGCTGCGCAGCGTCAGTTTCTCGCTGCCACCGGGCGCGACCGCCGCGCTCATCGGGCGAAACGGCGCCGGCAAAACCACGACGGTACGGACCATCATGGGCTTCACGAAGGCGAGCGGTACCGTGCGCCTAGGCGGTCAGGACTTGGGGCATGTTCCTCCGCACCGACGGCCCTTCTTAGGCATCGGCTACGCCCCCGAGGACCGTCGTCTCTTCTCGGCCTTTACGGTGGAAGAAAACATTCTTTTGCCCGCTCGCGTCGCGAAACTTAGCGCGGAAGAGGCGCGCCGGCGGCTGGAGCGAGCCTACTCCGTCCTGCCGGAGCTCGAGGAACTGGCGGGTCGCCCGGCGGGCTCCGTCTCGGGCGGCCAAGGCAAGATGGTCGCCCTCGGGCGCGCCCTGATGCTGGGCACCCGCCTCGTCATTCTGGACGAGCCGTTCCAGGGTCTCGCCCCCGTGCTGGCGCAGAGGTATGCCGAGGCGCTGCGTCGGCTTCGTTCGCATGACCGGGACATTACCCTTCTGATCACGGAGTCGAACCCGAAGCTGCTCGAGACCTTCGCCGACGTGACGCTGACGATCGAGCGCGGCGAAATCGAAAGCCGGGTCCTTGCGTAGCGCCGTGCGGCCGCCACGGAGTTATTGCCCGAAAAGAAAGGGCCAGCGTGTAGCTGACCCCTTCAGCAGCACTGGAGCGATCAAAAAACGCGCTTACTTCTTGCACTTCTTGGCCGACTCTTTGTCCGCATACGGACCACAATTGTAGGCGTTGTTCAGTTCGTCCATCGTCTGCGGCCAGTTATCCATGGAGCCCGCCCGGGCACCACTCTGGCTAGTTCCCACGTTTTTCACTTGCTGGAAACGAGTTGGTTCTGCTTCTGCATCAACTGCGAAAGATGCAGAGAGAAATCCGACTGTAAGAAGTCCGACGAACAGCGTCTTGGCAATCATGGTTTCCTCCCTATGGAGTTCGAGTTCAGAGTAGCCGTTGGTGGCTACGCAAAGCGGGGGAGTTCAAAATCGGCGCGACGTGAGGCGCACGATCGGAGGGGGTTACTTGAATAAGGTGATGTAAGTCACAGGATTCCGGGAAATTACCCCGCCTTCGTCGAACTCGCATCTATCCGGCTATGGCGGGCCGCGCGTTATGAGTCCACGCCCCAGATTGGCGAGAGCGTTGGAGAATTGGCGTCGCACGGGATTCAGACTATCGGCGCGTCTTGCAGTGACCTATGAAAACGGCAGTCCAGGTTGGCTGTTGAAGCCGTCGGCATCCAGGAGCGTCGATGATGGCATTATGCCCCTGTTTTGCCCGACGGATCAACCTGGATTCGTAAAATCCGCAAGGCTGGCCAATGAAGCCGCCAAGTCATTGAAATCGCTGTCACCGGCTACTGTGCATGGGGTTGTTTTCGACGTTTTGTGTTTTCAGCGAGCGGGGCCTGATCCAGGCCGGCGCTAATGTCCGCCGAGATAGGCCGTGATCAGCCGGGGATCGTGGATGAGATCCTTGGCGGGGCCGGACTGCACGATCTCGCCGGTCTCGAGCACATAGCCGTAGTCGGCCGTCTCCAGCGCGGCGCGGGCGTTCTGCTCGACCAGCAGGATCGAGACGCCGAGATCGCGCAGCGAGGCGATGGTGCGGAAGATCTCGCGCACGATCAGCGGTGCGAGGCCGAGGCTCGGCTCGTCGAGCATGAGCAGCTTCGGCTTGGCCATCAGCGCGCGCCCGAGCGCCAGCATCTGGCGCTCGCCGCCGGAGAGGGTGCCGGCGGCCTGGCGCTGCCGCTCCTTCAGGCGCGGAAAGCGATCATAGACCTCGTCCAGCGTCTTCTGGACGCCCGAGCGGTCGCGCAGGCTGTAGGAGCCGAGCAGGAGATTGTCGGCCACCGACATGTCGGAGAACAGCTCGCGCTTCTCCGGCACGAGGCACAGCCGGCGCTCGACGCGGTCCTCGACGGACATCCTGCCGATGTCGTTGCCCTGAAAGACGAGGCGGCCGCGGGAGGCGAGCAGCCCGATGGCAGCCATCAGCAGCGTGGTCTTGCCGGCGCCGTTCGGGCCGATCACGGTAACGATCTGGCCTTCCTCGACCGACAGCGAGACGTTGCGGACCGCTTCGACATTGTCGTAGCAGACGGTCACATCCGTCATGGAAAACATCTCGCTCACGCGACGCCTCCGAGATAGGCCTCTTGAACCCGTTCGTCGCTCCGGATCGCGGCGGGCGCGCCCTCGCAGAGCTTGGAGCCGAAGTCGAGCACGACGATGCGGTCGACCAGCGACATCACGAACTCCATGTCATGTTCGACGATCAGGATGGTCAGATGGTCCGACCGCAGCGAGCGGAGCAGCTCCGCAAGCCTGAGCTTCTCCTGGCGGCGCAGGCCAGCGGCCGGCTCGTCCAGCACCAGCAGCGCCGGGTCTGCGGCGAGCGCGCGCGCGATCTCCAGGATGCGCTGGTTGCCGAGCGGCAGATTGCCCGCGAGCTCGAACGGCTTGTCGCCGAGCCCGACGCGTTCGAGCTGCTTCAAGGCCTCGTGCCGGGTGCTGGCTTCCTCGCGCTGGTTGAGGCGCAGGGCGCCGGCGAACAGGCCCGTGCTGGTGCGCGCGTAGGTGCCGAGCATGACGTTTTCGAGCAGGCTCATGCGCGGCCGCAGCTTCACATGCTGGAAGGTCCTGGCGATGCCGTCCTTGGCGATGCGGGATTGGGGATCGCGCGTGATGGCGCGTCCGGCAAAGACGATCTCGCCCTTGTTGACCCTGAGCGCGCCCGTCAGGCAGTTGAACATCGTGCTCTTGCCGGCGCCGTTCGGGCCGATGACGGCGAGGATCTCGCCGGAGCGGACTTCGAAGCTGACATTGTTGACCGCGACGAGACCGCCGAACCGCCGCTCGGCGCCGTCGACCTTCAGAAGCAGTTCGCCCGGTTTCGGCTGGGGACGGCGGGGCAGGGGCGGGGCGGCTGGCGGCCGTTCGCGCTTGATCTTCGGTAAGTAGCGCGCGACGAACGGCACGATGCCCTGCCGCGCCCATTGCAGGAACAGGATGAACAGCGCGGAGAAGGCGACGATCTCGAGCTGGCCGGACGCGCCCTTGGCGATCAGCGGCAGATAGTCCTGCACGCTGTTCTTGAGCAAGGTGACGATAGCGGCGCCCACGACGCCGCCGAGCAGGCTGCCGGCGCCGCCGACCATCGACATCATCAGATATTCGATGCCCATGCCGGCATCGAACGGGCCCGGGCTGATGAAGCGGCTCATATGGGCGTAGAGCCAGCCGGAGAGCGAGGCGAGGAAGGCCGCGATCACGAAGGTCACGAGCTTGATCCGGAAGGCGTTGATGCCGAGGCTTTCGACCAGGATATTGCCGCCGCGCAGCGCGCGCATGGCGCGGCCGACCCGGGAGTCCAGGAGATTGTATCCGAGGAAAAGCACCACGACGACGATGCCCCAGATCAGGAAATAGATCTGGGCGCTCGAGACGAGCGCGAACGATCCGATACTGATCGGCGGGATCGACGAGATGCCGTTGAAGCGCCCGAGTCCCTCGACATTGCCGAACAGGAAGCCGATGGCGAGCCCCCAGGCGACGGTCGAGAGCGACAGGAAATGCCCCTGGAGCCGCAAGGTGACGACGCCGAGGACGGTCGCGACACCGCAGGTCAGCGCCACCCCGAACACGAGGCCGAGCCACGGGGAATATCCATTCAGAGCAGAGACCCAGGCCGTGGCATAAGCCGCGACGCCGACGAAGGCGGCCTGTCCGAAGGAGACGATGCCGCCGACGCCGGTGAGCAGGGCAAGGCCGATCGCGACCAGCGAATAGATGCCGATATAGTTCATCAGCGTGATGCTGAAGGGGTTGAGGACGAATGGCGCGAGCGCAAGGCACGCTACCGCCGCCACCGCCGCGAGCTGAACGTGAAGGCGCGTCATTCCTCGATCTCCTCCTCGGAATGCAGCGAGGCGAGGGATCGCCAGATCAGGATCGGGATCAGAAGCGAGAACACGATGACATCCTTCAGCGCGCTGCTCTCGAAGGATGCGAAGCTTTCGAGGATACCGACGCCGACCGCGCCGATGGCCGCGCCGGGATAGCTCGTCATGCCGCCGACGATGGCGCCGACGAAGGCCTTGAGGCCGAGCAGGAAGCCGGAATCGTAGAATATGGTGTTGACGGGCGCGATCAGGATTCCGGAGACGCCGGCCATCAGCGAGCCCAGGAGATAGGCGATGGTGCCGGCGCGGGCGGGACGTATGCCCATCAGGCGGGAGCCGGTCCGGTTCACGGCCGTCGCGCGGAGCGATTTACCGACCAGCGTGAAGTCGAAGAAGAGATAGAGCAGGCCAGAGAAGACGAGGGCTGCGATCACGATCAGCATGGTCTGGCCCGAGATCAGCACGCCCGCAAGTTCGGTCGACAATGACGTCAGCGGCTCGGTCCTGACACCCTCGGGACCGAAGAAGAGCAGCCCAAGGCCGACCAGCGCGAAGTGCAGGGCGACGGAAACGGTCAGGAGCAGCAGCACCGTTCCGTCCGCAATGGGACGGAAGACGATCCGGTCCAGCAGCGGGGAGATGGGGGTGATCAGCATCAAGGCCAGCACGAGCCTGATGGCGAGCGGCGGCTCGGCGCGCATGGTCAGCCAGGCGAGGCCAACCACGGCCAGTGGCAACGCGAGGTAGAAGAAGAGCGCGCGCGGAACCAGCCGACGCTCGCCGTTGCGCAGCAGCGAGATGATTTCGATCAGGGTTGCGAGGCACGCGAGGATGACGACCAGCGCGCCCGTGCCGGGAAAGCGCTTCGCGTCGAGCGCCGCCAGCGTCAGCGCGGTGAAGGCGGCGATGTCGCCAAAGGGAATGAAGATGACCCGTGTCACCGTGAAGATGAGGACCGTCCCGATTGCCACCAGCGCGTAGACTGCGCCGGTGGCGATCCCATCGATCGCAAGAATGGCTGCGATGTCGCTCGTCATTGAGAACGCCGTCCCCTTGTTCTGGTGGCCTGGCCTGTCCGACTACGGCGCGTATTTCCAGGCGCCGCCCGTCAGGCGCACCACGACCAGCGCGCGCTCATCGACGCCGGTCACCGAGCCGGGCTTGAAGTTGTAGATGGCGTGCACGCCGGGCAGCTCCTTGGTGCTGAGGATCGCGTCCCGCAGGGCGGCGCGAAATTCCGCCGTGCCGGGCTTCGCCGTCTTGAGCGCGCGCTCCGCTGCGTTGGCGAAGATCAGCCAGGCGTCGAAGGAGTAGGCCGAGAAGCCGTCGGTGGTCGGGATGTTATGGACCTTCTGGTAGACGCTGCGGAAATCCAGCGCGATCTTCTTGGCGAAATGTTCGTCGGGCAGCTGCTCGGCCACGATGACCGGGCCGGCGGAGACCTGGATGCCTTCGGCCGCCTTGCCGCCGACGTTCACGAAGTCCGGATTGACAAGCGCCACCGTGCCGTAGGTGTTTCCCTTGAAGCCGCGCTCGGCGAGGCTGAGGAGGGGCAGCGCGCCTTGCGTCCCCGAGCCGCCGTCCAGCACGGCGTCCGGCCGGGCCGCAAGCACTTTGAGGATCTGCGCGGTGACCGAAGTGTCGGTGCGCGCATAGCGCTCGTTGGTCTGGATCTTGACATCGCCGGCGGCCTCCGCCGCCTTGGCGCCGTTGTAGACGAGGTCCCCCCAGGCGTCGGAGAAGCCGATATAGCCGATGTTCTTCATGCCATCGCGCTTCATGCGATCGGCGATGATCTTGACGAGGAGGGACGCAGGCTGCGGCACCGACACCACCCACTGCTCGGGTGTTTCCGGCAGTTTGCCGATCGGCGAGACCGCGATCATCGGCACTTTCAATTCGCTCGCCACCGCCGCCATGGCGATGGTCGAGGGCGCCGTCGCCGTGCCTATCAGGAGGTCGACCTTCTCTTCTTCCACCAGCTTGCGGGCATTGCGGGTCGCGGCCGACGGGTCGGAGCCGTCGTCGAGCTGGATCAGGCGGACGGTCTCGCCGTTGATGGTCTTCTTGTATTCATAGGCCGCGTTGATGCCACGCCCGTAGGGGATGCCGATCGACGAGCCGTTGCCGCTGAGCGAGGTGACGAAGCCGATGGTGATATCGGCCCGCGCGGCGGGGGCTGTGACGATGCCGGCGGCAAGTGCAAGTAAACTCAGAGTCTTGCGCATATGCGTTCTCCTCCGTTGATGCTGGATAGGAATGCTTCGATGCTGCCGCACGGCGTCCCCGAACGACGAACCGGCCGATTGAAAACATTGCTGCGGCGCCAAATACCGGGCGCGACCGAAAAGAGTGTGCTCGCCCGGCGCTCAGCAGCCATGATGTTGCGTGCCGCGCGAACGATAGGCCCACCGGCACATGCAAGCGGGCCTTTTCCGGAGCGATGAAAGGTCGTCGGTGCCGCCGCGATGCGCGAACGGCGATGCTGCTGCTAAGGCCGGCTGTTCGAGCACGGCGACTGTCCACACGATCGAGTCTCTCAAAATCGGTGCCCTGCAACATCATTGTCATGGCCACCGGTCTTTGACCGGCGAGGAATTACTTAAAGCCTAAAGTAACTCCGGTGGCGCCGTCAACACGTGTCACGGGGCTGTCAGAAAAAAATGTTGTTGCATACAATTTCGTCAGTGTGCGGCGCTCCTGCGCTCATCGACCCATAGAAAACGCCGTGCTCGCCTTGACCCCGACGGCACTGGTCGCCGTCGCCGCCGCGCGCATTTGACGCGTCAATTAGTTTATGGTTGAAATATATTCATCGGCAGCCGACGACCGATCCTCCGATCACCGCTTGAGGAGAAGGACGATGCGCATCTTCTGGCAGAGCTTTGTTGATGCGAGCGTGAATGCGCCCTACATGGCGCGGCTGTCGGAATACCTGAACGACATCGCTGCGCCAGGCACGACGGTCCACGTCCAGGGCATCAGTCCGCCGGACCGCGAGTTCGGACGGCTCGCGGAATTGCGCTGTGCGGTCCAGGCAATCGACAACGGTATTGCAGCGGAGGAGGGTGGGTTCGACGCCTTCGTCATGGGGCATTTTCAGGATCCCGGACTCTACGAGCTGCGCTCGGCGCTCGACATTCCCGTGATTGGGACTGGCGAGGCGACGTTGCTGGCGGCCTCACAACTCGGGCGGCGGCTGGGTCTTGTGACGCTCGATCCCGTCTTCGAGGTCTTGCACTATGAGCAGGCCGAGCGTTACGGCCTCGGCGATCGCGTCGTCCATGTAACCGGCCTTGGCTGCAGGCCGGATGATTTCGCCGATGCGTTCGCCGGAAACGCTGCCGCGCAAGCCCGCATGATCAAGGACTTCGTCGCCTGCGCGCTCCCGCTGGTGGAACGCGGCGCGGATGTCGTGATCCCGGCCGGCGTGTTGCCAGGCCTCTTGATCGGGCGAGAGCATGGCCTGAAGGTCGGCCACGCTCCGGTGGTCAACTGCGCGGCCGTGGCGCTCAAGAGTGCCGAGATGTGGGTACAGCTCCGGAAGCTCAATGGCACCGAGCCCAGCCGCGGGCCGAGCTTCAGGCGGGCCAGCGCCCAGGCCCGCGATGACTTCCGCGCGCTACTTGCCCGTAACAGCCGCTAGTCCTCGAAAAACCGTTCCTGGAGAACCAATCATGATGACCCCCGAGAAGATTTTGTACGAAACCGAGGTGACGGCGACCGGAGGTCGGGATGGCAAGGCGGCCAGCGCTGACGGTCTGCTCTCGGTGTCCCTGTCCTTGCCGAAATCGATGGGTGGTCCCGGTGGCGAAGGCACCAATCCCGAGCAGCTCTTTGCGGCCGGCTATGCCGCTTGCTTTCTCGGCGCGGTCAAGCTCGTCGCGCGCACGCGGAAGGTGGTGCCCTCTGCCGAGCCGTCCGTGACTGCGAAGGTTGCGATGGGGCCGGTGCCCGTCGGATATGCGCTCGCTGTCGAGCTGAAGGTCAACCTGCCCGGCGTCGAGAAGGCCGTGGCCGAAGAAGTCGTTGCCGGTGCGCATGAGCGGTGCCCCTATTCGAACGCAACCCGCGGCAATATTGACGTGAAACTGACGGTGGTCTGAGGCGGATGAACGAGGGCGGTCGGTGACCAAAACCTTGCGCGCACCTTATGACGGCGTGGTGATCGCGGCTCCCGTCACCATTCCCTATGTGCGCTACTCCATCGAGAGCGCGCAGTGGTGGATCGGGCGGGCGCTGAGCGCGCTCGTTGCGCAGGCCGGCATCAAGGCCTCCGATATCGACGGCCTGTGCGTCTCCAGTTTCACCATGGGCACGGACAGTGGCGTCGGATTGACGCAGCATTTCGGGCTCTGCGTCCGGTGGTTGGACACGATCCCGCTCGGCGGCGCCAGCGCCATCGCGGCGCTGCGCAAGGCGGCGCGCGCGGTTCAGGCGCGCGATGCCGACATCGTGGCGTGCGTGGCTGGCGACACCAATCACGTCGATTCGTTCAGGGTGACGCTGGAGAATTTCTCGCGGTTCAATCAGGACGCCGTCTATCCTTACGGCGCGGGCGGCGCCAATGCCAGCTTTGCGCTGATTGCGCGCAACTATATGCGAATGTTCGGCGTCGCGCGCGAGGACGTCGGCAAGATCGCTGTCGCCCAGCGCGCCAATGCCCTGCGCAACCCGCATGCGCTCATGAAGGCTCCGCTCACGCTCGAGCAATACCTGGCGGCCCGGCCGATTTCCGATCCGATCCACCTGTTTGATTGCGTGATGCCCTGTGCGGGCGCGGAAGCTTTCCTCGTGATGCGCGATGAGACGGCTTCATCCCTGAAGCTGCCCGCCGCGCGACTCCTTTCGACGATCGAGCGGCACAATGCCTTTGCCGACGATCCGATGCAGGTGCGCGGCGGCTGGGCGATGGATGTCGACGAGCTCTATGCGATGGCCGGCGTCAAGCCTGACGATCTCGATGTCGTGCAGACCTATGACGACTATCCCGTCATCACGATGATGCAGTTCGAGGATCTCGGATTCTGCAAGAAGGGCGAGGGCGCTGAGTTCGTGCGCCAACACGATCTCACCATCGATGGCGACTTCCCGCACAACACCTCGGGCGGACAGCTCTCGGTCGGGCAGGCCGGTGCCGCCGGCGCCTATCTCGGCCTCGTTGAAGGGTTGCGGCAGGTTCTGGGCAGTGCCGGTCCCACGCAGGTCAGGAATGCGAGCCTCGCTCTGGCCTCGGGGTTCGGTATGATCAACTATGATCGTGGTCTCGCCTCGGGTGCCGCGATCCTTGCTGGACCGTCGCGATGATAGAGCAGATCAAGCCGCCCCGGCGCAAGAACCCGCTGCTGCGGACGCGGCTACCGGCCTCGCCACCGCGACCGCGCAGCAGGATGTCGCACGGGTTCACGCGCGCGGCCGCCGAAGGCCGCTTTATGCTGCAGCGCTGCGAGGCTTGCGGCACCTTTGCTTATCCGGCGCGCGAAGCCTGCCCGTCTTGTCTTTCGGCCGGCCTCGCTTTCGTCGATGCGCCGCGGCGAGGTGTACTGCTTGCCGAGACAACGGCGCGGGTGCCGAGCGACGTCTATTTCCGCGAGCGGGCGCCGTGGCGGATCGGCCTCGTCAAGATGGATTGCGGTCCGATGATCGTCGCACATCTTCATGCCGACTGCGCAGAGGGCGCGGCCGTCAGCATGTCGCTGCAACTCGACAAGAGCGGCCAGGCGGTGGCCTTTGCCCGTCCCGAAGGGGAGACTCCCAACATGGCAGACGACAAGCAGTGGCGGGAAATGACGGCCGATCCGAAATTCCGTCGCGTGCTCGTCACCAATGGCCGCAGCGTCATCGGTCAGGAAGCCGTCGCCGCATTGAAGGCGGCGGGTGCCAAGACGGTGTTCGTCGGCGTTGCCGAACCATGGCGGCCGTTCGCCGGCGAGGAGCGGCTGCGCGGCCAGGACGGGATCGAGATCGTGACTCTCGATGCTGCTGACGAAAAATCGGCTACCGATCTTGCGGCCGACATCGGCGGCAAGGTCGATGTTCTCGTCAACACGACGGAATATGTCCGGCCGGGCGGCCTGCTCGACCGCAGGGGCACGAGCATCGCACGGGACGAGATCGATCAGGCCTATCTCGGCTTCATCAATCTCGCTCAAGCCTTTGGCCCCGCCATGCGGATGCGCGGTGCCGACGGCATCAACAGCAGCGCGGCATGGGTCAATATTCTCTCGGTCTATGCGCTGGCGAACTGGCCCGCCTTCGGCGCTTACTCGGCCTCGCAGGCCGCCTGCCTGTCGCTGTCACATTGCTTGCGCGCGGAGCTGCGGCCGGGCGGCGTCCGGGTGATGAACCTGTTCACCGGCCCTGTCGACACCGAATGGTTCCAGACCGTGCCGCCGCCGAAGGTCGCACCGCGCGCGATCGCGCAGGCGATCGTGTCGGGCCTCAAGAACGGACTCGAAGAGATGTATGTCGGAGATGTCGCCGAAGAGATCCGGCAACGTCTCGCGGCCAATCCGAAAGCGCTCGAGCGCGAGCTCGACCGATAAGAAGCGGGATTTCAACCGAGCTGGAGGACTTGACGATGCAAAGCAATCTCCTGGAGCTAGCGAGTGCGATTTCTTCCGGCGCGGTGCGCGTCGTCGATCTGACCTTCACACTCAGTCCGGACTTTCCGGTCATCGTCCTGCCGCCGGAATTCGGTCAGGCCGCGCCTGTCCGCATCCAGGAGATATCGCGATACGATGGTCGCGGCCCGGCCTGGTACTGGAACAACGTTACGTTTGGCGAACACACCGGCACGCATTTCGACGCGCCGATTCACTGGTTCACCGGCAAGAACCTGCCGAACAATGCCGTCGACACGATGCCGGCCAAGGACATGATCGCACCGGCCTGTGTCATCGACTGCTCGGCGCAGGCGGCGCAGGATCCCGATTTCCTGCTGACCGTCCCGATTGTCGAAGCTTGGGAAGCCAGGCACGGCCGGATCCCTGAGCGGAATTGGGTCCTGCTCAGGACCGACTGGTCGAAGAAGGGCTGGCGTGACTACTCCAATCTCAGGGACGACGGCGCGCATACGCCGGGCCCGAACCCGGCGGTGATGAAGTGGCTGGTGGAGGAGCGCGGTGTCATCGGTTTCGGCACCGAAACCATCGGCACGGATGCGGGGCAGGCCGGACACTTCGAGCCGCCTTATCCGGCGCATCACTTCCTGCACGGCGCGGGCCGCTACGGCCTGCAATGCCTGTGTAACCTGGATCAGCTTCCGGCCACCGGCGCCGTCATCGTGGCCTCGCCACTAAAGATCCAGAACGGTTCCGGCAGCCCGCTTCGAGTCATCGCTCTGGTGTCGTCCACTTGAGCCCCAATCAATGGCGCTCGCCAATCAGACCAAGAAATTCTCCCGAAAGACAGGTGCCATGAACTTGATCAAGAGCCTGGTGGCTTCCACTGCATTGCTGCTTGCCGTTCCGCAATTCGCGCGAGCCGAGATCCTCGTCGGATTCGTTACCGGCCTCAGTGGGCCGGTGTCATCGATCGGCATTCCCAACGCGAAGGGCGTCGCCGCAGGTCAGGCCTATATCGGCGAAATCGGCGGCGAGAAGCTGCGGGTCATCCAGCTCGATGACGGCTCCGATCCGACCGCGTCGGCACGCACTGCGCGCAAGCTGGTCGAGCAAGAGAAGGTCGATATCCTGATCGGCACGTCCGGCGCTCCCCAGACGCTCGCGATGGCGACTGCGGCCATCGAAATGAAGATTCCGATGATCGCGGTGTCGCCGATCGCACCGGTGCCATCAGGCGACGGCGGCCCCTGGGTCGTGCAGACGCCGCAGCCCACGCCGCTTCTGGTGCAAGGAATCGTCGACCACATGAAGGCGAAGAGCTTGACGACCGTGGCCTTCATCGGTTTCTCCGATGCGTTCGGCGATCTCATGTACAATTCGCTCGAGCAGAGTGCGAAGGCCGCCGGCATCAAGGTCGTCGCCAACGAACGCTATGCCCGGTCGGACTCCTCGGTGACGGCTCAGGTGCTGCGCGCACTCGCCGCGCGTCCCGACGCCATCATGCTCGGCGGCACTGGCACGCCAGGCGCGCTGCCGGTCATCGCTCTGTCCGAGCGGGGATATAAGGGACCGCTCTACGGCAATCACGGGCTGATCAGCGCCGATTTCCTTCGTCTGGCCGGCAAAGCCGCCAATGGCATCATGTGTCCGACGGGACCTGTGACCGCGGCGGAGCAGCTTCCGGCCAGCAATCCGATCCAGAAGGTCGCCCTGGATTTCCGCGCGGCCTTCGAAAAGGCCAATGGCGAGGCGCCGACGGATTCATTCTCGTCCTATTCCTTCGACGGCTGGCTGATCTTCGCCGACGCCGCCAAGCGTGCGCTGGCAACCGGTGCCAAACCAGGCTCACCTGAGTTCCGTACCGCGATTCGCCAGGCACTGTTCACCACCAAGGAGGTCGTCGGGACGCAGGGCGTCTACACTTACACGCCGGCGGACCGGCATGGAGTCGACGATCGCTCGCGCATCATGGTTCAGATCGAGGACGGCAAGTACAAGCTGTTGCCTTGAGGTGCGAGCATGGTCGCAATGGAGAAAGATGCGCTGGCGAACATCACCGACCTGGTCGGCGGCGAGAACGCGGCCCCTGCCTGGGCGCGCGCGATAGCGTCGTTCCCGCCGTCTGAGCGTATCCTCTCGACGATGCTCACGCGGCAGGCGGAGCGTTACGGCGATCGCCTTCTGCTCGTTGCCGGAGAGGCGCGTTGGAGCTTTACGCAGGCCGCGGCGATTGCGGCTGCGTCGGCCCAGACGCTGGTCGATGCCGGGATCAAGCCGGGCGACCGGGTCGCGCTGATGTGCTCGAACCGTCCGGAGTTCTTGCAGGTCTATCTCGGCTGTGCGTGGCTGGGGGCGATTGCGGTCCCGATCAATACCGCCTTGCGCGGCTTCCAGCTGTCCCACATTTTCCGCAACTCGCGTCCCGCGCTGCTCGTCATCGAGGCTCAGTTCGCCAGCGCGGTCGAGAGTGTCGAGGCGGATGTCGAGCTGCCGCCTCGGACCTGGATCATCGGAGCTGCCGCCGACGCAATCGGTGCCAGGCTTTCCGCGGTCCCGCTGCCGCCTCTTGGCGCCGCAGCCCCGGCCGGCGCCGTGCGTCCCGGTGACACCGTTGCGATCCTCTATACGTCGGGCACCACGGGGCCTGCGAAGGGTGTGTGCTGTCCGCAGGCGCAGCTGTTCTGGTGGGGCGTCTATTCGGCGCGCGCGCTCGGAATCCGCGAGGGCGATGTGCTGTTCACCACGCTGCCGCTGTTCCACACCAACGCGCTGAATGCGTTCTATCAGGCGCTGCTGAACGGATGCACGTACGTGCTCGAGCCGAAGTTCTCGGCTTCCGGCTTTTGGGCTGCCGCGCGACAGCACAATGCGACGGTCGGCTATCTGCTCGGTGCGATGGCGTCGATGCTCCTGGCACAGCCGAAGAGCGCAGACGAGTCAATGCATCGTCTTCGTGTCGCTCTTGGCGGCGGCGTGCCGCCGCAAATCCACGGCCCGTTCCGCGAGCGCTTCGGCGTACCGCTGGTCGACGGCTACGGGTCGACGGAGACGAATTTCGTGTTCGCCGGCACGATTCCGTCGGATCGGGCGGGGACGATGGGGTACCTGGCCGATGGCATTGAGGCGCGGATCGTCGACGAGAATGATTCCGCGCTGCCTGATGGAGAGGCCGGCGAGCTCGTGCTTCGCGCGAGAGAACCCTTTGCGTTCGCGTCCGGCTATTTCGGCATGCCGGAGAAGACCGTGGAGGCCTGGCGAAATCTGTGGTTCCACTCAGGCGATCGGGTCGTTCGCGATTCCGACGGGCATTATCGCTTCATCGATCGCATGAAGGATTCCATCCGCAGGCGCGGCGAGAACGTGTCCTCGTGGGAGGTCGAGCAGGCGATCCAGGCGCACCCCGCGGTCGCTGCCTGCGCGGTCTACCCGCTGCCGTCGGAGTTGGGTGAGGATGAAGTTGCTGCTGCGATTCTGCTGGAACCGGGCCACTTGCTACAGCCCGTCGACATCGTCAGGCATTGCGAAGGACGGATCGCCTATTTCGCTATTCCGCGTTATGTGCGAATCCTCGGTCAGATGCCGCTGACGGAGAACGGCAAGATCAAGAAGGGCGTGCTGCGCGATGCCGGTGTCACGACGGATACATGGGATCGCGAAGCGGCCGGAGTGAAGGTACGACGCTGACGTCGTATCCGCTCAAGGTTTTTGCAAGGCGTCCCTGACGGCGGCCTTGAGTTCGTCGAGCTCGCCGATCAATCCATCGAACCGATCTGCCGGGAAATCCGCCAGGAGCTCGGCAAGCCACGCGCCGTGGCTCTTGGCCATTCGCCTGAAGATCTTGCGGCCTTCGACCGTCATACAGACGATCTGCACCCGCCGGTCGAGGTTCGACGCCGTGCGGGTGATGTATCCATCTGCGACCAGGCGGTCGACGATTGGCGTGAGGTTCCCGGCGGAGACCATCAGGCGCTTGGGCAGCTCTCCCAGCACAAGTCCGCTTGGTTCGCGGTCGAGCTGGGCGAGAACGTCGAAGCGGGGCATCGTGAAGTCGAACTCTTCGCGAAACCGGCGCCGCAACTCGCTTTCGATGAGGGACGTGCAGGCGAGCAGTCGGAGCCAAAGGCGTGTTTGAGCCCTGTACTCAGCCTCCTGATCCGTCTCGTTCTTGGCCGAAACAGGGGTGGACTCCTTCGCGAGTGCCAATCGAATCTCCCGGGCTTCGTGGCTTACGAAAGCTGGCGCAGCTCTCGTGGACATTGGCAAGATAGTTCGTGCCAAAAGTAAATTCAAGGCTGGGTCCGAGGGATCCGGAATCGGCGCCGCCGTGCATCCGATTTACACTAAAATTCAGATCGACGCTGCGGCGAGGGGCGTGCCCTTCAGGGCCTTTGCAGAACCGCCTTGACAAGGCACGCGTCGAGGAAATATTTTATACTTAAAATAATTGGGTGAGAGCTCGGCGCAACGCGCGAAAGCGAGGGATCATGCGCATAGTCTGTATCGGCGGCGGGCCGGCCGGCCTCTATCTGGGCCTCCTGATGAAGCGTCGACATCCGGAACATGTCGTCACGGTCGTCGAGCGCAACAAGCCCTACGATACGTTTGGCTGGGGGGTGGTATTCTCCGATGCCATGATGTCTGCGATGCGTCTTGCCGACCCCGAAAGCGCGGCCGAGATCGAGGACGCCTTCAATCATTGGGACGACATCGAGCTGATCTTCAAGGGGACGCGCCAGCGCACGACCGGCCACGGCTTCATCGGCATTGGTCGCAAGCATCTGCTCAACATTCTCCAGAGGCGCTGCGAGGCTCTGGGTGTCGAGCTCGCCTTCGAGCGTGAGGTGGAGTCCGATCTTGAATTCCCCGACGCCGACCTGATCGTGGCCACCGACGGTGTGAATTCCAGGATTCGCGCCCGCTATGCCGAACAGTTCCAGCCGGACATGGTGATCCGGCCGAACCGCTACATCTGGCTCGGTACCAAGAAGGCGTTCGACGCCTTCACGTTCGATTTCCAGAGGACCGAGCACGGCTGGTTCCAGGCACACATTTACAAGTTCGACGCGGAGACCTCGACCTTCATCGTCGAGACCACGGAAGAGACCTACAATGCTCACGGGCTGGGCGAGCTCGATCAGCAAGGGTCAATCGACTTCTGCGAGAAGATCTTCGCCGAGACGCTCGACGGTGCGAAGCTCTTGACCAACGCCCGCCATCTGCGCGGCTCGGCCTGGCTCAATTTCAGCCGCCTGATCTGCGGCAAATGGAGCGTGTTCAACGGCCGCTCCCATGTCGTGCTGATGGGGGACGCCGCGCACACCGCGCATTTCGCCATCGGGTCGGGCACCAAGCTCGCGCTCGACGACGCCATCGAGCTCGCCAACCAGTTCGATCGCCATGGTCACGGGCGCGACCGCATCCAGACCGTGCTGGAGGCCTACGAGGAAGTACGCCGCGTCGACGTGGCGCGCATCCAGAACGCCGCGCGCAATGCGATGGAATGGTTCGAGGTGGTCGGCCGGCGCTATGCTGATACGCTCGAACCGCCGCAATTCTTCTATTCGATGCTGACGCGTTCCCAGCGCATCAGCCATGAAAACCTGCGCCTGCGCGACCGTGCCTGGTTGGAAGGATTCGAGCGATGGTTTGCCGCGCGCTCGGGCATCGCCGTCGAGGACGGCGAACGGGTACCGCCGCCGATGCTGACGCCGCACCGCGTGCGCGGCCTCACGCTGGCGAACCGCATCATGGTCTCGCCGATGGCGATGTATTCGGCGAAGGACGGGCTGATCAACGACTTCCACATCGCCCACCTCGGAGCGCGCGCCATGGGCGGCGCCGCGTTGATCTTTGCCGAGATGACCTGCGTCTCACCGGATGCCAGGATTACGCCGGGCTGTCTCGGGCTCTGGAATGATGAGCAAGCGGCACAATGGCGCCGGCTGGTCGATCTGGTCCATAGCCTCGGACATGCCAAGGTCGGCATCCAGCTCGGCCATGCCGGGCGGAAGGGATCGACCCGGCTCGCCTGGGAGGGGATTGACCAACCGCTGGCTTCAGGCAATTGGCCTCTGATCTCGGCTTCCGCGCTGCCCTATCTGCCGCACAGCCAGTTGCCGCGGGAGATGAACCGCAGCGACATGGACCGCGTCCGCGACGATTTCGTCGCCGCAACGCGCCGTGCTGCCGACGCCGGTGTCGATTGGCTCGAGCTTCATTGCGCCCATGGCTATTTGCTGTCGAGCTTCCTCTCGCCGCTGACCAACCGGCGGACTGACGAATATGGCGGCAACCACGAAAATCGTGCGCGCTTTCCGCTGGAGGTCTTCAGGGCGATGCGCGCGGCGTGGCCATCCGATCGGCCGATGTCGGTGCGGCTGTCCTGCCATGACTGGACCGAAGGCGGCAACACGCCGGCCGACGCCGCGATCTTCGCTGCGATGTTCAAGAAGGCGGGAGCAGACGTGATCGATTGCTCCTCGGGACAGGTCTGGAAGGAGGAACGGCCGATCTACGGCCGCCTGTACCAGACGCCATTCGCCGATCTGATCCGCAACGAAGTCGGCATCGAGACGATAGCAGTCGGTGCGATCTCCGAGGCCGATCACGCCAACTCGATTCTCGCGGCTGGCCGCGCGGATCTCTGCGCGATTGCGCGGCCGCATCTCGCCGACCCGGCCTGGACGCTGCACGAAGCCGCGCGCATCGGGATCACAGCGGTCAACTGGCCAAAGCAATATCTGTCCGCCAAGGGACAATACGAAGCCAATCTGGCGCGTGCCGCTGCCGTGGCCGCGCAGTGAGCGAAGGAGGGATCGGATGAACTCCGTGGTAAAGATGATCCGGCGCGAATGGCTGGACTGGCCGTTCTTCGAGCTCCGCCATCTTGCGATCGGCGAGGCGCTCGATCGCTTCGTGCAGTCGGGAGCCCTCGACAAGATCGATCACAATGATGTGGATGGTGCCTGTCGCAAGCTTGTGCGCGCGATGGGCGCGGCGGGGTTGCTCGATTGCGCGGTCGCGGCGCCCGATGGCGATGCGACGTCGATCGATTCCCGCTCGATCTGCCTGTCGCGCGAGTCGCTGGCCTATGCCGATGGCCTCGCCGATTTTGCTTTCGCCATGCAGGGGCTTGGCTCCGGAGCGATTGCACTGGGTGGCTCGGCGGAGTTGCGCAAGGCCGTGCTGCCGAAGGTGCGTTCCGGCGAATGGCTCGCGGCCTTCGCGCTCTCCGAGAAGGAGGCGGGGTCGGACGTCGCGGCGATGTCCTGCACGGCGCGGGTCGACGGCGACAACTACGTCATCGACGGCGAGAAGACCTGGATCTCGAACGGCGGCATTGCCGACGTCTATACGCTGTTTGCGCGAACGGGCGAGGCGCCGGGCGCCCGCGGCATTTCGGCCTTCGTCGTCTTTCCGCATGATCCCGGTTTTAGCATTGCCGAGCGCATCGACGTCATCGCGCCGCACCCGCTGGCGACGTTGCGCTTTACTAATTGCCGGATTCCCGCGAGCCGTAGGCTCGGCGCGCCCGGGGGCGGGTTCAAGCTCGCGATGCAGACGTTGGATATTTTCCGCGCATCGGTCGCCGCCGCAGCCCTCGGCTTTGCCCGTCGCGCGCTCGACGAGGCATTGTCGCATGCCCGCAGCCGAAACATGTTCGGTGCGACGCTGGGGGATCTTCAACTGACCCAGGCCGCGCTCGGCGACATGGCGACCGACACCGACGCGGCGGCGCTGCTGACCTACCGCGCGGCCTGGCGCCGCGATGTCCAGAAGCTTCCGGCGACGCGCGAAGCCGCCATGGCGAAGCTGACCGCCACCGAGACCGCGCAGCGCGTCATCGACCGTGCCGTCCAGATGTTCGGCGGCCGCGGCGTGCGCAAGGGAGAGGTCGTCGAAAGTCTCTACCGCGAAATCCGCGCGCTGCGCATCTACGAGGGCGCGACCGAGGTCCAGAAATTGATTGTCGCACGCGAGCTGTTGAAGCCGCGCTGAGAGGATTGAGAGCGACGCATGAGCACGATCAGCAAGCCGGAAGTTCCCGCGACGCGTGGTCTGCAACTGCTTCAGCCCAGCGGCTGGCCGCAGCCGAAGGGGTATGCGAACGGCGTCATGGCCGAAGGACGACTCGTCATGACGGGTGGTGTGGTTGGTTGGGACGTCGCCGGGCGATTTGCGGACGGCTTCGTTGCGCAGGTCCGCCAGACGCTCGAGAACATCGTCGCGATTCTGGCAGAGGGGGGCGCGCGGCCGGACCACCTCGTGCGCCTGACCTGGTACGTCGTGGATATGGACGAATATGTGTCGAACCTGAAGGCACTCGGCAAAGTCTATCGCGAGGTCATTGGCACCCATTACCCCAGCATGGCGCTGGTGCAGATCGTGCGTCTCGTCGAGCCATCCTCGCGTGTCGAGATCGAGGCGACGGCCGTCGTGCCGCGCTGACGAAGGCGTCGGCCGCAGGCTCGCACGATGGAAAGCTCTCTACGGCGCCCGTGATGGATTGGAGCGAGAGCTCAATATTTTCAATCGGCTAAGGGGCGGCGTGTGCACCATGTGTGCACCGGGAGATGCACAAAAATCTATCGACTGCAAATTTGAGCAGACGGTCTGAGGCGTGATACTGAGCTCGGCTTCCGCGCGATCGAATTGACGAGAGCAGTGCAGCGACTACAACAGGCGTTTCGCCGCCGGTCATGAGTGAGAAAGAAGCCCAATGTTCCTGACCGAGAACGATCTGAATGAATTGGTGGCATGGCGACGCCATCTTCACGCCGTGCCGGAACTGTCGGGGCAAGAGGCAAAAACCGCGGAAGCCGTGCGGGCCCGTCTTCAGGCGGCGGGTGCCGACAGGATCGTTTCGGGCCTCGGTGGTCACGGCGTGCTTGGAATCTATGATGGACGTGAGTCTGGCCCGACGATCATGCTTCGGGCCGAACTGGATGCACTGCCGATCCAGGAAAAACCAGAACTCAAGCATCGATCACTGGTAGCAGGAAAGGCCCATCTCTGCGGTCATGATGGTCATATGGCAATTCTGGCGGCCGTAGCGCAAGATCTGAGCCAGCAACGTCCAAGCCGAGGTCGCGTAGCACTCCTGTTTCAGCCAGCCGAGGAGGACGGGTCCGGTGCGGCCGCCGTTCTGGCTGACGCGAAGTTTGAGCAGGTGCGGCCCGACTTTGTCTTCGCGCTGCATAACCTTCCCGGCCTCGGTCTTGGACAGGTCTCTCTTGCCGAAGGTTTGGTGAATTGCGCCTCGCAAGGAATGCAGATCAGATTATCAGGACGAACGACGCACGCGTCGAATCCGGCGCTCGGTATCTCCCCGAAAGACGCGCTCGCCAGGCTTCTGCTGGAGATACCCGCGCTCGGGCGCGGGACGGAGCTAGACGACGACTTCTCAATGCTGACGGTCACCCACGCAAGACTTGGGGAGCCTGCGTTCGGTATCGCGCCAGGCTTCGGCGAATTGTGGGCGACACTGAGAACATGCACCGACGTGATGATGGAACGGCTCCGCCTGGAGGCGGAAGACTTGGTTCGAAGCGTGACGGCCGGTGAGGGGCTGAGCACGGAAATCGCTTATCGCGACGTCTTCAATTATTGCGCAAACGACGTCGATGCTGTTGCCCAGCTTAGAAGCGCGCTGGACGCAGAGGGGGTGCGACATTCGGCGGAGGGCCTTCCACTGCGTGGCTCCGAGGACTTCGGACGTTTTGGCTCCCGTTCGAAGTCGGCGATGTTTTTCCTGGGAGCCGGCAAAGAGCATCCCGGGCTGCATGAGCCGAACTACGACTTTCCGGATCAGTTGATAGAAGTTGGTGCAAGAATATTCATACGCACCATACGCAACCTGCTTGGCTAAATAGAGAATTCCGGACGGAGTGACAGCGTATCGCCTGCATGTCACATGTTGGATCGGCACTTAGAACGATTTGAAACTAGAAGCTTTCGAAAATTTGCAGTGAAGTTCGAAGCAGGAAATCGCTTCTCCGATCACGACGGTTTCGTCGTGCAACCTTAGATAATTTCTAGGTCCCAATTCCTTCTCGCAGCACCGTCGTATGTTAGGAAGCGACGGGGACGTGCTTGCAAGTGGAATTGGGGCGCAGGAATGATGCGTGAACTCTCGGCCAGGAAAATCGTGCGTACACTATCGTTGGGCGCGGTGAGTTATCTCGCACTGTCGATGGAATCTTCGGGTGACCTTCAGCATGCGGTTGCGCAATCCAATCTGCCGCCCGTGACCGTGGATGCCCCCAAGCCAAGAGTTCGTCAGCCGGTCCAGAGATCACAGTCGACGCGCGCCTCGCGTGGACAGCGATCAGTCGCCGCGGCGCCTCCGCGCCAGGCTGCACCCGTTCCCTATGTGGTGCCCTCGACCGGAACGGTCGGCACGGTGCCGCCCGCCTACGCAGGCGGCCAGGTTGCAACCGGCGGGAGTCTCGGTCTGCTCGGCAATCGCGGCGTGATGAACACGCCGTTCAACCAGACGAGCTATACGGCGGAGCTGATACAGAACCAGCAAGCGCGCACGATCCGTGATGTCCTGGCGAATGATCCCTCGGTCAGGGTCGTTCAGGCAGCCGGTGGCGGTGCGGACAGTCTCTTTATTCGTGGCTTTTACTACGACAGCGGCGACTATGGGCTGAACGGCCTCTATGGAATCGCACCATACTATTCTTCGGGCGCAAATTTCGTGGAGCGCGTTGAAGTGCTGAAGGGCCCGAGCGCATTGCTCAATGGGATGACTGCCGGCGGTACCGGCGTTTCGAGCGGAGGTGCGGTCGGCGGAAGCGTCAATCTGATCACCAAGCATGCGCCCGACTTCGATATTACCCAGCTCACAGCAACTTACGCTTCAAGATCGCAGTTTGGCGGGATCGTTGATGTCAGTCGCCGCTATGGGGAACACAAGGAGTGGGGTGTTCGGCTGAACAGCACGTACTCGAACGGAAATACCCCTTGGAATAGACAGACGGATGAATTTGGAAACGCGGTTCTGGGCCTCGATTACCGCGGAGAACGCGTACGCGCGGCGGTCGATATCGGTTATCAGGCTGACAACCTAAATCCGCCGTTACGCTTCTTCAATGTCCCTGCCACGACGACAGTTATTCCTCCGCCACCAAAAGCCGGACTGAATTTCCAGGTTCCGTGGGCCTATTATGCGCCGACCGACTTCTTTACCACCGCCCGAGGCGAGGTGGATGTCACCGACTGGATGACCGCCTACGGAGCGTTCGGCTATCACGATAGCAACATCAACTACGCCTATCCCTCGCCGAACATCTCCAATGTCGCGCCCGGCGCATTGACATCTCCACCCGGCGTCTCCCAGTTGGGAGGTCTGTGGTCGCGGCCGTTTGCCGGCAAGGAAACGTTCGAGACGCTCGCAGGTGAGGCTGGTATCCGAGCAACGTTTGACACTGGTCCCGTAAACCATGCGCTAAACGTCAACTACTCAATCAACGACCGGACCTACAATCAGAGGGTTTTGACGCGATCGAACAATGCTCTCGCGGATCTGATTTTCTGGAACCTGTACACAGAACCGACCAACATAGCGAAACCCAATTTCTCGATAGTATCTGCCAATCAGAAGACGGGCGTGACCCTTTCGAGCGTCGGCGCCTCCGACACCATGTCGATTCTGAACAATCGCGTTCAAGTCACGCTTGGCGTTCGTCGTCAGACCGCGGGCTCGGAAGTGGCGAACTTCCTCACGCCAGCCTCGAGCCGACCACAGCAGGACACGTCGGTCTGGAGCCCGGCATACGCAGTTCTGGTGAAGCCTGTCGAGAACGTCGCGCTCTACGCAAACTACATCGAAGGTCTCCAGACGCCGGTCGTCGTTTCCGGCAACTTTAGCAACGTCGGGACCGTATTCCCGCCGGCGCAGACGAAACAGGCTGAAGTGGGCATGAAGATCGATGCAGGGCGTTTCACGACGACACTGAGCGTGTTCGACATAAGCCAACCGAGCATTATCTCAGTGGCATCGGGCGTCTCAGCGTCTCAACAACTCAACGGCAGACAGAGAAACCGCGGCGTGGAACTAAACGTGTTCGGCGAAGTCACGCCCGACATCCGTGTTCTCGGTGGTGTCGCCTTGATCGACGGGGTGCAGGAGAGAACTCAAGGCGGGCTCACCGACGGAAGGACGGCAGTTGGCGTGCCGGTCGTCAACGTCAATATGGGCGCGGAATGGGATACGCCGTTTGTTCGTGGTCTCACGTTCACGAGCAAGGTCATCTATACCGGATCACAGTACGTTAACGCCGCGAATACGCTGACTTTGCCGGAGTGGACGCGCGTCGATATCGGGGCGCGATATACATTCACGTCGCCCTGGAACGGAAAGCCGATCGTGGTGCGCGCAAATATCGAAAACGTCGGCAACAAGGCGTACTGGGCTTCGGCCTATAGTGGGGTCATCACGCTCGGCGCGCCTCGGACCTATCTGCTTTCTACCACCTTCAATTTCTAGACCGCTTTCATGGACGAACGGAGTTGATGCCGCCGCGGTTGGTCCGCGGCGGCATTGTCTTGTCATGACCTATTCAATGCAGCTGATGACATTGCAATAAAATTGCGCACCATCATGCCACATCGGAAAAGTTCCTCCTTGCGCAGTTAGAATTGCAGCAATCTTCGTCGCGTCCTGAAATCCCAATAGTTTTCCGCGTATTGGCGCGCAAGCGCGGAGGTTGCATTGTGTCCGCCCGTCGCCAGTTTTGAGGTCTTACAAAAAGGCGCGTCGATATTGCTTTGACCCTCGTCGGCTTCTGACCTAGTCAAACGTCTCTGCTTTCGCTTTCCGAAAAGGGGATCGCGCCATGATGGTGTTCGACAGAGACGACGTCACCTTCACCGTCGTCGTCAATCACGAAGAGCAATACTCCATCTGGCCGACGTTCAAGGAGATTCCGGCCGGCTGGAAGGCGGTGGGCAAGTCAGGCAGCAAGAAGGAATGTCTCGACCATATCGAGCAGGTGTGGACCGACATGCGCCCGCTCAGCTTGCGCAAGTTCATGGACGGCGCGTCGCCTCAGCAGACGACGTAGTCAGCGAAGTCTGGTCGTCCGATGCGGCTTCTTTGTCTGCCTTATTCCGGCGGCAGTGCCATGTTCTATGCGCGGTGGCGCAGGCTGCTGCCGTCATGGATCGACGTTCGGCCGGTCGAATGGCCCGGGCGTGGTGCGCGCATGGACGAGCCGCTGGCGACCGATCCGGGCGTGCTGGCGGCGCAGTTGGCTGGTGAACTCGCGGCGCAGCTCGACGGGCCCTATGCGTTGTTCGGGCACAGCCTCGGTGCCGTGATCGCGTTCGAGCTCGCACATGGCCTGCTCGATAGCGGAGTGCCTGCGCCGGCCATTCTCTTCGCCTCGGGTGCGGAAGCGCCGGCGGTTCGGGACGGCAGCAAGTGGCGCCATCCCCTGAGCGACCAGGCGCTGATGCAGGAGCTGCGTGATCTTCAGGGCACACCCGACGAGGCGCTGTCGAATGCCGAGTTGATGCGATCCGCGCTGCCGGTACTGCGCGCAGATTTTCTGATGTGCGGAGCCTATGCCTACCGGCCGCGGCGTCCATTGCCGTGCCCCGTACACGTTTTTGGCGGAGCGGACGACGAGACCAGCCGCGAAGCACTCGAGGCTTGGCGGCTGGAGACCTCGGCGGCATTCAGGCTCGATATTCTGCCCGGGCATCACTTCTTCATTCACACACAGCAGGCCGAACTGATCGACCGGATCGGCTGGGCGCTGGCCCGGCAATCGGGGCGATCGACCGGTTTGCATCGGAGCGAGGATCATGAGCGCGTTCTCCGTCCAGCCACTCATTGAGGGCAAGGCTCTTCCCATGCTGCTTAGGGCAGGTGAGGCCGGGCAGCCGCTCGGCGAATCCCTTCCCATGCTGCGTGCAACGATCGACCGGTACCTCACCGACAGCGGCGGCATCGTGTTTCGCGATTTCGCGCTCGATGGTCCCGATGCGTTTCGAGCCTTCGCGGCCGATTTCGGCCACCCGCTGCTGACCTACGAGTTCGGGTCGACGCCGCGTTCGCAGGTGACCTCAGGCGTCTACACGTCCACGGAGTATCCGCCGCACCAGCATATCCCGCTGCACAACGAGCAGGCCTATACCCGCGATTGGCCGATGAAGATCTGGTTCTACTGCATGCAGCCGGCGCTGGAAGGCGGCGAGACGCCGATCGCCGACAGCCGCGCCATCTATCGCGACATGCCGCCGGCCATTCGCGAGCGGTTTACCGAGAAGGGCGTGATGTATGTGCGGAACTACGGCAACGGGCTCGACGCCGACTGGCAGCAGGTGTTCGGCACCGACTCCAGATCGGAGGTGGAGGCTTACTGCGCTCGCCACGACATCGAATGCGAGTGGAAGGAAGACGGCGAGCTCCGCACGCGCCAGATCTGTCAGGGCACGGCGCAGCACCCCGTCACCGGTGACCGGGTCTGGTTCAACCAGGCGCATTTGTTCCACGTCTCCAATCTCGACCCGGAGGTGCGCGAGAGTCTGCTCGACGTGGTCGACGACGAAGCCGATTTGCCGCGCAACGTCTTCTATGGCGACGGTTCGACGATCGAGGACGAAACATTGTCAACGGTCCGGACCGTTCTGGAGAGGCACAAGATCAGCTTTCCCTGGCAGGCTGGGGACGTCGTGATGCTCGACAACATGCTCACCGCGCACGCGCGTGCCCCGTTCAAGGGGCCGCGCAAGGTGATCGTCGCCATGGCCGAAGCTCATCGGCAGGGGTGATCGGCGGCACTCGGCGTGGGGATTTCCGGCGCGCGGCCGGACAGGAATTTTCGAAGATGGATAGATCCAACCTCGTCGAACGCTTGCGAGAGCATGCCGCTTTGCGACCGCAGAAGATGGCTTTGCGGTTCCTCGAAGGCGACGACGTCGCCGACGAGCTGACGTTCGCCGCGCTCGACGCTCGGATCAGGGCGCTTGCGGCTTGGTTTCAGCAGATGGGCGGTACGGGCGAGCGGGCGGTGATCCTGCTTCCGAGCGGGATCAACTATGCCGTCGCATTCTATGCCTGCCTGTATTCGGGCGTAATCGCCGTGCCGGCCTATCCGCCTGAGGGCGGCCCCGAGCGCTATGCGGGACGACTCAACGGTATCCTGCGAGATGCCGCGCCGCGCTTCATCCTGGTGGAGACGGGGCTGCGCGGCCTCATCGAGGCGGCATTGCCCGAGCTCGCCGACGTGCAGATCGTTGCGGTGGACACGATTTCGCCCGATCTCGCGGCGGACTGGCGCGAGACGCGGCCTGCGGCCGATGGGATCGCGTTCCTCCAGTACACATCCGGCTCGACCTCGCAGCCGAAGGGCGTTTGCGTCTCTCACGGCAATCTGGCGGCCAACGAGCGTGCCATCGAAGCGGTTTGTGGCGGAACGCCGGACGACGTGTTTGTGAGCTGGCTGCCGCTCTATCACGACATGGGGCTGATCGGCGGACTTCTGAACCCGCTGTTCACGGGCTTTACCGGCGTCCTGATGTCGCCACGGAACTTCCTGGAGCGGCCACGGCGCTGGCTCGAGGCCATCGACCGTCACGGCGGCACGTTGAGCGGTGGCCCCGACTTCGCGTACTCACTCTGCACCGACCGCATCTCGGAAGAGACCATCCGTCGGCTCGACCTCAGCCGGTGGAGGTTTGCGTTCTCGGGCTCGGAGTTCGTCCGCCGCACCACCTTCGAGAAATTTGGCGACCGGTTTGCGCGGGCCGGGTTCGATCGACGGGCGTTGACGGCTTGCTATGGACTTGCGGAGGCGACGCTGCTGGTCACGGCCAGCGACATCACCGCCGAGACCGTCAGCTACACGCTCGACACCGCGGAACTCGCCGCCGGCCGCATCGCGAGCGCCAGCGAAGGCACGGACCTCGTGGCATGTGGTCGAACTGCTGCTGGTCACGCCGTGCGCATCATGCGCGTCGACGAATCGGCGGTGGCCGAGGCGAATGAGGTGGGCGAGATCTGGGTCACCGGTCCCAGTGTCGCGCTCGGCTACTGGAACAATGTCGAGGCCACGCATCAAGCCTTCGTCGAGCGAGATGGTGCGCGTTGGCTGCGGACCGGCGACATCGGCTTCGTTCGCGACGGCGCACTCGTGGTGGCCGGTCGTCTCAAGGACCTGCTGATCGTTCGCGGGCAGAACGTCTATCCGACGGATGTTGAGCAGGCGGTCGAAGCCGAGGTCGAATCCGTCCGCAGCGGACGGGTTGCCGCCTTTCCCATCGAGGTCGAGGGGCGTGAAGCCATCGGAGTGGCGGCGGAGTTCAGCCGCGCCGTGCTCAAGCGTAGCAATCCGGAAGCGCTCGCACATGCGATCGGCGAAGCCGTGCTCCGGCAGGCGCAGGAATATCCGGCCGTGATCGTTCTGCTGAACCCGCAAGCGATGCCGCTGACGACGAGCGGCAAGCTGCAGCGGTCGGCCTGCGCAACGCGTCTCGCCGACAACACGCTCGACAGCTTCGCGGTGTTCGAGAGAGGGCGTCGCCGCGGCACTGCATCCCTGACGGTGCCGGCGACTGATACCGAGCGCGCCGTCGCTGCGATGTGGTGCGAGGCGCTTGGCGTCGCGGCGGTGCATCGCGAGGACGATTTCTTTGTGCTGGGCGGAAACTCGATCGCGGCTGGCCAAGTAGCCGCGGCGATCCGCGACCGCCTGAACGTGGAAGTGGAGCTGCGCACCTTCTTCGACGCGCCGGCGCTTGCGGCCTTCGCTGGCCGGATCGATGTTTTGGCGGGCACCGGCGCTGGCCGGGCGCTCCCGCCGATCCCATGGGCCGTCGCGGCCGATCGCACGATGCTGTCGCACGCACAGGAGCGGCTCTGGTTCCTCTGGAACATGGATCCTGCTGGGACAGCCTATACCGTTGCGAGCACAATCGGTCTGAAGGGACGGCTCGACCGTGCAGTGCTTTCGCGTGCTTTCGGCGAGATCGTCCGTCGTCACGAGATATTGCGCACCACGTTCATCGCCAGAGACGGCCGTGGGACGCAGCTCGTCCACGATGTCATGAGCATCGGCATTCGGCACGAGGATCTCCGCGCCTATTCTGTGCGGGAGCGCTCCGAGCGCGCGGAGACGGTCAGGCGATCAGAGCTCGGCAAGCCGTTCGATCTCGTGAACGGGCCATTGTTGCGCTTCGTGCTGCTTCAATTCGCGGACGATACGTATGAACTGCTGCTGCTGGCCCATCACATCATCGTCGATGGCAGGTCGCTTGATGTGTTGCTCGAAGAGCTGGCCGCTCTCTATCGAGCCGGTACTGGTCAAGGCGCAGGCGTGCCGCCGGTTCCGGCAATTCAATATGCTGATTTTGCGGCCTGGCAGCGAAGCTGGCTTGCGGGCGGCGAGGGCGATCGGCAGCTCGCCTATTGGCGCGCCAAGCTCGGCGATGTTCACCCGGTGCTGGCGCCGCCGCATGATCGGCCGCGCCCGACGATCCAGAGCCATGCCGGCGATACGATCGGTCTGGCCATCGACGCCGTGCTTGCGTCCCGGCTCCGGGAGATCGCCGGCAAGCAGCGCGTCAGCGTCTTCATGCTGCTGCTCGGCGCATATTACGCGCTGCTCCAGCGCTACACCGGGCAGAGTGATTTGCGTGTCGGCGTGCCGGTCGCCGGGCGCCGGCATACGCAGCTCGAACGACTGATCGGATGTTTCGTCAACACGCTGGTGCTGCGGGCCGAGATGACCGCCGAAGCGAGCTTCACCAGCCTGTTGCGTCAGGTCAGGGAGTCGGTGGTCGAGGCGCTGACGCACCAGGATCTTCCGTTCGAAATGCTGGTCGACGGCCTCAAGCCCGAACGCAGCGGTGGGCAAAATCCCCTGTTCCAGGCGAAGTTCAACTACATGACGGCGCCGGGCGGTTTCTCCGGCGTGGAGGGGCTCGCTGCCGACGTCGACATTGTCGATCTCGCTGGTTCGCATTTCGATCTCGCCCTCGACGTCATCGATGGCGTCGGGATGAAGGTCACGTTCAACTACGCCACCGACCTATTCGATCGTCCGACCATTGCACGGCTGGCGGCGCAATTCGGTTCGATGCTGCGCCAGATCGCCGACAACGCCGAGCGGCGGATATCGGACTTCGTCATCGACGACGGACACCGGCAGACCGTGCCGAGTGAGGCTGCGGCGTTCGGCTTCGCCGATGTGGTGAGCCTTCATCGCGCGGCGACAGTCGATCGACAGACCGCCATCGCCATTCGATGCGGCCGGGGGCAACTGACCTTTGCGGCGCTCGAGCAGCGGTCAAATCGTATCGCACACGCCCTCATCGCGAAGGGCGTGGCACGCGAGACACCGGTTGCGCTGTGGATCGAGCGCTCTCCGGCCTTTGTCGTCGCCTTGCTCGGTGTGCTGAAGGCGGGCGGCTCTTATGTCCCGCTCGATCCGAAATGGCCGTTGGAGCGCGTCCGCCGTATCCTGACCGACGGCGGCATCGACATCATGCTTGCGGCAGGCGACAAATTGACGGATGCGCGCGAGCTGGGCTGCCTGGTGCTCGACGCGGAGGCGGAAGCGGCGCGCGCCGAGGTATCGAGCCTGCCGCTCGACACGATCATTCACCCGGCGCAGACCGCTTACGTCATCTATACCTCCGGATCGACCGGCGCGCCTAAGGGCGTCAGCGTCTCGCACGGGGCCTTGGCCAATTACGTGCAAGCCCTGTTGCAGCGCCTGAAGCCGCGCCCGTCGGCGAGCATGGCGATGGTTTCGACGGTGGCGGCCGACCTCGGCCACACTGTCCTGTTCGGTGCGCTCGCATCCGGCGGCACGTTGCATCTGCTGTCACCGGAGGCCGTGTTCGATGCGGATGCGTTTGCGCAAGCGATGCGCGAGGGCGAGGTCGACATTCTCAAGATCGTGCCGAGCCATCTGCGAGGGCTGCTTCAGGCCTCGCGCTCGGCCGATCTGCTCCCCCGCGACGCGCTCGTCCTGGGCGGCGAGGCGTGCGATGGCGCGCTGCTGGACGACGTCCGGCGCATGCGGCCGGAATGCCGGATCCTGAATCATTACGGGCCCACGGAAACGACCGTCGGTGCGGTGACGCATGAGTGCGCGGCAGGCTGCGAGGACGGTCCGGTTCCAATCGGTCTGCCTCTTGCCAATCTGCGCGTCCATGTCCTCGATGACGCCTTGAACGAGGTGCCGATCGGAGTCGTTGGCGAGCTCTATGTCGGCGGCGCTGGGCTGTCGCGGGGCTATCGCGGCGCGGCGGGCCTGACCGCGGAACGCTTCGTGCCGGATCCGTTCGGCGCCGCGGGCGGGCGCCTCTACCGAACCGGGGATCGTGTCCGCTGCGACCGCGAGGGCCGGCTGGTATTCCTGGGTCGTTCTGATGACCAGATCAAGTTGCGCGGCTATCGCATCGAGTTGGGCGAGGTCGCGCGCGTCATCAAGGCGCTGCAGGGAATCGGTGACGCAGTGGTCGTTTCACGCGCCATCGGTGAAAGTGAGCGCCAGGAGCTGATCGCCTATTGCGTGGCTGAGAGCGGCGCCGCTCCACAGGCCGATGCGATCAAGCAACAGCTGGCTGCAATCGTGCCGGACTATATGGTTCCGTCACACATCGTCATGTTGGCGCAATTGCCGCTGACGCCGAATGGAAAGGTCGATCGTCGCGCCTTGCCCGAACCGGCCGAAGAGGGGGCGTCGGCCGGCTATGCCGCGCCTGCGGGGGATATTGAAATTGCCATCGCGGCGGTCTGGTGCGAGGTGCTCGTTCGCGAGCGCGTCGGCCGTAATGACAATTTCTTCGAACTCGGCGGCGATTCGATTCTGAGCCTGCAGATCATCGCCCGCTTGCGCAAGCGCGGCATCCGGCTCACTCCGAAGCAGATCTTCAGCCAGCAGACGATTGCCGGGTTGGCGACGGTCGCCGTGATATCGGCGGGGACGACCAAAAAGGAGAGACCGGCGGCCAAGGCGTCAGTCGGCGACACCGCATCTGGCATGCCCCATCTGATGCCGATTCAGACGCGCTTCTTCGCCGAGGACATTGCCAACCGGGATCACTGGAACCAGGCGGTTCTGCTGCTGCCCCGTATGCAGGTCGATTGGGAGACGCTGCGGCGCGCGCTTGCGGCCATCTCGGACCATCACGATGCGCTGCGTTTGCGGTTCAAGCAGGTGGATGGCGCCTGGCGGGCGGAGCAGGGCCCGGCACCGGCGTCATCCGAACTGTTATGGATTCACGCGGGCGTCGGCGGCGCGACGGACATCACGGCGCTCGCCCGTGCCGCGCAGGAAAGCCTCTCACTGTCTTCCGGAACGCTGCTGCGCGCGGTCGGCATGGACCTGGCGGATGGTAGCCAACGCTTGCTGCTTGCGATCCATCATCTCGTCGTCGATGGCGTGTCCTGGCGTATCCTGCTGGAAGACCTGGCGTTGGCCTATGACCAGCTGCAGCGTGGCAGTCCCGTCGCGCTGCCGCCGAAGAGCGACTCCTTTGCCTCGTGGAGCGAGCGGCTGCATGCCTATGCGGCAACGGCGGAGATCGCGGCCGAATTGCCGTATTGGCTGGATCGTGGCGCCGGCGCACGCCTGCCATGCAACGACGACCATGGCGATGTCGATCGCGTCGGTGATGGCGGCGAGGTGTCCTTGGTGTTGGATGCCGATCTGACGTCGCAGCTCCTCGAACAGGCGCCGGCTGCCTATCGGACCGGGGCCAACGATCTCCTGCTCGCCGGTCTCGTGCGCACGGTGTCGCGCTGGAGCCAGCACGACGAGATCACCGTGGAGCTCGAAGGCCACGGCCGCGAGGAGATCTTCCCAGATGCTGATGTGTCCCGCACCGTCGGCTGGTTCACGACGGCCTTCCCGGTCCGGCTGAAAGATGCAGGCGACGAGGCGTCGCTGATCAAGGCGGTCAAGGAGACGCTTCGCGCGATTCCAAATCGCGGGATCGGCTATGGCGTGTTGCGCCATCTCGGCTCCGAGCAGCAGCGCCATGCTCTGGCTCAATTGGCGGAGCCGCAGATCGTCTTCAACTATCTAGGCCGCTTTGACGCCAACATAGGCACCAACCAGCGCTTCTCCTTCGCAGCGGAGAGTGCAGGTCCCTCGCGTAGCGCCACGGCACCCATGCGCGGCTGGCTGAACATCACTGGCCTCGTGCGTGACGGCCGATTGGAACTATCTCTCGGATACGGACGCAAGCGCTACCGGGACGCGACGGTCGAGCGGCTCGCCGCACATTACAAGGACGCACTGCGCGAACTGATCGCCCATTGCTGCAACGGAGCGTTCGGCCTCACGCCATCGGATGTCCCGTTGTCTGGGCTCGCTCAAGCCGACCTCGACCGGTTGGCTGCGAACCTGGATCTGCGCGGCATCGAGGACATCTATCCGCTCTCGCCGATGCAGCAGGGCATGCTGTTTCATGCGCTGCGCGACGGTGCCAACGACGCCTATGTGAATCAGGTCGGGCTCGAACTGTTCGGCGTCGATGCGGGCAAGCTGAAAGCCGCGTGGCAGATAGTCAGCGACCGGCATGCGGCCCTGCGGACCGGATTTGTCTGGCAGAACCTGTCGGGCGCAGCGCAGCAGATGGTGCATCGTCATGTGACGGTGCCGTTCGTCGAGGAGGACTGGCGCGGCAGCGCGCCTCCGGATCTGCAAGCCGCGCTGGCGGAGATATCCCGGCGTGAGCGCGAGATGGGCTTCGACATTTCGCAGCCGCCGCTTCAGCGTATCCGTCTGATCCGTCTCGACGACGAGAGGCACTGGCTGATCTGGACCCATCATCACATCTTCGTCGATGGTTGGAGCTCGGCCCGGCTAGTGGCCGAGGTGTTGCAGCAGGCGAGCGGCCGCCCGCTGCCGGCCGTGCAGGGCGGCTATCGCGACTACATTGCATGGTTGCAGGGCCGCGATCGCGAGAGCACCGAGAGGTTCTGGCGCGAGGCTCTGGCAGGGCTTGAGGCGCCCACATTGCTCGCGAACACACTGACGCCCCCCAAAACATCCCTCGCCGAAGGCCATGCCAGCGCCGGGCTTGCGGTGGACGCGGCATTGACCGAGCGGCTGAAGTCCTTTGCCAGGCATGAACGGGTGACGCTCAATACGCTCATCCAGGGCGCGTGGGCACAGCTGCTGCGGCGTCATTCAGGGCAGTCCGCGGTCTCTTTCGGCGTGACCATCTCGGGCCGTCCGGCCGAATTGCCCGGTTCAGAGGAGATGGTGGGCCTCTTCATCAACACGCTTCCCATCGTCGATGCGACCAGCCCGCAAGCTATCGTGGGCGATTGGCTGCGCCAGTTGCAGGAACAGAATTTGGCGCTGCGCGAGCACGGTTGGACGCCGCTCTACGACATTCAGCGCCTCGCCGGCCGTGCCGGGCAGCCGCTGTTCGACAGTATCCTGGTGTTCGAAAACTATCCGATCGACGAGGGGGTGCTGCGAGGCGGGGAAGGTGGTCCGCGGCTGGGACGTGTGGCGCATGTGACGCCGACGAACTATGCGCTGGCGGTCGCGGTGTTCGCCGCCGGCGATCGGCTGAACATTGAATTCAACTATGACCGGAGCCGGGTCGACGAGGCGGCGATCCTGCGCCTTCGCGACATTCTCCACGCCCTGCTGGAACGGATTGCGGCGAATTCGGAATGTGCGCTCGGTGATCTCTCTGCGGCAGTCGAGCAGGACGCGCGACGAGCTCTCGAATGGAGTGGCGCAGCGCGGCTGACCTCCGCATCATCCTGCGCCGACGTCGTGATGCATATCGAAGCACAGGCCGCGCAGGCGCGGTCTGCCATTGCCATCGTCTGCGGCGACCAGCGCATCTCCTATGGCGAGTTGAACGCGCGTGCGAACGCGCTCGCACGACGCCTTCGCCTCTGGAACGTCGGTCCGGATCGGCTGGTCGGCATTGCCTTGAGCCGAAGCCCGGACATGATCATCGCGCTGCTCGCGGTTCTGAAGGCCGGAGGCGCCTATCTGCCGCTCGATCCGGATTATCCGGCCGAGCGGCTTGCCTACATGCTGCGTGACGGCGGCGCGGCGCTGGTCCTGACGCAAGGCGCGCTGCTCGAGCCGCTTGCACCGGTGCTGCGCGAAGCCGGGGTCGAGGCGCTCTGCATCGACGAGCCATCGCCGCGCGCCGGCGAGGACGGCGGGAACCTCGACATCGAAATCCATCCGGACAGCCTGGCCTATGTCATCTACACGTCCGGGTCGACCGGCGCGCCGAAAGGCGTGGCGGTTGCGCGCGGACCGCTGGCGATGCATTGCGAAGCCATCGGCCGGCTGTACCGCATGACCTCGCGTGACCGCGAGTTCCAGACGGCATCGATCAATTTCGACATCGCCCACGAGCGATGGCTGGTGCCGCTGATGACGGGCGGTTCGCTCGTCCTGCCTTCGAAGCCCGGTCTCCTGATTGACGATCTCGTCAGCGAGATGACCCGCAATGCGGTGACCTCGATCTTCCTGCCGCCGGCCTATGCGGATCAATTGAGCGCGGCATTGCGGCAGGGTGGGCGCAGGCTGGCGATCAGGGCCTGTATCGTCGGCGGCGAAGCCTGGTCCGATACCGGGGTCAGGGCATTTCGAGAAGCTTTCATTATCGATCTTCTGGTCAACGCCTACGGCCCGACCGAGACGGTGATCGCGCCGACGGCGTGGATCGTCGACGCCGCCGCGTTGACACCTCACCAGCCCGCACCGATCGGACGGCCCGTTGGTGCGAGGTCGGCGCACATTCTCGATTCCGACCTCAATATCGTTCCCGCCGGCGTCACCGGCGAGCTGTTCATCGGTGGTGTTGGCCAGGCCCGCGGCTATCTGAACCGGGCTGCACTGACCGCGGAGCGGTTCGTCCCCGATCCGTTCAGCGACGATGGCACGCGCCTCTATCGCACCGGCGATCTCGCGCGCTGGCGCAACGACGGCGTGATTGAATATGTCGGCCGCGCCGACCAGCAGGTGAAGATCCGCGGCTTCCGTATCGAGCTCGGAGAGATCGAGGCGCGTCTGCTCGAGCAGCGTGGCGTGCGTGCGGCGGCCGTTGTGGCGGGCGAAGGCCGGACCGGGCGCCAATTGTTCGCCTATGCGAGTGGCGGGCCGTCGCTCGACGGCCGCGCCTTGCGCGATGCACTGTCCGCCGTTCTGCCTGACTACATGGTGCCGTCGTCGGTGACGGTGCTGGAGCAGTTGCCGCTCACCGCTAACGGTAAGATCGATCGGCGTGCACTGCCGGCGCCGGGCGAGGATGCGTTGGCGAGTCGCACCTACGAGGCACCCGAGGACGAGATCGAGCTGGCGCTGGCCGGGATCTGGGCGGAGCTGCTCGACGTCGATCAGGTCGGACGCAACGATCACTTCTTCGAGCTCGGCGGACATTCCTTGCTCGCAGTGCGGGTGCTGAGCCGGGTGTCGCAGGAGATCGGCGTGTCAATCGCGGTCTCGGATCTGTTCGCTCATCCCGATCTTGCCTCATTTGCCCGGGTCGTGTCGATCAGGCTCATCGAGCAAGAATTCGATGCCGAAGAGCTCCAGGAACTGGTGGGAACGGAGCAGTGAGCATGGCTGACACGGCAAAGCCGAGCTTACGCGATCTGGATCCCCAGCAGATGAGAAAGCTCGTCGCGCTGGCCAGGAATCGTGGCCGGAGTGACGCCAGTGCCATTCCGGTGGTGGCGCGGAGCGGATCGTTGGAAATGTCCTTTGCGCAGCAGCGGCTCTGGCTGCTGGCGCAGCTCGATGGTACGAATTCCAGCTATCACATTCGCGGAGCATTGCGGCTTACGGGCGAGCTCGATCTCGAAGCCTTGCGTCGCAGCATCGACCGTGTGTTCGCGCGCCACGAAGCGCTGCGCAGCGTCTTTCGCGTAGTGGACGAACAGCCGCGCGTGGTGCTGCTGCCCACGGATGCGCGTGTGCCGCTGCTCGAACATGATCTGAGTAGCCGGGACGATCGCGAGCAGGAGCTGGCGCGCCTCCGCCGCGAGGAGGCCGCGACGCCGTTCGATCTCGCCGCAGGACCGTTGGTCCGCGGTCGCCTGATCCGGATGGCGGAGGGAGAGCATCTCTTCTTGTTCACCCAGCATCACATCGTCTCCGATGGCTGGTCGATCGGCGTTCTGGTGCGCGAGCTCGGCGCTCTCTACCGGGCATTCGCCGCCGGCAAGGACGATCCTCTGCCGCCATTGGCAATCCAGTATCCGGACTATGCCGTCTGGCAGCGGCAATGGCTGTCGGGCGAACGCTTGCAGCGGCAGGTCGACTATTGGCGAGAAGCACTCGCGGACGCTCCTGCCGTGCTTGAATTGCCGACGGATCGGCCGCGTCCGCCAATCAGGTCGCTCGCCGGGGCGTCCCTGCCGATCGAGATCGATGTGGAGCTGGCCTCCGGCATCAGGCGACTGAGTCAGTCGCATGGCGCCAGTGCTTTCATGACGGTGCTGGCGGCCTGGGCAGTGGTGTTGTCGAGACTCTCCTCGCAGACCGATATCGTCATCGGGACTCCGACGGCCAACCGAAATAGGCCGGAGATCGAGGGCCTGATCGGATTCTTCGTCAACATGCTGGCTGTCCGCGTTGATCTCTCGGCGGAGCCCAGCGTGGCCGAACTGCTCCGCCGCGTGCGCGCGGCGGCGCTCGCGGCGCAGGATCATCAGGACCTACCGTTCGAGCAGGTCGTCGAGATCGTCCAACCGCTGCGACGGCCGGAGCAGACACCGGTCTTCCAGGCCGTGTTCGCCTGGCAAAACAACGAGAGGGGGCCTCTCGAGTTGCCCGGCCTCAAAGCCGAGGTCGCTGATATTCCGCTGCAACAGGTCAAGTTCGATCTCGAGCTCAATCTCGGCGAGATGGACGGGCGCATTGTCGGCTCCCTGAATTATGCGACGTCGCTATTCGACGAAGCGACGATCACGCGCCATCGGGGCTATCTGTTGACCGTGCTGCGGGCGATGATCTCCGATGCGGACCATGAGGTCGACCGGATCGATATCATTGGTGCCGATGAGCGCAGGCGCGTTCTCGACACTTGGAACGAGACGGCCACGCCGTTTCCCTCCGAAAGGTGCATTCAAGATCTGTTTGCGGAGCAGGTGAGAAGGGCGCCGGACGCCATTGCGCTGGCATACGAGGACGTTCGTCTGAGCTATAGCGAGCTCGATGCGCGGGCGAACAGGCTTGCGCGGCACTTGATCACCTTGGGAGTGGTGCCGGATCAGCCCGTTGCGATCTGCCTGCCGCGGGGCATCGCAATGGTGGTGAGCCTGCTGGCCGTGCTGAAGGCGGGCGGCGCCTATCTGCCGCTCGATCCCGCTTATCCTGCGGAGCGGCTACGTCAGATTGTCGACGATGCCAGGCCGCGCCTGCTGATCGCAGACGCCACAGGACGCGCGATCATTCCAGATGGGACCTGCGAGATGGTCGACCCCGACGCAGACGCAGGGCTGGCGACGTCGGATCCGAGTGTTCTCCTCGAAGGCCTGACTGCGCGAAGCCTCGCCTACATCATCTACACGTCCGGCTCGACCGGTCGGCCGAAGGGGGTGATGGTCGAGCACCGTGGCCTGGTGAATTTGGCGTTGGCGCAGCGGGCATTGTTCAACATCAATTCGAGCAGTCGCGTCGTGCAGTTTGCCTCGCTCAGTTTCGATGCCAGCATCTGGGAAATCGTCATGGCCCTGTGCTCGGGCGCCGCGCTGTTTCTGGCCGGCACGCGCGAGCATCAGGACACCGCGGCATTGTTCGGCTATCTCGCGGACAATGCGATCACGCATGCGACCCTCCCGCCGGCGATGCTGCACGGGCGGACCGATCTCGAACGGCTCGCCTCGTTGCGGGTCCTCGTTCTTGCCGGTGAATTGCCCAAGGCCGAGCTGGTCAAGGGATTGCCTGCTGACATCGCCGCCTTCAACGGTTACGGGCCGACGGAAGCAACGGTCTGCGCAACGAGCTGGTTGCGGCATCGGGACTTTGACGACGACGCGGCTCCGATCGGTCGTCCGCTGCCGAATGCGCGGATCTATCTCCTGGACCGGTTCGGTGCGCCCGTTCCGCTCGGTGCCGTCGGCGAAATCTACATCGGCGGGGTCGGAGTCGCGCGCGGTTATCTCAATCGCGCCGATCTGACGGCAGAGCGCTTCGTGCGCGATCCCTTCAGCGGCGATGCGGAAGCGCGCATGTACCGCACCGGCGATCTCGGCCGCTATCTCCCGGACGGCAACATTGTGTTTCTCGGCCGCAACGACCACCAGGTCAAGATCCGCGGCTTTCGCATCGAGCTCGGTGAGATCGAGTTTCGGCTCAACGAGCACGCCGACGTTGCCGATTCAATCGTGCTGGTGCAGCGCAATCATGGCGGCGACATGCGGCTGGTCGCCTATGTGGCCGCTAGGGGGGGCGTAAGGCGCGATGGCGGAGAGCTTGCCAGCGCGTTGCGCGATCACCTGCGTGCGTGTCTGCCGGACTACATGGTGCCGTCAGCGTTCGTAAGTCTCGATGCACTCCCGCTCACGCCGAATGGCAAGGTGGACCGCAAGGCGCTGCCGGCGCCGGAGAACGATGCATATGCGCGGCGCCGTTTCGAACCGCCGCGAGGCGAGGTCGAACAGGTTGTCGCAGATATCTGGGCCGAGCTCTTGGGCGTCGATCGGATCGGACGCAGTGACCACTTCTTCGAGCTCGGCGGCCACTCGCTGCTCGCAGTGCGCATGCTGGAGCGATTGCAGCGGCATGCGCTGAGGGCGGATGCGCGCATGCTGTTCGCGAAGCCGCTGCTGGCGGAATTTGCCGCCAGCCTCGATGGCGGCGTAGAAGCCGACGTTCCGGTCAATCAGATCACCCGGCAGACGACGGCGATCACACCGGAATTGTTGCCGCTGATCACGTTAACGCAATCCGACATCGACAGCATCGTGGCCGACGTTCCTGGCGGCGTCGCCAACATCCAGGACGTCTACGGCCTCTCGCCACTTCAGGATGGCATTCTCTTCCACCACCTGCTGTCGAAGGAGGGCGATCCTTATCTGCTGGTGGGCCGGATGGCATTTGCCAGCCGCGACCTGCTCGATCGCTATCTCGACGCGGTCCGCCAGGTGATCGCGCGCCACGACATTCTGCGAACGTCTATCGTGTGGAGCGGACTGTCCACGCCGGCACAGGTGGTTTGGCGGCAGGCGTCCTTGGTCGTCGACGAGGTCGTGCTGGATGGCGAAGGCCCTGGGGATGAGCAGCTCGCGCGACGATTCGATCCGCGTTTGCATCGGATCGATCTCGGACGGCCGCCGCTTTTGCGATTTGCGGTCGCGGCCGATCCGGGTGGAGAGCGCTGGCTGCTTTTGGTCCTGCTGCATCATTTGATTGGCGACCACTCCACGCTCGAAGTGATGCACGACGAGGTCGGGAAGATCCTGTCCGGGCGGAGCCACGAATTGCCGCCGCCTTATCCGTTCCGGAATCTGGTGGCACAGGCGCGCGGATCGGCGGCGACCAAGGAGCATGAGCGCTTCTTCCGCGGCATGCTCGCCGACATCGACGAGCCCTCCACGCCGTTCGGCCTGGATCGGGTGCACGGCGATGGTGCCGGTATTGCCGAAACCCGGCTGATGCTGCCCGAGAGCTTGAACGCAAGGCTTCGTGTGCAGGCGCGGCGGTTGGGCGTCAGCCTGGCCAGCCTTTGCCATCTCGCCTGGGGGCAGGTGGTGGGGCGAACCAGTGGGCGCGAGCAGGTGGTGTTCGGGACTGTTTTGTTCGGTCGCATGCAGGCCGGCGCCGGCGGCGATCGCACCATGGGCCTGTTCATCAACACCTTGCCGCTGCGGCTCGACCTCGACGACACAGCGGTCGAGGACAGCGTCCGTGATGCGCATCGTCGGCTGACCGAGCTGATGGCGCACGAGCACGCCTCGCTGGCGCTTGCGCAGCGATACAGCGGCGTCGCGGCGCCCGCGCCGCTGTTTAGCGCGATCCTGAACTACCGGCACAATGCGATGCCGGCCGATTTGGCTGCCGGCAGAGAGCACTCCGGCATCGAATGGCTCGGTGGTGAAGAGCGCACCAATTATCCCCTGATGCTGGCGGTCGAGGATTATGGCCAAGCGCTTGGCCTGACCGCCCAGATCGTCCATCCGTTCTCGGCCGATCGCATTTGCGCCATGATGCAGCAGGCACTCGATCAATTGGCCGATGCGCTGGATCGCGCGCCGCGTGCGCCGGTCCGGCAGCTCGACATTTTGCCCCCCGACGAGCGGCAGCTGTTGCTGGAGACGTGGAACCGGACGCAGGCGCATGATCGGCGACAGTCGTTGATCGAGCAATTTGAAGCACAGGTCCGGAAGTCACCTGAGGCGATCGCGCTGGTGTTCGGCGAGGCGGAGCTGAGCTATGCCGCGCTGAATGCGCGCGCCAACCGGCTGGCGCGACGATTGCGGGATCACGGCGTCGGGACCGAAATCGTGGTCGGGCTGGCGCTCGACCGCGGCGTCGAGATGCTGGTCGCGCTGCTGGCGGTGCTAAAAGCCGGCGGGGCCTATTTGCCGCTCGATCCGGATTACCCGCCGGAGCGGCTGGCGCATATGCTGCGCGACAGCGGCGCGGCGCTGGTGCTGACGCAGACGGAGTTGCGCGATCAGTTCGCCGCCGTGCTGGCGGAGACCGGCGCCGAGGCCTGGATGCTCGACGCTGCGGACGGCGAGGGCGGCGATGCCGCCAATCTCGATGTCACCGTTCACGCCGAGAGCCTCACCTATGTGATCTACACCTCGGGCTCGACCGGCCTGCCCAAGGGCGTGATGGTCCGTCATGACGCGGTGACGAACTTCCTCGCGACCATGGCGGAGCAGCCCGGCATGACGGCCGCCGACCGGGTGCTTGGCCTGACCTCGCTGTCCTTTGACATCGCAGTGCTTGAGCTCTGGCTGCCGCTGACGATTGGCGCCTGCGTCGTGCTGGCGGATCGCGCGGCCGCGCATGATCCCGCCAAGCTCAAGGCGATCGTGGAGCGGCATGGCGTGTCCCTGATCCAGGCAACGCCGTCGACCTGGCGGATGCTGCTCGATCATGACGGCCCTGCGCTGCCGGCGAGCTGCCGGGTGCTGTGCGGCGGCGAGGCGCTGCCGCCGGATCTGGCGCGGCGGCTGGTGGCGCAAGCCGGCGAAGTCTGGAACCTGTACGGTCCGACCGAGACCACGGTGTGGTCGGCGCGCCATCGGCTCGATGCGATGGATGATCGTCCGCTGCTGGGCCGCCCGATCGGCAACACCACGCTTTACGTTCTCGACGGTGACCTCAACCTCGCGCCGGTCGGCGTCGCCGGCGAGCTCTATATCGGCGGGAGCGGGCTCGCCCGCGGCTATTGGCAGCGCGGCGGCCTGACGGCGGAGCGCTTCATCCCTGATCCGTTCGGTCCGCCGGGGGCGCGGCTGTACCGCACCGGCGATGTGGCGCGGTGGCGATCCGACGGCGTGCTCGATTATGTCGGCCGTGCCGATTACCAGGTGAAGATCCGCGGCTTCCGCATCGAGCTCGGCGAGATCGAGGCGCGGCTGCAGGCGCAGCCGGGCGTCCGCGCGGCCGTGGTGGTGGCGCGCGAGGCCGGCACCGGCCGCCAGCTGGTCGGCTATGTCAGCGGCGAAGCGCTGGATGGGGCGGCGCTCAAAACGGCGCTGTCCCCGGTGCTGCCCGACCACATGGTCCCGGCGCGGATCGTGGTGCTGGAGCGTCTGCCGCTGACGCCGAACGGCAAGATCGACCGCAAGGCATTGCCGGCGCCGGATCAGCTCGCGGAGTCAGAACGCATCGCGCCGCGCACGCCGGCGGAGGTCACATTGGCCGCGATCTGGGCCGATCTGCTGCGCCAGCCCAATATCGGTGTCACCGACAATTTCTTCGAGCTCGGCGGCGATTCCTTGATCGCGGTCCAGCTCGTCAGCCGCATCAAGCGGGATCTCGGCCACGACCTGCCGCTCAATCGTCTGTTTGAATTGACGACCGTTGAAACCATGGCTGCTGCGCTGGGCCTGGAGAGCGAGATCGACAAGCGAAGCGACGACATCGTAGCGATGCTCGACCTGTTGAAGGAAGTCGAACTGTCCCATGAGTGACACGGCAACCACGCAAAAGCAGCAGCTGCGCGACATTTCACGGCGCTTGATGCGTCTCGATTCCGGCAAGCAGCACGCGTTCGTGTCGCAGCTCGCGGCGAAGGGCGTCAACCTCGCCATGCTGCCGATCGTGCGCCAGGGGCGAAAGCGGGCGCCGCTGTCCTTTGCGCAAGCGCGCCTCTGGTTCCTGTGGCGGATGGATCCGTCCAGCGCGGCCTACAACATATCAGCGACGGTGCGCGTGCGCGGCCAGCTGCAACCACGCGCATTGCAACAGGCGTTCGATATGCTTGTCGCCCGCCACAGCGCGCTTCGCACCGTCTTTCGGCAGGAAGGGGAGCAGGCCGAACAAGTCATCCAGGTTCCGCAGCCGGCCGCATTGCGGCACCTGGCCCTCGATGGCGACGACCGCGAACGGCAGGCGCGCGAGCTTGCGCGGCAGGAGGCCTCGCTGCCGTTCGATCTCGAGGCCGGCCCGCTTATGCGCGCGACGCTGCTGACGCTGGACGAGGGCGATCACTTCCTCGTCGTCAGCCTGCACCATATCGTGGCCGACGGCTGGTCGATGGGCGTGCTGGTTGACGAGTTCTGGAAACTGTACGCGGCATTCGCTTGCGGTGAAGAACCGGCGCTGCCGGAGCCGGAGATTGACTACGCCGACTACGCCGAATGGCAGCGGCTCTGGATGAGTGCGGTCGATGGCGAACGGCAGGTCGGCTACTGGACCAGACGTCTCGCCGATCCGGCGGTGCTCCAGCTGCCGATCGACCGGCCGCGCCCGGCGGTCCCGGATCTGGCGGGATCGGCACTTCGTATCCCGCTCGACCGGGCGCTAGCCGATGGCTTGCGCGGACTCGCGCGGCGGCATCGTACGACCCTGTTCGCCGTCCTGCTGGCGAGCTTCAAGCTGCTGCTCTATCGCTACACCGGGCAGTCCGACATCAACATCGGCGTGCCCGTCGCCAACAGGCATCGCGGCGAAGCGCGCGGCGTGATCGGTCTGTTCGTCAATACCCAGGTGCTTCGCACGCAGATCGACGGCCGCGCGGCGATCAGGGACTTCATTGCGGCGGTTCATGCGGCCACTGTCGAGGCACAGGAAAACCAGGACCTGCCGTTCGAACGTCTGCTCGAAATCCTTCAGCCCACGCGCAGCCTGAGTCAGAATCCACTGTTCCAGGTCCTCTACAATCACCAGCGCCGTCGGGTCTCCAGCAATCCGCCCAATGGGACCGGCCTCCAGATCGAGACAATCGAAACAGAGGTCGATGCCGTCAAGTTCGACCTCGCGCTCGATACCGACGAGGGGCTGTCAGGCGAAATCCGCGCCGTCTTTACCTATGCGACGGCGCTGTTCGAGGCGGCGACGATCGAGCGTCTTGCCGCGCATTGGGCCACGACCCTGAAGGCCATGGTCGCCGACGACGCGCAAGGGATCGCCGATGTGGCGTTGCTGTCCGAACAGGAACTGGGGCAGTTGCGGCAATGGAATCGCGCCGCCGACGAAACGGCAAGCTCGTCGTTCACACCGGTGCATCGGACGGTTGCACGGCTGGCTGCCGAAACGCCCGACGCGCCGGCGCTGGTCTTCGGCGACGGTGAAATCAGCTATGCCGAGCTCAACCGCCGCGCCAACCGGCTTGCTCACCACCTGATCCGCCTCGGTGTCGGGCGCGACGACCTTGTCGGCGTCTCGGCACGGCGTTCGCCACACCTCGTTGCGGCGCTGCTCGCCATCTTGAAGACGGGTGCAGCCTATCTGCCGCTCGATCCCGAACATCCGGCGAGACGCCAGATCGGCACCCTCCGCGATGCCGGTGCGCGCGTCGTGCTGATTGACGCGGATGGGTCGGCGTTGACGCCGCCGCCGGCTGGCGTCGAGGTCGTTCCGCTCGGTGCGATCGATCTCGCCAAGGAGAGCGAAAGCGATCCCGAGATCGCGGTGGTGCCAACCAGCCTTGCCTATGTGATCTACACCTCCGGCTCCACCGGCATCCCCAAGGGCGTCGCGGTCGAACACGGTCCGTTCGCCATGCACTGCGAGGTGACGGCCGGGCTCTACGACATGGATCGGCACTCGCGCGAGCTGCACTTCCTGTCCTTCACCTTTGATGGCGCCCATGAGCGGCTCTGGACCGCACTGACCTGCGGCGCGGCGCTCGTGATGCGGGATGCGGACCTGTGGTCCGCCGAACAGACTATCGAGGTTCTGCGCCGGCAGCGCGTCACCAATGCCGGATTCCCGCCCGCCTACCTGCAACAGCTCGCTGATTTCGCGATGTGGCGTGGCGATCCGCCGCCAGTCGAGCTGTACTCGTTCGGCGGCGAGGCGATGCCAAAGGCCGGCTTCGACAAAGTCAAGCGCGCGCTCAAGCCGCGGGCATTGATCAACGGCTACGGGCCGACCGAAACCGTGGTCACGCCGCTGGTCTGGAAGGTCGATGCGAGCGAGGAGATCGACGGCAATTATGCCCCGATCGGTCGCCCGGTGGGCCGCCGCTCGGCGTACATCCTGGACAATGATTTCAACATCGTCCCGGTCGGCGTGACCGGTGAACTGTTCATCGGCGGCGAGGGCTTGGCGCGCGGTTACTGGCAGCGCGCCGAGCTGACGGCCGACCGCTTCGTCCCTGATCCGTTTGGCGCGCCGGGCGCGCGGCTGTATCGCACCGGCGATCTGGCGCGGTGGCGCGCCGATGGCGTCATCGAATATGTGGGCCGGACCGATCATCAGGTGAAGATCCGCGGCTTCCGGATCGAGCTCGGCGAGATCGAGGCATGGCTGATGCGGCAGGCCGGCGTGCGGTCGGCCGTGGTCGTTGCCCTTGAAGCCAGCGTCAGCCGTCAGCTGGTCGGCTATGTCGCCGGCGATGGGCCGTTCGACGAAGCGGCGATGCGTGCGGCGCTCTCGGATGAGCTGCCCGACTACATGGTGCCGGCCCGCATCGTGCGATTGGACCGGCTGCCGCTCACCGCGCACGGCAAGGTTGATCGCGACGCCCTGCCGGCGCCTGAGATGCCGGCCGCAACCACCGCGCATGTCGCGCCGCGCTCCGCAGCCGAGACGGTGCTCGCTGCGATCTGGGCCGAGCTGCTCGGCCAGCCCGCCATCGGCGCCACCGACAATTTCTTCGAGCTCGGCGGCGATTCCATCATCTCGCTGCAGCTGGTCGGTCGCGCGCGCCAGGCGGGCCTGCTGATCGAGCCGCGTGACGTCTTCCGGCATCAGACCTTGCAGGATCTGGCGCGCGTGGCGCGGAGTGAAGACAGAGCGGAGATCGTCGCCGCTGAGATCGATCTCGACGGCCGCGAGCACCTGCTGCTGCCGATCCAGTTGCGGTTCCTCAGTGAGGATGCAGGGGACCGTCATCACTGGAATCAGGCCGTCCTGCTGATGCCGAAGTCGCGGCTCGACTGGAAGCTCGTCGAGCTCACGCTTGCCGCTCTTGTCGCGCATCATGCGGCCCTGCGCCTGCGCTTCGAGGAGATTGATGGCGGTTGGCGCGCGACCTACGGCGCTACACCGCCAACGTCCGAGCTGCTGTGGATTCTTGGTGACCTCCAGGATGCCGCCGCAGTCACGAAGGTCGCCTCACAAGCTCAGGCCAGCCTGTCGCTGGCCGGGCCGCTGTTGCGTGTGGTCGGCATGGATCTCGCGGACGGCAGCCAGCGGCTTCTGGTGGTGGTGCATCATCTCGTCATCGACGGCGTGTCATGGCGTGTGCTGCTCGAAGACTTTGCGACGGCGTACGATCAGCTCCGCCAGGGCGCGGCTTCAGTCGCACTGGCGAGGAGCGACTCTTATGCATCCTGGGGCGCGCGATTGCAGGCCTATGCTGCAACCGACGAGCTGGCAGCCGAGCTCGACTATTGGCTGGAGCGGGGATCGCATGCGGCGTTTCCCTGCGATGACGATCATGGCGGGGTCGACCGGGTTGCAGACGGCGAGGAGGTCCTGCTGGCGTTCGACGCCGGATTGACCACGCGGCTGCTGAAGGAAGCCCCGTCCGCCTACCGCACCCAGGTCAATGATCTCCTGCTGGCGGCACTTGCGCGAGCCGTGTCGCGCTGGGGCGGGATCGAGGACGTCGTCGTCGAGCTCGAAGGCCATGGCCGCGAGGACGTCTTTGCGGGCGCCGATGTGTCCCGCACCATCGGCTGGTTCACCACTGCTTTTCCGGTGCGGCTGTCGGGTAGCTCCGAGGACGATGCCTCTCTGATCAAATCCATCAAGGAGGAGCTTCGGGCCGTTCCCAACCGCGGGCTGGGGTACGGCATCCTGCGCCATCTCGGCACCGAGGCGCAGCGGAGCGCCCTGGCGACACGCCCTGAGCCGCGCATCGTCTTCAACTATCTCGGCCAGTTCGATTCCAGCATGGGAGAGAGTGCCCCGTTCCGCCTCGCGCCCGAGAGCTCCGGGCCCATGCGCAGCGACAGCGCGCCGCTTGGTCGCTGGGTCAGCATCAACGGTCAAGTCGGGGAAGGACAGCTGCGCCTGTCGTTCAGCTATGGCCGCAGGCGTTACCGGCGCGCAACGATCGAACGTCTCGCCGAGCATTACGCGGCTTCCTTGCGCGAACTCGTCGCGCATTGCACGGGCGGCGCCCGCGGCATCACGCCGTCGGACTTCGCCTTGTCGAACCTCAAGCAGGCTGATCTCGACGCGCTGGTCGCGACGATCGACTGCCGCGAGATCGAGGACATCTATCCGCTGTCGCCCATGCAGCAGGGCATGCTGTTCCATGCCCTTCGTGATGGCGAGAGCGGCAATTACGTCAACCAGATCGGCCTGGAGGTCCGTGGTCTCGAGGCCGGCAGGCTGCGCGCAGCCTGGCACGAGATCAGCTCGCGCCACGCCGTGTTGCGAACCGGATTTGCGTGGCGCGAGCTGTCGGGGGCCGCGCAGCAGGTGGTCTATCGCTCTGCGCCTTTGCCATTCGAGGAAGAAGACTGGCGCTCGCGGGCGGTCGCCATGGAAGAGGAGGAGCTGCGGGTTGCGCTCGCGGGTATTGCGCAAGCCGAACGTACCAGAGCATTCGATCTGTCTCAGGCGCCATTGCAGCGGGTCCGGCTGATCCGGCTCGACGAGGCGCGCCACTGGCTGATCTGGACCCACCACCATATCCTGCTCGACGGCTGGAGCGCCGCGCGTCTGATGGCCGAGATCCTGCAGCACGAACGCGGTGCGCGACTATCGGCCGTGAAGGGCCGCTACCGCGACTACATCGCGTGGCTGCAAAGGCAGGACCGCGACGCGTCCGCGTCGTTCTGGCGATCGGCCTTGGCCGAATTGGACGAGCCCAGCTTCCTAGCGGACACGCTGGGACGACCTGCGGCCAACGGTGCTTCCGGCCATGGCTCGTCGGACCTGCTGCTCACGGCCGACCTGACGGCAAGCCTGCAAGCCTTTGCGCGGCGCGAGCGCGTCACGCTGAACACGCTGGTGCAAGGCGCTTGGGCGCAGCTGTTGCGCCGCCACACCGGTCAGCGCGCGGTCTGTTTCGGTGCGACGGTCTCGGGCCGGCCGGCGGAGATCAGCGGGGCCGAGGAGATGGTCGGCCTGTTCATCAACACGCTGCCCGTCGTCGATCAGGCAAGCCCGCAAACCGAGATCGGAGCGTGGCTGCGCGATCTCCAGGCGCGCAACACGGATCTGCGCGATCACGGCTGGATGCCGCTGTACGAAATCCAGCGTCTTGCCGGCCGTTCCGGATGCGCGTTGTTCGACAACATCCTCGTGTTCGAGAACTATCCGATCGATCAGGCGCTGCGAGGCGAGAGCGAAAGCGGACGCCGGTTCGGCCGGGTCGAGCAGGTCTCGATCACCAACTATGCGCTGACGGTGGCGGTCTTCGCCAAGCCCGACGGCATCAATCTGGGCTTTCGCTACGATCGCAGCCGCCTCGACCACGATCATATCAGATATCTGCAAGCCTCGCTGTCGCAACTGCTGGCCAGGATCGTGGCGGACGCCTCGCGGCCGCTGGGCGCGCTGGACAGCCTCGATGCCGATGAGGAGCAGAGATTGCTCGGCTGGGGCGGCAGCGCCGAGCGGGCACCGAAGCTTGGCGACACTATCGTCGCGCAGATCGAAGGCCGGGCCGCGGCTTCGCCATCGTCGATCGCGTTGATCTTCGGTGAACGGCAGATCAGCTATGGCGAGCTGAACGCGCGTGCCAATCGCCTGGCATGGCGGTTGCGGGAGCACGGGATCAGTCGCGACCGGCTGGTCGGCTTGGCGCTCGAGCGCAGCATCGAGCTGATCGTCGGCGTCCTGGCCGTGCTGAAGGCCGAAGGCGCCTATCTGCCGCTCGATCCCGACTACCCGTCCGATCGCCTGCTCCACATGCTGCGTGATAGCGGAACGGCGCTGGTGCTGATCCAGGAGCGGCTGCTTCCGCATCTGGCGTCTGTGATCACGGATGCGGACGTCGAGGCCTGGACAATCGACGGCGAGGCTGAAGCTCGGATCGAAGCCCATGCCGGCAATCCCGGTGCGGCGCTTCATCCGGACAGCCTGGCTTATGTGATGTACACGTCCGGCTCGACCGGCGTACCCAAGGGCGTGGCCTGCTCGCATCGCGCGCTGGCGGCGCGGCTTGACTGGATGCAGGCGGAGTATCGTCTCGATCCTGCCGAGACCTTGCTGCACAAGACCCCGTTCAGCTTCGACGTCTCGGTTTGGGAGATATTGTGGCCGCTCGCAACCGGCGCGCGGCTCGTGATCGCGGCTCCAGGCGCGCATCGCGAGCCGCGACTCCTGGTGGACGCCGTCATCGCCCACGACGTGACGACGCTCCACTTCGTGCCGCAGATGCTCGAGCATTTCGTGACCGAGCCCGGCGCGCCGCGCTGCACCTCGCTGAGGCGCCTGTTTGCTGGCGGCGAGGCGCTGTCACTCGATCTCATGACGCGTGTGCGTGCGGCGTTCCCCCATGTGCGGTTCGACAATCGCTACGGTCCGACCGAGGCTCTCATCAACGCCACGTATTGGACCTGTCGCGACGAGGATGGGACGCGCGTGCCGATCGGCCAGCCCATTCCCGGCGTGACGATCCGCATCCTCGACGCCGATCTGAACATGGTTCCGGCAGGCGTGACCGGCGAGTTGTTCATCGGCGGGGCCGGTTTGGCGCGGGGCTATTGGCGGCGCGAGAAGCTGACGGCGGAGCGCTTCATTCCCGATCCCTTCGGGGAGCAAGGCGAGCGGCTCTATCGGTCGGGAGACCTGGCGCGCTGGCGCGCTGATGGCGCGATCGACTATGTCGGACGCGCGGATCACCAGGTCAAGATCCGCGGCTTCCGCATCGAGCTCGGCGAGATCGAGGCGCGGCTGCTCGAGCAGCCCGGCGTTCGCTCCGCCGTGGTGGTGGCGCGAGAGGTCGGCGCCGGCCGGCAGCTCGTTGGCTACGTCAGCGGCACGGCGGAGTTGGAAGAGGCTGCGCTGCGGACAGCGCTGTCGGCCGTCCTGCCGGATTACATGGTGCCGCCGAGAATTGCCGTGCTGGAGCGGCTGCCCTTGATGCCGAGCGGCAAGGTTGATCGCCAGGCGCTGCCGGCGCCCGACATGGCCCATGGCCATGCGGATCATCAGGCGCCACGCACGCCTGCGGAGATCGCCTTTGCGGCGATCTGGGCCGAGCTGCTCGGCCGGCCGGCCGTCGGCCTCACCGACAATTTCTTCGAGCTCGGGGGCGATTCCATCATCTCGCTCCAGATGGTGAGCCGCGCCCGGCGCGCCGGATACCTGATCGAGCCCCGCGACGTATTCCAGCATCAGACGCTCGAAGCTCTGGCGCGCGCGGCGCGGACCGAGCAGCGCACGGGGACGCTCGCCGATCAGGGGCAGGTCATCGGCCCGCATCCGCTCTTGCCGATTCAGTCCCGCTTCTTTGCTGAGGACATGGAGAATCGGGATCATTGGAACCAGGCTGTGCTCTTGCATCCGCGAGAGCGCCTCGACTGGAACGTGATGCGGCGCGCGCTCGCCGCCGTGGTCGATCATCATGATGCGCTACGCCTGCGCTTCGAGCAGAAGCAAGGAAGCTGGTATGCCGAGCACGGCGCTGCTGTTGGCGCGGAGGAACTGCTCTGGGTCCGGCAGGCGGCCGGCCGCGATGCCGTGACGGCGCTGGCATCGTCGGCGCAAGCAAGCCTGTCGATCTCCGGCGGGGAGCTGTTACGGGCCGTCGGCATCGATGTCGCTGATGGCAGCCAGCGTTTTCTGATCGTGATCCACCATCTCGTGGTCGACGGGATGTCATGGCGCATTCTGCTGGAGGACGTCGCGTCCGCTTACAGGCAGCTTGCGAAGGGTGACGCCGCGGCCGCGCTTCCGCCCAAGACTCATGCTCACGCGCTGTGGGGTCAGCGCTTGCGGGCTTACGCGACCTCGCCAGAACTGGCGACGGAGTTACCCTACTGGACCAGCCGCTGTGCAAATGCGGACGTTCCCTGCGACGAGGACCACGCGGGCAACGATCGCATCGCCGATGCCGATGAGGTCCTGCTGTCATTCGAAAGTGAATGGACGCGGCGCCTGCTGACGGATGCGCCAGCGGCTTATCGTACGCAGATCAATGATCTCCTTCTTGCCGGCCTTGCACGCGCCGTCTGGCAGTGGAGTGGGCAGGACGACGTTCTCGTCGAGCTGGAGGGGCATGGCCGCGAGCCTCTCGCTGGCGATCTCGACCTCTCGCGCACGGTCGGCTGGTTTACGACGGCTTTTCCCGTGCGGTTGGCCGGTGGCTCGGAAGATCCTTCGTCATTGATCAAGACCGTGAAGGAGGAGCTTCGCGTCATTCCCGGCCGCGGGCTGGGCTACGGCGTATTGCGCTATCTTGGCTCCGAAGAACAACGTTTGGCGCTATCGCATGCCGGCGAGCCGAAGATTGCGTTCAATTATCTCGGCCAGATCGACGGAGGCGACGAGGCGGCGCTGTTCAAGATGGCAGCGGAAAGCGCCGGCCGATCGCGGGATGCATCGAGCCCGCTGCGACGCTGGCTGACCGTGAACGGCACGGTGCGCGATGGTCGGTTGTTTCTATCGTTCGGGTTCGGCCGCAAGCGCTATCGGCGCGAGACGGTCGAGCGGCTGGCCGCGTTGTACGAGGCTGCGTTGCGCGAGCTGGTCGATCACTGCACCGGCGGCGCTTGCGGTCTGACACCATCGGACGTGGCGTTGTCGGGGCTGGGTCAGACCGAGCTCGACAGGCTTGCGCTTGATTGGCGCGAGATCGAGGACATCTATCCATTGTCGCCGATGCAGCAAGGCATGTTGTTCCATGCGATGCATGACGGCGAGAGCGGGCTCTACGTCAACCAGGTCGCGGCGGAGATCCGTGGGCTGGAAGCCGGAAAGCTGCGCCGCGCCTGGCAGGCAGCCAGCGATCGTCACGCGGTGCTGCGGACGGGATTCATTTGGCGCGACTTGCCCGGCGCACCGCAACAGGTCGTCTATCGGCGGGCTGAAGTGCCCTTTATCGAGGATGACTGGCGAGCACGGAGTGCGACGTGGGACCAGGCGCAACTGGATGCGGCGCTGGCCGACGTTTCGCGGCAGGAGCAGGCCGCCGGCTTTGACCTGTCGCGGCCGCCCTTGCAGCGCGTTCGGTTGATCCGGCTCGGCAACGACAGGCATTGGCTGATCTGGACGCATCATCACATTCTGCTCGATGGGTGGAGCTCGGCGCGGTTCATCGCCGAAGTGATGCAACATAACGGCGAGGGGCGCCTGCCGCCGTTGCGGCACCGCTATCGCGACTACATCGCGTGGCTGAAGAGCCGCGACAGCGACGCATCGGCGGCGTTCTGGCGCAATGCGACGGCTGGGCTGGTCGAGCCGAGCTTCCTCGCAGGCAGCCTGGCCGAAGGGGGGGACGTGGAAACGTCCGGCCATGGCATGCTTGCGCTGGAGCTGGATCCTGCCATGACCGGACGGTTGCAGGAATTTGCGGCGCGCGAGCGGATCACGATGAACACGCTGGTGCAGGCGGCATGGGCGCAGTTGCTGCGGCAGCATACCGGGCAGGGGACGGTTTGCTTCGGTGTCACCGTGTCGGGCAGGCCGCCCGAGCTCGCCGGCGCCGAAGAGATGGTCGGCCTGTTCATCAACACGTTGCCCGTGATCGACGGCGTCAGCCCGCAGCAGGCCGTCGGTGCATGGCTGCGCGAATTGCAGGATCGCAATCTGGCCCTGCGCGAATTCGGCGCCACGCCGCTCTATGAGATCCAACGGCTGGCAGGGCGTCCCGGACGGCCGTTGTTCGACAGCATCCTGGTGTTCGAGAACTACCCGGTCGACCGCGCGCTGATCGGACAGAACCGGCAGATCCAGGTCGGCGAGACCTGGATTGTCGAGACCAGCAATTATCCCTTGTTCGCCAGCATCGGCGTCGATGAGCGCCTGCGCCTCGTTCTCAACTATCAGCGCAAATATTTCGACGAGGCCCAGATCGCACGGCTGCAGCGAACCTTTGTGCGGCTGATCGAGGCGCTGAGCATGGATGCCGATCGACCGGTCGGGATGATCGCGGCCCGCGACCCCGCGGATGACGTCCTGCTTGCACGGGCGAACGATACGCGCCGGGATGAACCGCGCGAAGGGATCATTGCGCAGTTCGAGGCACAGGTCCGGAAGTCGCCGCAGGCGATCGCGCTGGTGTTCGGCGAGGTGGGGCTGAGTTACGCTGCGCTGAATGCACGCGCCAACCGGCTGGCGCGACGATTGCGGGATCACGGCGTCGGGACCGAAATCGTGGTCGGGCTGGCGCTCGACCGCGGCGTCGGGATGCTGGTCGCGCTGTTGGCGGTGCTGAAGGCCGGCGGGGCCTATCTGCCGCTCGATCCGGATTACCCGCCGGAGCGGCTGGCGCACATGCTGCGCGACAGCGGCGCGGCGCTGGTGCTGACGCAACAGGGATTGCACGATCAGTTCGCAGACATACTGGCGGAGACTGGCGCAGAAGCCTGGCTCGTTGATGGACAGGACGGCGAGGGCAGCGATGCCGCCAATCTCGATGTCGCCGTTCACGGTGAGAGCCTCGCCTATGTGATCTACACTTCGGGCTCGACCGGTCTGCCCAAGGGCGTGATGGTTCGCCACGACGCCGTGACAAACTTCCTCGCGACCATGGCGGAGCAGCCCGGCATGACGGCCGCCGACCGGGTGCTTGGCCTGACCTCGCTGTCCTTTGACATCGCAGTCCTGGAGCTCTGGCTGCCGCTGACGATCGGCGCCTGCGTCGTGCTGGCGGATCGCGCGGCCGCGCATGATCCCGCCGGGCTCAAGGCGATCGTGGAGCGGCATGGCGTCTCCCTGATCCAGGCAACGCCGTCGACCTGGCGCATGCTGCTCGATCATGACGGCCCTGCGCTGCCGGCGAGCTGCCGGGTGCTGTGCGGCGGCGAGGCGCTGCCGCCGGATCTGGCGCGGCGGCTGGTGGCGCAAGCCGGCGAAGTCTGGAACCTGTACGGTCCGACCGAGACCACGGTGTGGTCGGCGCGCCATCGGCTCGATGCGGTGGACGATCGTCCGCTGCTCGGCCGCCCGATCGGCAACACCACGCTCTACGTTCTCGACGGTGACCTCAACCTCGCGCCGGTCGGCGTTGCCGGCGAGCTCTATATCGGCGGGAGCGGGCTCGCCCGCGGCTATTGGCAGCGCGGCGCCCTGACGGCGGAGCGCTTCATCCCCGATCCGTTCGGTCCGCCGGGCGCACGGCTGTACCGTACCGGCGACGTGGCGCGGTGGCGGTCCGACGGCGTGCTCGATTATGTCGGCCGTGCCGATTACCAGGTGAAGATCCGCGGCTTCCGCATCGAGCTCGGCGAGATCGAGGTACGGCTGCAGGCGCAGCCGGGCGTTCGCGCCGCCGTCGTGGTGGCGCGCGAGGCCGGCACCGGCCGCCAGCTGGTCGGCTATGTCAGCGGCGAAGCGCTGGATGGGGCGGCGCTCAAAACGGCGCTGTCCCCGGTGCTGCCCGACTACATGGTCCCGGCGCGGATCGTGGTGCTGGAGCGCCTGCCGCTGACGCCGAACGGCAAGATCGACCGCAAGGCATTGCCGGCGCCGGATCAGCTCGCGGAGTCCGCCCAGCATGTGGCGCCGCGCACGCCGGCGGAGGTCACATTGGCCGCGATCTGGGCCGATCTGCTGCGCCAGCCCAACATCGGCGTCACCGATAATTTTTTCGAGCTCGGTGGTGATTCCATCATCTCGCTGCAGATGGTGAGCCGCGCGCGGCGCGAAGGCGTGCTCATCGAGCCGCGCGACGTGTTCCGGCATCAAACCATCGAGCTGCTGATTGCGTCGTCCCGAGATGTCGAGCCCGATAAGGAAGACCCCGCATCGGAGCGTGGCTCGCTGGCGGGACTCTCCAGTGAGCAGCTCGAACGGCTCGGTCTGGACTGGAGCCGCGTCGAGGACGTCTATCCGCTGTCGCCGATGCAGCAGGGCATGCTGTTTCACAGCCTGCGCGATGCTGGCAGCGGCGTTTATGTCAACCAGGTCAGTGTCGAGATCCGGGGCCTCGACCCGGAACGGCTCGGCACAGCGTGGCGCGAGGTGAGCGCGCGTCATCAGATGCTGCGGACCGGCTTCCTCTGGCGTGAGCTCTCCGGCTCCCCGCTGCAAGCCGTCTATCGCGACGCCATCGTGCCGTTCGCACAGCAGGACTGGCGAGGGCAGGCGATCAGTGATGAAAGAATTGCGGCGGCTCTTGCCGATGAGCGCGCCGCCGAGTTCGATCTCCAGAGGCCGCCGCTCCAGCGGGTGCGGCTGTTGCGCCTCCAGGACCACCTGTATCGGCTGATCTGGACCTATCATCACATCCTGATGGACGGCTGGAGCTCGGCAAGGTTCGTCGGAGAAGTCCTGGAGTGCTATTACGGCGGCGCTGCTGCCGCGAACGCGACGCGCTACCGCGACTATATCGCCTGGCTGCAGGCGCAGGACGCCAAGGCTGCCGAAGCTTTCTGGCGTGAACAACTCAGGAGCTTTGATCAGCCAACGCAGCTCGCCGACGCCTTCGGCGCGCGCCGCCATCAGGCATCCGGCCACGAACGCTGTTACACGCGTCTCGGAGAGGCCGCGACCGCGGAGCTGAAGGCGTTCGCGCGCCGCGAACGGATCACGCTGAATACCGTCGTCCAGGGCGTGTGGGCGCTGCTGCTGCAACGCTATACGGGCCAGAACACAGTCACATTCGGCGGAACCGTGGCCGGTCGTCCGGCCGGTCTCGACGGATCGCAGCAGATGCTCGGGCTCTTCATCAACACGCTGCCCGTGATCGATACGATTCCGCCCGAAAGCCCGATCGGTGAATGGCTCCGCGCGCTGCAGGACCGCAATTCGGCGATCCGGGAATACGAGCACACGCCGCTCTATGACATCCAGGGCTGGGCCGGCCGCGCGGGTCAGACCATGTTCGACAGCATCATCGTCTTCGAGAATTATCCGATCGAACGCAGCATGCACCGCGGTGCAGGCGGGTTGCAGTTCAGCGGTCTGAAGAATGTCGACGTGACGAACTATCCGATGGACCTCTCGGTGCTGGTCGAAGACACGCTTCAGGTCGAATACACCTATATGCCGAGCCATTTCACCGCGGTGCAGGCGACCCAGATCAAGGCGCAGTTCGAGCTCTTGCTGGCGGAGCTGACGCGGGATGCCACGGTCGTGCTTGGCAGCATCCATCCCGTCACAGAGCTCGACGCCGCTCTTGCGGATCGTTGCAACCGCCACGCGACGTCGAGCGCTCCGCTGCCGCTGGTACATGAGGCGATCAGCAGCCATGCGCATCGTCATCCGGAGCGGACGGCGCTGACCATCGGCAGCTCGGTGCTCTCGTTCGGAGACCTCGAGCGCAGGGCCAACCGCCTGGCGCATCACCTGATCGCCCGGGGGCTCAAGCCCGAGCAGCGCGTCGGCGTGGTGGTCGAGCGAACTGCTGCCACGATGATTGCGCTGCTGGCCGTGCTCAAGGCGGGTGGGGCCTACGTTCCACTCGATCCCGAGCTGCCCTCGGAGCGGCGCGCGTTCGTCATGCGCGATGCCGCAATCGCGTTCCTGTTGACGGGTCCGCTCGAAATCGAGGGCAGCCCGGACGGCATGGAGCGAATTTCCTTGTCTTCGTTCGAGTTCGACGCGGGACCGGACCATCCGCCGCAGCCCGAACTGCATCCGGAAAACCTTGCCTATTTGATTTACACCTCGGGCTCGACGGGGACGCCGAAGGGCGTCGCTGTCGCCCACGGTCCGCTGGCGATGCACTGTCGCGTCACGGGCAGCCTCTACGAGATCGACGAAAGCTCCTGCGAGCTGCATTTCCTATCGCTGGCCTTCGACGGCGCTCATGAGCGCTGGCTCACAGTTCTGTCGCATGGCGCACGGCTGTTGATGCGTGACGCCGAATTGTGGACGCCGGAACAGACCGTCGAGAACCTGCACGCCCATCGCGTCAGCCATATCGGATTGCCGCCGGCCTACCTCCAGCAGGTCGCCGATTGCGTCGAGCAGAGCGGCAATCCACCGCCGGTCAAGCTCTACTCGTTCGGCGGCGAGGCGATGCCGAAGGCGGGCTTCGACAAGGTCAGGCGCGTTCTCAAGCCACGCATTCTGATCAATGGTTATGGTCCGACCGAAACCGTCGTCACGCCGCTGGTCTGGAAAGTCGATGGCGCGTCGGAATGCGACACGCCCTACGCGCCGATCGGCGTGCCGGTCGGAGATCGCCGTGCCTACATTCTCGATGCCGCGCTCGACATTATTCCCGCCGGCGTCGCCGGCGAGCTTTATCTCGGCGGCTTTGGGCTGGCACGGTGCTATCACGGCAAGGCCGGTATGACCGCAGAGCGCTTCGTGCCTGACCCATTCTCGTCGGCCCCGGGAGCGCGGCTGTACCGCACCGGCGATCTGGCGCGATGGCGCGAGGACGGCACCGTCGAATATCTCGGCCGCAGCGATGACCAGGTCAAGGTCAACGGTTTCCGGATCGAGCTCGGAGAGATCCAGACCTCACTGCTCCGTCACGAGGCAATCGCGCAGGCCGCGGTGGTGGCGGTGCCGGGTGCAGCCGGAAATCAGCTCATTGCCTATGTCGCGCCGAAGGCGGCAGATGACGCCGCGCCTGATGCGGCCGAGACGCTGGTCGAGCGCTTGACCGGTTTCCTGAAGCTCGTCCTGCCGGCCTATATGGTGCCGGCTCGGATCGTGGTGCTGGAGCGGTTGCCGACATTGTCGAGCGGCAAGATCGACCGGCGTGCATTGCCGGCTCCCGATGCGTCGATGCGGAGCTTCGTCCCCCCGCGAACCCCGGCAGAGATTGCAATGGCGCGCCTGTGGTCCGAGATCCTGGAGGTGCCGCAGGTCGGCGTCACCGACAATTTCTTCGAGCTTGGCGGCAATTCAATCCTGTGCCTCAAGGTCGTGGCGCGGGTCCGTCAGGACAAGACGTTCGGGATCGAGATCAAGCTGCGCGATCTGCTTCAGAAGCCGACGATCCGCGCCTTGCTCGCCGGCAGCGCCACCGCGGCGTCCGCCGTCGCATCCGCGCCATCGGCGCTGCTGCCGCTGAATGCCGCGGTTCGCGGCGTGAACCCGGTCTTCGCTGTGCATGGCGGCTTCGGCACAGTGTTCGACTACGGGCCGCTGGCGCGCCGCCTCGAAGGGCACCGGCAGCTGATCGGGCTGCAATCGAGAATGCTGGTCGATCCCTCGTGGACCGACGCCTCCCTCGAAGCCATGGCCGTGGACTACGCGGCCGAGATCAGGCGGATGCAGCCGCGCGGTCCCTATAGCCTGGTCGGCTGGTCCTTGGGAGGACTGCTGGTCGGTCTCGTCGCGGCCGAGCTCGAACGCGGCGGTGAGCGCGTCGATCGTCTCGCGCTGGTCGACAGCTTCGTGCTGCGGCAGCCGGACGGACCGAACCGGCAGGAGTCGATGGCACACTGGGCCGACGATCTCGCAGGATTGCTGTCGGCGGTTCTTCCGAGCGCTGCGGCCTCTCGCATCAAGGCGCAGGTCGAGGCAGCGAAACGCGCTGATTTGCCGGAGACGCCGGAGCGCATCCGCGATCTGGTCGCCTCTGTTGTGGAGCAGAGCAGGAGCGTGAGAGCGAACGACGCCTCGCTCGGCGCCGATGATTTGTCCGCTGCATTCGCAGTCGGACGGCACCTCAACAGGCTGGCGCAGAACACAGCGCTGCCGCGGGGCCTGGAAGCCACGCCGCTCTGCTGGTGGACCTCGACCCGTCTGGCACAGCGTGATCGGCTGGAATCGCAGATGCCGAAGGCGGTCGATCGCGGCTTCGTCGGCGACAACCATTTCACGATCCTGAGGGATGCCGGCCTGCTCGATGAGATCTGCGGTCTGCTCGTGCCGGCGGAGGCGTCGACGATCGCGCAGGATACGGTCCCGGAGCCAGCGGAGTAAGTCTTTGAGTCTTGATCCAGATATCGCGGCATTGCTCGAGATGGTGCAGGCCGGCACCGAAAGCGGCGCGCGCGTTCCGTTTCCGCAATTGACTGCTGCGCAGGCGCGGGCCGATTTCGATGCGTCCTCGCCGCTGCTCGACGTCGATCCGCCGGCGCTCGCCTACGAGCGGCGTTTGTCGCTGCCGGTGCGGGATGGCGCGATCATCGAGGCGCGGCTCTATGCGAGCGCGCAGCCGAGCGAACGCACTCCCATTCCTGTTCTTCTTTACATGCACGGCGGCGGCTTCGTCGTCGGCAGCCTCGATTCGCATCAGCCATTGTGCCGCGGCCTCGCCGAGGACAGCGGTGCGGCCGTGCTGTCGGTCGGCTACAGGCTCGCACCGGAGCACAAGTTTCCGACCGCTTTCGAGGATGCAGTCGATGCGCTGACCTGGATCGGCCTCGAGGGCCGCGCGATCGGGCTCGATCCCCGCCGGGTCGCCGTCGGCGGCGACAGCGCCGGCGGAACGCTTGCCGCCGCGCTCGCGATCGAAGCGAGGACAAACACGGTCCTTCCGCCGCCGGTGCTTCAGGTTCTCGCTTATCCCGGTCTCAGCTCCCGACAAAGCTCCGCATCCTACGAGCGCTACGGTACCGGCCATCTTCTGGAGCGTAGCACCGTCGATTGGTTCTTCCGGCAATATCTCCGCGACGAGTCGGATCGCGACGATTGGCGTTTTGCGCCGCTCGCAGCGGATGATTTGTCGGGCCTTGCTCCCGCATGCATCGTCCTCGCCGAGTTCGATCCCCTGGTGGACGAGGGGCACGATTATGCAGCCCGCTTGGCGGCGGCCGGCGTTCCCGTCGATCTGCACGTTTATCCCGGCATGATCCATGAATTCCTGCGCATGGGGAATGTCGTGGCCGATGCCTTGCAGGCGAGGGCGACGATCGGGCGGGCGCTGGCCAAGGCCTTTCTCGCCGCTGGTGAAAAGGCGGCCTGATATGGCAATGCAGCGTGAACGAGAGTATGTCATGATCATCATCTCTCGCGCTTCTGTGCGAGAGGCGCCTGAACGGATCCCATGAGCACGACTATTCCAGACCATAGGCTGTCCCGCCGTGCGCTCCTCGGCGTGGGCGCAGCGATCGGAGGCACGGCCATTGCGGGTAGATGGCCAATGGCATTTGCCCAAACCAGTGGACCGCAATCTGGGCTCCGAATTGCCGCGCTCGGCTGGGCCTGTGCCCAGACGATCCTGGCGCTCGGCGTTGTGCCGCTGGTGATTCCGGAGATCGAGCGCTATGGCCGGCTCGTCGTCGAGCCGCCCGTTCCGTCCGCGGTTCAGGAAATTGGTCTGCGTTCGGAGCCAAATCTCGAACTGCTGCAGAGCTTCGCGCCCGACATCATCGTCATCGACCCCAGCATTGCGGCCGCCGTCCCCCGGCTCAAGCTGATCGCGCCGGTCGAAACGTTTACGATCTTCAGACCCGGCGGGCATCCTCTCGACACGGCGCGCCATTCGACGCTGGAGCTTGCCAAACGTCTCGGAGTGCAGTCGGCGTGCGAAGCCTATTTCGCCCGTTTCGACGTCGCCATGGCCGGCTATCGTGAGCGGCTCCAGGGTCGCGGCGGCAAGCCGCTCTATCTCGTCAGCGAGATCGCGCGCAACCGCGCGCTCGTGTTCGGACCGAACAGCCTCTATCAGGAGGTGCTCGATCGGTGCGGATTGAAGAATGCCTGGACGGGACAGAGCGGCCCATGGGGCCATACCAGTGTTGGGCTCGAAGTGCTCGCCGCGGTTCCGGACGCGCGGCTGGTGTTGATGACCTCGCGGGTCGCCGATGTCGAAGCGCTGCTGAAGGCAAGCCCTGTGCTTCAAACCCTGCCGTCTCTTCGGTCGCATCGGCTGACGGTCCTGGGTAACCAGTTCTTCTATGGCGGCGTGCCGGCGGCCGAACGTTTCGCCCGCCTTCTCGCCGAACGTCTGCCGCGGGAAAGCCATGAGCAAGGTTGAGGCACTGCCGGCCCGGTCCGGCTTGGAGATGCATCCGGCGGTGCTGATCGGCTTGCTGCTGGCAGCCGCGGCCGCGCTGACCTGGCGGAACCTGTCCGGATATCTGCCCGCAGGCGCCTGGCTGCCGGTGTTGTGGCGGCCCGAGGTCACCGATCCCCAGCAGATGCTGGTGCACTACACCGTGTTTCCGCGCATCGCAGTGGCGCTGCTGGCCGGCGCAGCCCTCGGTCTTGCCGGCACGGTCTCTCAGCAGGTGTTGCGCAATCCGCTTGCGGAGCCGAGCACCATCGGCGTCCTGAACGGCGCCTATCTTGCGCTGGCCGTGACGACCCTGTGGGCGCCGTCGCTGCTGGCCTTCGGCCGCGAGTGGATTGCGCTGTGCGGCGGGTTCGCTGCGTTCCTGTGCGTGTTCGGGCTGACCTGGAAGCGTGCGCTGTCGCCCGTCGTCCTGGTGCTCGCTGGATTGATCGTCAGCTACTACTGTGCGGTGACCACCCAGGCGCTGGTGCTGCTCAACCACGAATATCTGATCGGTCTGTTCATCTGGGGCGCCGGCTTCCTCAATCAGCAGGATTGGAGCAACGTCACCTTCCTGGCGCCGCGGCTGCTGATTTCGATCGTGCTGATCGCGGCGATGGTTCGTCCGCTGACCCTGCTCGGCTTCGACGACGAGACCGCGCGCAATCTCGGCCTCGGATTGACGAGGGCCCGGGTCTTCGCGCTCGTCATCGCGATCGCGCTCAGCGCGTCGGTCGTCAGCGTGGTCGGCGTCATGGGATTTGTCGGTTTGTCCGCGCCGGCCATCGTCATGCTGTCAGGCGCGCGCCGCTTTCGCGACCGGCTGATCTGGGCGCCACTTTGCGGCGCCCTGCTGCTGTGGCTGACGGATCAGCTCGTGCTTCTGATCCCGCCCGGCTATCGCGAAATGCCGGCCGGTGCGGTGACGGCCCTGATCGGCGCGCCAATGTTGCTCGTGCTGCTGCCACGGCTGCGAGCCACCATGCCGATGGGAAACCTCACGCCATCCGCTCCGGCGCGGCTCGATCATCCCTGGTGCGTGATCCTTTTGGCCTTAGTCTTGCTGCTGCTCGCCGTCTGGATCGCGCTGGCCCTCGGCGTCGGCTCCGACGGCTGGCGCTGGAGCGGCCTGTCGGGCTTGCAGGAATTCTGGCCGTGGCGCTGGCCGCGCGTGGTGTCGGCGCTGGCCGCGGGCGCGACGCTGGCGGTCGCCGGCACGCTGCTGCAGCGGATGACCGGAAACCCGATGGCCGCGCCGGAGGTCATGGGCATCAGCTATGGCGCCGCGATGGGCGTGATCGTTCTGCTCTATCTCTTTCCCGCCCACACCCGGCTGGAGCAGATTGCAGCGGCCGGGATCGGCGCCTTCATTGTGCTGGCGCTGGTGCTGCTGTTCAGCCGGCGGTCCGAGTTCAGTCCGGAGCGCGTGCTGCTGGCAGGCGTCGCCATGAGCGCGGCATTCGGCGCGATCATTGCCATGGCGCTGGCGACAGGCGATCCCCGCATCGGCACGCTGCTGTCGCTGCTGACAGGCTCGCTCTACCAGATCGGCCCGGCCGAGGCCGCAATCCTCGCCGCCGCGGCGCTCGTTCTGCTGATCATGGTGCCAATGCTGTCCCGCTGGCTTGATATCCTGCCGCTCGGACCTGCGACCTCGCGTTCGATCGGCATCTCGCTGACGCGGAGCCGCGTCATCATCATGCTGCTGACGGCGTTGCTGACGGCGACGGCCACGCTGATGGTTGGTCTTCTGAGCCTGGTCGGCTTCATCGCGCCGCATATGGCACGGATGATGGGGGCGCAGCGCGCGCTGCATCAGGCGGCGCTGGCCGCGTTGATCGGGGCGATCCTGATGGTGACGGCGGATTGGGCCGGACGCATGGTGATCTTCCCGTTCCAGATGCCCGCCGGCATCTTCGCCATGATGCTTGCCGGACCCTATCTCATCTGGCTGCTGCGCCCGCAGCGCGGTTGACGGCGCTCACCGCGCGAAGCTGATGAGATGGCCATGGTCCGGCGACGGCATCACGCCCATGGGGATGCCGTAGATGGTTTCGAGCTCGGCCGGCGTCATGATCTTGTCCGGTGTGCCGCGCGCGATCAGCTTCCCGGAATGCAGCGCGATGATCTCGTCGCAGAAGCGGGCGGCCATGTTGACGTCGTGGAGCACCACGACCACGCCGAGATTGCGCTCGCGGGCGAGCTGCCTGACCAGCGACAGCACTTCGATCTGATGAGCGATGTCGAGCGCCGAGGTCGGCTCGTCGAGCAGCAGGCACTCGGCATCCTGCGCAACCAGCATGGCGATCCACGCCCGCTGGCGCTCGCCGCCGGACAACGTATCGACCAGGCGATCCGCAAAGGGTTCGATATGGGTCAACGCCATGGCGTTTGCGACCTTCTCGCGGTCGATGTCACCGAACCGTCCGAGCGCGCCGTGCCAGGGATAGCGTCCGAGTGCGACCAGCTCCTTGACCAGCATGCCCGCGGCGGGCGGCGTCTGCTGCGGCAGGTAGGCGACCTTGCGGGCATAGTCCCGATCGCTCCAGGCGCGCAGTGCGCGGCCTTCGAAACGGATCGTTCCCGACGAGCTTGGCTGCTGGCGCGACAATAATTTCAGCAAGGTCGATTTGCCGGAGCCATTATGGCCGATCAGCCCGACGACGCTGCGTGCGGGAAAGGATAGCGTCAGCGGTTCGAGCAGCGCGCGCCCGGCCACTGCGAAGCCGACCTGGTCGAGCTGGAACAAGGGCGCGGGCGCTTCCAGCGAGGCCTGCGTGACGTCGGTTGGCAAGGCGAGCGTTCTTTCGCTCGTCTGCGCGTGTTGGATCGTCATGGTTGGCGCAGGCTCCAATAGGCGACGGCCAGAACTTGGTCGCGGGAAAGCTTTCGCTCATCGCGCAGATGGTTGCGCAGGGCCTTCAGCGCCTGCGCCTCACACGCGATCCAGGCGAAGACGTCCTGATGGTGCGGCCATCGCACCGCCTTGACGGCGTCGACCAGGAGCTGCGTCGTCCCGGCTGGACGGCCCTCGCGATGCAACCAGCGGATTGCTACCCCGGCCGGGGCGACCAGCGGAACTTCCTCGCGCCGATCCGCGACCTCGATAAAGGCCTCACCCGTCGCCGTCGCGGGCAGCGTCTCCAGAATTCGCGCGATGGCGGGCAGGGCGGTTTCGTCGCCCGCCAGCAGCACCCAGCGCGCCGGACGAATGCCCCGGCCGAGCGGGCCGGCCATGCCGCAGATGGCGCCGGCCGTCGCGTTCACGGCGAACGCCGAGCCCGGCCCGGCATGATCATGGACCACGAAGTCGATGTCGATCTCGCGGCTCTGCAAGTCGATGCGGCGGATCGTGTAATAGCGGGTGACGGGCCTGCGGTCGGGCTCGGGCCACAGGATGCGTCCGTCGGGCGCGGGCCACGGCCATTCGGGCTTGGCGAGGCCCTCGGGCGGGAAGTACAGCCGCACGTGCAGATCGTCGTCATTCGCGAAACGGGCGAGATCGTCGCCCGTGAAGGTCAGCCGCCGCATGTGCGGCGTCAGGGTGATCGCGGCCTTCAGCCGCACTTCACGGAAATTGGCCAGCGTGCCGCCGTTGGATTCGTGACCTGACCAAATGATGGTTGGGGCAATGTCGCCCGCGAACTCGATCACATGCGAGGCGACGACCGAGCGCAGCATTTCCAGATTGCCCTTGTCGTTGGCCTCGACGCGGATCTTGAGCGCTTCGGCCTCGACGGCGAGGAAACTGGTGCCGAACGGCAGTTTCGCCACCATGAGACCGTCCCGGTCCTCGAAGGCGATGTCATGCTCGGCCAGATGATCGATCATCCGCGCGGCGAGGCCGGCGGCGTCGGTAAGCGCGATGCGGGTTTCGGAGATCAGCAAGTCCAAACTCATTCTCCACCGGCCTGTCCGATGCCAGCCTGCAAGCGCTTCAAATGTCCGGATGTCGCGGCCTGGCACGGCTCTGGATCAAAAATCCTGCTCGCTCGCCGGCTGCGATGCAAAAGCGATACTACCCGCATCATATTAAAGGCATTGCCGATCCCAAATTAGAATCCATCGAAAGAGCAGCGAAAATAACCGCTGGAGTTGCGGTGCTGCCATCATGTATTCGCATCACTTCGGCACGGCTTGTCCGGCCATATAGGTTCGCTTCAGGTCTCCTCCAGCGCGGCTCTCATCATGAACTCACGAAGCGGCCTGACGACGCAGATCCTGCAGCTCCTGCGGCCCTACTGGCCACTCGTGCTCGGCGGCAGCGTTCTCGGAGTGGTCGGCGGTGCCTCCGTCGCGGCGTTGCTCGCGGTCGTGAATCATGGGCTTTATGCCACGCAGGCCGACGTGGTAACGCTGTTTTTCGCCTTCGCTAGCCTGTGCCTTCTGATCCTGATCGGTTCCATTGGCGCCGACATCAGCGCCAATTTTGTCGGACAGCGGATCATCGCCGAGCTTCGTAAGTCGCTCGCCGCCAAAATCCTGGCTGCGCCGATCGATCAGCTCGAAATCTACCGGACGCATCGCCTGATCCCGGTTCTCACGCAGGACGTCGACACGATCAGCGATTTCGCGTTCTTCTTTTCGTCCTTTTTCGTGTCGCTCGTGATCGCGCTCGGCTGCATGGTTTACCTGGCGGTGCTGTCTTGGCAGCTTTTCCTGATCACGGGAGTCGTCATCGTGCTGGGATCGCTGGCGCATGGATATGCGAGGACGCGCGGTGTTCGCGGCTTCAGCACCGCGCGAGAGGCCGAAGATCAGCTGCACAAGCAATATCGCGCGATCGCCGAAGGTGCCAAGGAGTTGCGCCTCAATCGGGTGCGCCGTCGGCGCGTCTATGTCGAGCAGCTCCAGCAGACCGTCGACCGGATCAGCTCGGTGCAGATCAGGTCGATCAATCTGTTCGTGACGGCGCGGGCGTTCGGGACGATGCTGTTCTTCGTCGTGATCGGCGTGGCGCTGACCTTGCGACCGTTCCTGTGGCCCGACAGTCCCGCTGCGGTGTCCAGCGGGTTCGTGCTGGTGCTGCTCTTTATGCGCGGGCCTATTGACCAGGTCATCGGCATCCTGCCGGCGCTCGGCCGTGCCCAGGTCGCGATGCGCCGCATTGCGGAGCTCTCGGGGCAGTTCTCGAGCCCCGAGCACGATCTGCTGGCCAGTGCGCCCGCTGCACCCGGCAAGACCGCCATCGAATCCATCGAGCTCCGCGGCGTAACCTATGCTTTTCGCGCCGTGCCGGGCAGCGATCCCTTTGTCCTCGGGCCGGTTGATCTGTTCGTTCGGCAAGGCGACATCGTCTTCATCGTGGGGCAGAACGGCAGTGGAAAGACGACCCTGATCAAGTTGTTGCTGGGCCTTTATGCTCCGCATGGCGGCGCCGTGCTGCGCGACGGTTCGCCGGTCCTGACGGAGACACGCGACGATTACCGCCAGCTCTTCACGACCATCTTCTCCGACTATTATCTGTTTGAGGATCTCATTCGTGGAGAGGGCGTGGTTCCTGATGTGGCGGAACGCTATCTCCAGCGGCTGGAGGTCGCGCACAAGGTCTCGGTCGAGAACGGCGTGTTCACGACGACGGACCTGTCGACCGGACAGCGCAAGCGATTGGCGCTGATGAATGCATGGCTGGAGGAAAGACCCGTGCTCGTGTTTGACGAATGGGCCGCGGATCAGGATCCGGCGTTCCGGCACATCTTCTATACGGAGCTGCTGCCCGATCTGAAGCGTCTGGGAAAGACCATCATCGTGATTTCACACGATGATCGCTATTTCGGGATTGCGGATCATCTGGTGCGGCTGCGCGACGGCAAGATCGTCGCAAGCGAGGCAAGGGCCAGCAACGTCGCTGGGCCTTCCGCAGTTCCAACCGATGCGCCGCTTTAGACACAATGTAGCGAGCCGCTGGTGCTATTTGTCGCACGCAAACGACAACATGCGATCCCGTTTTGCGACAGGCCGTCAGATTTGTAGAGAATCTAATCTACGTGTGCGTGCATTCCTTGTCAGCCTGTAGGCGAGTGATCTACACCACGCCTCAGCGATGATCGAGATGCGAGGGCCGGATGAACAAGGCTTCGGATTCCGGGACCGGACCTCGTGCGTTCCCGGTCGGCCCATATTCCGCTCAGACCGTTTTCCAGGAGGGCGATCGCCTTCGCGTCGTCGCCGCCGATGTGACCGCGTTGGAACTGCGTCTGCGCGAGCGCGTCGATCACCTCGATATCCTGAATGCCTCGGACGACCGCGAGGTTGCGGCACGGGCGGTGTCGGCGTCCGCCGAGGCGCTGTTTGCCTGGCGACCTGGCGCCGATCGACTTGTTCTGGACTTCGCTGGAAGAGCGCCGCTTGCACGAGAGCTGACCGAGAGTGGTCTTGCCATCATGTCCGAGGGGCGACTGGTGCTGCTGCCCGAACTGGTGATGCAGCGGCGGGACAACTGGCTGGTCAACCCCGGGCGACCGCCATTGCCGCAACTCCACGTCATGACGGACGGCAAGCGCCATCCGCGCCGCGCCGCAAAGCCGGCGGGAAAGGTGTACGGTCGTTTCATTCCCTGGCTGTCGGAGGTCATCTCGTTTCGCGTGGCCGATCTCGAGAATGACCTCCATTTGTTGCACCGCTGGATGAACGATCCTCGCGTCGATGCATTCTGGAACGAGGCGGGCGATCTCGACAAGCATCGGCGATATCTGGCCGGCATTCTGGCCGATCCTCATATGCTGCCGTTGATCGGCTGCTTCGGCGAGCAGCCGTTCGGCTATTTCGAGCTCTATTGGGCCAAGGAAAATCGCATTGCGCCGTTCTATGATGCCGACGACTATGACCGGGGATGGCACGTGATCGTGGGCGAGGACGCTTTTCGCGGCGGTCGTTACATCAGCGCGTGGCTGCCGTCTCTGATGCACTACATGTTTCTCGAAGATTGCCGCACGCAGCGGATCGTCGGGGAGCCGGCGGCGGCGCATGCGCAGCAGCTTCGCAATCTCGAGCGCTCGGGATTCGCAAGGATCAAGAACTTCAACTTTCCCCATAAGCGCGCGACCCTGGTCATGCTGTTGCGCGAGCGCTTCTTCGGCGATCGGCTTTGGCTTCCGGCAGCCGCCGGCCCAACGGTCTCGTCTTAAAGCGCAAGCGGAGCGCGGCTTCATGTCCCATCAACTTGCGATCGAGCACGACGTCATTGGCGTCGGATTCGGGCCTTCCAATCTCGCGCTCGCCATCGCATTGGACGAATGCGCGAAGCGATCACGGCTGAAATGCACGCCGCTGTTCGTGGAGAAGCAGCCGCACTTCACCTGGCATGGCGGCATGCTGCTTCCGGGCAGCGACATGCAGATATCGTTTCTCAAAGATCTGGTCTCCTTGCGCGATCCGACCAGTCCCTTCACCTTCGTGAACTACCTGCATAAGCGCGGCCGCCTACTGGATTTCATCAACTGCCGGACGTTCTATCCGAGCAGGGTCGAGTTCAACGATTACCTGCAGTGGGTGGCGAGCCATTTCAAGTCGCAGGCCGCTTACGGCGAGACCATCGTCGCCGTCGAGCCGGTGACGGCCGGGCAGACGGTGACGTCGTTGCGGGTGCATTCGCGCTCGCTCGCCGGCGGGGAGACCGTGCGGCTGGCGCGAAATCTCGTGGTCGCGGTTGGAGGCCAGCCCTATGTTCCGCAGGTGTTTGCCAAGGCTACCGACGATCGCAGGCTGCTGCATTCCAGCCGCTATCTCGACCTGATCGAGCGCGTTGTCCCGCGCGGCCGGTCCGTGCGTGTGGCCGTCGTCGGTGGCGGACAGAGCGCGACCGAGGTAACGGTCGATCTTCATGGCCGATGTCCCGAAGCGCATATCGATCTGATCTTCCGCGGCCATGCTCTCAAGCCGTCCGACAGCAGTCCCTTCGTCAACGAGATCTTCAACCCCGACTATACGGACTTCGTCTACGCGCAGCCTGCCGAGCGGCGGGATGCGATCGTCCGCAACTTCCGGAACACCAACTACGCCGTCGTCGATGCCGACCTGCTGGACCAGCTTTATCGGCTGCTCTACCAGCAGCGCGTCGGTGGCGACACAAGGGTCATGTTGCGTCCCCGCAGCGAGATTTCCAATGTGGATGCGGGACCGGACGGCATCGAGATCGGCGTGATTGACAAGTTCCGCGGCGAAAACCGTCGTTCGACTTATGACGTGGTCGTGCTGGCGACGGGATACGACAGGGAGACGCCGCACGGGTTTCTCGAACCGATCCGCCGCTACATTCGCGATGCGGCGCTGGATCGCAACTACCGGCTCGTGATCAATCCGGCGTTCCGGCCGCAGATCCACCTCCAGGGCTATTCGGAATCCTCTCACGGTCTGAGCGACACGCTGCTTTCGGTGATTGCCGTGCGGTCGCAGGAGATTGCGGAGTCTCTGCTCTCGACAATCTCGCGCCGGGAACTCATCGCCTAGAACACGATCCGGGAGAGATCGCAGCTCCAAAAGCCTTGCGCGGATGGAGATTGAAACGCATCACGAATCGTCCCGTTCTCATTACACAATAGCCGGCGTTCTCGCGGTCACCCTGCAGGCGTGTTCCGCTGTCGCTTTGGGGTTCCCCGATCTAGAACCTGTCTAATCGAGATCAACCGCAGCGTGTACGTGTGAGACAACGCCGATTGGCTTTGCTAGAGGAGTTCTTAGAACGATCTTGGAATTTCTGAAAGTCTAGCTGGAATTGACCGTGAGGAAAGCTCTCGTTCCCAAGCAGGGGCAAAGCCTTCTCCCTGAGCGAATTGCAGGCATTCTGGTTCACAGTCCGCTTGCGGCGTTGGTTGGCAGAGAGCCCGTGACGCGCATGCACTACCTCCTCGAGATTGCGTCGCTTCACACCAAGGCCGAGCTCCTGGCGCAGCCGGGCTTGGGACGTTCAGGCATGCGTCGCATCGAGAACTGGATGGCCTTTCACGGACACCGCATGCGCGACGTGAATGAGAGTCTCGATAGCGTCATCTGCCGCTTTGCGTTCCGACGTTCTTCCGTTCGGAAAGGAAACGTTCGTTCTCTCCCCTTATCGGCGTTGCCCTCGCGTTTCACGCGGGCGGCTGGTGGCTAAGGCGGTACATGCGTGGGCGCAAAGCAGGTCGATTGTTTTCAGACGCTGTCTCACGAGCTTGTGCATTGGACCGGCGCTCCCTGTCGAAGCCAGCGAGCTCGCCCGAGTGCTCGGGCGAGCTGCTGCTTGAGCTTGGTGTAGCGCCGCGGCGTACGCCAATCCTCGCGGCCCGCGACAAGCAAGGTAACGACGGCCGAGTGGCGAAGCCTGATCTGATCAGGCGCAACCACGCTGCACAGATTTGCTGCATGGCGACGTGATTGGAGCAGCCTGCGCTGCAATAGCGCGCTTGATTCCGCTTTCGATCTCTCATGTTGGTTAGGGGGCGTGTCCACGACATGTGCACCGGGAGATCAAGGCAAATCTTCCGACGGCCCACGTGAGTGAGCATGCTCTTCGCGCGCTACTCGCTGGCAGCGGACTGGTCGCGTTCGACGTGTACGCGTTCGAGCGCGGCGCCGCGCCGTGCTGCCGCGAACCGCTTGCCGTCTGGTCTGGCGCCGGCCTTCCCCGCGCCGATTGGCTCGCAGAGCGTGTCATCGGACCCGGCTCGGTCATGAAATCCGCTATTCCCGTCGGGGGCTCGAAAGTCTATATGATCCATATGTTGTCTCATCGCTTTTCCGTGGCCCCCATGATGGATTGGACCGACCGGCATTGCCGGGTGTTCCACCGTCACCTGACGCGGCGGGGATTGCTCTATACCGAGATGCTGACGACCGGCGCGATCATTCACGGCGACCGGGTGCGGCTGCTTGGGTTCGACGCGGTCGAGCACCCCGTGGCGCTTCAGCTCGGCGGATCGGATCCGCGCGAGCTCGCGGCGGCGGCACGGATCGGCGAGGACTTCGGTTATGACGAGATCAATCTCAATGTCGGCTGCCCGTCCGATCGTGTGAAGGATGGCCGTTTCGGCGCCTGTCTAATGGCCGAGCCGGAGCTGGTGGCGAGGTGCGTCGACGCGATGAAGCGCGTGGTCGCCGTTCCCGTCACGGTGAAGTGCCGCATCGGCATCGATGATCAGGATCCGGAGGTCGCGCTCGATGCGCTCGCGCGTGCGGTGGTCGCCGCGGGCAGCGATGCGTTGATCGTGCACGCCCGCAAGGCCTGGCTCAACGGCCTGTCGCCGAAGGAGAACCGCGATATCCCGCCGCTCGACTATGATCGCGTCTACCGGCTCAAGCGCGCGATGCCCGATGTGCCCGTCATCATCAACGGCGGCGTTCGGAGCATCGACGAGGCAAAGGCGCATCTTGCCCATGTCGACGGCGTGATGCTCGGCCGCGCCGCCTATCAGGAGCCGTGGCGGCTGCTCGCGGTCGACCACGAAATCTTTGGAGGGCCGGCGCCGCACGCCACCATGCAGGACGCGCTCGAGGCGATGATGCCCTACATCGAAGAGCAGCTCGCGCACGGCACGCGGCTGCACGCGATCACGCGGCATTTCGTCGGCGCATTTCATGCTGTGCCCGGCGCGCGTGCGTTCCGCCGGCATCTGGCCGAGCAGGGTGTGAAGCCCGGCGCCGGTCTCGACGTGCTGCGCGAGGCGATTACGTGTGTCGGGGCCCGCGCGCCGGCTGAGGCGGCCTGAATGAGCGGGAGCATGATCCGGAAAAGTGCGCAGCGGTTTTCCGAAAAGATCATGTTCAAACAACAGCCTAAAGCGCGAGACGATTCATCCTAATCGCATCGCGCTTTAGTCGACCGCCGTACGCGCGCGGCGGGGACTGCGCTGCTGCTCCGGATACCCTGTCAGCATCAGCGTGTCGGCGCGCACGCCCCAGCTTTCCAGCCGGTCGAGGAAGCTCATGCCGAGCAGATTGGTCTTCATCTGGCCGCGCTGCACGACGAGGGCCGGCACCGACTTCTCGACCAGCTTGCCGACGGCGAGACGGTCGAGCGTGAGCCGCGCTGCCTTGGTGTGGCCGCCTGCGGTCTCGAGATCGACGTCGTATTCAAGCATCTCGAGCGGCAGCCCGATCGCCCTTGCGGTTTCCCAGGTCAGCACCACCGACGTCGCGCCGGTATCGATCACCATCGGCGCAGTGACGCCGTTGATCTTCGCGCGCAGCGTGAATTCGCCGCCCTGGCCACGCGGGATCTGCACGGCCGGCGCCGGGGAGGCGGCTTGTGCGCGAAAAATATGCGAGACCTTGTGGCTGGCGCGCGCGATCTGGTCGGGATCGCCATAGGCGACGACGGCACCTGCCGTGCCGGCGAGCATGATCAGGACGAGCAGGAAGCGGATCATCGCGCGCCTCCAAGGGCACGCAGGCGGATCAGACGTGCTTTGGGGATCCAGCGATCGGCACTAGTCCGGCTTCCGTCATGCGCTCCGGCAAGAGGGCCATGATCGCGCGCCGGTCCGCGCTCTCCATGGCGTGCCAGCGTGCGATCTCCGGCAAGGTGCGGCCGCAGCCGAAGCACAGCTTGGTCTTGGGATCGATCATGCACACGGCGACGCACGGCGTTTCTTTGCTCATACGGACATAGTGAGGGATGATCGGGCATGTCTGCAAGCATCTCGTTAAGAGCCTGTGCCGGCACTCATGATCGGCTTGTGCCGCGGCCGACGTTTCTCGTCCGGCACGACGGAGCTCTCCGGCTGGAGCGGTGGAGAATCGTCCGAGAGTGGGGCAAGCGCGCTCATCACGCGCTCCGGCGGGAATGTGACGATCACCTCGGTGCCGATGCGCAGCTTCGATTTCAACGTGAACGTGCCACCGTGCAGGTCGATCAGGTTCTTGGCGATCGGCAGGCCGAGGCCGGCGCCCTGTTCAGCCGACTTGATCGAATTGGAGCCCTGGCCGAACGAGGCGAGCACGACCGGGATCTCGTCCTCGGGTATGCCGGAGCCGGAATCCCTCACCGAGAGATATTGTCCGCCGGAGGCGGTCCAGCCGGCCTTGAGCCAGATCTCGCCGCCCTGCGGGGTGAACTTGATCGAGTTGGAGAGCAGGTTGAGCACGACCTGGCGGATCGCGCGCTCGTCGGCCCAGAGCCGCGGCATCGCCTGCTCGAACACTTCGTGGATGGTGATGCCGCGGCTCGAGGCACGCAGCTTCATCAGATGATGGCAATCGGCGACGATGCCGACCAGGGACACCGCCTCCTCGTTGAGCTCGTAACGGCCGGCTTCGATCCGTGACAGATCGAGGATCTCGTTGATCAGGTTGAGCAGGTGCACGCCGGAATTATGGATGTCGGCGGAATATTCCTTGTAGACCGGTACCGCATGCGCGCCGAAAATCTCGCTCTTCATGACCTCTGAGAAGCCGAGGATGGCGTTCAGCGGCGTCCGCAGCTCGTGGCTCATCTGCGCGAGGAAGCGCGACTTGGCGACGTTGGCGGCTTCGGCGCGGTGGCGCGCTTCGTCCGAGATTGCCTTGGCCTGCTCCAGCTCGCCGATCAGCGCGTCCTTTTCCGCACGTGCTTCCAGCGTGGCGAAGGTGGAGGAGTGCAGGCGGTGCGCCAGCAGCACGAAATAGCCTTCGGCGGCGAGCGACAGCGCTGCCAGGATGTAATTGTCCAGCGATCCGGTCGTCACGAAGCTCAGCGCCATCGCAACCGCGACCGGCGCCGTGGCGGCGAGGGCTGCGATCGGCAGATTGGCCGCGAGCATGCTCGATACTGCGATCACCAGCAGCATCAAGAACATCATCAGCGTTTCGGTGACCATGTCGAGCACGGGATGGATCAGGATCGCCATCCAGCACAGGCCATAGAGCAGGTCGAGCACGACGAAGCGCGTCCGCCATGCGCGTGTCGCGGCCGGAGAGGCGGGCTCGGTCAGGAAGCGCCGGCAGCTGCGGATCATGGCGCTGTGGATGCAGAGCATGCCCGCGGTCCAGGCCGCGGCCGGGATCGGCTGCATCCATAGCCCGAACAGCACGCCGGTCGCCACCACCAGGAGCATCACGACATAGGAGGCGGACAGCCGGGTCTGGGCGTATTGCCGCAGCATCTCGGCGTCGAAAGCCGGCCGGGTTCCACTGGTCGACGTTAACTTGTCGCGCGCCTCGCGCACCCGCTGCGCCGCAGCCCTTCGGCTGCTCGCCGATGGCGCGCTCACCGGCTCGGCCGGAAGCTGCACGACCTCGGGCTTTTCAGCGGGGTTACTCATCAAGCAACACGGATTCCTGCCCACGCCGGACGCGGGCTTTCTGCATTGTCTATCTCTGGCAAGAAATCCTTAAGAGCTGACTTAAGGAGCTAAAGAATTACGTTAACCGAACGTTAATTCATACGCAGTCCGGGCGGCCGCTTTCATCAACCCGCGCTTCAATCATCTGAAGAAAACGAGCGTGACCAACCCGAAGACCGGCAGCAGCAGGACGGAGGTCCAGGCCATGTATCCGAAGAAGCCGGGCATTGCGACACCACTCGCTCGGGCAATTGCGTACACCATGAAATTGGGCGCGTTGCCGATGTAGGAGTTTGCGCCCATGAACACCGCACCGGCGGAAATCGCGGCAAGGGTCAAGGCGCCGTTCGTCATCAGATGCTTGGCGTCGCCTCCGGCAAGTTCAAAGAAGACCAGATAGGTCGGCGCATTGTCGAGAAAGGATGAGAGCAGGCCGGTCAACCAGAAATATGCAGCATTGTTCGGCGTGCCGTCTGCGTTGGTGACCATGTTTACGACGGAGGCAAACGCGCCGGATTTGCCGGCGTTGAGAATCGCGAGCACGGGAATGATGGTGATGAAGATCGCGGCAAACAGCTTTGCCACTTCGATCATCGGGCCCCAAGAGAAGCCGTTCGCGTCGTGGTCCTCCTTCGAGGTGACGGCGAGAGATGCGAACACGACTCCGATCATCACGGCATCGCGCAGGAGATTCTGCACCTGGAGATGCGTGCCGAGAACTTCAAATCCGCCGAGGTCGAGCTTGGCACTCAAGAGGATCGCAGCGATGATGACTCCCATCAAAGCGAAGTTGAGGCCGCCGCTGATCCGCAAGGGATTGTCCGGAGTTGGGTCCGGTTTGACGCGGCCTTCCTTGCGATAGAGATAAGTATCGATGCAAAAGAACAGGGCGAGCAGAATCCAGGCCGCGAACGTGGTCTGGGGAAGCAGGTGTGTCGTCGTCCAGAAAAAATCCACGCCGCGCAGGAACCCCAGAAACAACGGGGGATCTCCCAGGGGGGAGAGCGAACCGCCGATGTTGGACACCAGAAAGATGAAGAAGATCACGACGTGCGCGTTGTGCCGCCGATCGTCATTGGCGCGGATCACCGGTCGGATCATGACCATTGAGGCGCCGGTCGTGCCGATGACGCTCGCGATCAGAGTGCCGAGAGCGAGCAGCAGCGTATTCAGGACGGGGGAGCCGTGAAGATTGCCGCGCACCACGATTCCGCCGGCGACGGTAAACAGGGCGAGGAGCAGCAGAATGAACGGGACGTATTCGAGCAGCGCCGTATGAACGAGCGCTTGGACGGTTGGAAGCGGGCCGTACCAGATTGCAAGCGGCAGCGCGATCAGGGTGGCCCACATCGCGGCAATCTTGCCTTGGTGATGCTCCCAGAAGTGAGGCGCGGCGAGCGGAAATATGGCGATCGAGAGCAGCATCCCCGCGAATGGAAGTGCCCATTGCGGGCCAATGCTGGCACCATCGAGCGATGCGGCAAGCGCCTGCGAAGGTGATGCCAGCAGGGCCAGGAGCGCGACCGGGAACAGGCGCGCAACAACAGCAAGGACGGCGGCGATCACGTTAGGCAAGGCTTCCCCCCGGAAGTCTATGATTGTTTCGGTCGGCGCGCTTTACGGAACGCCGTCGCGACGGATGTCGCGACGACGTTCAAAGCCGGCTACGCCGAACCAGGCCGCAACAGAGCGTCAGCGTTGCAGGCGTGCGAGCAGGCTCGACGTATCCCAGCGCTTGCCGCCCATCTTCTCGACCTCGGAATAAAACTGATCGACGAGCGCGGTCACCGGCAGATTGGCGCCGTTGCGGCGGGCTTCGGCCAGCGCGATCGAGAGGTCCTTGCGCATCCATTCGACCGCGAAGCCGAAATCGTACTTGTCCTCGTTCATGGTCTTGTAGCGGTTCTCCATTTGCCAGGACTGGGCGGCCCCTTTCGAGATGGTCTCGATCACAGCGGCGACGTCGAGGCCGCTCTTCTTGGCGAAATGGATGCCCTCGGAGAGGCCCTGCACCAGACCGGCGATGCAGATCTGGTTGACCATCTTGGTCAGCTGGCCGCTTCCGGCGGGCCCGAGCAGCTTGCACATCCGCGCATAGGCGCCCGTGATGATCGGCTCGGCGCCGGAATAGGCGTCCTGCGCGCCGCCGCACATCACCGTCAGCACGCCGTTCTCGGCGCCGGCCTGGCCGCCGGACACGGGGGCGTCGACGAATTTGAAGCCGGCCTTGGTCGCGGCCGCGTCGAGCTCACGGGCGACCTCGGCGGAGGCAGTGGTGTGGTCGACGAAGGTCGCACCCTTCTTCATGCCGGCGAAGGCGCCGTCGGGGCCGATCGTGACCGCGCGCAGATCGTTGTCGTTGCCGACGCAGCACATCACGAAATCCTGACCCTCGGCGGCGGCCTTCGGGGTCGGCGCGGTCTTGCCGCCGAACTTGTCCGCCCATTCCTTCGCCTTCGCCGCGGTGCGGTTGTAGACGGTGACCTCATGGCCCCCTTTTTTCACGAGGTGTCCGGCCATGGGGAAGCCCATCACGCCAAGACCGAGGAAAGCGACTTTAGCCATAGTGGTACCTTGTCCGTAGTTCGGGTTTACGGTTCTTGCCAAGCGAGGGATGCCTGGGTTCCGCGGTGAGGGCGGACCGGAGGCGCACCATAAACCCTTGAGGCCAGAGGGCAACGGCTTCGTTTGGCGGCCTGCCGTGCTAGGGTGGCGACCCAAGGACTTCAAAACAAGGGAGCGAGAGCATGGGCGGCGTGAGCGTAGGCGTCCTCGATCATTTCAACATCCGGACCCGGAATCTGGCCGAGACCGTCCGCTTCTACGAGGACGTGCTGGGCCTGGAAAAAGGCGCGCGGCCGAACTTCGCCTTCCCGGGCGCCTGGATGTACAGCGAGGGCAGGCCGGTGGTTCACCTCGTCGACATTTCCCCGACCGACGAGCCACAAAAGCCGGATTCCGGCGTTGTCCACCATGTCGCCTTCGCCAGTCGCGGCTTTGACGGTATGAAACAGCGGCTGGCGTCAAAGAAGATCAAGTTCGAGGCCCGCCAGGTGCCCGGTGGCGATCTCTGGCAGATCTTCGTCCACGACCCCAACGGGGTCATGATCGAGCTGAACTACGAGGCTGCCCTGGAGCAGGGGGCGGCGCCGGCCGAAAAGGCGGACGATATCGGCAGACAGTAGCCTTTTGGGCGTTTCCGCTCTAATGGGGCATCCTCAACTGCAGGAGATGCGCTTTGAGCGTGACGCAGCAACAGGTTCTCGATAGCCTCGCCAGGGTCCAGTCGCCCCGCGGGGTCGCACTCCCCCATGCCAATGTGCTGAGCGCGATCAGCGCCTCCGACGGCAAGGTATTCTTCTCGATCAATGTCGACGCCGCCGAGGCAAGAGCCTGGGAATCCGTCCGGGCCGAAGCGGAAGCCGCCGTGCGAAGCATTCCCGGTGTCACCACCGTCATGGTGGCGCTGACCGCCGAGCGCAAGCCGGGCTCCGCGCCGCCGCCACCCCCGCAGCCGAGCCGCGGCACGCCCGGCGTGCAGCCGGCCCATGCCCACAAGCCGCCCCAGGGCGGGGGGTCGCCGATGGCGCGGCAATCGGAAATTCCCGGCGTTGCCGCCGTAATTGCGGTCGCCTCCGGCAAGGGCGGCGTCGGAAAGTCGACCACGGCGCTCAATCTGGCGCTCGGCCTGCGCGACCTCGGCCTCAAGGTCGGGCTGCTCGACGCCGATATCTACGGCCCCTCGGTGCCGCGCCTGACGGGCCTGCGCGACAAGCCGGAGCTGAACGACGAGCGCAAGATGATTCCGCTTCGGCGCTTCGGGCTCGCCATCATGTCGATCGGCTTCCTGGTCGAGGAGGAGACCGCGATGATCTGGCGCGGTCCGATGGTGATGTCGGCGGTGACGCAGATGCTGCGCGACGTCGAATGGGGCAAGCTCGACGTGCTGGTCGTCGACATGCCGCCGGGCACCGGCGATGCCCAGCTCACGCTGGCGCAGAACGTGCCGCTCAAGGGCGCCGTGATCGTCTCGACCCCGCAGGACCTGTCCCTGATCGATGCGCGGCGGGGGCTTGCCATGTTCAAGAAGGTCAACGTGCCCGTGCTCGGCATCGTCGAGAATATGAGCTACTTCCAATGTCCGCATTGCGGCACCAAGTCGGATATTTTCGGCCATGGCGGGGCGCGGCACGAGGCCGAGAAGCTCGGCGTCCCATTCCTGGGCGAGATCCCCCTGCACATGGCGATTCGCGCCACCTCGGACGCCGGCAATCCCGTGGTCGACAGCGAGCCGGACGGCCCTCATGCGGCGATCTACCGCGCCATTGCCGGCCAGGTCCGGGACCAGCTCAAGGGTGTCATCGCCGCGGCCTGAATGGGGGGCACCGCGGCAGGCTCCGGGGCATGCGACTTTCGTAGAGCCCCGTCATGTCATTGTCGCGTTCCGAAACCGGGCTGGCCGTGTTAAAGGCCCCCCGCAGTCAAGCCCCTTCGGTTCGACGCGACCTCAACGCGTCGCCGGAACGAGCGGCGGCAAGAAGAGAAGTCAAGGGGAAACGCCCCAGCAAGGAGAGACCTGAAGATGAAGCGTCGTGATTTTCTCAAAGTGTCGGCAGCAGGCGCGGCGGCGACCGCGGTGGCCTCGCCGGCGATCGCACAGTCCTCGCCCGAGGTGAAGTGGCGCCTGACTTCGAGCTTCCCGAAGTCGCTCGACACCATCTATGGCGGCGCCGAGCAGGTGGCGAAGTACGTCGCCGAGATGACTGACAACAAGTTCCAGATTCAGGTGTTCGCCGCCGGCGAAATCGTCCCCGGCCTCCAGGCGCTCGATGCGACCTCGAACGGCACGGTCGATATGTGCCACACCGTCTCGTACTATTACGTCGGCAAGGACCCCACCTTCGCGATCTTCGCCTCGGTGCCGTTCGGCCTCAATGCGCGCCAGCAGAATTCGTGGCTGTATCAGGGCGGCGGCAACGAGCTCGCGAACGAGTTCTTCAAGAAGTCGAACGTGATCGGCTTCCCCTGCGGCAACACCGGTACCCAGATGGGCGGCTGGTTCCGCAAGGAGATCAAGACCGTTGCCGACCTCTCTGGCCTCAAGATGCGCATCGGCGGCATCGCCGGCCAGGTGCTGCAGAAGGTCGGCGTCGTGCCGCAGCAGCTCGCCGGCGGCGACATCTATCCCGCGCTGGAGAAGGGCACCATCGACGCCGCCGAGTGGGTCGGCCCCTACGATGACGAGAAGCTCGGCTTCGCCAAGGTCGCCAAGTACTACTATTATCCGGGCTTCTGGGAGGGCGGTCCGACCGTCCACGCCTTCGCCAACCTGGAAAAGTTCAATGCGCTGCCGAAGAGCTACCAGGCGATCCTCACCAACGCGACGGCGAACGCCAACAGCTGGATGGCCGCGCGCTACGACATGCAGAACCCGGCGGCGCTGAAGCGCCTGGTCGCCGGCGGCACCCAGCTTCGTCCGTTCACCAACGAGGTGCTGGAAGCCTGCCTCAAGGCGACCAACGAGCTGTGGGCCGAGGTCTCCGGCAAGAACGCCGACTTCAAGAAGGCCATCGATTCCATGCAGGCCTACCGCTCCGACGAATATCTGTGGTGGCAGGTTGCCGAATATACCTACGACAGCTTCATGATCCGCTCGCGCACCCGCGGCTGATCTCCGGCTTAGGTCGTAAGACCACTAGCCCGGCCTCCCCAGGAGGCCGGGCTTTTTCTTTGCGATCGGGATGGCATTCGGTCCCGTGATGTTCCATGCTGTCGGCAAGCCTCGCAAAGAAGGCTCCACAATCAGATCCATCAGGGTAGGAAATCATGAAGAGAAGAGACTTCATCAAGGTCACAGGACTTGGCGCGGCCGGCGCCGCCACGCTCGCGGCTCCCGCGATCGCGCAGTCGATGCCGGAAATCAAATGGCGCATGCCGACGAGCTGGCCGAAATCGCTCGACACGCTGTTTGGCGGCGCCGAGATGATGTGCAAGATGGTCGCCGAGGCGACCGACAACAAATTCCAGATCCAGATCTTCGCGGCCGGCGAGATCGTGCCGGGCCTGCAGGTGCTCGACGCCGTGCAGAACGGCACCTGCGAGATCGGCCATACCGCGTCCTATTATTATTTCGGCAAGGACCCGACCTTCACCTTCGGATCGGCCGTGCCGTTCGGTCCCAACATGCGCATCAATCAGGCCTGGTACATGCTCGGCGGCGGCCGCGATGTGCTCAACGAGTTCTACAAGGGCTACAACGTCATCTCGCTGCTCGCGGGCAATACCGGTTGCCAGATGGGCGGCTGGTTCAGGAAAGAGGTCAACACGCCCGACGATCTCAAGGGCATGAAGTTCCGCATCGGCGGCTTCACCGGCCGCGTGCTCCAGAAGCTCGGCGTGGTGCCGCAGCAGCTCGCCGGCGGTGACATCTATCCGGCGCTGGAGAAGGGCACGATCGACGCCGCCGAATGGGTCGGGCCTTATGACGACGAGAAGCTCGGCTTCTACAAGATCGCGCCGCACTACTACTATCCCGGCTGGTGGGAAGGCGGTCCGATGCTGATGGCTTTCGTCAACCTCGACAAGTGGAACGCGCTGCCGAAATATTACCAGAGCGTGCTGGAGCAGGCCGGCCACTACGCCAACAATTACATGATGGCGCGCTACGACAACGCCAATCCGCTGGCGCTGAGGAAGCTGCTCGCCGGCGGCACCAAGCTGCACGCCTTCTCGCCCGCGATCATGGATGCCTGCTACAAGGCGGCCAAGGAGCTGCACGCCGAAGTCGCTGCGACCAATCCGAACTTCAAGAAGGTGAACGACTCGCTCGCCAAGTTCACGAGCGACGGCTATTCCTGGTTCCAGGTGGCCGAGGTCGGCTACGACATCTTCATGGCGCGGCGCTCGCAGAGCTGATCGCGTCCCGATCGAATGCGGCACGCCCCGGAGCGAAAGACTCCGGGGCGTTGTCGCTACTGTTGGGAGGGCGTCCAACCAAAACATCGAAAACAACCCCATGCACAGTAGACCGGGGCAGCGACATCAATGACTTGACTTCGTTACCACGAGCGATTGCGAAATTACCGAAATTTTTGACCCGTCGGGCAAAACAGTGGTAGACATGCATCATCGCCCGATCCGAAATCGTGGCGCTGAACGATGCCCCCGATGCGCTTCGATCCCGATGAAACTCAAAGAGCGCTGCGCAAGGCCTGGTCGATGTCCTTTTCCGTTAGTGCCGGCGCGCGTCGTAATGGAAAGGTCCGCGCGTTGGGGCAAGCTGAGTCGTAGCAGCCGAGCTTATTTGCCGCCAGAGGCGGACCATCGGTCGGCTGCCGAGCATCGGAAGCGCGGCTAGCGAACGACGCCTGCTGCGTCTCTTGCGCTTGGCATGAGCCAGTCGAGCCCGAGCAGGGCAGCTTCGAGAATGACGAAGGCGACAATTCCGCCGATCCAGCCGAAGAACACGATCGAAAAGGTGCCGAGCAGGATCGCGCAGAAGACGTCGGCGAGCACCTTGCAAATGCGGAAGGCTTGGTCTTCGCCAGATGGAAAATACGACATCGGGCTCCTCCAGGCGCTCATCCTGAGCGCTTGGATTTAACGACACGCCAAAACGAATGTTCCGTGGGTCAATCTTCGGCCGGCGATGATCATGTGGTCGATGACCGGGTTCATGCGCAGCGCTGGCTTACACTGACCTGACAAGGAGAGGCTATTCGGCGCTTTTTCGCTGGCCGCGGCGCCCCGAATGCTGGAAAAGAGCGCAGATGCGGCGCGAGCGGTGCGGTATCAGGAACGTCCAGCGGATATGCGATGCGGCTTCTGATCGTCGAGGACAATGCCGAGCTGTCGCGGCTCGTGGCCGGTGGGCTGGCCGCAGCCGGCTATGAGAGCGACATCGTGGGCAGCGCGGCCGAGGCGCGCGAGGCGGTGAGCTGCGTGAACTATGCCGCGATGATCCTCGACCTCGGCCTGCCCGACGGCGACGGCCTGTCGGTGCTGCGCGAGCTGCGCCTCAAGATGGAGCCGCTGCCGGTGCTGGTGCTGACCGCGCGCGGCGGCTTGCAGGACCGCGTCACCGGCCTGCGCAGCGGCGCCGACGACTATTTGGCAAAACCGTTCGCGATGGAGGAGCTGGTGGCGCGGCTGGAGGCCATCCTGCGCCGCCCCGGCCAGTTGCTCGGCCGCTCGCTCACTCTCGCCAACCTCGTCTACGACACCGAGAGCCGGCAGATCTTCGTCGACGACCAGCCGCGGATCATCTCCGCGCGCGAGACCTCGGTGCTCGAGATCCTGCTGCGCCGGCAGGGGCGGGTGGTACCGAAGAAGAACGTCGAGGACCACATCTTCGGTCTCGAAGGCGACGTCGCCTCCAATGCGATCGAGGTCTACGTGTCGCGGCTGCGCAAGCAGCTGACTGAACACGGCGCCAAGGTCGTGATCCATACGATCCGTGGCGTCGGCTATCTCATGACCGAGGAGAAATAGCGTGCCCGCCGCGGGCCGTGCCGGATCGCTGACCTTCAAATCGCTGATCTCGCGCATCGTGTTTCTGCACATCGTCGCGGTCGCGATGGTCGCGATCTTCCTGCCGCTGGTGTTGTTCTGGCTGCTCAACTCCGAGATCGACCAGCTGCATCGCGATGCCATGCGCGCGCAGGCCGAGGTGCTGGCGGAGCGCATCGTCGCGCAGCCGGACGGCACGTTGACCTTCAACCTGCCCGACAGCCTCAAGGGGCTTTATTCGGACGCCTACGGCCGCTACCAGTTCGACATTCGCGATGCCGACGGAAGGTTGCTGTTCTCCTCCCACCGGCGTTCCGCCGCGACGGCGCCCTCCCGTTTCTCCGACACCGTCTCCGGCGCCAGCGTCACGCGAGACGTTGCCGGCAAGACGGTGCGCATCCAGGTTGCCGAGGATCTGGCCCACCGGGACGTCATCATCGACGATATCGTCTCGAACTTTTTTCGGCGGGTCGGGTGGATCACCGTCCCGATCCTCCTGGTCCTGCTTGCCATCGACATCATCATCTTCCGCCGCGCGATCGCGCCGTTGTGGAAGGCCTCCCAGGAGGCCAGCAACATCGGCCCTGCACGCACCGACATTCGCCTGCCGACCGAGCAGATTCCGCGCGAGATCGTGCCGCTGGTCACCGCCGTGAACCAGGCGCTCGACCGCCTCGAGGCCGGCTTTCGCGTGCAGCGGCAGTTCACGGCGGATGCCGCGCATCAATTGCGCACGCCGCTGGCGATCCTGCGCACGCGGATCGAGACGCTCGGCGACGGCGCGGAACGGCGGGCGCTGCATGCCGACATCGAGGCGATGAGCCGGATCGTCGCCCAACTGCTTGAGATCGCCGAGCTCGACACCCTGGTGCTCGATCCCGGCGAGACCGCGGATTTGCGCGCCGTCTGTGCCGAGGTGGTCGGCTCGATCGCTCCGTTCGCGATCGCGCAACGCAAGGACATCGCGCTGAAGGGCACCGAAGCACCGGTCCTGATCCACGGCAATTCGGAGATGCTGCAGCGCGCGGTGTTCAATCTTGCCGAAAACGCCATCAAGTTCACGGCGGAGGGCACCACCGTCGAGGTCGAGGTGGGGGAGGACGGTTCGGTGCAGGTGCGCGATTCCGGCCCGGGGATCGCGGAGGCTGAGCGCGAGCTGATCTTCCAGCGCTTCTGGCGCGCCGACCGCCGGCGCAGTGACGGCGCGGGGCTGGGGCTCTCGATCGTGCGCGCCGTGGCGGATGATCACGCCGCCACGGTGTCGGTGGAGAACCTGCCCGGCGGCGGTGCGGAGTTCACGCTGCGGTTTCGGCTGGCGGACAAGGTCACGATGGGGGAGGAACTGGCCCGGCAATGACAATGCACCTTTTCCCGTGCGCGGAGCAGGGAGGCCCGGATGGCGCTTGAGGTATGTATGACACTGTCATATCTTGCGTTGTAGAGCACTGAAGGGGAACCACATGCGGACCAGCAAGCCGATCACCGTGACTCTTGGCCCGCAGCGCGCGAGCCTGGAAGCCCGCCTGAAGTCAGGCGAATATGCCTCTGCCAGCGAAGTCATGCGCTCGGCCCTCCGCGCCCTCGATCGTCAGGATGCCGCGCTTGACGAATATCTGGCCGCCAAGGTCCAAGCTTCGGTCCAGGATCCTCGCCCAAGCGTTGCTGCGAGCGACGTTTTCAAACGCCTGCGGACTCGTCACGCCAGAAACGTGAAGGCAGCCAAGCGTGGCACTTAAGGTCGTATTCCGACCGGAGGCGGAGGCCGATCTGGTCGGCCTTTACGAGTACATCGCAGAACGTGCCGGCTACCGAATTGCAGGCGGCTATATCGACCGTATCGAGAAGGCATGCATGGCTCTCGCCACCTTTCCCAAACGTGGGACCAGTCGCGACGATCTTCTTCCAGGTCTGCGTACCGTCGGATTCGAGCGGCGCGTGACGATCGCGTTCCGTGTCCTGAAGACAGAGGTCGAGATCGTCACAATCGCATATGCCGGACGTCATTTCGAAGACGATCTCTGAACGCTTCCTGTTCCTGACGGAACAGCTTCGCTCGGTCTCGTTCGCCGTGGAGGGCGGCAAGCCTGAAAGTGAAACGCGGCGACCGAGCCGCTATTTCAGCTTGCCGGTGGACAGGTCCATGATCATGCGTGTCGTCAGATACAGCCGCGGCACGATGCTGCCCACCTGCACATATTCGGCATCGTTGGAGTGCGCGCCGAAGGCCGACAGGCCCATGCCTTCCACCACGGCTCCTTTGGATTGCAGTGCGGCGAAAGCCGCGTCGGTGCCGCCGCCGATGGCCTTCTCGTCGACCTTGAGGGATAGTCCGATCTCCCCATAGATCGTCTTGCCATAGGCCGCCACCCGGCGCGAGGCCTCACTGGGTTCGAGCGGCGGGCGCCGCACCTCGAACTTCAGCTCGACTCTGGAATCGGGCAGCAGGCGATTTTTGATCTTGTCCTGCAGCGCCTTCTGCAACTCGTCGAAGTCGGACACCTTGAGGGCGCGCGCGTCGGCCTGGGCCGTCGCCTCGGCAGGGATCACATTGCGGTTGGTTCCGGACTTGGACACCGTCCAATTCAGCTTCAGGCCCTGCTCGGGCTTGGACAAGTCCTTCATCTGCAGCACCTGGTGCGAGAGCTCGTACAGCGCATTCACGCCGCCTTCGGGCCGTGCGCCGGCATGTGACGATCTGCCATGCACGGTAAGATAGGCCGAGCCGATGCCGCTGGTGGCGAGGCGCAGCGTGCCGTCGGCGCCGCCGCCTTCGAACGAGAACACCACGTCCTGATCCGATGCGAGCTTGGTGATGGTGCTGCGCCAGCCGGGCGAGGAGATCTCCTCGTCGCCGTTCGTGAGCACTGTGAGCGTGCCGTAATCCCTGAAGTTCAGCTTCTGCAGCAATGCTACGGTATGGAGAATGAGCGCGATGCCCTGCTTGTCGTCGGCAATGCCGAGCCCGTAGGCCTTGTCGCCGTCGATGCGGAACGGCTGGTCCTTCAGCATGCCCTTCAGGTACACCGTGTCCATGTGGGCAATCAGCATGATCTTCTTGGACCCCGTGCCCTTGAACACGGCGTGTACGGCCGGCCCGATCTTTTCGGGGGTGTCGTCGAGGCGATAGATGTCAGTCGGCTGCAGGATCTCCACCGTGCCGCCGAGTTGCTTGAGCTGACCGGCAATGCGCTCGGCGATCTGGTTCAGGCCTTCGATGTCCTTGCTGCCGGATTCGATGTTGACGAGATCGCGCAGCGTGTCGAGCAGCGGCTGCTGTTCCTTCTGCGCCAGCGCATGGACGTTGGCGACCGGCTCGGCGTGCACCAGCGTTGCGGCAGATGCCAGCCAGAGTGAGGCGATCAACGTTCCAAAGAACGTGGAAGCGAGGTGCGATCGGGGCATGAGCGGACAGTCCTTCGGTTGAAGAAGGAGCCGATATGCCTGTGTTCGCGGCGCTTGTCACGCGGCCGTGCTGCACCCTCTCCCCTGGTGGGAGAGGGCGGCTTCGCGATAGCGAAGCCGGGTGAGGGGTTGTCTCCGCGAGTCCGACGGCGAGTAAAATGCGCGGAGAGAAACCCCTCATCCGGCGCGAACTGCGTTCGCGCCACCTTCTCCCACAAGGGGAGAAGGGAAGAGGGTGTGGGCGCTCGCTGCTAGAACCAGTTGTCGCACTACTTCTGCGGAGGGCCGAGATCCAGCGGAGGCAGCTCGATCTGCGGCACCTCGATCTTGATCGTGCTGGGATCGATGTTCGTCTGCACGCCCTTGTAGTGCATCACCATCGACGGGAACGCGATCACGAGGCCGACCATGATGATCTGGATGACGACGAAGGGCACCGCACCCCAATAGATCTGGCCGGTGGTGACGGGGTCCATCCGCTTGCCGGTGACCCGATCGGTGTATCGCTCCTTCGGCGCGACGGACCGGAGATAGAACAGCGCGAATCCGAACGGCGGGTGCATGAACGAGGTCTGCATATTGACGCCGAGAATGACGCCGAACCAGATCAGGTCGATGCCGAGCTTCTCGGCGGCCGGTCCCAGTAGCGGGATCACGATGAAGGCCAGCTCGAAGAAGTCGAGGAAGAAGGCCAGTACGAATACGAGCGCGTTGACGAAGATCAGGAAGCCGATCTGGCCGCCCGGCAGCGATGTGAGCAGGTGCTCGACCCAGACGTGACCGTTGACCCCGTAAAAGGTGAGCGAAAAGATGCGGGCGCCGACCAGGATGAACACGACGAAGGCCGACAGCTTGGCGGTCGATTCCGTGGCCTGCCGGATCAGGTCCCAGCTCAGCCGCCGCTTCACGGCACCGAGAATGAGGGCGCCGGCGGCACCCATCGCACCGCCTTCGGTCGGCGTGGCGATGCCGATGAAGATCGTGCCCAGCACCAGGAAGATCAGGAACAGCGGCGGCACCATCACGAAGGTGGTCTGCTGCGCCATCTTCGAGAGGAAACGGAATCCGGTCAGCTTATCCACCACCCAGTTCAGCACGGCGACGGCGAATGCGAAGATGATGCCGTAGAACATGCTGAGCACCACGTAATCGGCGCCACGAGTGCTGGAATTGCGCATCATGAGCCATCCGAATGCGCAGCTGGCGAGAAACAGCACACCGAGCGAGACCAGGCCGCGATCGCCATTCTCCTCGCGGAAGCCGATGGCGTCCTTCGGCAGGCCGGGCGCCGCCTTCGGCCAGATCATGCTGACGAGGAAAGCGTATCCGGCGTAGAGGGCGGCAAGCACGAGGCCCGGGATGAAGGCGCCTTCGTACATGTCGCCGACGGACTTGCCGAGCTGGTCGGCCATCACGATCAGGACGAGGGAGGGCGGAATGATTTGCGCGAGCGTGCCGGAGGCGGCGATGACACCGGCGGCCACGCGGCGATCATAGCCATAGCGCAGCATGATCGGCAGCGAGATCAGGCCCATCGAGATCACGGACGCCGCGACCACGCCGGTGGTCGCAGCGAGCAGCGCGCCGACGAAGATCACGGCATAGGCGAGGCCGCCGCGGATCGTGCCGAACAGCTGGCCGATCGTGTCGAGCAGGTCCTCGGCCATGCCCGACCGCTCCAGCACCAATCCCATGAAGGTGAAGAAGGGGATCGCGAGCAGCGTGTCGTTGTTCATCACGCCATAGACGCGCTCCGGCAAGGCCTGGAGGAAGTCGGGGTGAAACTGGCCGAGCTCGACGCCGATGATGGCGAAGAACAGGCCGACGGCGCCGAGCGAGAATGCCGCCGGATAGCCGAGCAGCAGCATGACGACCAGCGATACGAACATGATGGGCGCCATATTGGCGATGATGAATGCGGTCATGGATTCCCCCTACACCGTCGCCAACGGCTACTTCTTCTCGATCGCTTCAACGAGATGCTCGACTTCCGCTTCGAGCGCCGACACCTGCGATTCGTGCGGGTCCGGTATCAAGCCGCGCATCACCGCGATCCGCTTGATCAGCTCGGAAATGCCTTGGACCAGAAGGAAGGCGAACCCCACCATGATCAGGGCTTTGGCGGGCCATTGCGGCAGGCCGCCGGCATTGCCGGATTGCTCGTTGATCTGGAAGGAGCGCAGGAAGAACGGCACGCCCGTGACGATCATGACGATGCAGATCGGAATGAGGAAGAACACGTGACCGACGATGTCGATGACGTTGCGCGCCTTCTTGGGCATCGTGTTGCTTACGATGTCGATGCGGATGTGCTCATTGTCGAGCAGCGTCCAGGGCGAACAGAGCAGGAAGACGATGCTGAACAGCACCCATTGCAGCTCGAGCCACGAATTGGACGAGGTGTCGAACGTCTTGCGGATGATCGCGTTGACCGCCGAAATGACAACGGCGAGCACGATCAGCCACGCAATACGTTTGCCGGTCCAGCGCGTGAACGCGTCGATCCTGCTGCTCAGCTTAAGGAGCGCTTGCAACGATAGGTCCTCCCCCGATTGTGCCCCGGCCGTCTTGACTGCGCCGAGATGGCGCGTGGCTTATCTCGCCGCGCAGGCATGAGGCCGCCGCACCAAACCAGCGGGCGTGCCGCCAGTCAATCGGAAGTTTGTTGATAGTTAAGGGGAATAGGGCCGCAACTATACGGAGTTAGCCGCCGGTGACGCTCATGTGCCTGGAGACGCTGGGCCGGTCGTGGCGGCGGTCGATGATGAAATCGTGGCCCTTGGGCTTCAGCCCGATGGCGCGGTCGATCGCATCCGCAAGCAATAGATCGTCGCTCGATGCACGCAGAGGTTTGCGCAAATCGGAGGCATCCTCATGGCCGAGGCAGGTGTGCAGCGTTCCGGTGCAGGTGATGCGTACCCGATTACAGGATTCGCAGAAATTATGGGTCATCGGCGTGATGAAGCCGAGCTTGCCGCCGGTCTCGGCGACGCCGACATAGCGGGCCGGACCGCCGGTGCTCTCGGCCAGATCCGTCAGCGTGAACTGCTGGGCGAGGCGGGCGCGCACCAGCGACAGCGGCAGATATTGGTCAATGCGGCCCGATCCGATCTCGCCCATCGGCATCACCTCGATCAGCGTCAGGCCCATGCCCTTGCCGTGGGCCCAGCGCATCAGCGAAGGCAGCTCGTCCTCGTTGAGGTTCTTCAGCGCCACGGCGTTGATCTTCACGGCGAGCCCTGCGGCGCGCGCGGCCTCGATGCCCTCCAGCACCTTGTCGATCTCGCCCCAGCGGGTGATCTCGCGAAACTTCTTGGGATCGAGGGTGTCGAGCGAGACGTTGATGCGGCGGACGCCGCAATCGGCGAGCTCCCGCGCGTGCTTCGCAAGCTGGGTGCCGTTGGTGGTCAGCGTCAGCTCGCTCAACGCGCCGCTCGACAGATGCCGCGACAACGAGCGCACCAGCGACATCACATTGCGGCGGACCAAGGGCTCGCCGCCGGTGAGGCGCAGCTTCTTCACGCCCTTGGCGATGAAGGCCGTACAGAGCCGATCGAGCTCCTCCAGCGTCAGCAGGTCCGCCTTGGGCAGGAACGTCATGTCTTCGGACATACAGTAGAAGCAGCGCAGGTCGCAGCGGTCGGTGACGGAGACGCGCAAGTAGGTGATGGTCCGCCCGAATGGATCGGTCATCGGGGTCGACAATGCGGCGGATCCGGTCATGCGAGAGGCCTTCACTTATGGCGACGGGCGCACCTTTGCTGCAGCGGTGCGGTCGACGCAATCTAAGCATCGGACGCGGCAAGGACAATCGGGTGGTATACGTGAGTGCAGCACTGACGCATGTGACCCCCTTGGCGCGGGATTTCGGCTCGTTCGGTGCGGCTCGCAGCTGGGTTCCGCGTGCGGCCGGCAACGCCCGCGGCGCCGGTGAAGTCAGCCCTCTATGCATCCATTCGGGATGTGAGGCGGCGAAAATGGCAATCCTATCAAAGCGTTGCTGTTTTGCTTGCCGTCATCAGGCTGATCGCGGCCGCCGGCAGGTCGCGCATGTGGTGGATCAGGCGGTCCGGCTTCAGCTCGGCGATCGGCACGTCGGTGTAGCCGAAGCTGACCCCGATCACGGGCACGCCGGCCCGCCGGGCGACACCGACATCGGTTCCGGCATCGCCGACCATGATGCTGGCCTTCACGTCGCCGCCGGCCCGGGCCACCGTCTCCCGAAAAATAGTCGGATCGGGCTTCTGGACGCCAAAAGTGTCCGCGCCGCAGATCGCCGCGAAGCGGCGGCTGAGGTCGAGCTGGTCCAGCAGGCGCTTCGACAGCCATTCCAGCTTGTTGGTGCAGACCGCGAGGCGGTGGCCTTGCGCCGAAAACTGGTCGAGCGCGGCCTCGAGACCCTCGAAGGGGCGAGATTCCACCGCGATATGGTCGGCATAGTACGCGATGAAATCCGCAGTCATCCGGTCCATGTCCGCGGGCGTGACGGTGCGGCCCTCCGCTTCCAGCCCCCGCTCGATCAGCTTGCGGGCACCGGCGCCGATCATGTTGCGGGCCGAGGCCATCGGCACCGGCGGCAGGCCTTCGCGGTCGAGCACGTAATTAAGGGCCGTGATCAGGTCGGGTGCCGTATCCACAAGCGTGCCGTCGAGATCGAAGACGATGGTGTGAGGGAAAGTCGTCTTGAAGAAGGTCATGATTTCCAAGCGCTACCGGCCTGGTCCTATCCGCGCAAGGGGCGGGCCCATAAGATCACCTTATAGGCCTGTTCCCAGACCCTGTTCCAGGCCCTGTTCTCCTGGGAAAAACGAGGCTACATAGGCGCCCGAAACCGGCCGGAATCGGCCGCATGTTCGAGACTTCACAAGGCAGGCGCACACGTGACCATGGACCAGTTGAAGCGGCAGGCTGCGGCGCGTGCGCTGGAGGAGGTGCGCGACGGCATGCAGCTCGGGCTCGGCACCGGCTCGACCGCCAAGCACTTCGTCGAGCTGCTCGGCGAACGCGTTGCCGCCGGGCTCAAGGTGATCGGCGTGCCGACCTCCGAGGCGACGCGGGCCGATGCGGAACGCTGCGGCGTCAAGCTGACGACGCTGGACGAGATCGACCATCTCGACCTCACGATCGACGGCGCCGACGAGATCGATCCCGAGCTCAATCTGATCAAGGGCGGTGGCGGCGCGCTGTTGCGCGAGAAGATCGTGGCGGCCGCCTCGGACCGCATGATCGTGATTGCCGACGACAGCAAATGGGTGCCGACGCTCGGCAAGTTTCCGCTGCCGATCGAGGTCATCCCGTTCGGGCTCGGTGCGACGCGCCGCGCGATCGAAAAGGCATTTGCCGAATGCGGCGTTTCCGGGCAAATGGCGGTCCGCAAGGCCAAAGGCGGGGACAAGGACGGCCACGTTTTCGTCACCGATGGCGGCCACTGGATCGTCGATGCCCAGCTCGGACGTATTACGGATCCCCCCGGTCTCGCCAAGGCGTTGAGCGCCATTCCCGGTGTGGTCGAGCACGGGCTGTTCATCGGCTTGGCCAGCTCGGCCGTTCTGGCGGGCGGTGGCGGAATCCGCGTGATTGAACGGCGCAAGCCGAAAGGAGACCAGGAATGAAGAACGTGTTGAAAATCTTGCCGGCTGCGGCTCTCGCTGCGGGATTGGCCCTTTCGGCCGCCCCGGTCGCCGCGCAGCAGGCGGGCCAGAAGGCTCCCGCGGCGCCGGCCCTGCCGAAGGCGTCGCCCGCAGCGATTGCGGCAGCGAAGGAAATTCTGCAGATCAAGAACGCCGCCGGGATGTATGCGGGCGCCGTGCCGGGCATGGTCGAGAAGACCAAGGGCGCGCTGATCCAGCAGAACCTGAATTACCAGAAGGACCTCAACGAGGTCGCGCCGATCGTGGCCCAGCAGCTCAACGGCCGCCAGAGCGAGATCGGCGAAGGCATGGCGCAGATTTATGCCAGCGAGTTCACCGAGCAGGAGCTGAAGGACCTCGTCACCTTCTACAAGTCGCCGCTGGGCAAGAAGCTGATCGATGCCGAGCCGCGCGCGATCGGGCAGAGCATGGCGTTCATGAACAGCTGGGCCCAGAACTTCTCGGAAACCGTGATGGGCGCCTTCCGTGCCGAGATGCGCAAGCGTGGCAAGGAGATCTGAGCGCACCTATCTGAAAGCTCGTTCCTGATAAGGGGTCGGAGTGGATAATGGCTGATTTCGACGTCGACCTCTTCGTCATTGGTGGCGGCTCGGGCGGCGTCCGTGCCGCCCGCATCGCGGCCGGCTACGGCGCCCGCGTCATGATCGCGGAAGAGTACCGCATGGGCGGCACCTGCGTGATCCGCGGCTGTGTGCCGAAGAAGCTGTTCGTGATCGGCTCGCACGTCCGTCACGAGCTCGAGGACGCCGCCGGCTTCGGCTGGACCGTGCCGCCCGCCAGCTTCGACTGGCCGACGCTGATCGCCAACAAGGACAAGGAGATCGCGCGGCTGGAGGCGGCCTACACCGCCAACGTCGAGAAATCAGGCGCGCAGATCGTCAAGAGCCGCGCGGTGATCGAGGACAAGCACACCGTCCGCCTGCTCGAGAACGACAGGAAGGTCACGGCGAAGTACATCCTGATCGCCACCGGCGGCGCGCCCAACCATGGCGCGGCGATCCCCGGCATCGAGCACGTGATCTCCTCCAACGAGGCGTTTCATCTTGCGAGGCTGCCGAAGCGGATCGTGATCCAGGGCGGCGGCTATATCGCGCTGGAATTCGCCGGCATCTTCGCCGGCTTCGGCTCCGATGTGACGGTAATCTATCGCGGCGACAACATTCTGCGCGGCTTCGACGAGGATGTCCGGACCCATGTCCGCGCCGAGATGGAGAAGCAGGGCATCACCATCCTCACCGGCTGCACCGTGACCAAGGTCGACCGCCACGGCGAGGACTTCACCACGCATCTGTCGAACGGCTCGAGCCTCGCCTCCGACCAAGTGATGTTCGCGATCGGCCGCCATCCGAACGTCGCCAATCTCGGCCTGGAGAATGCCGGCGTCGCCATCAATCCCGCCAACGGCGGCATCGCGGTCGACCATTTCTCCAAGAGCTCGGTCGACAGCATCTATGCCATCGGCGACGTTACCCACCGCTTCAACCTGACGCCGGTCGCGATCCGCGAGGGCCATGCCTTCGCCGACACGGTGTTCGGCAAGCGCGAGGTGCAGGTCGACCACGCCAATATCCCGACGGCCGTGTTCTCGCAGCCGGAGGTCGGCACTGTCGGCCTGACGGAAACCGAGGCGCGCGCGCAATTCAGCCACGTCGACATCTACAAGACGACGTTCCGGCCCATCAAGGCGACGATGTCCGGCCGCGACACCCGCGTGCTGATGAAGCTCGTGGTCGACGGCGCGACCGACCGCGTGCTCGGCTGTCACATTGTCGGCGATGCCGCCGCCGAGATCACGCAAGCCGTCGCGATCGCGGTGAAGATGAAGGCGACCAAGGCCGATTTCGACGCGACCATCGCACTGCATCCGACCGCGGCCGAAGAGCTCGTCACCATGCGCACCCCGACCGCACGGCACGTGCGGCAGGCGGCGGAGTAGCCTCAGCCGTACAGATATCCGACCGGCTTGCCTTCGGTGCGCAGGGGACGCACGTCCTTTTGCGTGATGATCTGACCGGCGAGGCCGTCGATCTCGTCGCGCTGCGTCGCCGTCCAGCTGCGCAGCTCGTTCATGCCCTTGAGCAGGCCGAGGCGGAGGACCTGCGTGTTTTCGCCGAGACCCGTGAGGCTGATGGAACCCTTCCCCGCCGTCACCACGTCGCCGGCAGAGAGTTCAAAGCTCTCGCCGGACTTCTTCTTGAACTCGGCCGTGCCGCGAATGACGCGATAGATCACGACCTCGCCCTTGGCAAAACAGGTCGCGTCCGCCGCGGCAGACGTGCTCTTCGGCAAGAGCGCGTGGCCACGCGGGTCGGTCGCGATGATGTGGCCGGTGACGAGATGCCCGCTCGGAATCTCGATGCCGATGTCGCGAATGTAAACCGGCATCGCCGATCTGACAGAACCATCGGTGAGCGGCTTGAACAGTGCGTCGAGCGCCAGGGGATCCTGAAGCCAGAAGCCGGCATCGGCCGGGCGGTCATGCAGCGGATGGCTCCAGGCCACGCGCGGCGTTTCGTCCTCATTGATCTGATCCGGGCCGACAATGGTCGGGTTCGGAAAGGTGGCGGGATCGGTGATGAAGGCTTCGAGAAATTTGCCAGAATAGCCCATCGAGATCGGATCGGGCACCACCGTCTGCGGCGTCTTCAAATTCTCTTCGGTCGACAGGCCTGACCAGGTGTAGAACAGCTGGCGATGCACGATCGCGCTTTGCAGCATCACCGCGCCCGGGCCGACATTGTACCAGCGGCCGTCATAGTCGAAGGTGAACGCGCCCGAAGTGACCAGCACGAGCTGAAAGCCGCCCGGCGGCAGATGCAGATGGAAGTCGGTAGGGCCGGTGTCGGGCCGATAAATCGGCAGATTGGTGGCGACCTCGTGCAGCAGGAAGGTTTCGTTGTTGGCGTGGAAGCCTTCGTTGGCGCGGTTGTAGAGCGCCTGCGGCCGGTAGGTCGCCTCGAAATTCGCATTCTTGTCGCGATCGATCGCCACGAAGTCCTGATCGTTGAGGCGCAGCCGGGCGCCGTTCGGATGGGTGAGACCGGTGAATTTGATGTCTCCGGCAGCATGCACGTTCATGGCATTCTCCGATCTGAGGCCATTCATCCCGGAAGCCGAGCGCACGTGACTGGCCGCTCCTCATCTGGCCGGGCAGGGACTTGGCCTGATGCGGTCTTGCGAATTTCAGGCCAGCCGGAGCGCAATGCGGCGCGCTGGTCCGCCGGCTGCACGCGACGCGCAAATAATCGAGATTGCACCTGAGGTTAGACAATGGGTGGCGCCGAACTCGCCCGACTTCTCCGGACAAGCGTCAGTGGGCGCAGCGGCTTGTCTTGTCTAATTTGTCGGCATGCCCTGCAAAAGCGCATGCAGTCGGCCCGCGACGGGCGCCCGGCACGGTTCAGTCGAATGATCGCGGGAGCGCCGGCTCGGGCTTGCCGGACGGGCTGCCTGCCCATTTCGCCATGTCCATGGCGCGCGCGTCGAAGCCTTCGCACCAGAGGCAGCTCGGCTCCGTGTGGCCGTGGGCCGTCAGCATCGGCACAAGCGCATGGCCGCAGCCGGGGCAGGGTGTGGTGCGGTTCATGCGCTTCTCCAACGATCTCCGTAACTCAGGAGTGGCATTTTCGTCGCGCAAGCTTGCGCGGGCGCTATGACGGTGCAGGAGCGCTGCGATGCACAGGCGCGCTCGTTCCTGACAGCGTAGAGGTAGCGATCCATTGTGACACGGCTGCGATGTCGTCGCCGCTTTCGCGATAGGCGCGAAGCTGGAATTCCGCCGAGCTGCCGCGCGCGACGATGGTGCGGCAGTGTTCGATCTCGGCGGAGCAGTTCAGTGCGGCTGCGTCCTCCGCAATGTCGTCGATCACTCGCGTGAGCAGCTCCGAGATCGTCACCGGTCCGTCCTTCGAGGCGAAGATGCAGTCGGTGCCGTAGCGCTGGGCGCGCCATTTGTTCTCGACCGCGATCGCGCGCTCGACCGCAGTGACCTCCCGGGACAGCTGAGGGCGCAGATAGAGATGCCGCGTCAGGCAGCGGTAGAGCGAGGCGATGGCAACCGCGTCGTCGACGAAGGTGCAGGTGTCGGGCGCGCGAAGCTCCAGCGTCGGATGCTTCATGGAGGGGCGCATTGCCCACCAGATGTGGCTTTCGTCCGGGATCACGCCGGAGCGCTGCAACGCGCCGACATAAGCGTCGAAATCCTGCTTGCCTTCGAACAATTCGGGCAGGCCGGTGCGCGGCAGCTCGGAATAAGCCGCGAGGCGGTAGCCCTTCAATCCGGTCTTGTGCGAATTCCAGAACGGCGAGGACGTCGACAGCGCGATGAACAGCGGCAGATGCGGCAGCATGGCCCGCATCACCGCCATGCGCTTCTCGGGATCCGGCAGCTGCACGTGCACATGCATGCCGCACATCATGTTGCGGTGGCCGATGCTGCGCAGATCCTCGATCATCTCCTCGTAGCGCGGTTTCGGGCTGGGCTGCGACATGCGCCAGACTGCGCTCGGGTGCGTGCCGCAGGCCATGATCACAAAGCCGTATTGCGCAGCGACGTTCGCGACCTCGCGTCGCAGGAAGCGCAGCTCCTCGCGCGCGTCGTTCACGTCGACATGAACGTTGGTTGCGACCTCGAGCTGCGATTGCAGCATCTCGCGCATGGCCTGGCCGCCGGTCGACCAGTTTGCCGATTCGAACAGCTCGTTGGGCGTGCGAATCGCGACCTCGAAGCTGCGGCGGTCAGCGAGGAAGTATTCCTCCTCGATGCCGAAGGAATATTCCGCCGGATTGCCGCCGCCGCCGGCAGAACGGATGACGACATGCTGCTTGTCCTCGGAGGGGGCAAGACGCAGCAGCTTTGAAACGTCTGAAGCAAATGTCATTGGCCACCGGCGCGGTCATTACCTGCGGGCGATAATCCGTCTGATTGTGGCCGGTTCCGCACCCAATGTACTGGAAATTGCAGGGTCGAACGGAACAATTTTGACGGCTTCGGACGCTCGCGCGATCAGGGCGTGGTTCGGCGGGACTTCCGCCCAGTCCGATTCCTTATCGAACGGCTCGGAGACGACGATGACTTGCCCGCCGTCCTCGCGGAAGTAGAGCGTGTTCGCGGCATCGTTCACCGAGACCCGAAATGCGTAGAGGTCGCGGCCGTTGGCAATCGCGCTGGTAAAGCGCAGCCGTTCGCGAAGCCCGCCTTCATTGACGAATCCGAGGAGGGATTGCAGCACGGACTGTGTCGCGCCGAGCGGATCGTGCTCGAGACCGGCCCCCATCATGGCCAGGAACACGGCTTCCGAATCCGTCGTGCCCAGCCGCGACGGATAGTAGGCATCGGGAATCAGCGCCTCGACTTTGCGCCGCAGCCGATTCCAGCTCCCGACGAACCCGTTGTGCATGAACATCCAGTGCCCGCAGGCAAAGGGGTGACAATTCTGCCGCGTCACGGCCGTGCCGGTTGCGGCACGCACATGAGCGAAGAACAGATGCGAGTGCAGATGCCGGCAGAGGTAGCGCAGGTTTTCGTCCGACCACGCCGGGCGCGTCTCGCGATAAAGGCCCGGCTCGGGGTGCTCGCCATACCAGCCGAGACCAAAGCCGTCTCCGTTCGAGCCCGCCGTGGACTGAAGCGAGCGGATGCTCTGCGCAATCAGCGAATGCTCGGGTTCGGTGACATAAGGCTCGAACGAGGTGGTTTCGCCCCGGTATGCGATCCAGCGGCACATGCGGGTTCCTGCCAGGCGGTTTGATGCGTCGCGAGGTGCATCAACACCTGTCACGGACGCATGGTTCCAGCTGCGAAAGGGTTGCATGACCGATCCCGCAACGCCGAACGGATGCGGCGGCTGGTCGCAGCCGGTCCGCCTTGATTCCGACAGGCGTACCTATAATTCTGAAGCGAACAAGAATCCGGGCCCCTCTGGCGAGGACGTCGACGTTCGTCGGCAAACCTCGCGATGTCGGATGACCAGTCCCGCGCGAATGCGATGGATCGGCCGATTGTCGGGCCCCCTGTTTCGTTTTCTCCGACCATTCGTCCCCATCGCAGCTCCGTGCGGCTATTTCGCAAGTTAAGGGAGCTACGATGTCCGGAACCAAGTCCTCAAATTCGATCGAGATCACGGAACCGTCCAGCCTGAATGAGCAGGCCGCGGCGGCCGTGGTGATCGTGGGCGCCCTGGTAGCGGTTGCTGACCGGCGCGTCTCACCCGTCGAACGCGACGAGGTGATCCGTTTCATCAGAGACCGCAAGCTGGCGCCGCACATCGGCGACGAACGGCTCCGTGCGATGTTCGACGAACTCGCCGAACGGCTCGAAGAGCCGGATTTTGCCAACGTCGTGATCGATACGCTGCGACCGGTTTCGAACCTGCCGCTGTCGTCGCATCTGGTGGAGCTGTCGGAGCGCGTTGCTGCCGCAGACGAGGACGTACATCCCCACGAAGTCCAGGCGATTAAATTGTTGCGCTTGCTGACGCTGGTGCTGCCGCGCGCGAAGCCGGTCGGGGCGAGTGCGCCGGGCCCCAAGCTGCAGGCCGCCTCGAAGGGGTAAGCATGAGCACGATTTCGAACGAGCGCGCCAGGCAAACCGAGGGGAACACCGAGCAGATCGCTGGTGGAGACCCGCGCCTGGCCAAGCTCGTCGACCGCCTGCCGCCGCGCATGAGCGACACCCTGACCTATCTGCTCAAGCCGTCCAGCCGCTGGGTCAGGATCCCCTCGGGCACGCTGCTGGTCGTCGGCGGTGTGCTCTCCATCCTCCCGGTGCTCGGCGTCTGGATGCTGCCGCTCGGCCTTGCTCTGCTCGCCGAGGACGTGCCTGCGCTGCGCTCCTCCCGTTCAAAAGTCTTCGACTGGATCGAGCGGCGCAAGCCGCATTGGCTCGATCCGTCTGCCTCTAGGAATGATCAATCATGACTGAACTCATCACCGCCGAAGCGCTGTCCGCGCTGTTTCAAGTCATCCTGATCGATCTCGTGCTCGCCGGCGACAATGCCGTCGTCATCGGCCTTGCGGCTGCCGGCCTGCCGGCCGAGCAGCGCCGCCGCGCCATCATCGTCGGTATCGCCGCTGCCACCGCACTGCGTATCGCCTTCGCCGGCGTTGCGACCCAGCTTCTGCAAGTGATCGGCCTTCTGCTCGCCGGCGGCGTGTTGCTGCTCTGGGTCTGCTGGAAGATGTGGCGCGAGCTGCGCGAGCAGGCCGCGCATTCGAAAGAACTCGCATTCGATAGTAACGGCGCAGGTGCTGCGCCGGTACAGCAGCCGGTAACGCAGAAGACTTTCGGCCAAGCGGCGGTGCAGATCGTCGCCGCCGACGTGTCGATGTCGCTCGACAACGTGCTCGCGGTCGCGGGCGCCGCGCGGGAGCATCCCTATATCCTGGCCTTCGGCCTGCTCTTGTCGGTTGGGATGATGGGCGTTGCCGCGGATCTGCTTGGCCGTTTGCTCCAGAAGCAGCGCTGGGTGGCCTATGTCGGCCTCGCCATCATCCTTTACGTCTCGTTTGAGATGATCTATCGCGGCACGCTGGAACTTGCACCGGTGATTGCGAGTCTCTGAGGCGACAATCTACCGCAGTCCGGAGTGATCAATGACGTCTGAACCCAAAGCACCTTCGGCGCGGGCCGCGCCGTTGCCGCCGGTCGGCCTGCTTCCGAAGCTGATCTTCGGCTCGCGCTGGCTGCAGCTGCCGCTCTATGTTGGCCTCATTGTCGCCCAGTCCGTCTATGTGCTGTTGTTCCTGAAGGAGCTCTGGCACCTCGTCTTGCATTCATTCGACGCCAGCGAGCAGCAGATCATGCTGGTCGTACTCGGGCTGATTGACGTCGTCATGATCTCGAACCTTCTGATCATGGTAATCGTGGGTGGATACGAGACCTTCGTTTCCCGGCTGAACCTCAGCGGCCATCCGGACGAGCCGGAATGGCTCGGTCACGTCAATGCCAGCGTGCTCAAGATCAAGCTCGCAATGGCGATCATCGGCATCTCCTCGATCTCGCTGCTCAGGACCTTCATCGAGGCCGGCAATCTCGGCACGACCCGCAGCAATTTCACCGAGAGCGGGGTAATGTGGCAGGTGCTTATTCATATGACCTTCATCGTCTCGGCGGTCGGCATCGCCTGGGTCGACCGCCTCAGCGAGAGCGGCCATCGCAAGGCGGCCGAGCACGGCTGATAAGCTGGCCGCCCAATACCTCCCGAGCGGCCAATCCTGGAGCCCGCCTGATCGTCCGGTTGGGCGAGCTCTCTTTCGAGATCGATAAAATTGTCTGCAATCGGTTCAGTGCCGGCAAACGCTGCCGACAAGAAGCCGGGCGCCTTAAACCAGGCCTTTGGAACCGATCTGCATCCTGCCCGCAAAGGGCAGGGCATCGGGCATGACAATTCTCAGGGAGATCGTCGCAGCGGTCGCGGGAGTCTACGCGCTCCTGCTGGTCTGTGACGCATTGTTCGGCGTCGGCGAGGCGCGCTTCGACGACGCTTATTACCGCGCAAGCTTCTACGCACCGCGGCCGAAGGAGTTTCGGTTCGCGAGCGACACGCCGCCGGCGGTGCGCGTCAGCGACGCCTTCGCGCAGTTCGCACCTAGCGACGCCAAGCCGAACCGGCGCTACTCGTCGCTGACGACGATCATCCGCTGACGCAGCCTCATTCCCCCTGAATCCATTCCGCGACGCCGCGCCACAGCGTGTCGCGGTGCTCGGGGCGGAAGAAGCCGAAATGGCCTATTCCCTTGGCGCCGACGTCGGACGGTTTGACCATCAGCACCTCCGGCTTGATCGCAGTGAATCCGCTCGCGAGCAGCTCGACCGCGGGCCGCGTCGCCCAGGGATCGTCGGAGAAACATAGCGAGCGCAGCTCGCCCTTGAACCTGGCGAAGTTCTCGAGTGCCGGCAGCTTTGAATCGAACAGATAGCGCGGGCTCGAGACCCATTCGGTCCATTGCAGGAAGACGCCCTTGGGCAAATCCTCGCCAATACCGGCCCAGCCCGGTGCGTAACCGAGTGCTTTGACCAGCGGCACACCGACAAAATTCATGAAGGCGTAGACCCGGTATTTTTCCGGCGAGGTCATCAACCGCCATGTCGCGGCCTGCGAGGCCACCAAGGCCGCGCGCGAGATATCGCTGTTATTCGCGATCAGCCCGAGCGCCTGGCCGCCGAAGGAATGGCCGATATAGGCGAGCGGCAGGGCATGATAGCGCTCGCGCATCCAGCTGACCGCGGCGGTGACGTCGAGCGCCGCCCAGTCCGACATCGAGGCCTTGAAGCCGACCAGCGATTTCGGCTGGTTGTAGCCGACCATCGCCGGCAGGCGGGAATCGCCGATGCCGCGATAATCGTAGGTCAGCACCGCGCAGCCGCGATGGGCGAGGTAGGAGGCAAAGCCCCGATAAATCTTTCGCGGCACGGCGGTCGCCGAATTGATCAGGACGGCATGGCGCTTGGCGCCGCGCGGCAGGAACAGGGTGCCGGTCAGGGCATAGCCGTCGGCTGCCGGGAAGCTGATCTCGTCGATGAAAACGTCATCCAGTGCCTCGCCCATGGCGGTCGGTGTCCTGTCGGATTCCTCAAGCCTGCCCAAGCAAATGCGAATTCGGCTTTGGCCGCAAGGGTTTGCGCTGCGAAATGGATTTACAACTGGCGGGGCGTGGCCGGCCTGTGTATAAGGCGGCCCTCGCAACCCCTAGATCAGGTTGTGGTTTTTGCTTCACGGAGAGATTGCGATGTCCGAGCGGTGGACGCCCGAGTCCTGGCGCAGCAAGCCGGTGCTACAGGTGCCCGAATATCCCGACGCCAAGGCTCTGGCCGACGTCGAGGCGCAGCTTGCGACCTTTCCGCCGCTGGTGTTCGCAGGCGAGGCGCGCAATCTGAAGAAGGCCTTGGGCCGCGTTGCGGCCGGCGAGGCCTTCCTGCTGCAGGGCGGCGACTGCGCCGAGAGCTTCGCCGAGCACGGCGCCAACAACATTCGCGACTTCTTCCGCGTGCTGCTGCAGATGGCGGTGGTGCTGACCTATGCCGGCGCGGTGCCGGTGGTGAAGGTCGGCCGCATCGCCGGCCAGTTCGCGAAACCGCGCTCGTCGGCGACCGAGAAGGTGAATGGCGTCGAGCTGCCGAGCTATCGCGGCGACATCGTCAACGACATCGCCTTCACCAGCGAAGCGCGCATTCCCGATCCGCAGCGCCAGCTGATGGCCTATCGCCAGTCCGCCGCGACGCTGAACCTGCTCCGCGCGTTCGCCACCGGCGGCTTCGCCAATCTCGGCAGCGTGCATCAATGGATGCTGGGTTTCCTCAAGGATAGCCCGCAGTCACGCCGCTACAAGGAGCTGGCCGACCGCATCTCGGACGCGCTCAACTTCATGCGCGCCTGCGGCCTCGACCTCGAGAGCCATCCGGAGCTGCGTGCCACCGATTTCTACACCAGCCATGAGGCGCTGCTGCTCGGCTACGAGCAGGCCATGACCCGCGTCGATTCCACCACCGGCGACTGGTACGCGACCTCGGGCCACATGATCTGGATCGGCGACCGCACCCGCCAGCTCGATCACGGCCATGTCGAATATTTCCGCGGCATCAAGAATCCGATCGGGCTGAAGTGCGGCCCCTCGCTCAAGGTGGACGAGCTGCTGAAGCTGATCGACGTGCTCAATCCCGACAACGAGCCGGGCCGGCTGACGCTGATCGGCCGCTTCGGCTCCGACAAGATCGGCGAGCATCTGCCGAACATGGTCCGTGCCGTGAAGCGCGAGGGCCGGGTGGTGGTCTGGTCCTGCGATCCCATGCACGGCAACACCATCACCTCGACGTCCGGCTACAAGACTCGCCCGTTCGACCGCATCCTGTCCGAGGTCAAGTCGTTCTTCGCGGTCCACGCCGCCGAGGGCACCCATGCTGGCGGCGTGCATCTGGAGATGACCGGCCAGGACGTCACCGAATGTCTCGGCGGCGCCCGCGCGATCACGGACGAGGATCTCAACGACCGCTACCACACGGTCTGCGATCCCCGCCTCAACGCCGAGCAATCCATCGATATGGCGTTCCTGGTCGCCGAGCTGCTCAAGCAGGAGCGCGCCGGCAAGGCTCAGCCGATTCCGGCCGCAGCGGGGCTGTAAGACCTTGCTGCGGATCTGGAAGGCCACGATCAATTCCCGCAACGGGCTGGCCTTTGCGTTCCGGTCGGAGCAGGCGGTCCGCGAGGAGATTTTTGCGCTGCTGCTGTCGGTGCCGCTCGCCTGGTTCATCGGCGCCACGGCGATGCGCGCGGTCGAATTGGTGTGCTCTGTCGCTTTCGTGCTGACGGTCGAGTTGCTCAATACCGCGATCGAGAAGCTCGCCGACCGGCTGACCTTGGATCACGACAAGCAGATCGGCCGAGTCAAGGACATGGGCTCGGCCGCGGTTGGCGTTGCGCTCTTGATGACCGGCGCGTTCTGGATCATTGCCATCATCGAGCGATTGGGGTTCCTCTAGAGCGCGGAGACAATCCATTGCGCGTGGGTGTCCGAGGTCCCTTCACCTCTCCCCAACGGGGAGAGGTCGATTTGTGTCTCGCGATGCGGAGCATCGTCGAGCTCAAATCGGGTGAGGGGGCTCAGCTCCCACGAGACACCGTAACCCCTCACCCGAATTGCATCTCCGATGCAATTCGACCTCTCCCTTCGGGAGAGGTGAAAGCGAGCGCGCGATGACCGAACGTCTCGACACATTCGCGGTCACGCTCGCCCAGCTCAATCCGACCATGGGCGACGTGGAGGGCAATGCGGCCAAGGCGCGCGCGGCGCGGGCGCAGGCCAAGTCCGACGGCGCCGATCTCGTGTTGTTTCCAGAACTGTTCATCGCCGGCTATCCGCCGGAAGACCTGGTGCAGAAGCCCGCCTTCCAGGCCGCCTGCCGCGCCGCGATCGAAAGCCTCGCGCGCGAGACCGCCGATGGCGGGCCTGCGATGCTGGTCGGCACGCCCTGGGTCGAGGAGGGCATGCTCTACAATGCCTGTGCGCTGCTCGACGGCGGGCGCATCGCGAGCCTGCGTTTCAAGTGCAACCTGCCGAATTACGGCGTGTTCGACGAGAAGCGGCTGTTTTCGCGCGGCCCTGCCGCCGGTCCCGTCACTGTGCGCGGCGTGCGCATCGGTGTGCCGATCTGCGAGGACATCTGGCTGGAAGAGTCCGAGGATTACGAGAACGTGGTCGAGACGCTGGCCGAGACCGGCGCCGAGATCATCCTGGTGCCGAACGGCTCGCCTTACGCCCGCGACAAGAACGACGTGCGCCTGTCGGTCGCGGTGGCGCGCGTCACAGAGAGCGGGCTGCCGCTGGTCTATCTCAACCAGGTCGGCGGCCAGGACGAGCTCGTGTTCGACGGCGCATCCTTCGCGCTCAATGGCGATCTCTCGCTCGCGGCGCAGCTGCCGGCCTTCGAAGAAGGCATCGTCACGCTGCGCTTCAGCAGAAACGGCGACGACTGGCGCTGCAGCGGGCCGATCGCCGAGCTGCCCGAGCGCGACAAGGCCGACTACGCCGCCTGCGTGCTGGGCTTACGCGATTACGTCGCCAAGAACGGCTTTCCAGGCGTGCTGCTCGGCATCTCCGGCGGCATCGATTCGGCGCTCTGCGCGGCGATCGCGGTCGACGCGCTCGGCGTCGACCAGGTGCATGGCGTGATGCTGCCTTACCGCTACACCGCGCCGCATTCGATCGCGGATGCCGGCGAGCTCGCCGGCCATCTCGGCATCCGCTACGAGGTGCTGCCGATCGCCGAAGCCGTGACCGGGTTCGAGACGATCCTGTCCGGCATCTTCAAGAACCTGCCGCCCGATATCACCGAGGAGAACCTCCAGGCCCGCACCCGCGGCACGCTGCTGATGGCGATCTCCAACAAGACCGGGCTGATGGTGGTGACGACCGGCAACAAGTCGGAGATGTCGGTCGGCTACGCCACGCTTTATGGCGACATGAACGGCGGCTTCAACCCGATCAAGGACATCTACAAGACGCAGGTGTTCCGCCTGGCAAGCCTGCGCAATTCCTGGAAGCCGGAGGGCGCGCTCGGCCCTGCCGGCGAGGTGATCCCGCCCGACATCATCACGCGCCCGCCGACCGCGGAGCTGCGCGAGAACCAGACCGATCAGGACTCGTTGCCGCCTTACGACGTGCTCGATGCCATCCTGGAGCGCCTGGTCGAGCGCGAGGAGCCGCTCGACCAGATCATCGCCGCCGGCTTCGACCGCGAGACGGTGATCCGGATCGATCATCTGCTCAACGTCGCCGAATACAAGCGCCGCCAGGCCGCGCCTGGGGTGAAGGTGACACCGAAGAATTTCGGCCGCGACCGCCGTTATCCCATCACCAACCGTTTTCGCGACAAGGGCCAGCCGTTGCCGGCGACGGATGAGGCGCTGGTGTCACGTGGAAGCACGGCGTCAATCGACGCATTCGAGGGGTGAAGCCTAGCCTGAGCGACGGCAGGCGCTATGACGGGGTTGCGAAAAACAGCACCCTCAGGAAGTGCGTGTATTCGGATTCGAGCGCCATGATCGCCACAAATACGAATACCACGACCGGCGGCAGCAGGATGGCATAGGTCAAGGCCAGCCGCTCCCAGGCCATGTGCATGAAGACGGCGACGATCAGGCCGGCCTTCAACATCATGAACAGCAGGATCAGCGACCACCTCAGATAGCCATGCAGGCCAAAGTAGTCGACGAGGTAGGAGAACGTGCTGAGGACGAACAACCAGCCCCAGACCACGAGGTAGAGCTTGATCGGGTGCTGTTGCCCCTCGGCGTGAACGGCTTCCGTTGCGACTGCGCCGTGCGCCGGAGCGTGGAGCCGCTCTTCCATGTGTACCGCCGCGTTTGTCATGCGCCGACCTCACCAAAGATAGAAGAATGCGAAGATGAACACCCACACGAGATCGACGAAGTGCCAGTACAGGCCCGTGATCTCGACGATCTCGTAATTCCCCCTTCGGCTCGTGAAGAAGCCGCGCCTCTCGACGTCGAAGTCGCCACGAAAGACCTTTCGCGCGATGGCGATCAGGAAGATCACACCGAACGTCACATGGGTGCCGTGGAAGCCGGTGATCATGAAGAAGCTCGCACCAAACTGCGGGGCGCCCCATGGATTGCCCCAGGGCCGGACGCCCTCCATGATCAGCTTGGTCCATTCGAAGGCCTGCATTCCGACGAAGGTCGCGCCGAAGGCTGCAGTGACCAGCATCAGGATTGCGGTTCTCACGCGATCGCGGCGGTAGCCGAAATTGACGGCCATCGCCATCGTACCGCTGCTGCTGATCAGCACGAAGGTCATGATGGCGATCAGGATCAGGGGCATGTGGTTGCCCCCGATATCGAGGGCGAAGACTTCGCTGGGATTGGGCCACGGCACGGTCGTCGACATGCGCGCCGTCATGTAGGAGAGCAGGAAGCAACTGAAGATGAAGGTGTCGCTGAGGAGGAAGATCCACATCATGGCCTTGCCCCAGGACACGTTCTTGAAGGCGCGCTGATCGGACGCCCAGTCGGCGGCGATGCCGCGCCAGCCTTCAAGCCGCGCAGGCGATTGGCCCGGATTTGTCAGCACGGTCTCAGCCATCTGGTCTCGCCTCCCTAGCTCAGCAATTGGCGGCAGATGTCGACGAAATCGTCGGTCCAGCCGGTGAGAAGACCGAGCAGGACAAGCCAGACCAACAGCAGGAAGTGCCAGTAGATGGCGCACAGCTCCACGCTCAAGCGCATGTCTGCGATCTCGGCGCCGCGCCACATCTTGGCCGAGGTTCGGCCCAAGGCCACCAGACCGCCCGTCAGATGCAGCCCGTGCACTGCGGTCAACAGGTAGAAGAAGGAATTCGATGGATTGGACGCCACGAAATATCCCGCAGCCCCGAGCCGTTGCCAGGCCAGGAGCTGCCCGGCGAGGAAGATCACGGCAGATGCTCCGCCCGCGAGCAGACCGATCATGACGCCTTCGGTATCGTGTCGGCGCGCGGCCACGTTCGACCATTGCAGCGCGACACTGCTCAGGACCAGGACGCCCGTGTTGACCCACAGCAGCCGCGGCACCGGCAGCGGCCGCCAGTCCACCACGCTCATGCGCATCGAGTAGGCGCTGATGAAGAGGATGAACAAGGCGCTCGCGACCGCGAGAAACACGCCAAGTCCGATCTTCGCTGCCGGCCAGGTTATGGCATCGCCGCCGGGGAAGTCACCGGCCGGGCCTTCCTCCAGCCAGGGCTTCGCCGTCAGGCGCTGCTGCGACAGCCACCATCCGGCGATCACCGCAAGCACAGCCAGGAACAGGATGATGGCGCTCACGAAGCAGCTCCCTGAACGAGCTGAGTCGCACGCGGCGGCTGGTTCTGCGGAATGAAGTCCTCCACGGCACCGGGCACACTGTAATCATAGGCCCAGCGGTACACGACAGGGAGCTCCTTGCCCCAGTTGCCGTGCGCTGGGGGCGTCTCCGGCGTCTGCCACTCCAGCGTCGTCGCCCGCCACGGATTGCCGCCTGAGGCCTCACCTTTGAACAGGCTCCAGACAAGGTTGAACAGGAACACCATCTGGCTAAAGCCGACGATCAAGGCCACCACGGAGATGAAGGCGTTGAGTGAATGGGCCGAGGACGGGATGAACGTCGTATCCAGGAGTTCGAAATACCGGCGCGGGACCCCGAGCAGTCCAAGATAGTGCATGGGGAAGAAGATCAGGTAGGCGCCGAGGAAGGTGACCCAGAAGTGAAACTTTCCCATGGCCTCGTTCAGCATCCGCCCCGTGACCTTTGGGTACCAATGATAGATCGCGCCGAGCACGACCATGATCGGCGCGACGCCCATCACCATGTGGAAATGGGCGACCACGAACATGGTATCCGAGAGGGGCACGTCCACGACGACGTTGCCGAGGAAGAGGCCGGTGAGCCCGCCGTTCACGAAGGTGACGATGAAGCCGAGGGCGAACAGCATCGGCACCGTGAGATGAATGTCGCCGCGCCACAGGGTCAGCACCCAGTTGTAGACCTTGATCGCGGTGGGGATTGCGATGATGAGCGTCGTGGTGGCGAAGAAGTACCCGAATTGCGGGAACATGCCGCTCACATACATGTGGTGCGCCCATACGATGAAGCTGAGCGCGCCGATGGCTACGATCGCCCAGACCATCATGCGATAACCAAAGATGTTCTTGCGCGCATGCGTGCTGATCAGATCGGAGACGATGCCGAAGGCGGGCAGGGCAACGATGTAGACTTCGGGATGACCGAAGAACCAGAACAGGTGCTGGAAGAGCAACGGGCTGCCGCCGCCATGTTTCGATAGCGTGCCCATCTCGAGGAGGGCGGGCATGAAGAAGCTGGTTCCCAAGAGACGGTCGAACAGCAGCATGACCGAGGCAACGAACAATGCAGGGAACGCGAGGAGCGCCATGACGGTCGCCGTGAAAATGCCCCACACCGTCAGGGGCAGGCGCATCAAGGTCATGCCGCGCGTGCGAGCCTGCAACACTGTGACCACATAATTCAGCCCGCCCATGGTGAAGCCGATGATGAACAGGATCAGGGACGCGAGCATGAGAAGGATGCCCCAATCCTGCCCGGGCGTTCCTGAAAGGATTGCTTGCGGCGGGTACAGCGTCCAACCGGCGCCGGTGGGGCCGCCGGGCACGAAGAATGTCGAGGCAAGCACCAGGACTGCGAGCAGGTAAATCCAGTAGCTCAGCATGTTCACATAGGGGAAGACCATGTCCCTGGCGCCGACCATCAGCGGGATCAGGTAGTTGCCGAAGCCGCCCAGGAACAATGCGGTGAGCAGGTAAATCACCATGATCATGCCGTGCATGGTGATGAACTGGAGGTACTGGTTGGCATCGATGAAAGAGAACGTGCCGGGGAATCCCAGTTGCAGCCGCATCAGCCACGACAGCACCAGGGCCACCAGCCCGATGGCCGTGGCCGTCAGCGAATACTGAATGGCGATCACCTTGGCGTCCTGCGAGAACACATATCGTGTCCACCAGCTCCGCGGATGATAGAGCTCGACGTCAGGTACTTCGGCAGGCGGGATGCCGGGGATCCCTTCATATGGAACATCGACCATAGAACCTCCTCGGTCGTTCCATCGGGGGGAGGCGCTGGCCTCTTGCGCCCGATCTATCTTCGGCGGCAGCTTGCTACTTGCTGCCGGATTGGTACGTCGTCTTCACGACGGCTTTTGCCGGCGATAATTCTGCGAACGTTTTTTGTTGCTCCAGCCAAGCGTGATATTCACGCTCTTCGTCGACGATGACCTTGGCCCGCATTTGATAGTGAGCAGTGCCACAAAGCTCCGCACAGAGGACATCGAACGTTCCGGTTCGGATCGGCGTGATCCAGAAATAGGTCACCATGCCTGGAACCATGTCCATCTTGGCTCGGAATTCGGGCACGTAGAAATCGTGCAGGACATCAACCGAGCGGAGGAGAACCTTGACCGGCTTTCCGACTTGAAGGTGCAGGTCGCCGCTCTCGATCACGACATCGTCCTGCGCGTGCCGGTCGTCACGATTGAGCCCCATCGGATTGTCGGAAGCGATGTTGCGGACATCGGATGTGCCCAACTGCCCATCCTTGCCCGGAAGGCGGAAGCTCCACTGCCATTGCTGGCCCATGACTTCGATCTCGGTGGCATCCGCAGGCACCGTCACGAACTGGTGCCAGACCACGAGGCCAGGCGCCAGCATGGCCGCGACGCCGACGCCGGTCCCGACGCTCAGCCACCATTCGAGCCTTTTGTTTTCCGGATTGTAGTCAGCCCTTCTTCCCTCTCTATGGCGAAAGCGGAAGACGCAGTAAGCCATGAAGGCGATCACGGCGACGAAAACAAAGCCCGTGATCCAGAACGTGATGTTGATCGTGTGGTCGATATAGGCCCAGTTCGTGGCGATCGGCGTCCACCACCACGGGCTGTAGATGTGAAACAGCACCGAGCCGATCGCGACCAGAAGCAGTATCAGTGCGACAGCCATCCTGATCCATCCTTGCCATCGAAGGCTACGGATACGAATCCAGGGCGGAGCTCATGTCGGTCGCGATGGCTGGCCTTTCTTGGCATATGCCATCGCCGGCCTCTTGCTTCGCCCAGTCCACCGATCGCGAAATCAAGAGAACGCTCGCGACCTTCAACTCTAAGGGCGTCTGCGTCTAAAATGATCCCAGCCTAATCCGGCGTCAATAGAGCAATAGAGGTGCCCGAATTGGTGTGATTGCCGGTGCTGGCAAACCGACAAGCATCCGGCGCCTATGTTCGGTTTGGGTGATGCAACGCACAAATCCGTGCGGGTGCGCAATTCACCCAACCGTGAGTGCAGTCGTGCTCCGCGCGCGCTAAGCTTGCCGGGCAGGTCGCGACGGGTTCCGTCCGGCCAGGCTCGGTTACTGAACCTGGGTTGCCGTACCAGACCCTTCGCGTTTCCTGCTCGTCAGGCGGACACGCGTGGCTTGAAGAGCGCGTGTTGTCGAAAACCGCGATTTTCAGCACGGGAGGGTCCGTACATGGCCACTCTGTACTCCCACGACATCAGGCGGCGCGCATTCGGCGAAGCGGCCGCCTATCCCATTCGCAAGATCAGCTTGTCCGACCTGACCGAGGCCCTGCGCCTGGGCTGGGCGGATTTCCAGGCGATGCCGAGTCACGCGATCGTCGTGTGCCTGATTTATCCCGTTCTCGGTCTCGTCCTGTTCAGGATGGTGCTCGGCTATTCGGTGCTGCCGCTACTGTTTCCGCTGGCCGCCGGCTTTGCCTTGATCGGTCCTTTTGCCGCGATCGGTCTCTACGAACTCAGCCGTCGTCGCGAGCGCGGCGAGGAGGTCGAAGCATGGGATGCGATCAAGGTGCTGCGCGCACCGTCGTTCGGCGCCATGGTCGAACTCGGCGTGCTCCTGCTGGTCCTGTTCGGGGCCTGGATCGGTGCCGCGAACGCAATCTATGTCGCGATCTTCGGTCACGCTGCGGCCGCAAGCATACCCGACTTCGCAACGCGCGTGCTGACGACACCCGAAGGCTGGTCGCTCATCATCATCGGTTGCGGTGTCGGCTTCCTGTTTGCGGTTGTGGCATTGTGCGTTAGCGTCGTGTCATTTCCGTTGATGCTGGACCGTCATGCGACGGCGATCGACGCGATCCGCACGTCGCTCCGAGCGGTGGCGGCGAATCCGGTTGCGATGGCCGGATGGGGCCTCATCGTGGCGGCTCTGCTCGTGATCGGCTCGCTGCCGCTCTTCGTCGGTCTCGCCGTCGTTCTGCCGGTGCTCGGTCATGCCACCTGGCACCTCTATCGGCGGGTGGTCGAGCCCAATCCGAACCCACCGGATGCACCGCTTCCGCCCCGGAAGGGCAGGCGCTACGCAGCAGACTTTCCGGCCAATCTCTTCCCGTGGAGCCGCGAGGGCGAGCCGTAACAGCGGAACGGCCGCGCTGGGACGCCCGCGCGGAGCATGACAGAGCGACGGCCTACTTCTGCTGCTGCGGCAGGAAGGTCGGGCCGACCGAGCGGATCGGCTTGTTCTCCGACGCGGGGCTCGCGTCCGCGGGTGGCGTGGCGACCGGTGCGGCAGCAGTTGCTGGCGCAGGAGCCGCGCCTTTCTTGGCATTGGCAGGCTGCGGCGCGCCCTTGTTGAGTCGTTGCTGCTGCATCTTCCTGGCGCTTTCCTCGGTGACGATGATGTCGCCCTGCTGCTCGGCCGCGGCCTTGTCATCGGCCGATTTCAGCGCATCCGCCCAGGTCTGTCCCGCCGCCTTGCAGGAGCAGGAAGGGTTGAACTCGCTGCGGAATTTGAATGCGGTCGGCAGCGCCGTGTAGGGCTGGCCGCCGATCGAGACCGCAGCGTTCATATCCTCGCCGGGATTGCGATGGCTGTAGAGCACGGCTTCCGCGGCCGGGCACAGCGCCTTGCAGGTCTTCTCATCGTCAGGGAAGCGCGCCGGCACGGTGGCAAAGGAGATCGGGAAATAAGCGCCGTCGCAGGTGCGCACGCAGACGGTGCGGAAGGTGCCGGATTGCGGGCCGAGATCGGAGGGCGGCATGGCCTGCGGATTGTTCGGGTTGTTGCCGCCGAACAGATTGCTGAGGAAGTTGCCGCCGCCCTGCTGCTGCACGGCATTGGCATATTGCGGGCCGCAATTGTTCTGCGCCAGCGCCATCAGCACCGAGCGGCGCTGGTTGTCGCGCTCCGGGTTGGCGCCGGGGCCGCCGCGCAGCCGCTCGAGGCTGCCGGTAATCTGGTCCAGATTGGCGCGCATCTGCTGGATCTGGGTGTTGACCGGGCCGCACTGCGCCGACTGGCCGTTGAACAGCGAGAAGAAGCCGGAGGAATCACAGCCCATGCGCTTGGCCTGCATGGTGACACGGTCGAGCTCGGCCTGCTGCTTGGCCTGGGAATCCTGGTAGCGGCGGATCTGCTCTTCGCGCGCGGCATCACCTCCGCCGCGATCGAGCGCGGCGAGTTGGGCTTCCAGCCGCACGCACATCGGGTTCGGTCCGAGCCCGTTCTGGCCGGGCTGGGGCGGCGGGCCGGCCTGCGCCAAAGCGCCATCGGCGAGCACGAGTGTGCCGAGGAGCACGGTGCAGGCAAGGAGGGAGCGGGCACGGAGGAGAGAGAAGAATTCAGGCATATCCGCCATTCTAGCGAGGTCACGGCCCAGCGTGATCATCCAAGTGGGGTGGGGGCCGAAGCGCGCCCTCCCAATAGCCGCTTCCTGCGGCATCGTCACGTCGTTTCAGGGGCCGAGCTGGTCCTAAGGTCCGCCAGCTCCGAGGGAATTCAGCGCTGGCAGGTGATTGCGACATATTCGTCGCAATGGCCATGGGAGCAGTTTGTGCCGGATTTGGGGACGGAGCCGGTAATTTCATCGGGATCGACCCGGCGATAGCTTGATGCCTTTGCAAAATCTCGTGACTGGCAATAGGTGCGCGCCGCGGAGGCGCCGCACGTGTCGCCCTTGATGTCGTTCTTGGCCAGGCACTGGTCGGCGATGATGAAGACGCGGGTCTCGGCGCACGCCTGAGGTGCTGCAAGGAGGGAGGCGCCGAAAATGAGCGCGAGCAGGGATCGCATGAAATTACCGGGGGCAAAAAATTGGGAACCGCAGGTTCCAGAATGGCCTCAAATGGTTAGGGGATCATGAACCCTCCGGGCAGGCCGCGCCCCGTGCGGGGGCAAAAACGGCATTTTCGCGGCCCTTGACGCCGGGGCCCGTGGTGGCCCATATGTGCCCGCATGAACGGTCTCCTCGCCATTTGCGCCATTTGCCGCGAGATTACGAGCTAGCGATTCGCTGGCTGGAGCCGTCTTTTCTCAAACACATTGAGAGCCTTGGACGCCCGGCCGAGAGGGATGGGTTGTCATGGAATTGCGTCTTTACGATACGCTGAGCCGGGAAAAGCGCACCTTCGTGCCGCTCGATCCGAACAACGTCCGCATGTATGTCTGCGGACCGACGGTCTATGACTTCGCCCATATCGGCAATGCGCGGCCGGTGATTGTGTTCGACGTGCTGTTTCGGCTGCTGCGCCACATCTACGGCGAGGCGCACGTCAAATATGTCCGCAACATCACCGACGTCGACGACAAGATCAACGACCGCGCCGCGCGCGACTTTCCCGGCCTGCCGCTGAACGAGGCCATTCGCAAGGTCACCGAGCAGACCGGCAAGCAGTTCCATGCCGACGTCGATGCGCTCGGCGCGCTTCGGCCGAGCGTCGAGCCGCGCGCCACCGAGCATATCGGCGAGATGCGCGAGATCATCGAGAAGCTGGTCGCCGGCGGCTTTGCCTATGTCGCCGAGGACCACGTGCTGTTCTCGCCGCAGGCGATGAACGCGGCCAATTCCGCGCTGCCGCGCTATGGCGCGCTGTCGAAGCGCTCGCTCGACGAGATGATCGCCGGCGCGCGGGTCGATGTTGCGCCCTACAAGCGCGATGCGACCGACTTCGTGCTGTGGAAGCCGTCGAAGCCGGGCGAGCCGTCCTGGCCGTCGCCATCCGGCATCAAGGCGGAGGGGCGTCCGGGCTGGCACATCGAGTGCTCAGCGATGGCCTGGAAGCATCTCGGCGAGCATTTCGACATCCATGGCGGCGGCATCGATCTCGTGTTTCCGCACCACGAGAACGAGGTCGCGCAGACCTGCTGCGCCTTCCATCGCGAGCGCATGGCGAACTATTGGATGCATAACGGCTTCTTGCAGGTCGAGAGCGAGAAGATGTCGAAGAGCCTCGGCAACTTCATCACGATCCACGAGCTGCTCAGGGATTGGCCGGGTGAGGTGCTGCGCCTCAACATGCTCAAGACGCATTACCGCTCGCCGATCGACTGGACCATGAAGTCGCTGGAGGAGAGCGCCAAGACGCTCGACGACTGGTATCGCGTCGCGGCCGATGTCGTGTCCGGCGAGCCGGCTCCGTCGGTGGTCGAACCGCTGCTCGACGACCTCAACACGCCGCAGGCGATCGCGGCGCTGCACGGCCTGCGCGGCAACGATATCGCAGGTCTTGCGGGCTCGTTGCGGCTGCTCGGATTCCTCTCCGAGAACGCGGCGCAGTGGGAAGGGCGCAAGCAGCAGGCGAGCGGGATCGACGCCAAGGAGGTCGAGCGCCTGCTCGCGGAGCGAACAGCTGCGCGTAGCCGCAAGGACTTTGGCGAGTCCGACCGCATTCGCGATCTGCTCGCTGCGATGGGCGTCGCGATCAAGGACTCCAAGGAAGGCACCACCTGGGAGATCGCCCGATGAAGCGCCCCGAGACGCCGTTTCCGCGGCACTGGCTCTATTACATCGCGCTGAAAATCGCGCTGCTCGCCGGCGCGGTGGCGATCGTGCTCAAGCTTTATGGGATGTGGTAAGGACGATGGGACAGACTTTGCCAAAGCCCGCACTGAGGCCCTTCCTGCCGGCGGATGTGCCGATGCTCGCCGCGATCTTCGCCGCCAGCATCGAGGAGTTGACCGGCGACGATTATAGCGAGGCGCAGCAGGAAGCCTGGATGGCGGCGGCCGAGGACGAGGAGTTCGGCAAGCGGCTTGCGTCCGACCTGACGCTGATCGCGACGCTGGAAGGCTCGCCGGTTGGTTTTGCTTCGCTGCGCGGCAACGATCACATCCGCATGCTCTATGTGCATCCGGCCGTGGCCGGGCAGGGCATCGCGACCATGCTGGTCGACGCGCTGGAGAAGCTCGCCGGCGGCCGCGGCGCCAAGAGCCTCTCGGTCGACGCCAGCGATACCGCGGAGGGCTTCTTCGCCAAGCGCGGCTACACCGCCCAGCAGCGCAACAGCGTCACCATCAACGACGAGTGGCTCGCCAACACCACCATGAAGAAGACGCTCGGAGCGGGGCAATGAGCAAGCAGCGTCTCTATCTGTTCGACACCACGCTGCGCGATGGGGCGCAGACCAATGGCGTCGACTTCACGCTGGCCGACAAGCAGGTCATCGCGGCGATGCTCGATGATCTCGGCATCGACTATGTCGAGGGCGGCTATCCCGGGGCCAATCCGCTCGATACGGAGTTCTTTGGCTCCAAGCCCAAGCTCAATCATGCGCGCTTCACCGCCTTCGGCATGACGCGGCGGGCGGGCCGCTCGGTGTCCAACGATCCGGGCGTCGCGGGCCTTTTGGAAGCGAAGGCGGACGCGATCTGCTTCGTGGCGAAGGCGTCGGCCTATCAGGTCCGCGTCGCGCTGGAGACCACGAAGGAAGAAAACCTCGCCTCGATCCGCGACAGCGTCGCGGCGGCGAAGGCGGCCGGCCGCGAGGTGATGCTCGATTGCGAGCATTTCTTCGACGGCTACAAGGAAGACGCCGCCTTCGCGCTCGCCTGCGCCAAGGCCGCCTTCGATGCCGGTGCGCGTTGGGTGGTGCTGTGCGACACCAACGGCGGCACCATGCCCGATGAGGTCGAGGCCATCGTCAGAGACGTGACCAGGCACATCCCCGGCGATCACGTCGGCATCCACGCCCATAACGACACCGAGCAGGCGGTGGCCAATTCGCTCGCCGCGGTGCGTGCCGGCGCGCGGCAGATCCAGGGCACGCTGAACGGCCTCGGCGAGCGCTGCGGCAATGCCAATCTCTGCTCGCTGATCCCGACGCTGAAGCTGAAGACGGGGTTTGCCGACGCTTTCGAGATCGGCGTCACCACCGAGAAGCTGGCGACGCTCGTCAAGGTGTCGCGCACGCTCGACGACATGCTGAACCGCGTGCCGAACCGGCATGCTCCTTACGTCGGCGAGAGCGCCTTCGTCACCAAGACCGGCATCCATGCCTCCGCCGTGCTGAAGGATCCGCAGACCTACGAGCATGTGTTGCCGGAGCTGGTCGGCAATCACCGCAAGGTGCTGGTGTCCGACCAGGCCGGGCGCTCCAACGTCATCGCCGAGCTCGACCGCGCCGGTATCCCTTACGAGAAGAGCGATTCGAAGCTGACGCGTCTCGTCGAGGAATTGAAGGAGCGCGAGGCGGCCGGCTATGCCTATGAATCCGCCAACGCCTCGTTCGAGCTCCTGGCGCGCCGCACGCTCGGCAAGGTGCCGCATTATTTCGAGGTCGAGCAGTTCGACGTCAACGTCGAGCAGCGCTACAACGCGCTCGGCGAACGCGTCACGGTGGCGCTCGCGGTGGTCAAGGTCGACGTCGCCGGCGAGCATCTGATCTCGGCGGCCGAAGGCAACGGTCCCGTCAACGCGCTCGACGTCGCCCTGCGCAAGGACCTCGGCAAGTACCAGAAGTTCATCGAGGGCCTGACACTGATCGACTATCGCGTCCGTATCCTCAATGGCGGCACCGGCGCGGTCACGCGCGTGCTGATCGAGAGCGAGGACGAGAACGGCGATCGTTGGACCACCGTCGGCGTGTCCCCGAACATCATCGATGCCTCGTTCCAGGCGCTGATGGATTCGGTAATCTACAAGCTCGTGAAGTCGGACGCGCCGGCGTAACCCCCACGACGACTGTCATTCCCCGCGAAGGCGGGGAATCCAGTACGCTGCGGCCCATCGATTTATCTACTGCTGTCACGGAGTACTGGATCGCCCGGTCAAGCCGGGCGATGACACCGAGGATGGGGAAAGGGCACGGCCATGATCGACCACATCTCCGTCGGCGTCAGCGATCTCGATCGCGCCGCAAAGTTCTACGAGGCGACGCTCGCCGCACTCGGCCTCGCGCGCCTCGTCACGCGGCCGCGGACGATCGGGTTTGGCAAGGCCTATCCGGAGTTCTGGATCAATCTGCGCGAGGGCATGCCGCGTGTCGCGCCGGAGAGCGGCGTGCACATCTGCCTGCGGGCGAAAACCGCGGCCGAGGTCGATGCGTTTCACGCAGCTGCGCTGTCCGCTGGCGGCGCCTCCGACGGCGCACCGGGCCTCCGCCCGCACGATCGCGTGCGCTACTACGCCGCCTTCGTCACCGATCCCGACGGCAACCGGATCGAGGCGGTGACGTTTCCGCAGGAATAGGGACGGTCTAAAGCGCGATGCGATTAGGATGGATAGTCATCGCGCTTTAGGTTGTTGTTTGAGCATGATCTTTTCGGAAAACCGCTTCACACTTTTCCGGATCATGCTTTAGAGCCGCCGGGCCACGTCGGGCGCGAGATCGCGCTGGTCGTCAGGGATCTGCGCCGCCGCGGCGCGCAGCCGTGGGATGATCTCCTCGACCTTGTCCGCCTTCAGGATATCGACGGTGAGGCCGGCGCGGATGAACTGAGTCTGCCGCATGTGGGCCACCAGGGAGAACAGCGGCTCCCAGAAGCCGTCGACATTGGCGAGCAGCACGGGCTTGGCGTGACGGCCGAGTTGCTGCCAGGTCAGCTGCTCCACCAGCTCCTCCAGCGTGCCGAGCCCGCCGGGCAGGGCCACGAAGGCGTCGGAGCGCTCGAACATCAGCCGCTTGCGCTCGTGCATGTCGGGTGTGACGACCATCTCCTGCACGCGCGTCAGCGCATTCTCGCGCATCCGCAGGAAGTCGGGGATGATGCCGGTGACCATGCCGCCGTGATCCAGCACGGAGGTCGCAACCGCGCCCATCAGGCCGAGCGAGCCGCCGCCATAGACGAGGCGGATCTTGCTTTCCGCCAGCGCTTTGCCGAGCGCCTTCGCCGCTTCAATAAAGTTGGGATTTGTTCCAGGGCCGGAGCCGCAATAGACACAGACGGTTTTGATCGTGCTCATTGGTGCCATGATGCATTGCAGCGAAGTGGCGTCAAGCCCAAACGGTGATTCGATACGTCCGGGAATTTACCGGTAAATCGCGACAAACAATCGAAGATTCGCCATCTGGCGGGGTGCGCGGGCATCGGGAAGGCTCTATATGACGGGCGAAAATCGTTAATCGCAGTTGCGCCCGCACCCGGCGGGCTTCGGGTTTGTTGATGGACCAACCTCAATCGTTCGACGGCGCCGACGTTCCTGATCCTTCCGTGGCAGGACCGCAGGCCGGGGCCACGCTGATGGGCACGCTGGCACATCTGTGGCCCTACATCTGGCCCGGCGACCGTTCCGACCTGAAGATGAGGGTGGTCTGGTCGCTGGTGCTGCTGCTCGCCGCCAAGCTGATCACGCTCACCGTGCCGTTCAGCTTCAAATGGGCGACGGATGCGCTGACCGGCGCCAACACCGCGCCGGTCGCGGCCGACAATTGGCATTTCTGGGTGATCGCCTCGCCCTTGCTGCTGACCGCGAGCTACGGCGTGATGCGCATCCTGATGGCGGTGCTGACGCAATGGCGCGACGGCATCTTCGCCCGCGTCGCCATGCATGCGGTGCGCAAGCTCGCGACCCTCACCTTCATCCACATGCACGAGCTGTCGCTGCGCTTTCACCTCGAGCGCAAGACCGGTGGCCTCACGCGCGTGCTCGAGCGCGGCCGCGAGGGCATCGAGGTCATCGTGCGCATGGTGATCCTGCAGCTGATCCCGACCATCGTCGAGGTCTCGCTGCTGCTGGCGGTGCTGCTCTGGCAATTCGACTGGCGCTACGTGGTCGCGACCCTGATCACGGTCACGCTCTACATGTACTACACCTACGTCGCGACCGAGTGGCGGATCGGCATCCGCCGCAAGATGAACGATTCCGACACCGAGGCGAACACCAAGGCGATCGACTCGCTGCTCAACTACGAGACGGTGAAGTATTTCAGTGCCGAGGCACGCGAGGCGCAGCGCTACGACAGGTCGGTCGAGCGCTACGAGGAGGCGAGCGTCCGCACCTACACCTCGCTCGCGGTGCTCAACACAGGCCAGGCGGTGATCTTCACGCTGGGCCTGACCGCGACCATGCTGATGTGCGCGATCGGCGTGCGCAACGGCACCAACACGGTCGGCGATTTCGTGCTGGTCAACGCCATGATGATCCAGCTCTACCAGCCGCTGAACTTCATGGGCATGGTCTATCGCGAGATCAAGCAGGCGATCATCGACATCGAGAAGATGTTCGGCGTGCTCAGCCGCGAGGCCGAGATCAAGGACGCGCCTGGCGCGAAGCCGCTGGCCATCTCCGCCGGCACGGTGCGCTTCGAGGACGTGCGCTTTGCCTATGAGCCGGCGCGCCCCATCCTCAAGGGCATCAGCTTCGAAGTGCCGGCCGGAAAGACGGTTGCCATCGTCGGCCCCTCCGGCGCCGGCAAATCGACCATCTCGCGGCTCCTGTTTCGCCTCTATGATGTCTCCGGCGGCAGGATCCTGATCGACGGCCAGGACATCCGCGAGGTCACGCAGGCCAGCCTGCGCGCATCGATCGGCATGGTGCCGCAGGACACCGTGCTGTTCAACGACAGCATCCGCTACAACATCCGCTACGGCCGCTGGGATGCGACCGATGCCGAGGTCGAGGAGGCGGCGCGGCTGGCGCAGATCGACCACTTCATCCGCATGGCGCCGAAGGGCTACGAGACCCAGGTTGGCGAGCGCGGCCTGAAGCTGTCGGGCGGCGAGAAGCAGCGCGTCGCGATCGCGCGCACGGTGCTCAAGGCGCCGCCGATCCTGGTGCTCGACGAGGCGACCTCGGCGCTCGACACCCATACGGAGCACGAGATCCAGGGGGCGCTCGACCGCGTGGCGAAGAACCGCACCTCCCTGGTGATCGCGCATCGGCTTTCCACCATCGTCGGCGCCGACGAGATCATCGTGCTGGACCAGGGCCGCATCGCCGAGCGCGGCACTCACGCGAGCCTGCTCGCGCAGGGCGGGCTCTATGCCAGCATGTGGAACAGGCAGCGCGAGGCCGAGGAGGCCCGCGAGAAGCTGGCTAAGATGGCCGACACCAATGCCGCGCCTAACCGGGAGCCGCCGCTGGTCGATGATAGCCTGACGACGCCCGCGGCGGCGGAGTGACCTTGTCTCCGGTCCCAAGTCTGGCCTAAACAAAGTCTGGCCTAAACAAGCCCGCGCGACGACCCCGTGGCATTAACCCCGACCGGCAAAAAGCAATGTCCATTCTCGATTCGATCCAGCGTCAGATCCCGCCGATCCACAAGGAGGGTTATCCCTTCATCGGCGCCTTTGCGCTGGCGAGCCTGCTCCTGTTCTGGCTGTGGTCGCCGCTGGGGTGGATCGGCACGATCCTGACCGTGTGGTGTGCGCTGTTCTTCCGCGATCCCGTCCGTGTGACGCCGGCGCGCGAGGGTCTCGTGGTGTCGCCGGCCGACGGGCGTGTCTCCATGATCACCATGGCGCTGCCGCCGGCCGAGCTCGGGCTCGGCGACCGGCCGCTGCCGCGCGTCTCGATCTTCATGAGCGTGTTCAATTGCCACGTGAACCGCGCGCCCGTGGCGGGCAGGGTGGATCGTATCGCCTACCGGCCCGGCCTCTTCATCAACGCCGAGCTCGACAAGGCGAGCGAGGACAACGAGCGCAACTCGCTGGTGATCACGACGCCGACGGCGCGGATCGGCGTGGTCCAGATCGCCGGCCTGGTCGCCAAGCGCATCGTCTGCTTCGTCAAGGAGGGGCAGGCGATCGGCGCCGGCGAGCGTTTCGGCCTGATCCGCTTCGGCTCGCGCCTCGATGTCTACCTGCCCGTGGGTACCAAGGCGCTGGTCTCGGAAGGGCAGACCGCGATCGCCGGAGAGACGATCCTGGCCGACCTTGCCGGCGACGACCCGGGCCGCGCGTTCCGCGCCAATTAACCAATAGTCGGTGCTCGCAGGCGTTCCGCCGCAATGGCGGAGGGCGGCGCGGCTTGCTATATCTCGCCTCGAGATAAGGACGAGCCATGACGCCTTACGATTTCAAGGATCCCGACGTCCGCCGCCGGCGGTTCCGACCGATCCCGGTGCGGATGCTGGTGCCCAACGTCATCACGCTGCTGGCGATCTGCGCCGGCCTGACCTCGATCCGCCTGTCGATCGAAGGGCGGATGACGCTCGCGGTCTATGCCATCGTGTTCGCCGCCGCGCTCGACGGCATCGATGGCCGCATCGCGCGCATGATCAAGGGGCAGTCGAAGTTCGGCGCCGAGCTCGACAGTCTCGCCGACTTCGTCAATTTCGGCGTGGCGCCCGGCCTGATGCTGTATTTCTGGCAGCTGCATGAGCTCGGCAATGCCGGCTGGATCGCCGCCATGGTGTTCGCGATATCCGGCGGCCTGCGGCTCGCCCGCTTCAATGCCACCATGGACGATCCGAACAAGCCGGCCTTCGCCGCCAATTTCTTCACCGGCGTGCCGGCGCCCGCCGGTGCGATCACCGTGCTGCTGCCGATCTATGTCGCGTTCCTCGACGTCGGGCGCACACCTGCGGCGGTGACCGCGGCCTACACGCTTCTGATCGCGTTTCTGATGGTGTCGCGCCTGCCCGTGTTCTCCGGCAAGACCAAGCGGATGCGCGTGCCGCCCGAGCTGGTGCTGCCGGCCTTCGTCGCCGTGATCGTCTTCATCGCGCTCCTGATCGCCTATCCCTGGCACGTGCTGTCGATCGGCACGGTGCTGTACCTCCTCGCGCTGCCGCTCGGCTACAAATCCTATCGCGACCAGGCGCGCGCGATGGAAGCCACCGCGCCGGCGGGAGGCGAGGTCCCGTCACCGCCCTCGGCGCCGACGCTGGCGAATTTGTCGGAGCCGCCGCAAGACGACGATCGGCCCGGACGACTGCACTAAAACGCTCCTCGCGGATATCTGCCATGAAGCCTGCCTGAGTTGGGTCGAGATCCGATCTCGGCTATATCGCCCTGTGCCGGCGGCATCGCGCAATCAATCGCCGCCAACCTGGGAGAGAACGCCGTGACCAATTCCGCGACCGGGCCGCTGCCCGCTTCCGTCCTCGAAGCGCTGGGCCGTTACGATACGCCGACGATCTGCAACGCCATGGAGATCGTGGCGCCCGAGCGGCGGCTGATCGGCTACACCACCAAGCAGCTGGTCTGTCCGTTTCCCGACCTGCCGCCGATCGTCGGCTATGCCCGCACGGTGACGATCCGCTCGGTTCTGAAATCATCGCTTCCGGCCGAAGAGCAGTCCAGGCGCCGAATCGCATATTACGAATATGTCGGCACCGGCCATGGCCCGCGCATCTCGGTGATCCAGGACATCGACGGACCCGACGTCGGCTATGGCGCGTTCTGGGGCGAGGTACAGAGCAACGTGCACAAGGCGCTCGGCTGCCTCGGCGTCATCACCGACGGCTCGATCCGCGACATCCCGCAATGGGCGCCAGGGTTCCAGGCGCTAGCCGGCTCGATCGGCCCGTCGCACGCCTGGGTGCACGCGGAAAGCTTTGGCGGCGAGGTGCGCGTCGCCGGCATGACCGTGAAGTCGGACGACCTCATCCACGCCGACCGGCATGGCGCCATCGTGATCCCGCTCGACCTTGCCGCAAAGCTGCCGGAGGCGGCCGAACTGTGCGGCCGCCGCGAGACGCCGATCCTGGAGATCGCCCGCAGTCCCGACTTCTCGCTCGAGAAGCTCAAGGCCGCGCTGAAGCGCTCTGCGGAGATCCATTGACGGCTGCTGGAGCGTGATCCGGAAAGGCGTGTAGCGGTTTTCCGAAAAGATCATGCTCAAACAATAACCTAAAGCGCGATGACGATCGATCCTAATCGCATCGCGCTTTAGGGCAATCTACGGCCCGGACGACGGCCGAATGCCGCCTTGCTCGGTCAGAAGCAGGGCGACTTGATCCGGTTCTCCGAGCACGGCGGCGGCGCATCCGATCAGGGTGAAGCCGCCGGCAAGGTCCCAGAGGGTGATATCGTCTGCGCTGTTGGCGCTGCGCATCAACCGCGCCGCGAGCACGGCGAAGGCGGCCTCGATAAAGAGCAGCACGCTGAACGCCGGAAGCACGAGTTCCGGCTCGAGCAGGTGGAACGCCAGCGCCGCGGGCAGCGCCGTGAGTAGACCGAATAGCATCAACATCGCGCTGGCTCCGCGATTGGCCCTGTCGCAACGCTAGCAGACACCAGCTGATCCCCGTCCACGATGTGGCGGAGGGCCGCAGCCGACGTGACGTGGTGGGCGCCTGCTTATGGTTAGCGAAAGGTTGAAATTCCTATCGCTGGACGGCAACCGGGACAAATTGCGGCGGCAGGCGGCACATCGTCGAGACTTAACCTTTACGCGCCTTTAAGGGCGGCGCTCTAGGGTCTGCGATGCGGTTCGGGGTTGAGCCGCGCCAGCGGCCAGGACGGCCGTTGTTGCGTAGGCGTTGGAGTCGATCATGGATATCGCAACACTTGTCGGCCTCGTCGCAGGAGCCATTGTTGTGTCGTCGCTGATCCTGATGGGCGGTACGTTCGGGATGTTCTACGACATCCACGCCGTCATCGTCATCTTCGGTGGCTCGTTCGCAGCGACGATGATCCGCTTTCCTTTGTCCGCGATGATCCACGGCGTGCCGCTGGGCGCGAAGTTTGCTTTCACCCTGAGCCGCCTGTCGGCTCACGACCTTGTCGACGAGCTCGCCCGCATCGCGGAAATCGCCCGCAAGCAGGGCCCGGTCGGACTCGAAAAGGTCGAGACCGACGAGCCCTTCCTCGCCAAGGGCATTCGCTATGTTGCCGACGGCTACGACCTCGATTTCATTCGCGACAATCTGGAGCGCGACCGGGACAACTTCCTGATGCACCTCGACGAAGGCAGCAAGATCTACCGCGCCGTCGGCGACTGCGCCCCGGCGTTCGGCATGATCGGCACGCTGCTTGGCATGGTGCAGATGTTCTCCAACATGTCGGATCCCTCCAAGCTCGGCCCGTTCATGGCCACCGCGCTGCTGGCGACCCTGTACGGCGCCGTTGTCGCCAACCTGATCTGCTTGCCGATCGCGGACAAGCTGCACGGCAAGCTGCTGGACGAAGAGACCAACCGCACCTTGATCATCGACGGCATCCTGATGATCCGCGACTCCAAGAGCCCGACCCTGGTGCGCGAAATGCTGCTGGCCTATCTGCCGGAGAAGCATCGTCACACCGAAGGCGAGCCGGTGCCGGCTTGAGGCCGCCGCCTGGATTTTGAGAGATGGCCAAGAAGAAGCGCGGCAATGCTCACGGTGGCGGCCACGGCTGGTTCGTGACCTTCGCCGACCTGATGGCGCTGCTGCTGGCGTTTTTCGTGATGCTGGTCGCGTTCTCCACGCAAGACGCCAACAAGCTGAAGATCGTCGCGGGCTCGATGCGCGAGGCGTTCGGCGTGCAGACCGAGGCGCGCTACTCCGGCATCGTCGAATCCGACGGCCTGCCGACGCGCCCGCGGCTCAAGAACGTCGACCACATCCAGCCGGAAGATGCCTCCAACACGCCGACGCCAGATCAGGAAGACCGCGAAAAGACCTCCGGCGCGGAGATCAAGGTCGACCGCAATTTCGCGCTGGCCGCAGCCTCGCTGCGCCAGGCGTTGCAGGACATGCCGGAACTGACCGAGATGTCCAAACACATCATGTTCGAGGAGACCAAGCAGGGCCTGAACCTCGAGATCGTCGACCAGGACGGCCGCTCGATGTTCGCCGATGGCTCCAAGGTGCCCTATGACCGCACCCGCCGCCTGGTCGAGAAGCTCGCGATCCCGCTCAAGGCGACGCCGCTCCGCGTCTCCATCGCCGGCCACACCGCGGCGGGGTTCGTGCCGACCCGCAGCGACTATGGCGCCTTCGATCTGTCGGCCGATCGCGCCAACGCCGTGCGCCAGATCCTCGAGCGCCAGGGCCTGCCGCCGTCGCACATCTTCGCCGTCTCCGGCAAGGCCGATACCCAGCCGCTGTTTCCGGACGATCCCTCGCTGGCAGCCAACCGGCGGGTGACCATCACCTTGATGCGCGAAGATCCGCCGCTGCCGCCGAATCTGAGGCCGTAACCCCCTTGCGCTACCATCTTACCTGAGGCATGTCGTCGCGCGGGCGATGAGCGTGGCTGTGGCGTCACAGCATCCGGCTCGGCGCCTGCTATGATGGTGCGCCGATTGACAGGTGCACCGGAAGCGTCAAAAGGCGCCGGATCAATTTCAGGAACGAAGCGTTCTCCACCTTCATGACGGCGAGCATCACACAGGCCGAGACCCAGGACGGGCGGCCCACCGCAAGTTTTTGGGCCCTTACGCTCGGGAGTGTCGGCGTCGTCTTTGGCGATATCGGCACTTCGCCGCTCTATGCATTCCACGAGGCGGTCAAGGCCGCCGCCCATGGCGAGCCCGTCTCGCGCGTCATCGTGCTCGGCGTGCTCTCGCTGATCCTGTGGGCGCTCCTGATCGTCGTCACCGCCAAATATGTCCTCTTGCTGCTGCGCGCCGACAATAACGGGGAGGGCGGCACGCTCTCGCTGATGGCGCTCGGCCAGCGCGCGCTCGGGCGGCGAAGCTGGGTCCTGCTCGCGCTCGGCGTGATCGGCGCTTCGATGTTCATCGGCGATTCCATGATCACGCCGGCGATCTCGGTGCTATCGGCGGTGCAGGGCCTCAAGCTCGCGACCCCCGCGCTCGAGCACTATGTCGTGCCGCTCACCGTGCTCATTCTGGTGCTGCTGTTCGCCGTGCAGAGCAAGGGAACCGCATTGGTCGCCTCGGCCTTCGGGCCGGTGATGGTGGTCTGGTTCACCGTCATCGCCGTGATGGGGGCTGTCCACATCGCCGACGATCCCACGGTGCTGGCGGCGATCAATCCGTACTATGCGGTGCAGTTCGTGCTGTCGCACGGTGTGATCGGCCTCGTGACGCTCGGCGCGGTGTTCCTGGCGGTGACGGGCGGAGAGGCGCTTTATGCCGATCTCGGCCATTTCGGCCGCAAGCCGATCCAGTCGGCCTGGATGTTTTTCGTGCTGCCGGCGCTTCTAGTCAACTATTTCGGGCAGGGTGCGCTGGTGCTGTCCGATCCCAGCGCGATCGAGCATTCGTTTTATCGCATGGTGCCCGAGAGCCTGGTCCTGCCGCTGGTCGGACTCGCGACGGCCGCAACCGTGATCGCGAGCCAGGCGGTGATCACCGGCGCCTATTCGCTGGTCCACCAGGCCGTGCAACTCGGGCTCCTGCCGCGTTTTGAGGTGCGTTACACCTCCGAATCCCATGCCGGCCAGATCTATCTGCCGCGCGTCAACCGCCTGCTGCTGATCGGCGTGATGCTGCTGGTGCTGCTGTTCCACACCCCCAGCAATCTGGCTTCCGCCTACGGTATTGCCGTCTCCACCACCATGGTCGCCGACGGCATCATGGGCTTCGTCGTGATCTGGAAGTTGTGGAACTGGCGCGCCGCGACGGCCGCAGCCGTGATCGTCCCCTTCGTCATCGTCGATTTGAGCTTCCTCAGCGCCAACCTGCTCAAGCTGCTCGAAGGTGCCTGGGTGCCGCTGCTGTTCGGCATCGTCATGGCCGGGACGATCTGGACCTGGCGCAAGGGCTCCGCAATCCTGATCCAGAAGACCCGCCGGATCGAGGTGCCATTGGACGATCTGATCCGCAGTTTGGAGAAGCGGCCACCGCACATCGTCAAGGGCACCGCGGTGTTCCTGACCAGCGATCCGGCGTTCGTGCCGACCGCGCTCCTGCACAATCTCAAGCACAACAAGGTGCTGCATGAGCACAACGTGATTCTGACCATCGAGACCGCGCAGACGCCTCGGGTCGATCTGTCGGAGCGGTTCAGGATGGAGAAGATCAGCGAAAAGTTCTCCAAGGTCCGCTTGCGCTTCGGTTTCATGGAGCAGCCGAACGTGCCGAAGGCGCTCGCCATCGCGCGCAAGCAGGGTTGGCAGTTCGACATCATGTCGACGTCGTTCTTCGTGTCGCGCAGGTCACTGAAGGCCTCGGCACAGTCGGGCATGCCGCTCTGGCAGGATCATGTGTTCATCGCGCTGAGCCGGTCGGCCAACGATGCCACCGACTACTTCCAGATCCCCACCGGCCGCGTGGTCGAAGTCGGAACCCAGGTCACCATCTAGAATGCAACTGGCGTAGCCATGCATATTTGCATGGCTACGGCCCAGAATCGGGCTAGGCCATGCCGGTGGCGCAGGACTATAAGCCGCGCGCTCTTCCGCCGTTGTGCAGTGAAGCATTTTAGAGGCCATCGGGCTCTCCCATGACAAGCGACGTAGCAGTTCCCGCCCCGGAAACGGTGGCGGCCAATGGGCATGGCGATGCCCATACCACCGCCGGTTTCGGCGCGCTGACGCTCGGGAGCGTCGGCGTCGTTTACGGCGACATCGGCACCAGCCCGCTCTACGCGTTCCGCGAGGCGGTGATGGCCGCCTCGGGCGCGGAGGGGTTGCCGACGCCGGCAGCGGTCCTCGGCGTGCTCTCCCTGATCCTTTGGGCGCTCATCGTGGTGGTGACGCTCAAATACGTCGTGATCCTGCTCCGCGCCGACAACAACGGCGAGGGCGGCACGCTGGCACTGATGGCGCTGGCCCAGCGGGCGGTTGGCACCGGCCGCGGCGGGGCCACCATCGTCCTGCTCGGCATCATTTCCGGAGCTTTGTTCTACGGCGATGCCGTTATCACGCCGGCGCTCTCCGTGCTGTCGGCGATCGAGGGCATGAAGGACGTCACGCTAAGGTTCGAGCCCTACATCGTTCCGCTGACGGTTGTGATCTTGGTCGGCCTGTTCGCCGTGCAGTCCCGCGGCACGGCGCGCGTTGCCGCCTTCTTCGGCCCGATCATGTGCGTCTGGTTCACGGTTCTGGCGGTGGCGGCGATCCCTCAGATCGCCCAGCAGCCGCAGGTGCTGCTTGCGCTCAACCCGCTCTACGCCGTGAACTTCATGCTGCACCATGGCATCGTCGGCTTCGTGACGCTGGGCGCGGTGTTCCTGGCGGTGACTGGCGCCGAGGCGCTCTATGCCGATCTCGGCCATTTCGGCAAGCGGCCGATCCAGACCGCTTGGCTTACCATCGTGCTGCCCTCGCTGGCGCTGAACTATCTGGGGCAGGGCGCGCTGGTGCTCGGCGACCCCGGCGCGATCGTGAGCCCGTTCTTTCAGCTGTTTCCGCAAGGCTTCGTCCGAGGCTGCATGGTCGTGCTCGCCACCATGGCGACCGTCATCGCGAGCCAGGCCGTCATCACCGGCGCCTATTCGCTGACGCGCCAGGCGATCCAGCTCGGGCTGCTGCCGCGCTTTGAAATTCGCCATACGTCGGAGGCCCATTCCGGCCAGATCTTCATTCCGCGCATCAACCAGCTGCTGCTGGTCGCGGTGGTGCTGCTGGTGCTGCTGTTCCGCTCGTCGAGCGCGCTCGCATCCGCCTACGGCATCTCCGTCACCGGTACCATGGTGGTCACGGCGATGATGGGCTTCGTCGTGGTCTGGAAGGGCTGGCGCTGGTCAGCGCTTGCTGCCGGCGCGCTGATTGCGCCGTTCCTGTTCCTCGATCTGACCTTCCTGAGCGCGAACCTGTTGAAGGTGTTCGAGGGCGGCTGGGTGCCACTGGCGCTCGGCGCGCTCATGATCATCCTGATGTACACGTGGCGGCGCGGCAGCCGGCTGCTGTTTGAAAAGTCGCGCAAGCTCGAGTTTCCGCTCGCCGATCTCGTGGCGATGCTGGAGAAGCGGCCGCCGCAGCGGGTGCCTGGCACTGCGGTGTTCCTGACCTCGGACCCGCTCAGCGCGCCGACCGCGCTGATGCATAGTCTGAAACACTACAAGGTGCTGCACGAGAAGAACGTCATTCTCACCATCGAGACCGCGCAAACCCCGCGGATCGATCCGGCCGAACGGGTGAAGCTGGAGCAGATTTCACCGACCTTCTCCAAGGTGACGCTGAAGTTCGGCTTCATGGAATCGCCCAACGTGCCGAAGGCGCTCGCGATCGCCCGCAAGCTGGGCTGGCAGTTCGACATCATGTCGACCTCGTTCTTCCTGTCGCGCAGGGCGCTCAAGCCCGCCGCCCATTCCGGCATGCCGCGCTGGCAGGACCGGCTGTTCATCTCGCTCAGCCGCTCCGCCAACGACGCCACCGACTATTTCCAGATCCCGTCCGGCCGTGTGGTCGAGGTCGGTACGCAGGTGACGATCTAGGGCAGCGACCTCAGGGCATGGGATTCAAAGCGGACTTCAAGTCGCTGCGATTTAGCTTTAACTTGCGCCGCGCGGCTCAAGCCTTTGTGGCGCTTGATTTTCGTCTCCTGAGAGGCGAGGTTGCCGCCGGCCGGGATCGCCCCGGCATGCGGCCCGCGACGTTGGAGGATGATGTGGCAAATCAAGTGCAGGATCTGACCCCGGACGAGGTCGCCAAGGGTGTCGCGGAAGGGCGCTATCTGCTCGTCGACGTCCGTGAGCCGAACGAGGTCGAGGCCGAGGCGTACCCTTACGGCGTCGTGGTTCCGCTCTCGACCTTCGATCCCAAGGCGATCCCCGATCCGGCCGGCAAGGAAGTCGTGTTCGCCTGCCGTTCGGGCAAGCGCTCGGTGACAGCCTCGCTGGCGGCACAGGCGGCGGGCCTGTCTTACGACAAGCATCTGGCCGGCGGCATGCTGGGCTGGAAGGCGGCCGGGCTTCCCAGCAAGGTCGGTGGCTAACCGCGCAATGACGACCAAGAGCTCTTCGCTGAACAAGGTCTTCGCCGACCTTCCCGTCACCATCTTCGAGGCGATGTCGCAGGCCGCGCGCGACAACAATGCGATTAATCTCGGCCAGGGCTTTCCCGACGATCCCGGCCCCGAGGACATCCGCCGCGCCGCGGCCGAGGCCTCGCTGAACGGCTACAACCAGTACCCCTCGATGATGGGCCTGCCGGAGCTGCGCCAGGCGATTGCGACCCATTACGGCCATTGGCACGGCCTCAAGCTCGATCCGATGAGCGAGGTGATGGTCACCTCCGGCGGGACCGAGGCGCTGACCTCGGCGATCCTCGCGGTGGTCCAGCCCGGCGACGAGGTGGTCTGTTTCCAGCCGGTGTACGATTCCTATCTGCCGATCATCCGCCAGGCCGGTGGCATTCCGCGCTTGGTGCGTCTCGAGCCGCCGCACTGGCGGCTGAATGAAGACATGCTGAAAAGCGTGTTCAATTCAAAGACCAAGGCGGTGCTCTTCAACAACCCCTTAAATCCCAGCGCGGTGGTCTATCCGCGCGAGGACCTCGAGGTCTTGGCGCGCTACTGCCAGGAGTTCGACGTCATCGCGATCTGCGACGAGGTCTGGGAGCACGTCACCTTCGACGAGCACAAGCATATCCCGCTGATCACCATTCCCGGCATGCGCGAGCGCACCATCAAGGTCGGCTCGGCCGGCAAGATCTTCTCGCTGACGGGCTGGAAGATCGGCTTCGTCTGCGCGGCGCCACCGCTGCTCCGCGTCGCGGCCAAGGTGCACCAGTTCCTGACCTTCACCACCGCGCCGAACCTGCAGGCCGCGGTCGCCTATGGGCTCGGCAAGTCCGACGACTACTTCCTGTCGATGCGCAAGGACCTGACGCGGAGCAGGGACCGGCTGACCAAGGGACTGGAGAGCCTCGGCTTCCCCGTGCTGAAGTCGCAAGGCACCTACTTCCTCACCGTCGACCTGTCGCCGCTCGGGCTCAACGAGAGTGACACTGAGTTCTGCTGGCGCATCGTGAAGGACTACAAGGTCGCGGCGATTCCGGTCTCGGCCTTCTACGAGCAGGACCCCGTGACCTCGGTGGTGCGCTTCTGCTTTGCCAAGAAGGACCAAACGCTCGACACCGCGCTGGAGCGGCTGTCGGATGCGGTGCGTGGACGCAAGAGGTAGATCGAGATGACGAACGTCGGCCGCCTCAGGCTTGGTTTCGCGATCGCTGCGGCACTGACGTTGCTCTCCGCCCCCGCCGGGGCCGAGGAGCGGGTCGTCAACTTCTACAACTGGTCCAACTACATGGCGCCTGACGTCCTTGAGGCCTTCACCAAGGAGACCGGCATCAAGGTCGTCTACGATACCTTCGACGCCAACGAGACGCTGGAGACGCGCCTGATGGCCGGCAAGTCCGGTTATGACGTCGTGGTGCCCACCGCTTATTTCCTGCAGCGCCAGATCAAGGCCAATATCTTCCAGAAGCTCGACAAGTCGAAGCTCCCGAACCTCGCCAATGCCTGGCCGGTGGTGACGCAGCGCCTCGCCACCTACGACCCCGGCAATGTCTACGCCGCCAACTACATGTGGGGCACGACGGGCATCGGCTACAACATCGCCAAGGTGAAGCAGATCCTTGGGGCTGATGCGAAGATCGACAGCTGGGACATCGTCTTCAAGCCGGAGAACCTCGCCAAGTTCAAGGACTGCGGCGTCCACATGCTCGACTCCGCCGACGACATCTTCCCGGCGGCGCTGAGCTGGCTCGGGCTCGATCCGAACTCGACCAAGCACGCGGACCTGGAAAAGGCCGCCGATGCCGTGGCGAAAGTCCGCCCCTCCGTACGCAAGTTTCACTCGTCCGAATATCTAAGCGCGCTCGCCACCGGCGAGATCTGCTTCGTGGTCGGCTGGTCCGGTGACATCATGCAGGCCCGCGCCCGCGCCGCGGAAGCCAAAAGCGGCGTCGAGATCGGCTACACCATTCCGAAGGAGGGCGCGCAGATGTTCTTCGACAATCTCGCGATCCCCGCGGATGCCAAGAATGTTAGGGAAGCCTACGAGCTGATCAACTATCTCTATCGCCCGGACGTTGCCGCCAAGAACTCGGACTTCCTGTCCTACGCGAGCGGCAATCTCGCGAGCCAGAAGCTGGTCGATCCGAAAATCCTTGATGACAAGAACATCTATCCGGACGAGGCGACGCTGGCAAAACTGTTCGTCATCACGGCGCGCGAGCCGGCGACGCAGCGGATCATCAACCGGCTCTGGACCAAGGTGAAGACGGGGCGGTAGTAGCGCCTGTCATTGCGAGGAGCGAAGCGACGAAGCAATCCAGACTGCTTCCGTGGAACGATTCTGGATTGCTTCGCTGCGCTCGCAATGACGGAGTATTTACCGCCACCTGCGATGCAGCCACAGCCACTGCTCGGGATGTTCTCGTACCCAGCTTTCCACCACGCTCGTGATCGCCTGCGTGGTGCCCTGGATGTCGATCCTGCCGTCGGCATCGCGCACCGGCGGGATCTCCTCGGTCAGCTCGCCGCGGAAGCGGCCGTCGGGCAGGCGGATGATGCGCACGCCGTGGATTGGGCATTCGACCTGGCGCAAGAGGCGCGCCAGCATCGGATTGGCGCGGGTCTTGCGGCCGAAGAACGTGACCTCGACGCCGGCTGTCAGATACTGGTCGATCAGCATGGCGACGTGCTTGCCGTCCTTCAGCGCCTGCGCGAGCCGCAGCGGCGCGTCGCGGCCGGCCGGGATCAGCGTGCCCATGTTGACCTGGCGCATCTCCTGGATGATGCGATCGGCCGAGGCGATGTTCGGGCGGCGATAGAGAATCGCGGTGTCCAGGCCATGCGCGACCGCGGCGAGCGCCGGCAATTCCCAGTTCGCAAGATGTGCGGCGAAGATCAGCGCCGGCTTGCCGTCGTCGCGGATCTGGTCGAACAGCTCGATGCTGCGCGCGGAAATCTCGATGCGACTCTTCTCGGGGACATCGCGGGCGTAATCCCAGACCTGGTCGATATGGGCGAACTCGGCGCCGACGCGGCCGAGATTGTCCCAGACGCCCATCAGGATCCGTTCGATCTCCTCCGGTGACTTCTCGGGGAAGGCGGCGGTGAGGTTGGCGCGGCCGATGCGGTGCTCGCGCAGGCGCGGCCCGATCAGCTTGACGGCACGCGCGAAGAAGTCCGAGGTCTTGGCCGGATCGAAATAGCGCGTGGTGCGCAGCATCGCGACAGTCGCGGCGCCGATCAGGCTGCCGCCGAGCGATTTGGCAGCCTCCCGCGCGCGGGCCTTCGTGCTCGCAGGAAGCAGCGCCATGCGTCCGGTCAGGCCGGTTCGCGGGTCAGGATCAGCGAAGCGTTCTGGCCGCCGAAGCCGAACGAGTTCGACATCACCGCGGTCACGCGAGCATCGCGCGCCTTGTTGCCGACGACGTCGAACAGGATCGTGGGATCCGGATTGTCGTAGTTGATGGTCGGCGGAATGCGCTGATGCTCGAGCGTGAGCAGCGAGAAGATCGCCTCGACTGCGCCGGCGGCAGAGATGGTGTGGCCGACCATCGACTTGTTGGAGGTAACCGGAATCTTCTGCGCGAGCTCGCCGAAAACGGCCGACGTCGTGTTGAACTCCATCTTGTCGTTCTCGGGCGTCGCGGTGCCGTGCGCGTTGATGTGGTCGATCTGATCCGGCGTCATGCCGGCATCGGCCAGCGTCTTGTTCATGCAGCCGATGATCGGCTTGCCGTCGGGCGAGGAGCGGGTGCGGTGGAAGGAATCGGTGAGCTCGCCGCAGCCGGCGATCACGCCGAGAATTTTTGCGCCGCGCGCGGTGGCGGCTTCATAGCTCTCCAACACCAGCGCGCCGGCGCCTTCCGCCATGACAAAACCGTCGCGGTTCTTGGAGAAGGGACGGGAGGCCGCCTGCGGCGGATCGTTCTGGGTCGACAGCGCCGAGAGCAGCGAGAAGCGCACCAGCGCTTCCGGGTTCACGGTGCCGTCGGTCGCGACGCAAAGCGCTGCGTCCGTCTCGCCGCGGCGGATCGCCTCGACGCCGAGCTGGATCGAGGTGGCTCCGGACGCGCACGCCGTCGACAGCGAGATCGGCGAGCCCTTGGTGCCGAAGGTCTCGGCAAGATAGGCGGCAACCGAGCCGAACATGAAGCGATGATGATAGGCGCTAAACTTGCCGCCGCCGGAGATGCGGAGCAGATCGTCATAGGTGATGTCTTGCTGGCCGACGGCGCGACCGAGCTCGCGACGCTGCGGCCATTCAACCTCGACCGGCGCCACCGCGAGGAAAAGCGGACCCGGGAAATCGGCCTTGGCGCCGATGCCGGCCTGCTCCAGCGCTTCCTGCGTCACCAGCTCGGCCATCCGCTCGGACAGAGCGGTGGAAGAGAACGGATCGGCGCTGACGAAATCGACCGTTCCGGCCATCGTGGTCTTGAGACCGTCGATCGGAAAACGCGTGATCGTGCGGATACCGGATTCGCCGGCGACGAGCTTTGCCCAATTGTCGGATTTGCCGGCGCCGAGCGAGGTCATGATGCCCATGCCGGTGACGACGACGACGGGACGCCCGAGTTTGTCGCGTGGTGCAGTCATGTCGATCCCCGCTTGAGCTGATTAAACCGCCTCGACCAGCGCCATGCCTTCGCCGCGCCAGTGTCCGGCTCCCACCACCACGATCTGGGTGGGCGCGCCCTGCATTTCAATCTCGGTCCCCGTGGAATCATTCGGCGGGAACAGCGCGCCGCGCGAGATCGACAATGCGGCGAGGGCAATGCCGAGCGGGAATTGCGTTTCCATGGCGTGGCCGAACACCGTGCCGGTCGAGCGCACCGGAAAGTCGGCATGGTTCTTCAGGAAGTCACGCTCGTCCGAGGTCGCAGGCTCCGCCCCGGTCGCGCCGGTGATGATCGCGCCCTTGCCCTCGCGCCTGGGCAGCTTGGCCCACAGCTTCTCGAGCGTCGCGGTCATGTCGCCAGGCTGCTTGCGCTTGGCGAGGTCGGCGACGACGCTCGACAGCTTGGCGAACGGCTTGGCGCCGCGCGCTTCCGCATGCGCCTTCGACTCCAGCACCAGGAAGGCGCCGGCCGAGCCGAGCGCGAAGCCGGGATGGTCCTTGCGCGCCCACACGGGCGCGAACTTGTCCTTCAGGTTGAAATCGCCGAATTCGTAGAGGACGAGCAAGTCCTTGCGCTCGCCGTTGTGCGATCCGCCGACCAGCGCGATGTCGCTCTCGCCCGAGGCGATGCGCGCGAGCGCGATGCGGGCGGCATCGGCGCCGGCGACCTCTTCGCCCATGAAGGTGCGCGAGGTGCCGCCGAGACCGTGCACGATGGCGATGTTGCCGGCAAGCAGGTTGGAGAGCTGGGCCAGGAACAGCGTCGGCCGGAGATCGCTCATCAGCCGTTCGTTGAGGAAGCCCGGCGCGTTGGCGCCCTTGGCCTCGGCGGTGAGAATGCCGCTGTCGACGTTGATGTCGCGCTCGCCGCCGCCCGCGGCGACCACCATGTCGATCTTCGACAGGATGTCCTTGTTGCCTTTGATGCCGGCGGAATCGAGCGCAAGACCGGCGGCATAGGTGCCGATGCGCTGCCAGGCTTCCATCTGGCGCTGGTCGCCCTTCTTCGGGATCTGGCTGTCGAAGGATACCGGCATCAAGGGATGCACGATGTAGGGCGCAAAGCCCTTCTCGTCGACATTGATGCGCTTCTCGGAAAGCGCGGCCCAATTGGCGTCGAGGCCCTCGCCGAGCGAGGTGGCGAGCCCAATGCCGGTGATCCAGACCTCGGTCTGGCCCGGCTTCAAAGCGGGAGTGTCAGTCATGACGATACGGCCTGTTGCGGAAAGCCGACGCGCTCGGCGACCTTCGCCATGTATCCGCGCATATCCGCATTGGGGAAGGGAATCAGCGTGAAGGTCAGCGCCGAATTGGCGCGCAGCTTGCCGCCGACCCGGATCTTGGCCTCGGTCATGGCATAGCCGGAGCCTTCATGGGTGAGGCTCGCCTCGATGCTCATGAGGTCGCCGGGGAAGACCGAGCCGCGGACCTTGGCCTCCTTCACGGCGGCCAGGATCGGCATGCGTTCGAATCGGAACACGCCGAGTTGAAGCCAGCCCGAGGCCTGCGCCATCGATTCGATCAGGAGCACGCCGGGCATCAAGGGATAACCCGGGAAGTGCCCCTCGAAGATGGTGCTTTCCTGCGGGACCTGCGCTTCGACGACGATCGTCTTCTCGTCGACCTTGAGGTCGACGATGCGATCGATCATGTGGAAGTATTCGAGTTGCATGACTGCGCCCTTAGGCGCTCGCGCCCTTGGCCGCAACCAGTTCGTCGATGCGGGCGCACAGGTTCTTCAGCACGAAATATTGCTCGGTGGTCGCCTTGCCGTCGTTGACCTCCTGAGTCCACTTCTCCAGCGGCAGCTTGATGCCGAACTGCTTGTCGATCGCGAAGGCGATGTCGAGAAAATCGAGGCTGTCGATGCCGAGGTCATCGATGGCATGGCTATCCGGCGTGATCGTGTCGCGCGGGATGTCGCAGGTTTCAGCGATGATCGTGGCGACCTGATCGAATGTGGATGACATCACTAAGCCTTTGATATATTGTAGGTATTTGTCAGATTGTCCAGAGTGGCACGGTGGCTGGGCATCGCGCCCCTGATGACGCCCTCAAACCCCCCTCTGGCCGGGTCGAAAGCCCGTATATCGGAGCGCCGCCTTGAGTTCAATGGAGCCGGGCAGGCCTCCGGGGACAGCATCGGACGTGGCTGGGGATGCCGGCTGGGTCCGTCCGCCGCGAGGTACGTGCCGGGCCGGTCCCTAAATATGCGGCGTCGTGATCTTGACGCAGTCGCGGCGGCCCATCAGCACGCAATCCTGGGTCCGGCGCAGGTCGGCGATGCTGACCGCGAGCCAGATCCCGATCGCCGTCAGCGCGATGGTGAAGGCGAGCGCTGCGATGTTGGCAAGCATGCGCTGCCGGTAATTGTCGGGCTCGGCACGCGGCTGCTCGTAGCGTGACAGGTCCAGCCGTTCGGGCGTGCCGCGGAGCGGTTGCACGGAGCCATTGCCGCGCTGGACCCTTGGAGAAGGCGGGGTGCGCGGCCTGAACTGGAGCACCCGGTGCTCCTCATCAGAGCTTATGGGCCGCTGATTGTTCATGGGGCGGGGATCACTCCGAAGCAGCGATCTAGATAGCATAGGTGAGGCACGCGTTGCAGTAAATCTTTGCAATGCCAGGATGCATTTGTGCGTTCGTACTATTTTGCGCATGGACCGGTGTGCCGCGATCCAGCAACGGGCCATCGTGTCCGTCGCGAGCGTTGCGCTGCAACGCGGGCATAGCGACAGCCATTGAGGACGTCTTTTTACCGGTCGGCATCGACTTGTGATCTGCGCGTCTTCCGAACGGATTTTGCCACCGCGGGACCCGTGGCATAGTCGCGGGAACCCGAACCGTTCGTTGCTGCCAGGGGCCTCGATCATGACCACGACCAACGCGCGCGAGCCGAGAGTGCATCCGGTTCCGATCCTGTCGCTCCGGCCGACGCAGATGACGGTCGGCATGCGCGAGGTCAAGGAGAAGCGCAGGCGCTGGCGCGAGCACGGCAAGAAGAAGCAGGCGGATCTGCTCGGCAAGCACATGATCCCCGTCGTTTACGGCCCCGACGCGCGCTACTACGTGATCGACCATCATCACCTCGGCCGCGCGCTGCACGATGAAGGCGTCAGGGAGGTTCTGGTGACCGTCGTCGGCGATCTCAGGATGGTGGAGCGCGAGGCGTTCTGGGGCGTCATGGACAACAAGCGCTGGGTCTATCCTTACGACGCCAAGGGCGAGCGGCGCTCGTTCCGCGACCTGCCGAAATCCGTCGCCGATCTCAAGGACGATCCGTTCCGCAGTCTTGCCGGCGAATTGCGCCGCATGGGCGGCTTCGCCAAGGACACCACGCCGTTCTCCGAATTCCTGTGGGCCGACTTCCTGCGCCGGCAGGTCTCGCGCAAGGCGGTGGAGGCCGATTTCGATAATGCGCTCGAGAAGGCGATGGCCGCGGCCAGAAGCAAGAATGCGATCTATCTGCCCGGCTGGTGCGGCCCGGCGGACGACGACTGAGGGTATTCACGTCAGTCGCGCTGGAAGATCCTGGCGCCGGGGTAGGCCCGGCGGGCGTAAGTTACCACCAGCGCGCGGTCCTGGGTATCCAGGAAGGGCGTTCGGATCTGGCTCGATCCGACGATGAGATGCCACAGGCCATTGAGCTTCTGGATCACGATCTTCATTTGCGTAGTCCTTGATGACTCCCATTCCGGCGAATGCTGCTGCGGGTAATTCCCAACACGGCCGCCGCTCCAAAACACGTCGGCCCCAGTTAGTTGGTTACTCAATGCACCCAGATAAGCCGGATCTCATCACAGCCGCTTGAGCGAAATCAATTTCCGCGCCCACGAAACCGTCCTGAAACAGAGCCGTCCCATCTCTATGGGGTAGTCGAGCTCACACAGGAGGCGAACATGCGCCGTCTGGCTTTCGTAGTTGGCTTGCTCGCGGTCGCTTCGGCGGGAATCTCTGCATCCTTCGCCGCAGTCCACCACGCCAAGACGTTGACGTTCGCGGAGCGCTTTGCTCCGGCGCTCGAGTTGATGGCGAAGCGCTAGCCGCATACGCCTCGCGGCCGTGAGCGATGCAGCGGCTGTTGACTGTTGGCTGCTGGGTGGACATCACGTCGCAGTCGTCGACCGATGATGGCCGGGTCAGGTTTGACCTGTCGCAAACCTGCCTCGCCCTGACCGGCTAAGGTCTGCCTGCATGGTTGCAGAGACAGCGTTGCGCCCCGATGCCGAGGGCCCGGGCTCCAAGTCATGCAGATCTTGTCATGCAGATCTTGGAGGCACGGCCATGAGCGTCATCTTTCGCATTCTCTTTGTCCTCGCCGGCGCGATCACGGCGCTGTTCGTCGCGCGTGACGCGCTGAACTTCACCATCATCCAGACCTTCGTCGCCGTCCTGCTCGCCACCGCAATCGTCGGTGCCGGCAGCTTCTGGAGCCTGCGGCGGAAACCGTGAGCGAGGTGCAACGCGGAGGTGCGGCTGGTCTGAGTGAGACCGAGGCGCGGGCGAGGCTCGCGGCAGACGGCCCCAACGAACTGACTCGGCCGGAACGACGCAGTCCGCTGCGTATCGTGGTGGAAGTGCTGCGCGAGCCGATGCTGCTGCTGCTGCTCTGCGGCGGGCTGATCTACCTCGTGCTCGGCGATCTCAAGGAGGCGGTGATTCTGCTGGCGTTCGGGGCAATGTCCATCGTGATCACGGTGGTGCAGGAAACCCGAACCGAGCGCGTGCTGGAAGCCTTGCGCGATCTGACCAGCCCGCGGGCGCTGGTGGTGCGTGACGGTGCGCGCCGGCGAATTGCCGGCCGCGAGGTCGTGCAGGGCGACCTTCTCGTCCTCGGTGAAGGCGATCGCGTTCCCGCCGACGCCGCGCTCGTCGAAGCGCGGGACTTGCAGATCGACGAGTCCCTGCTGACCGGCGAGTCGGTGCCCGTCCGCAAGAAGACCGCCGACAAGGTCACGGCGGCCGCTCACCGGCCCGGCGGCGAGGATCAGCCATTCGTGTATTCCGGCTCGCTCGTCGTGCGCGGCGAGGGGTTGGCGCTGGTCGAGGCCACCGGGCCGCGCAGCGAGATCGGGAAGATCGGGCTGTCGCTTCGCGGCTTGCGGGCCGAGCCGCCGCGGCTTCAGCAACAGACCGCAAGGCTGGTGCGGCTCTGCTTCCTCGGCGGCACCATCATCAGCCTGGCCGCGATTGTGCTCTACGGCGTCTCGCGCGGCGACTGGCTGCAGGCGCTGCTGGCAGGCGTCGCCATCGGTATGTCGATGCTTCCGGAAGAATTCGGCGTCGTGCTCACGGTGTTCATGGCAATGGGTGCGTGGCGGATTTCGCAGGCCCGCGTCCTGACGCGGCGCGCCGCCGCCATCGAGGTCCTCGGCTCAGCAACAGTCCTGTGCACCGACAAGACCGGAACGCTGACGCAGAATCAGATGTCGGTCGCCGAGCTGCGCCTGCTGGACGGCGCGCGCCTGCGCGCGGAGGCGTCCGGACCGGATCAGGTCGGGCGCGAATTCGCAGAGCTGGCGCGCTGCGGGGCACTGGCAAGCTCTCCGGAGCCGTTCGATCCGATGGAGAAGGCGCTGCATTCGTTCGCGCGTGGTGTCCTGCGGGACGGCGACGCGATGGATGGCGAGCGGACGCTGGTGCGCACCTATGGTCTGCGCCCCGAGCTGCTGGCCATGACCCAGGTTTGGCGGACAGCCGGAGGGGCGGACCTCGTCGCATGCGCCAAGGGCGCGCCGGAAGCGATTGCGCGCCTGTGCAGGCTGAACGAGGCCGATCGGGAGGCCGTGCAAGCTGCCGTCGGGGCCATGGCGAAGGACGGGCTCCGGGTGCTGGGGATGGCGGTTGCCGTTTGCGATGAGGCTTCCCTGCCGGCATCCCAGGAGGCTTTTGTATTTCGTTTCGTTGGCCTGGTCGGGCTTGCCGATCCGTTGCGGCCTCATGTTCCGGAGGCGGTTCGCGAATGCCGTTCGGCCGGCATCCGCGTCATCATGATCACGGGCGACTATCCGGCGACCGCCATGGCGATCGCCGCGCAAGCCGGGCTCGACGTCGATGAGGTCGCGACCGGGGAGCAGGTCAAGCTCGCTGACGACCGCGAGCTCGAGGCACTCGTCAGGAAGGTTAACGTCTTCGCGCGGGTTCTGCCGGAGCAGAAGCTGCGGATCGTGCAGGCGCTGAAGCGCAGCGGCGAGATCGTCGCGATGACGGGCGACGGCGTCAACGACGCGCCGTCGCTGAAGGCCGCCCATATCGGAATCGCGATGGGTGGCCGCGGCACCGACGTCGCTCGCGAGGCATCCTCGATCGTCCTGCTCGACGACGACTTCAGCTCCATCGTCGCATCCATCCGCCTCGGTCGCCGGATCTACGACAATCTGCGCAAGGCCATGGCCTTTATCTTTGCCGTCCACGTGCCGATCGCGGGTCTTGCGCTGCTTCCCCTGGTGTTCGGGCTGCCGCTGGTGCTCGGCCCGGTGCACATCGCCTTTCTGGAGCTGATCATCGATCCCGTCTGCTCGCTGGTGTTCGAGGCCGAGCGGGAGGAGCGCGACGTCATGAAGCGTCCGCCGCGGCGTGCCGATGCGGAGCTGTTCTCGTGGCCCCTGATCGCCTGGAGCGTTCTGCAAGGCACGATGGCCTTCGCCTTGATCGCCGTGATCTTCGTCGCAGCGCTTCGTTCCGGCCTTCCGCCCGAGGAGGCTCGCACCCTCGCATTCATCGCGCTCGTCGTCTGCGTCCTCGCGCTGGTGCTGGTCAATCGATCCTTCAGCGCATCCTTCTTGTCTGCCTTCTTCCGTCCGAACGCGGCATTGCTCTGGATCTTCCTCTTGATTGCGCTCGTTCTCGCCACAGCCTTGTTCTGGCCGCCGGCCTCAGGCCTGTTTCGCTTCGGTCCCCTGCATCTTGACGATTTGATGATCACGCTCGGCGCGGGAGTGCTGGTGCTCACGGCGCTCGAACTGCTGAAGCCGTTTTGGGGCCGACGGTTGCGATTCTAATCGCTCTCCCGCTGACCCGAGCTCGGCGAGGTCTCCGTCCGCTGCGGATCTTCCTTGCCGCCAAGCGCACGATGCAGCCGGCGCTCGAGGCGGCGGCCAATCGTCAGCAGCACGAAGGCCAGCGCCAGGGCGACGACGACGATCTTCCATTGTCCGGCGCCGCAGACGATGCCGAGGCAGGCGGCAAGGAAAGTGCAGGCGGCGCTAGTGAGGCCTCGAACGCGAAACCCGGTGCTTTGGTGCACGATGACGCCGGCGCCGAGAAAGCCGATGCCGGTGAGGATGCCCTGGATGACACGGCTGGCGGCGTCGACGACCCTGGCCGGTTCGGCGAGCTGCAATGCGAGCAGAACCACGCTCGCGGTGGAGAGCCCGACGATGCCGAGCGTCTTCAGCCCGATCGGCTTGCCGTGCAGGTCGCGGTTGAGGCCGATCGCGCCGCCGGCAAGCGTGGCCGTGCCGAGGCGCAGCAGGATTTCGGGCCAATCGAGCTCGGTCATGGCGCCTCGATCACGTCTTCGGCAGGCGGCCCATCAGATAGAACTCCTCGTTCGGCCGCATGCCCGTGAAATTCGCCAGCCGGTTCGACAGCGCGAAGAAGGCCGAGATCGCGGCGATGTCCCAGATATCATCGTCGCTGAAGCCGTGCGGCGCGAGAGCGGCGAAATCGTTCTCGGAAATCCGCTGCGCGTCTACCGAGACCTTCATGGCGAAATCGAGCATCGCCTTCTGCCGCGGCGTGATATCGGCCTTGCGGTAGTTGATGGCGACCTGGTCGGCGATCACAGGGTTCTTGGCGCGGATGCGCAGGATCGCGCCATGGGCGATCACGCAATATTGGCACTGGTTGGCCGCCGACGTCGCCACCACGATCATCTCGCGCTCGGCCTTGGTGAGGCCGCCGTCCTTCTCCATCAGCGCGTCGTGATAGGCGAAGAAGGCGCGGAACTCGTCGGGGCGATAGGCCAGCGTCAGGAACACGTTCGGGACGAAGCCGCTCTTCTCCTGCACGGCAAGGAGGCGCTTACGGATGTCGTCGGGCAGGGTGTCGAGGGCGGGGGCGGCAAAGCGTTGCGCGGCGGTCTTTGTCATGGGCATGGTTCCAGCTTGGGGCGGGAACCATAGTCGATGCGTGGGGCGGGCTCAATCTGCCGGTCCGAAGCGGCCGCGACGAAGGTGTCAGGTGGGAACGACGTTCCATCCTCCGTCATTGCGAGCGCAGCGAAGCAATCCAGAGTCCCCCCGGCGGAAAGACTCTGGATTGCTTCGCTGCGCTCGCAATGACGATGTGGATGGAGCGAAGCCTTACCGCAGCGGCTTCTTCAGCAGCGAGAAGCGGTCCGGATCGAGGCCCATCGAGGGCTGCAGCATCGGGGCTTCGACGCTGGACATCGTCTTCGCGGGCGGTGCCGAGAACACGGGGTCGTTCGGCACGTCGCGCTGCGAGGTGGCGCCGCGCCAGCGTTCGAGCACGGCGCTGACGAAATGCATGTCGTGGCCGGAGGTGACGGAGGGCACGCTCGAGATGGTGGCCTCGCCGCGCGGCAATTGGTGCGGCGGCACCTCCTTGAAGCGCAAGCGGGTCGGCAGCGCCACGCCTTCGCCGAACGCCAGCACCTCGCGGGTGCCGAGCGACGGCACGAAGGAGAGCAGGTTCGCGGCGGCGTCCGACACGGCGGCGCGCAGCAGCGCCTGGTCGCGGTCGTTGGCGAGGCGCATCGTGAACAGCGTGTTGCACTGGGAGATGATGGTGGCGTCGAGCTCGGCGGGGCGCTGGGTGATGAGGCCGAGATAGACGCCGTATTTGCGGCCTTCCTTGGCGATGCGCGATACCGCCTTGCGGGTCGGGCCGAAGCCGATGTTGCGGTCGGCGGAGGCGTAGCGGTGCGCCTCTTCGCAGACGAACAGCAGCGGCGAGACGCCGTCGCTCCACAGGCCGAAATCGAAGGCCATGCGGCAGAGCACGGAGACGACGGAATCGATCACCTCGGCCGGGAAGCCGGCGAGCTGCATCACCGTCATCGGCTTGCCGTTGGCGGGCAGGCGGAACAGATGGCTGATCACCTCGGCCATGGTGTCGCCGCCGACATTGGCGTTGTCGAACATGAAGGCGTAGCGCGGGTCGTTGCGCACGGCCTCGATGCGCGAGATCAGCTTGTGATAGATGATGCGCGAGGAGCGGTTCTCGAGCTTGCCCATGCGCTCGTCGATCAGCGACAACAGGTCGACCAGGCGATAGGGCACCGGCGTATCGACGGTGTAGCCGATCTGCTTGGGATCGATGCGCTTGAGGCCGATGCGGTCGGCGTTCTGGTACTGTGTGTAGACGCCTTTGGCGAGCGGGATCACCTCGGCGAGGATGTCGAGCTCTTCCGGGACGCCGGCGCGGCCGCCGAACAGCACGTCGACGATTTCCTCGAAGTTGAACAGCCAGAACGGCAGCTTCAGGTTCCGCGGGTTGAGCACCAGCGCGCGGTCGCCAAAGCAGCGGCCATATTCGTTGTGCACGTCGAGCAGGAAGATGCGCAGGTTCGGCCGCGCCTTCAGGATCTCGTTGAGCAGCAGCGAGACGCCGGTCGATTTACCGACGCCGGTCGATCCCAGCACGGCAAAATGCTTGGACAGCATTTCCTCGACGTCGACATAGGCGATGACCGAGCGGTCCTGCTGCAGGAAGCCGACATTGATCTGGTCCGAGCCGGTCGGCGCGTAGATCGTGCGCAGCTCCTGGCTCGTGATCAGGTCGACTGCATCGCCGATGGTCGGATAGTTGGTGACGCCGCGCTGAAACTTGGCCTTGTCCGCGGCATTGAGGATCTCGCCGAGCAGGTCGACCGAGGCGATGGCAATGTAATTGTCGGAGCTCGACAGATTTTCGCAGGAGACCTCCGTGATCATCGCAACGATGACCGAGCTGGCGCAGCGAATGCTGACGAACCGGCCGACGGTGGCCCGCACCTCCGAGATCGGCATCCGGCTTTCCGCCAGAAGCCCAACCCGGGCGAGCGATCCGCGAACCGAAATCACGCGTCCAAAGGATGTCACGATGAATGAACCTGGCAAGAGCAAGGGGAGTTGCCCGGACTATGCGCGGCCGTCGCTGCACAAACGGTTAAACGCCGGACGCGCCGGCTCCGTTAAATCCGCGGTAATTCGGTCGGGAGCCTCGCCGTCAATGCCTGCTTATTGGCAAAATCGCCGGGAAAATGCTGCATTTTCCGGACCTTTCAGGTGAGATGGTCCTTAAGGAAGAGTTTACCATTCGGGCAGGCTGCCCGTCTCGTCCGGAGGCCGGCGGTCAGGCGCCGATCGCAGCAGGATACCGGCTGCTTTGTTGACTGGACCTAATGATTTGTACATTAGTACAAATGAGGCGCCGCGCCGAAAGCCCCGCGTCCGATCCAGGAGGAAAACATGCAGCCCGAACCGATCCTCGACCTTGCCCACCTCGGCCACATGGAGCTGCTGACGCCGAAGCCCGACGAGAGCCTGAAGTTCTTCGTCGATGTCATGGGCATGACCGTCAGCGGACAGAAGGGCGAGTCGGTCTATTTGCGCGGCTGGGACGATTACGAGCGCTATTCGCTCAAGCTCACGGCGTCGAAGACCTCGGGCATGGGCCACATGGCGCTCCGTGCGCGCAGCCAGCAGGCGCTGGAGCGGCGCGTCGCCGCTCTGAAGGGATCCGGCTTCGACATCGGCTGGATCGACGGCGACATGGGGCAGGGGCCGACCTTCCGCTGCCGCGACCCCGATGGCCACATCGTCGAGCTCTATTACGAGACCGAATGGTATCAGGCGCCGCCGGAGCTCAAGCCCGCACTAAAGAACCAGGCGCAGCGCTTTCCGGCGCGCGGCGTCAACGTCCGCCGGCTCGATCATCTCAATTGCCTCGCCGTCGACATCAAGGCCAACCGCGAGTTCTTCGAGAATTACCTCGGCTGCCGCCTCACCGAGCAGATCGTGCTCAACGACGGCCGTGAGGCGGCGATGTGGCTGACGATGTCGAACAAGAGCTACGACTTTGCCTATTCGCTCGATCATTCGGGCGTGCCGGGCCGCTTCCACCACGTCACCTACGCGCTCGACAGCCGCGAGGAGATTCTGCGCGCCGCGGACATTTTTCTAGAGAACGGCGTGCACATCGAGACCGGCCCGCACAAGCACGCGATCCAGCAGACCTTCTTCCTCTATGTCTACGAGCCCGGCGGCAACCGCGTCGAAGTCGCCAATGCCGGCGCGCGCCTCATTCTCGCGCCCGACTGGAAGCCGATCGTGTGGACCGAGGAGGAGCGCAAGAAGGGCCAGGCCTGGGGATTGAAGACGATCGAGTCCTTCCACACCCACGGCACGCCGCCGGTGGAGGTGAAGAAGCACGCGTAGTTCTGTATCCCTGACGCTTCACGCGGTGTCATTCCGGGGCGACGCGAAGCGGCGAGCCCGGAATCCATAACCCCGGCTGGTGGTTTTGGATACCGGGCTCCCTCGCTGCGCTCGGGCCCCGGAATGACGGAATGAATTGTCTAGTGCGTTGACGCCCGCACTTTTGCAATCGTCTCGCGCACGCCGGTCCAGGCCGGCTTGCCAGGTGCGAACTGCCGGCGCAGGAAGCTGACGAGCTCCGCGATCTGCGCGTCGTTCATGCTGTTTCTGAACGCGGGCATGTAGCCGAGATCGCTCGAGACGGGCTCGGCGATGCCGTGCAGGATCACTTGCACCAGATTGTCCGACGTGGCGCTGTGCAGGTTGCTGTTGAGCGCGAGCGAGGGCCGTGTGCCGAACAGCGGCAGGCCGCCGACCTCGTGGCAGACCGCACAGGCGCCCTGGTAGAGCCGCGCACCGGTCGACGATGCGACGCTGACCTGGGTCGCGCGCTCGAGCTTGGCGGCAAGCGCATCCTGCGCCTGTTGGTCGACCGCCGTGTCATTGAACGAGTTGAGATAGACCGCCATCGCGCGGATGTCCTGGTCGGGCAGGGCTTTGAGATCCCTGACGACAGGCGCCATCGGGCCGGCCGCGACACCGTGGTAACGCGAATGGCCGGTGCGCAAATAGGCGTAGAGCTCATCCTCGCTCCACGGGATCGGCGCGTGCGAGACCGAGGTCAGCGCCGGCGCTTCCCAGCCCTCGGCAAAGCCACCGGCGAGATAAGCGTTGCGTTGCTCGGCGCCGAGCGCGTTGCGCGGCGAATGACAGCCGCTGCAATGGCCGAGACCTTCGACCAGATAGGCGCCGCGATTCCAAAGCTCGGACTTTGACGGGTCCGGCTTGAATTCGTGGGTTCGGTGGAACAGCGCGTTCCAGCCCGCGAGCAGCGGGCGCAGGTTGAACGGGAAGGCGAGCGCACTCGCCGGCGTCGTCGCGCGCACCGCAGGCTGCGCCATCAGATAAGCGTAGAGCGCCTGCAGATCGGCGTCGCTGGTCTTTGCAAAATGCGTGTAGGGAAAAGCGGGATAGAGCTGCCGTCCGTCGCGATGCAAGCCATCGCGCATGGCGCGCTCGAAGGCCGGATAGGACCAGGCACCGATACCGGTCTCGACGTCGGGCGTGATGTTGGTCGAATAGATCGTGCCGAATGGCGTCTCCAATGCGCGGCCGCCGGCGTTGAGCGCGCCGCCAATGCTGGTATGGCACTCCGCGCAATTGCCAAGCGCTGCAAGCTGCTCGCCGCGGGCGATGGTCGCCGCGGAATAGACCGACGCGTCGGGCCGTGCGATCGGCGCAATCGCGCGACCTGGAAGGAGCGCCGCACCGATGCCGATGGCAGCGGTGCAGACGGCTGCGATCGCTGCAGCGATACCGGCGCGCCTGGCGAACGGATTCGCCCAGACCCGGGAGGGCCGCGATGCCGCCGGTGCGGGCAGAGCCTGCGGCGTCACCGCCGCATCGCCGCGCAGACCCTTGAGGATTCGCTCAGGCGTGAACGGCGGCTCGCGGAAGCGCACGCCGGTGGCATCGAAGATGGCGTTCGCGATCGCCGCTGCGCTCGGCACCGAAGCAGACTCGCCGACGCCGAGCGGCGGCTGGTCCTGCCGCGGCAGCATCAAGACGTCGATCTTGGGTACGTCGGGGAAGGGGATGATGGGATAGGCGCCCCATTCGCGCGCGGCCACCGTGCCGCGCTCGAACGACACCTCTTCCATCAGCGCGCGGCTGGTGGATTGGATGACGTTGCCCTGGATCTGGTGGCGCACGCCGTCCGGGTTGATCATCAACCCGGAATCCTGCCCCGCGACGACGCGCGTCACGCTGACGTCGCCGGTCGTCTTGTTCACCGCGACGTCGGCAACCCAGGCCGACCACGCCGCGCCATAGCCCGGAAACTTGCTGTGGACGTAGAGCGCGTAGGCAAAGCCGCGGCCGTGCACGACGTCGCCGTCCTTCTCCTCGCGAACGGGGCGGGGCGTCCAGCCCGCGCGCTCGGCCACAGCATTGACGAGATCGACAGCGCGCTGATCCTTCAGGTAGCGCAGACGATATTCGATCGGATCGACGCCGGCTTCGGTTGCAGCCTCGTCGATATAGGATTCATGCGCAAAGGTGTTCGGCAATGCCGAGACGCCGCGGAACCAGGAGGCCCGCACGATCGGCGGCGTGTCGTGGGCGACGACGCGCATGTGCTCGTAATCGTAAGGAGGGATCGCGGTGCGGTCGCCCATCTGGAGCACGGTGGGCTCGGGGGAGATGCGACCGGTCAGCAGCAGCGCCAGCGTCGGAGCGGCGTTCGAGGGGTAGCGCGTGGCGAGATCGTAAGCGGCGATGCTGCCGTCAGCGTCGAGGCCGCCATTGACGTCGATGAGCTGCGCGGTGCCCTTGGGCTCCCAGGCGTGCTCCTGCTCGCGCGTCAATTGCACGCGGACGGGACGGCCGACGGCGCGCGACAGCAGGAGCGCATCGGCGGAGACGTCGTCGGCGCAGTTGCGACCGTAGCAGCCGGCGGCCTCCAGCCGGATCACCTCGATCTCGCTCTCGGGGCGCTCGATCAGCAGCGCCAGGTCGCCGCGCAGCACGTGCGGGTTCTGCGTGCCCGACCAGACGCGGATGTTGCCGTCCTGGAAGTCGGCGACGGCGCAGGAAGGGCCGATCGAGGCGTGCATCTGATACGGCCAGACGTAAGTGCGCTGCATCGGCTTGGCCGCGCCCGATATCGCCTTTTCGACCTCGCCCTTGTCGATCAGCGTGCGCGGCGTCGAGGGATTGGCGCGCAGGGCGGTCTCGACATCGCCAAGATCGGTCAGCGTCGGCGTCGGCTTCCAGCTCACCTTGAGCTGCTCTGCCGCGCGGATCGCATTCTCCTCGCGCTCGGCGACGACGCCGACGAAATCGCCGATCCGCACGACGGCGACAAGGCCGGGAATGTCGCGCACGGAGGATTCGTCGACCGCAATGAGGCTGGTGCCGACGAACGGTCCGGCATCGACGCCAGCATAGGGCGGCCGCACCACGCGGCCATGCACCATTCCTGATACTCGGACGTCGTGCACGAAAGTCAGCTCGCCCGTGGCTTTAGCAGGTAGATCGACGCGCGGCACCGACTGGCCCACGATGGCGTAATCGCCGACAGGCTTGAGCTCGACGTCATCGGCGAGCTCGAGGCGGATCGCTTCGTCGCCGATGAGCTCGCCATAGCTGACGCTGCGATTGTCGTGGCCGCGAACGAGTCCGTCCTCGATCTTGAGCTCGGCTTCGGGCAAGTCCAGGCGTTCCGCCGCGCGCGCGATCAGAAAGTGCCGGGCTTGCGCCGCAGCCTTCCGCAGCGGCACGGCCGTGATCTGGATGGTCTCGCTCGCGATCGTCGCGCCCTGGTTCGGCACCAATGCCGTGTCGCCGAGCACGACGACGACGCGCGCAAAGGAGACGTCGAGCTCTTCGGCGACGATCTGGCCCAGCGCAGTGCGGATGCCGGTGCCGAGATCGACATGGCCGTTATAGGCCGTGACCGAACCGTCCGCGGTGATGCGGACGAAGGTCTCCGACGTGACCTCGTCCACGCTGCGCGCGACGACGAGCGAACCCCCGCGCTCAGCTCCGTTCGAAACAAAGAAGGCCATCAACCTGCGGCCTCGGTGAGTTGGCCGGATGCGCGCATCACCGCGCGAAGGATCTCGACATGCGTGCCGCAGCGGCAGAGATTGTAGCGCAGTGCCGCCAGCGCCTCCTGCTCGGTCGGCCGCGGGTTGATCGCGAGCAACGCCTTGGTGGTCATGATCATGCCGTTGAGACAATAGCCGCATTGTGCGGCCTGCTCGTCGATGAAGGCCTGCTGCACGACGTCGGGCTTGTCGCGCGTGCCGAGGCCTTCGAGCGTCACGATGTCGCGCCCGGCGCAGCCGCTCACCGGAATCACGCAGGAGCGTGCCGCCACTCCGTTGATCAGGACAGTACAGGTGCCGCATTCCCCCAAGCCGCAGCCGTATTTCGGGCCGTTCAGCGCGAGATCATTGCGCAGCACGTAGAGCAGCGGCGTGTCGCGCGCTGCCGTGACCTCGTGGATCCTGCCGTTCACGGTGAGGCGGATCGGTGTCTGCGTCATCCTCGTTTCCAAGCCCAAGACGATATCCAAGATCATGCAATCGCGAAAATCGGACGCCGCGACGATACCGTTTGTACACAAACGTGCAAGCGGTGCATGCCGCACTGCAGCGCGGGTGCCTTCTTTGTGGACAGTGCGGATAGGCAAATGAGGTTTTATGCGGCAGTGGCATCTTTTGCGCTGCATCGCCGCTTGACAGCCCCGGGGCAGCGCGCGCAACATCGTTCGTATACGAATGATAACTGCGATGTCCGCCGGCTCCGACATGGTGACAGAAACGACGAGCGCCGTCATCGACAAGATCCGCTGCGATGCTTGTCCGGTGATGTGCTACATCAAGCCCGGCGCGGCGGGGGCCTGCGATCGCTATGCCAATCACGACGGCAAGCTCGTCCGCGTCGATCCGCATGTCATCCTGGAGCGTACCGTTTCTCATGGCGGCAAGCTCGTCCCGTTCAGCCGCACCGAGGACTGGGACGGCAAGATCGTCCATGAGCCCTCGACTTTCGTGACGGCGATCGGGGCAGGCACGACCTATCCCGACTACAAGCCGGCGCCGTTCATCGTCTCTGCGGAGGTCGACGGCGTCGACATGGTGACGGTCGTCACCGAGGGCATCTTCTCCTATTGCGGCATCAAGGTGAAGATCGACACCGATCGCTATCTCGGCCCGGAGACCGCGACCGTGCGCGCGCAGGGCGAGGCGGTCGGCCATGTCACCACCAGCGAATACGGCTCGCAGATGCTCTCGCTAGGCGGCGTGCATCATCTCACCGGCGGCTCCAAGAAGGAGGGCCGCGTCACCTGCGACACGCTGATGGACCTCGCCAATTGCAAGGCGGTGGAGCTCACCATCGACGGCGGCGCCACCGTGGTGGTGCAGGCCGGGCAGCCGCCGATCGTCAACGGCGTGAAGGAAGAGCGCATGCGCGTCGGCTGCGGCTCGGCGACGATCGGCATGTTCGCCAAGCAATGGCACGGCAAGGTGGACGAAGTCGTCGTGGTCGATGACCACATTACCGGCGTGCTCAGCGAGCATCAAGCGGGCAAGCTGCTCGACATCGCCGACACCGGCATCAAGATGAAGGGCCGTCGCTCGACGCCCGGCCGCTATTTCCAGGTGGCCGATCCAGGCACGGGCTGGGGCGGCACCAACATCTCAGATCCCCTGTCGATCCTTGGCCCGTTCGATGCTAAGGAAGCAAAGCCCGGTCTGACCATGCTGATGGTCTCCACCACCGGAGAGCATTCGTCCTATTACGTGCTCGACCAGGCCTTGAAGCCGGTCGAGACCGAGATGCCTGACGACTTGAAGTTCTCGGTCGAGCGCATCCAGGAAAATTGCGAGCCCGCGCTGTGCACGGTGTTGTTCATGGCGGGCGCGGGCGGCTCCTTGCGCGCTGGCGTCACCGACAACCCGGTGCGGCTGACGCGCTCGGTGAAGGATGCGCTGACGCGCGTCACCAGCGGCGGCGCGCCGGTCTATGTCTGGCCCGGCGGCGGCATCACCTACATGGTCGACGTGACGCAGATGCCGTCAGGCGCGTTCGGCTATGTGCCGACACCGGCCCTGGTCGCGCCGATCGAATTCACCATGAAGCTGTCCGACTATGCCGCGCTCGGTGGCCACATGGATTATGTGAAGCCGCTCTCCGAGGTGCAGAGCGGCGACGATGTCCGCCAATTGCCCTGGCAGAACCCGATTCCGGGGCCTCGCACATGACCAGGCGCCCGCAAATCGCATTGCTGTCTGATGGCCGGCGGCTGCATTTGCAGGATGGACCGATCGATCTGATCGTGGAGGCGAGGGGACGTACGGATGCGGTGCGGGTCGCCTATGAGGCTGCGGCGCTGCGGTTCACTGGATTGCTCGACGAGCTTTGCGCGGAATTGCCAGGGCTGCGTACGGCGGTCGAGGAGAAGACCTCGCTGAAGGGCGTTGTCGCCCGCCGCATGCACGCTGCCGTCGCGCCTTATGCCGCCGATTGCTTCATCACGCCGATGGCGGCCGTTGCCGGCAGCGTCGCGGAGGAGATTCTGGCCGCGATGCTGCGCGCTGCACCGCTCGATCGGATTTACGTCAACAATGGCGGCGACATCGCGCTGCATCTCGGTGTGGGCGAGCATTTTTCGGTCGGCCTGATGGATCGTCCCGACCACGACGGCGTGATGCGGAGGATGCGGATCGATGCGAACGATCCGGTGCGGGGCGTCGCGACCAGCGGTCGGCACGGCCGCAGCTTTTCGCTCGGGATCGCCGATGCCGTGACCGTGCTGGCCGCAACCGCTTCGCAGGCCGATGCGGCCGCGACGGTGATCGCCAATGCCGTCGATCTGCCCGGGCATCCCGCAATCATCCGACAGCCTGCGAACGAGCTTCAGCCCGACAGCGATCTGGGCGCACGCCTTGTGACGCGCGGTGTCGGCGAGCTGTCTCACGATGAGATCGCAGCCGCGCTTGAATCTGGCGCGGAATGTGCACGGCAATTGTTCGATCGCGGACTGATCGAAGGTGCCGTGCTGCGGCTTTGTGGTGATATGCTTGTCATCGGAACAAAGGATATAGAAGAGCAACGATCGCGCCCGCGTGTGCTGGAGAACGCGGTCCATGCCTGAACAGGGAAGCGAAACATGAGCGCGATCATCCGCAAGATCGTCACCGTCGTCGAAGAGACGCAGATGGAGATGGGACGCCAGGTGTCGCCGCCGACCCGGCGTGCCGCCGCGATCGCCGTGATCGAAAATCCTTTCGCCGGAAAATATGTCGAGGATCTTTCGCCGCTGATCGCGATCGGCGAGGAGCTGGGCGAGCTCCTGTCGAAGCGCGCGGTGGCGGCGCTCGGCATCGATGGTGCCAAGGCGCACAGCTACGGCAAGGCCGCGGCCGTCGGCGAGAACGGCGAGCTGGAGCATGCCGCCGCAATCCTCCACCCCAAGATGGGGGCGCCGGTGCGCAAGGTTCTGGGCAAGGGCGCGGCACTGATCCCGTCCTCGAAGAAGCGCAGCGGCCCCGGCACGACCCTGGACATTCCGCTGGGGCACAAGGACGCAGCCTTCGTCCGCAGCCATTTCGACGGCATGGAGGTACAGATCAACGACGCGCCGCGTGCCAACGAGATCATGGTCGCGGTCGCCGTCACCGACAGCGGCCGTCCGCTGCCGCGCGTCGGCGGGCTGACGGTCGCGGAGATCAAGGGCGAAGACGGTCTGAGATAGATAGAAGTCGTAAGCGAGTTCAAATTGGAGGTTGGGATGCGAGCAAGAAATACTATCGTCGGCGCGGCCTTCGCGCTTCTGGCAGGCGGCATGGCTCATTCGGCCCTGGCGCAGGACATCAAGATCGGCGAGATCAACAGCTATTCGCTGCTGCCGGCATTCACCGAGCCCTATCGCAAGGGCTGGCAGCTTGCGGTCGAGGAAGTCAACGCGGCCGGCGGCATCAACGGCAAGAAGCTCGTCGTCATCTCCAAGGACGACGGCGGCAAGCCGGCGGACGCGCAGACCGCGGCCAACGAGCTCGTCTCGAGCGAGGGCGTCGCGATGCTCGCGGGAACGTTCCTGTCGAACATCGGTCTTGCGGTCTCTGACTTCGCCAACCAGAAGAAGGTGTTCTTCCTCGCGGCCGAGCCGCTCACGGACGCCATCACCTGGTCCAAGGGCAACAAGTACACCTTCCGCCTGCGTCCCTCCAACTACATGCAGGCGGCGATGCTGGTGGAAGCTGCCAGCAAGCTGCCGGCGAAACGCTGGGCGACGATCGCGCCGAACTACGAATACGGCCAGTCGGCGGTCGCGGTGTTCAAGAAGCTGATGTCGGAGAAGCGGCCCGACATCCAGTGGGTCGACGAGCAATGGCCGCCGCAGGGCAAGATCGACGCCGGCCCGGTGGTGCAGGCGGTTGCCGCGGCCAACCCGGAAGCGATCCTCAACGTCACGTTCGGCGCGGATCTCGTCAAGCTCGTGCGCGAAGGCAACACCCGCGGCCTGTTCAAGGGGCGTGAGGTCGTCTCCTTCCTCACCGGTGAGCCCGAATATCTCGACCCGCTCAAGGACGAGACGCCGGAGGGCTGGATCGTCACCGGCTATCCCTGGTACTCGATCAAGACGCCCGAGCATGACGCGTTCCTGAAGGCGTACCAGGCCAAGTACAACGACTATCCGCGTCTCGGCTCGATCGTCGGCTACCAGACCATCAAGTCGGCCGCCGCGATCCTGGCCAAGGCAGGATCGACCGATCCGGAGAAGCTGATTGCCGCGGCGGAGGGGCTTACGATGCCATCGCCGTTCGGCGAGATCACCTTCCGCAAGATCGACCACCAGTCGACGCTCGGGGCCTTCGTCGGCAAGACCGCGCTGAAGGACGGCAAGGGCGTGATGGTGGACTCGTCTTACAAGAAAGGCGCGGACTATCTGCCCAGCGATGCCGAAGTCGCGAAGTTGCGTCCGAAGGATTAATACAGAGACCGGGGCCTTCATGGTTCGAGACGCGCGGCGTCGCCGCGCTCCTCACCATGAGGGTCCCGGACCTCATCCTGAGGAGGCGCGGAGCGCCGTCTCGAAGGATGAAGACCAGCACCGAGACCTAACCAACCCGGACCGCCGATGGCCTTTTACGTCGTACAGTTTCTGACCGGTCTCGCCAGCGCAGCGTCGCTGTTTCTGGTGGCCTCGGGCCTGTCGATCATCTTCGGCGTGACCCGGATCGTGAATTTCGCGCATGGCGCCTTCTACATGATCGGCGCCTACATCGCCTTCACCCTGACCGAGCGCTTGTCCGGCGCGTTCGGCTTCTGGGGCGGCATCGTCCTGGCCGCGTTCGCGGTGGCGCTGATCGGCGTCATCGTCGAGATGGTGCTGCTCCGGCGCATCTATCATGCGCCCGAGCTGTTCCAGCTGCTCGCGACCTTCGGCCTGACCTTGATGGTCGAGGATCTCGTCGTGCTGATCTGGGGGCCCGACGATCTCGTCGGCCGCCGCGCGCCGGGCTTCAGGGGCGCGATCGATTTCTTCGGCCAGAACATTCCGAGCTACGACCTGTTCCTGATCGTGCTCGGTCCCGTCGTGCTCGGCATTCTCTGGCTGCTGTTCCAGCGCACGCGCTGGGGCGTCTTGGTGCGCGCGGCGACGCAGGATCGCGACATGGTGGCCGCGCTCGGCGTCAACCAAAAGTGGCTGTTCACGTCGGTGTTCGCTGTCGGTGTCTTCCTGGCAGCGCTCGGCGGCGCGCTCCAGATCCCGCGCGATGCCGTGCACCACGCCATGGACCTGCGCATCATCGTCGAGGTCTTCGTCGTGGTCGTGATCGGCGGCCTCGGCAGCATCGTCGGCGCCTTCGTCGCGGCGGTGCTGGTCTCCGAGCTGAATGCCTTCGGCATCCTGATCTTCCCGAAGATCTCGATCATTCTCGTCTTCCTGGTCATGGCGGTGGTGCTGATCGTGCGTCCCTGGGGCCTGTTCGGCAAGCCGGAGGCGGCCGCGCGCAAGACGCCGGGCCTCACCGTCAATCCCTGGCGCCCGCTGACCTCCAACGAGCGGCTGATGGCGCTCGCGGCGCTCGTCGTCGCGGCGATGCTGCCGCTGTTCGCCGGCAATTATCTGCTGACCGTGGGCTCGGAGATCGCGATCTTCGTGATCTTCGCCGTCAGCCTGCACTTCCTGATGTCGGTCGGCGGCCTCGCATCGTTTGGGCACGCCGCCTATTTTGGCCTGGGCGCCTATGGCATCGCCTTCCTCGCCAAGATGGCGGGACTGCCGATGATCGTCTGCCTGCTGCTCGGGCCGCTGCTCGGCTGCATGGGCGCGGCCGTGTTCGGCTTCTTCGCGGTGCAGCTCTCCGGCGTCTATTTCGCAATGCTGACGCTCGCCTTCGCGCAGATCGTCTGGTCGATCGCGTTCCAGTGGGTGGACGTGACCGGCGGCGACAACGGCATTCTCGGCCTCTGGCCATCGAGCTGGGTGGCAAGTCCGTCGCGCTTCTATTGGCTTTCGCTCGGCGTCGCGGCGCTGGTGACTGTCGCGCTGCGGGCCATGGTGTTCTCGCCGTTCGGCTACGCGCTTCGTGCCACGCGCGACTCGGTTCTGCGCAGCGAAGCCATCGGCATCGATGCCAAGCGCATCCAGTGGACCGCCTTCGTGATCGCCGGCACGACCGCCGGCATCGGCGGTGCGCTGTTTGCCTACCTGAAGGGCAGCGTGTTCCCCGACAATCTCGGCATCTCGCTCTCGGTCGACGCGCTGGTCATGGTGCTGCTCGGCGGCGTCGAGACGGTGTCGGGCGCGGTGATCGGCGCCATCGTCTACAAGGCTTTGAACATCTGGCTGGTGAGCCAGACCGATCTGTCGAAGCTCGTGCTCGGCGGCTTCATCATGCTGATCGTCGTCGTCTTCCCCAAGGGCATCGTCGGCACGCTGGAGATGCTGGCGCAGCGCCGCAAGAAAGCATCGCCGCCGGGATCACCTTTGCTCGCCAAGCCGATCGAGTCTGCCGAATGAGCGTCGCACCTCCACTTCTCGCGGTCGAAGGCCTGACCAAATCCTATGGCGGCATCCATGCCGTGCGAGGCGTCTCGTTCTCGCTGCGGGCCGGCGAGATCCTGGCGCTGATCGGGCCGAACGGCGCCGGAAAAAGCACCTGCTTCGACATGCTCAACGGCCAGAACATGCCTGATAGCGGCCACGTTCGCCTGCTTGGCGAGGAGATCACCGGCCGGAAGCCGCGTGAGGTCTGGCGGCTCGGCGTCGGCCGCACCTTCCAGATCACCGCGACCTTCGCCACCATGACCGTGCGCGAGAACGTGCAGGTCGCGCTGATCTCGCACGGCAAGCAGCTGTTCAATCTGTTCGGCTCGGCGCCGAAGTTCGATCGCGACGAGGCCGGCCGCCTGCTCGAGCTGGTCGGCATGGGCGGCTATGCGGACCGGCCCTGCGGCGAGCTTGCCTATGGCGATCTCAAGCGGCTCGAGCTTGCGGTTGCGCTCGCCAACCAGCCCAAACTGCTGCTGATGGACGAGCCGACGGCCGGAATGGCACCGCGCGAGCGCGTCGAATTGATGCGGCTGACCGCGCGCATTGCCCGAGAAAAATCCATCGGCGTGCTCTTCACCGAGCACGACATGGACGTGGTGTTCGAGCATGCCGATCGCATCCTCGTGCTCAACCGCGGGACGTTGATCGCGGAGGGCTCGCCGGCGGAAGTGCGCGGCAATCCCCAGGTGCAGGCGGTCTATCTCGGCGAGGGCCTGGTCTACGATTCCCGCCACCGCGAGGGAGCCTCCACATGAAGCTCACGGTGCAGGACCTCAACAGCCATTATGGTCCGGCGCATATCCTGTTCGACATCGGCTTCGAGGTCGGCGAGGGCGAGGTGGTGGCACTGCTGGGACGCAACGGCGCCGGCAAGTCGACGACGTTCCGGTCGATCGTCGGCCTCGTCGCGCAGCGCTCCGGCCGCATCACGTTCGAGGGCAAGGACGTCTCGTCGAAGCCGACACACGAGATCGTGCGCGATGGCCTCGGCTACGTGCCGGAGGAGCGTCGCATCTTCACGGACCTGACCGTCGAGGAAAACCTCGAAGTCGGCCGCCAGCCGAAGCGTCCGAACGCGCCGCACTGGACGCGCGAAAAGCTGTTCGCGCTGTTTCCTAACCTCGGCGAGATGAAGAACCGCCCGGGCGGACGCATGAGCGGCGGCGAGCAGCAGATGCTCACCATCGCGCGCACGCTGATGGGCAATCCCTCGCTGGTGCTGCTGGACGAGCCGTCGGAGGGCCTGTCGCCGAAGATCGTGGAGCAGATGGTCGACGCCATCCTGACCATGAAGAAGGAAGGCGTCAGCATCGTCGTCTCCGAGCAAAATCTGCATTTCGCGCGGCTGATTTCGGATCGCGCCTACATCATCGAGCGCGGCCGCATCTGCTTCGGCGGCACCATGGCCGAGCTCGACGCGCGCCCGGATATCCGCGACGCGCATCTGTCGTTGTGAGGCAAGGGGAAGGGCTGCGAACGGATGGCGAGAAGCGTTGCGGCAAAGAAAAGTGTCAAACCAGCGAAACCGCCTTACGTGCTCGACGAACAGGTCGGCTTCATCCTGCGCCAGGTCTGGCAGCGCCACAGCTCGATCTTCGCCCGCGACATCGGCACCAATCTGACGCCGACGCAATGGGCGGCGCTGTCGAAACTGGCCGAGACCGGGCCGTGCTCGCAGAATCAGCTCGGGCGCCTGACGGCGATGGACGTCGCGACCATCAAGGGCGTGATCGATCGTCTCACCGCGCGCGGCCTCACCGAGACGAGCCAGGATCCCGAGGACGGCCGCCGCCTGCTGGTGAGCCTGACCCGCGCCGGACAGCAGCTTGCCGAAAAGCTGGCGCCGAACGCGCTGGCGATCACCCGCGAGACGCTGGCGCCGCTCGAGGCGAAAGAGCGCGAGACGCTGATGATGCTGCTGAACAAGCTCAGGTGAAGGTTTCGTAGGGCGGGCAATGCGAAGCGTGCCCGCCATCCTTTCTCGAGTCGCAAAAATCGTGGGCACGGCACTTCGCGCGTTGACCACCGTACGGCAGTTGAACAAGGTGCCGGAACTGGCGACTAACCTTGATGAAGGGTTTATCGAGGTTTTGGTCATGAGAGTTGCGACGCGCTTTGCGGTTGTCTTGAGTCTTGGTGCCGTGCTCGCCGGCCAATGCGCTCCCGCCTTGGCGGCGCAGCCTTACGAAGGCTTCTGGGCCTCGACCAAAAAGGACTGTCGCGACGACGACAGTCCCAACCGCATGAGCATCGAGGGCGGCAATCGCCTGTACTGGTATGAGACGCGGTGCCGCGCCAGCCAGATCACGGCCGACGGAAGGCTCGGCTGGAAAATGAAGCTGGCCTGCGAAGGCGAGGGCGAAAAATTTCGCTCCAATCCTCGCGTCTCTGTCGCTGCGGATGGCAGGCTGGTGATGGACAACGGTCCGGTTGGGCGGGCCAAGCGCCAGACCTATGTGCGCTGTGAGATTGCGAAGAAGCGCTGATCTCTTACGTCTTTCCCGGCCATTTGGCGCGGTAGCGGATTTCGCTGCCGTCACCAAGCCGCCGCCACGTTCCGAATTCCGGCGTATGCGGCGCCCGGGCCGTCAAATCGATCGGATAGATCCGGCTCGGCTGGCCCTGGATGTTGACAGCGAGCTGCCGGTGCGAGGTTCGAAACGCCAGCTCGACTTCGCCGGCGATAACCGCCTGGTCGCCATCGCGATAGAACGCGGCCGGACTGACTTCGCCCGGCATGGTGTTGATGTCGGTTTGCAGTTCGATGGTGATGTCCTGCGCCGATGTCGGCACCGTTACTCCCGCCGGAAAGCGGACCTCGAACACGAGCAGGGGATTGGCGCCGTTGCGGTTGAGCCAGGGCGTTGCGGTCGCGTATGCGTACGCAATGTAGGCGCCGATGCCGGCGGTGCAGAGCAGGGCGACGATGCCGAGCGACTTCAAGCTGTTCCGCGCGACACCGCCGACGCCTGCGTCCTGTCCTGTATCTTTGCCTGAACGCGCCACGAGCCAGTTGGCGAGAACCGCGCCGGCGATCGCGCCCATGGGCGAGTAGACGAACAGTCCCAGCAGACCCGATGTGATCGGGGCCGCACGGTTGCCGACATCGAGCAGAGAAAACAGCACAAAGATCGCGATATAGCCCGCCACCGCGCCAGCGACGCCCACGGCTATCCGTGATGGGTCCTTCATGTCAGCCTCGATGGTCGAACAATAAACTGCCGCCGCCGAGGGCTGCCTGCGTTAGACGCAACAGGCTTGCGACTTGTTCAATGCCTTCGAGGGACAATGCGGAGCGGCGGGCCGCTCCGGCTGCATCACTTCGCCACCACCTCCGGCACCTTGCCGGCCGGCGGCGTGTTGCGGCTGCGCTGGGTGCGGACGATGCCGTCGATGATGGTCATGCCGATGCCGGGGAGATCGCCGAGCTGGACGCTCTCCAGGATGTTCTTGCCAGGCGAGTGCTGGGCCTTGTCCATGATGACGAAGTCGGCGGAGCGGCCGACCTCGATCAGGCCGCAATCGAGCTGACGCATCCGCGCGGTGTTGCCGGTGGCAAGGCAGAATGCGATCTCGGCCGGGAGGTCGCCGAGCGAGGACAGCATCGAGACCATGCGCAGAATGCCGAGCGGCTGCACGCCGGAGCCGGCGGGTGCGTCGGTGCCGAGGATGACGCGGTGCAGGTCGCCCATCTCGCGCGCGGTGCGCAGCGTGAACAGGGCCGAGCGCTCATTGCCGTTGTGCACGAGCTCGAGGCCGCGCTTGCAGCCCTCGCAGATGCAGCGGATCTGGTCGTCGGGCAGGGCGGTGTGGCCGCCGTTGATGTGACCGACCACGTCGGTGTCGGCCTCCAGCACCACGTCCTTGTCGATCAGGCCGGAGCCGGGAATCGAGGGGCCGCCGGTGTGGATGGTGCTCTGGATGCCGTATTTGCGCGCCCAGCCGACCATTTTCCGCGCGGTCGGGCCGTCCTTGACGCCGCCAAGGCCGACCTCGCCGAGCAGCTTGACGCCGTTGGCCGCCATCTCCTTGAAGTCTTCTTCCACCATCTCGCATTCGATCACCGGCGCGCCAGCGTGAATCTTCACGCCGCCGGGGCGCAAGGTCCAGAATGCGCGCTGGGCGAACACGGCCATGGCCTTGAGGCCGACGACGTCGCGGGGGCGGCCGGGCATGTGCACCTCGCCGGCGGAGATCATGGTGGTGACGCCGCCGTGCAGATAGCTGTCGATCCAGTTGATCTGGTTCTGCCGCGGCGTCCAGTCGCCGGCGACAGGGTGGACGTGGCTGTCGATCAGGCCCGGCGCCACCGTGGTGCCGTTGGCGTCGACGATGGCGGTGGCGCCTTCGGTATTGACCTCCTTGAAGCGGCCGATCGCGCTGATCTTGCCGTTCTCGGCGACGATGGTGTCGCCGTCCAGGATCGGCTTTTCCAAAGCGCCGGACAGGATCAGGCCGATATTGCGGATCACCAGCTTCGAGGGTCCGGTGGCCTGGGGTGCGTCATGCGCCATGGAAGGGGCTCCTTATTCCTAACTGCAACGCTTCCGATCTTGGGCAGCCTTGACCGCCGGATCAAGCCGGATTATTCATTAGTATACGAATGATCGTGTACAAACGACGCATAGCTGCCGGCCTCGGAACCGCAATCGACGCGACAGGGAAGGTGAGATGAGCAATTTCAATCAAGAAAGCGTTTTGAGCGTCCACCACTGGACCGATACGCTGTTCTCCTTCAAGACCACCCGCACCCCGACCTTCCGCTTCCGCAACGGCGAATTCACCATGATCGGGCTCAGGGTCGGCGAGAAGCCGCTGCTGCGGGCCTACAGCGTCGCCAGCGCCAATTACGAGGACACGCTGGAGTTCTTCTCGATCAAGGTGCCGGACGGACCGCTGACCTCGCGCCTCCAACATCTGAAGGAAGGCGACGAGATCATCGTCAGCCGCAAGGCCACCGGCACACTGGTGATCGACAATCTGGAAGAGGGACGTAACCTCTACCTGATCGGCACCGGCACGGGTCTTGCGCCGTTCCTGAGCGTGATCAAGGATCCCGAGACCTATGAGCGGTTCGAGAAGGTGGTGCTGCTGCACGGCTGTCGGCACGTCAAGGAGCTCGCCTATGGCGAGATGATCACCGAGCATCTGCCGAAGGACGAGCTGCTCGGCGAGTACATCCAGAACCAGCTGATCTACTATCCGACCGTGACGCGCGATCCCTTCCGCAATCGCGGCCGCATCACCGATCTCATCACCTCAGGCAAGCTGTTCGCCGATATCGGCCTGCCGGTGCTGGAAGCCGCCCATGACCGCGTCATGATCTGCGGCAGCCCGGCCCTTGTGGCGGACACCCGCGTCCTCCTGGGTGAGCGCGGCTTCGTCGAGGGCAATCACGGCGAGCCTGCCCAGTTCGTGGTAGAGAAGGCCTTCGCCGAGCGCTGAAGCGTTTTCGAGCGAAGTGGATACCGGTTCGCGTCAAGAAGACCCGCCCAAATAAGAATCTAAGGCCCCGTTGCGGGGGCTCCAGATCCGGAATTTCTGCGCGAGAAGATCGCATTTTCGCCACTGCCGGGGCGTTGCGGCGCCGATTCGGCGCACGATACTATGTGGGACCGAATCAGCGGAGTTCCCACATGGTTGCGGACAGCGACAGCAACATCGCCTGGCACCGGGTTCAGTTGAAGAAGAACCGCGCCGAGCTGAAGGCGCTGGAGACCGCGCGCTTCACGATGGGCGAGATCGCCACCTCGAAGCGCAACGGCCAGACGCAGAAGACGATCGCGGAACTCAAGCGCAAGATCGCACAGTCGGAGCGCGCCATCGCCGATCACGACAAACGGACGCGCCGTCCACTCGCAACCGACCTGCAGAGCCTCAGCAATGGCAGCTGGAGCCATTGGGACGCCTACACCCAACAGCAGCGCAAGAGCGGCCAGCGCTCATCCGGGCGTGGATAGGCGCGGCTCGCCACGCCCGCGGCCGACGAGCAGACGCGCCCTTGCGCCGGCCGCGCCGCGCACCATCTCGGTGATACGCCACCAATCGTTCCGGTGATCCCATGACAGTGCGCCTCGATTTCACCAGCGAGGCCTTCTTTCGCGATCCGCCCAAGGCGATCGCGAAATTGCGCATGTCCGCACCCGTGGTCGCGACGCGGTTTCCCATCGTCGGCAATGTCTGGATCACCACGACCCATGACGCCACCGCGCAGGTCCTGAAGGACGGCGCGACCTTCACCTTGCGCAAGGAGGATGGCGATATCGCGGGCTTGCGCTGGTGGATGCCGAGGTTCGTCAGGACCATCGCCAACAACATGCTGACGAAGGACGAGCCGGATCACACGCGGCTGCGCAGCATCGTCGACGAAGCGTTTCGCCGCCGCGCGATCGTTGCGATGGAGCCGCGCATCCGGGCCATCGCTGACGGTCTGGCCGACGAGCTGTTCGCGCAAGGATCCCCGGCCGATCTGGTCCAGCGCTATGCGCGCATCCTGCCGCTCGCGGTGATCTCGGAGCTGCTCGGTCTGCCGCTCGCAGATCGTCCAAAGTTCATCGCCTGGGCCAACGCGATGACCTCGCTGACGAATGTCGTCAGCTTCTTCCGCCTGCTGTTCGCGGTGCGCAAGATGCGCGCCTACCTCGAGCAGCAGTTGCAGATCGCGCGTGTCCAGGGCGGCGAGGGCCTGATTGCCGAGCTGATTCAGGTCGAGCGCGAAGGCGGCCAGATCACGCCGGATGAAATGGTCTCGATGGTGTTTCTGTTGCTCGGGGCGGGATCGGAAACCACCACCCATCTCATCAGCGGTTCCATCTACGAGCTGCTCAGGAATCCCGAGCTGCGCGACTGGCTGGAACAGGATTGGAGCCGCGTCGGGCTCGCGGTCGAGGAGTTTCTGCGCTTCGTCTCGCCCGTGCAATTCTCCAAGCCACGCTACGTGCGGCGCGATGTCGAGGTCGAGGGCGTGCGCCTGAAGAAGGGCGATCGCGTCATGGTGATGCTCGCCGCTGCGAACATGGATCCCGCGGTACATGATCGTCCCGAGACCCTCGATCTCGAACGCAAGCCGAACCGCCATATCTCATTCGGCACGGGAATCCACTTCTGCCTCGGCCATCAGCTCGCGCGCATCGAGGCGGCCTGCGCGCTGGAGGCGCTGTTCGTGCGTTGGCCGAAATTGAGTCTTGCCGTCGATGCCGCTGAAATCCGCTGGCGCAAGCGGCCGGGCTTGCGCGCGATCGCGAAGCTTCCTGTCACGGCAGAGGGCCGCGGAACAGAGGCGACTGCACGCAGCGGAACGAGGGGCGATCGTTCCCTCACCGCGGCAAACTGACGTTGGCGGCGCCCTTCGGAAAATCTTTGCCTGTTGTGATCGGCCAGGAACGGTGTGCCGTTCGTGCTGTTGTCATCCCGACATGGCGAGGAGGGGAGTTCCTTGGGGCCCATGTCGCAGATCGACGTCTTAACGGGAGACAAGATCATGGCCAGCAAGATGCCACCTGTTCCACCGGACAATCAGAGCCGCAAGGGAACCGGCGATCGCAAGCAGATGTCCGCCGATCAGATGCCGCACGGTCAAGAGCGTGTACAGAATCCGGATCAGCAGGGACAGCAGGGCAACATCAAGCAGAACACGACCAACCAAGGCTATCAGCAAGATCGCTGAGGAGGACGACATTCATGTCGACATCCACGAAGACACCGAACAGCATTCGACAGGGCGGACCCGGCGCCTCGCATGAGAACGCGAAGGCACCACTTCAGGTGAAGAAGCCGCCGGCGGACGATCCGCAGCGCAGCCACAGCCGGGTTTCCGGCGGCGGTGGCGAGCGCGATTCCCATCACACGCACGACGAGGCCGGAAAGGGCGGAGGCAGGTGACATGGCCAACAAGCAACCCAAGCTGTACGCGCCGACCGAGAAGGACCTGCATGACAATCCCCTGATCGGCGGATCCAAGGGCGCGAACAGGGCAGGCGTTTCGCCTGACGACCTCGAGGACGTCTTGGGCGAGAACACGATCGAAGGCGACGTCGAAAACGACGTGAACGCCGGTGGCGGTATCGACAAGGATGTCGCGCGGAGCGGTTCGCCCCGAAGAGGCCGGTAAGATTGGAGGCTCACAATGCAGGGCAAGAAGACTCACGAACAGCAAGTGCGCATCCTCGAGCGGAAGCCAGATGTTCCGGATGCGCGAGAACTCGAGCAGGCCGCCGGTCATAACCCGCAAGACACGCGCGTCCATCGTGCGAACCCCGAAGCTCGTCACAGCGAGTTTCCAGTGAGCCGCGGCGGTCTCAACCAGGAGAGCGATCACAACAAGCACAACGATCCCGGCCAGAGCGGCCACAAGCCGCCCAAACCGACGACGGCACAACAGAAGCACTAAATCATCCGAAGAGAGGAGAGACTGATGCCTGGTGGGCATGGCAGCAAGACGCACTTCAGATCGGGCATGCATGGCAAGGGCGACGGCACCGGCGCATTGACCGACGTGCCGAAGGAGATGATCGGCGACAACATGGTCCTGTCCAACCGCGACAAGAAACAGCATTCGGACATTCGCGGCATGGACGGCAAGTCCATCCAGACCGAACAATATCAGGACCACGCAGCAAACCGGCTCGATGAGAAGCCGGAGGCCGACGAGACCTGAGAGGGCGTTCCTTCCGCCAACTTGCGGACCGGTGTTCAGCCGGTCCGCTTTTTTGTGGGCGCAAGGTCCCGCTCCCAGCCGAACACCGAACGGCCATCGAGCTCCGGTGAGGCCGCACGCTCGCCGGCGATGAAAGCATCGACTGATGGGCCGCGCGCGGTCCTCTCCAACCGCCGTGCCTGGTCGTCGAGGCGTTTGATCGCCTGCATCTCCTCGTCGCGTCCGAGCTTCGCGTTTCGGATCGCGCCCTTCAGCACCCGGATGGTCTCGTCATAGACCTTGATCGGAACGGGGTAGGGATGCCGGTCCTTGCCGCCATGGGCGAGCGAGAAACGGGCGGGGTCGGTGAAGCGATAGGGCGCGCCGTGCACGACCTCAGCGACCATGGCTAGCGAGCGCACGGTGCGCGCGCCGACGCCCGGCGTCAGCAGCAGCTCCGGGAAATCGACCGGGCCGCGCTCGGCTGCGGCGGCGAGCGTGCCGTGCAGGCGGCGCGCGAACACGTCCTTCGGCCGCACATCATGATGCGCAGGCATGATCAGATGCGGCAGCATGCCTTGCGCCGGCGTGGACGGGGTCCCCGCGAGCCGCTCGAATTCGGAGACGATGCGATCCGGGCCGAGGTCGGAGAGCAGCTCGAGCTGTGCCGTCCGAGACAGATCGGCGCGATGATCGGTGAGATTGACGATCTCGCCCTGCTGCGGCCCGTCGATTGCGCTGTGCGGCGTATCGACAAAGCTCTTCACTGCCTCGGAGTGCCAGTGATAGCGCCGCGCCTGCCGCTTGTCGCCGTTCATGCCCTGCTGCACCACCGTCCATTTGCCCTCAGTGGTGACGAAGAAGCCGTGCAGATAAAGGTCAAAGCCGTCCTGGACCGCGGCGCTGTCGACCTTGGCGACCAGACGGCTGGCCCGGGTCAGGTTGACGCCGTCGAATCCGACGCGGTCGCCGAGCTGCAACAGCTCGTCCGGCGTCTTGCGCGAATGCTGACCGCGACCGCCACAGACGTAAATCCCGAGCTCGTCCTGGAGCGGTCCGAGCCCGCGCTTCAGCGCGCCGATCACGGAGGTGGTGATGCCGGAGGAGTGCCAGTCCATTCCCATCACGGCGCCAAACGACTGGAACCAGAATGGATGCGACAGGCGCTGTAGAAATGCGTCGCGGCCGTAATGATGCACGATCGCCTGGGTGACGATCGCCCCGAGCGAGGACATGCGACTTGCCAGCCAGGGCGGAACCCGCCCGGTGTGAAGAGGAAGATCGGCGCTGCCGGTTCGTCGAGTCATGGCGACAAGCCTAGCGCAGCTCAGCGACGGTTGCACCTGCGGGATGCTGCATTGCACGGGGCGGGGGAGCGAAGCCGGCCGGGATGCGTTGTGCGGGTTGCGTGAGTGCAATGATGGGGACGATCCATGGATTGGCAGGCTCTGACGGCCGATATCGACAGGATGTTCGGCTGGATACCGTCATGGTTCATCGGCCTCACCCTGGTTGCCGGCGCGATCCTTCTTGCCCTGCTCGTCTACCGGGTTGCCACATGGCTTCTCAACCGCGCTTTCGGAACGCGGCTTCCGCTCTTGAGCGTGTTCATCGAGCGCACGGCAGGCCCCGCGCAAATGGCGCTTTGCCTTGCCGCCGTCGCAATGGTGCTGCCGCTGGCGCCGCTCGACGATACGATCCGCACCCCCCTGACGCGGCTGTTCGTCGTGGCCTTCATCGCGCTGATCGGCTGGATCTCGATCCGGATCGTCGACATGAGCGCGGCGCGCTACTTGCAGAACTTTCGCGATGTCACCGAGAATTTCGTCGCGCGCAAGCACGTCACGCAGGTGCGCGTGTTCAAGCGCGTCACCGACACCATCATCGTCATCATCACGGTCTCCGCCGCGCTGATGACGTTCGACTCCGTGAAGCAATACGGAGTCAGCCTGTTCGCCTCCGCAGGTGCTGCCGGCATCATCGTCGGCCTTGCCGCGCGCCCGCTGCTGAGCAATCTGATCGCCGGCCTGCAGATCGCGATCACCCAGCCGATCCGCATCGAGGATGCCGTGATCATCGAGAACGAATGGGGCTGGATCGAGGACATCGCCTCGACCTATGTCGTGATCCGGCTGTGGGATTGGCGCCGCATGGTGGTGCCGCTGTCCTACTTCATCGAAAAGCCGTTCCAGAACTGGACGCGCGACACCGCATCCCTCATCGGCGTCGTCGCGCTGCATGTCGACTATCGCGCCGACGTCCCGCGCATCCGACGCTGGCTGGAGGAGGCGGTGAAGCAGTCGAAGCTGTGGGACGGGGAGGTGGTGAATCTCCAGGTGATCGATGCCGATTCGCGCACCATCGAGCTTCGGGCGCTGGTCAGTGCCAGGAACGCACCGCAGTCGTGGGACCTGCGCTGCGAGATCAGGGAGAAGCTCATCGCCTTCATCCGCGACGAGATGCCGGAGGCGCTGCCGCGCGACCGCGCCATCCTGATCCCGTCGGGAGACGGAGAGGGCGATCTCGGACTGCGTCCCGCACCGCCGGAGAAGATGCGGGCGAGCGCCAGTCACTGAACGGCGCTTACGCGCCTGCGCCGTCCCGCCATTGCCACGTTCTTGTTGACGAGACCTGATCTTTTGTACGATAGTACAAATCTCATGGTACGCAAGCCCACCAGCAAGGAAGCGGCCCGCAAGCCGAACATGCGCGAGGCGATCCTCGCCGCCGCGGAGGAGCTGTTCGCCACCAACGGCTTCAATGCCGTATCGGTGCGCGACATTGCGCAAGCTGCCGGGGCAAATCCGGGCAGCGTGACCTATCATTTCAAGACCAAGGACGGTTTGCTGCTGGAGATCTACCGGCGTCATTGCGGGCCGATGAATCTGCGCCGTTCCGAGCTGCTCGCGGCCGCAAAGCGCGTGCGCGATCTCCAGGACCGGCTGGAGGCGATCGTTCGGGCCTATGTGGTGCCGGCCTTCACCTCGGGCAGCGATCTCGCCGGCGGCGGGGCGCGTTTCACGCGGCTGCGCGCGGTGATGTCGGCGGAAGGTAACGAGGTCGCGCGAAAGATCATCGCGCAGACCTTCGACGACACCAGCCACGCCTTCATCGACGCGGTGCACGAGAGTCTGCCGCACATTCCGCGCACGGACATCGTCTGGCGCAGTCACTTCCTGCTCGGCGCACTCTATTATTCACTGGTGACGCCGGAACGCGTGTCGCGCCTGTCGCGCGGCGAGGCCGACGGCAGCGATGCCGCTTGCGCCATCGAACAATTGGTGCAGGCCACCGTCGCGGCTTTCCAGGCGCCGGCGCTGGATGAGGCCGCGCCGGCGCGGCGGCGGCCGGTCGTCGCCGGCAAGACGTGAAACGCTTCGGCGGTTCACCTCATGACGATGATGTACACGCCGACCATTCCGCCGCCCGATCCTGATACGCGCGCGCCGAAGTTCAGGCTGCCGAAGCTGTCGTGTGACGCGCATTGCCACATCTTCGGGCCCGGCGCGAAATACCCTTACGCGCCGGAGCGTTCCTACACGCCGCCGGATGCGCCGCTGGAGGATTTTCGCATCCTGCATGCCAAGCTCGGCGTGGAGCGCGCCGTCATCGTCAATGCCAGCGTGCACGGCACCGACAACAGGGTGGCGCTCGATGCGATCGCTGAGAGCAATGGCGCCTACCGTGCCGTCGCCAACATCGATGGCGCCGTCACCGAGCGCGACCTGCGCGTGCTGCATGAGGGCGGTTTTCGCGGCTGCCGTTTCAATTTCGTCCGCCATCTCGGCGGCGTCCCCGACAAGCGCGTGTTCGACCGCATCGTCGCGATGGTCACGCCGCTCGGCTGGCACATCGATCTGCATTTCGATGCGATCGATCTGCCCGAATATGCCGACATGCTGACAAGGCTGCCCCTGACCTACACCATCGACCATATGGGCCGGGTGAAGGCGGCAGACGGGCTCGACCAGTTGCCGTTCAAGATCCTGATCGAGCTGATGCAGCGCGATGACAAGTGCTGGGTGAAGATCTGCGGCTCGGAGCGGGTGTCCTCTATCGGTCCGCCGTTCACCGATGCGGTGCCGTTCGCGCGAAAGATCGTCGAGACCGCGCCGGATCGCGTCATCTGGGGTACGGACTGGCCGCATCCCAACGTCAAGGTGATGCCGAATGACGGCGATCTCGTCGATCTGATTCCGCTGTTCGCGCCGGAGCCGGCGGTGCAGACGAAGATTTTGGTCGACAATCCCGCGCGCCTGTTCGGGTTCGAGGCGTGACGAGACGTTGCGCGACATGCGTTGCGGACGCTGGCGGATGCATACGAACGAAAAGGAGTAGCCCATGAAAACAGGCCTCATCGTCACCGCCCATCCCGGCGATTTCGTCTGGCGCGCCGGCGGCGCCATCGCGCTGCATGCGAAGAAGGGCTATCGGATGAAGATCGTGTGCCTGTCCTTCGGGGAGCGCGGCGAGAGCCAGTTCGCCTGGAAGGAGCAGGGCGCGACGCTGGAATCGGTCAAGGCCGGCCGCAAGGACGAAGCGGAGCGGGCAGCCAGGCTGCTGGGCGCCGAAATCGAGTTCTTCGATTGCGGTGACTATCCGCTGAAGCTCACCGAGGCGCATTTCGACCGCATGGTGGACATCTACCGCGAGCTCAATCCGAGCTTCGTCCTGACGCATGCGCTGGAAGACCCCTATAATTTCGACCATCCGAACGCGGCGCATTTCGCGCAGGAGACGCGCGTGGTCGCGCAGGCCATGGGCCACAAGCCCGGCGCGCAGTACAAATACTCGGCCCCGCCGGTGTTCCTGTTCGAGCCGCACCAGCCCGAGCAGTGCAACTACAAGCCGGACACGATCCTCAAAATCGACGAGGTCTGGAAGGAGAAATACGAGGCGTTCCAGATTCTCGCCGCGCAAAAACATCTCTGGGGCTATTACGAGCGCGTCGCGCTCAACCGCGGCATCCAGGGCAGCCGCAACACCGGCGTGCCCATGACCTATGGCGAGGCCTATCAGCGCCTGTTTCCGACGGTTGCGGACGAGCTGACATGAAGCCGGTCCGCAACATCAAGCTGAAGGCCGTACTCGGCAGTCACCACCATGTGCAGGCGGTGAAGAGCGGGGCGCTCCGTTCCGACCTGTTCGATCTCGATTTCATCGAATACACGCCGACCAACACGGCGTTCAAGCCGATGGTGCGCGAGCAGGCCTTCGACGTCTGCGAGATGGCGATCGTCACCTATTTGATGGCGAAAGCGCACGGCAAGCCGCTGGTGCTGCTGCCGGCGACCATGCTCGGCCGCTTCCAGCATTCTTACGCTCTCTATAATCCCGCGCATGGGACGCTCGGGCCCACCGATCTCGAAGGCAAGCGCGTCGGTATCCGCTCCTTCACGACCACGACGGGCGCCTGGATCAGGGGCATCCTCGCCAACGATTGCGGCGTCGATCTCGACAGGATTCGCTGGATCACCTTCGAGGATCCGCATGTCGCCGAATATGTCGACACCACGGAGCGCGCGCCGAAGGACAAGAAGATCCTGCAGATGCTGCGCGACGGCGAGCTCGATGCCGTCCTCGGCGAGACCTCCGATGATCCCAAGCTGAAGCCGCTGTTTCCCGATCCGGCCGCAGAAGCCTCCAGATGGTATTCGCGGCGAGGCGTGGTCCCGATCAACCATCTCGTGGTCGTGACCGAGAGCCTGGCGAAATCGCGCCCCGACGTGGTCGCCGGCGTCTATGATCTGCTCAAGCGGAACAAGGCGCAGACGGGACCGACGGCAACGCCGGACCTCGTTCCGTTCGGGATCGAGGCCAACAGAAAACCGCTCGAGCTGATCATCGACTACGCATTCCAGCAGGCGCTGATCCCGCGCCGCTATACGGTCGATGAGCTCTTTGACGAGACGACACGAGGACTGAACTGATGGCAGGTGATCCCAGGCGCTGGCAGATCGGACTGGTCGGCTATGGCGAGGTCGGCCGGATTTTGGCCGAGGATTTGCGCCAGCAGGACATCAAGGTCTCAGCCTACGATATCAAGCTCGGCGGCGAGCAGGGCGCGCCGCTGCAGGAGCATGCGGCGAAATTCGATGTCTCTCTTGCAACTTCCCACGCAGAGCTGGCCGCGAAGTCCGACTTCATCATCTCCGCCGTCACGGCGAGCCAGGCCGTGCCGGTCGCAAAGGCCTGTGTGGCAGCGATCAATCAGGGCACCTGGTTTCTCGATTTCAACTCGGCCTCTCCTGGCGCCAAGCAGCGCGCGGCGGCGCTGATCGACGGCGCCGCCGGGCGCTATGTCGAGGGCGCGGTGATGACCTCGGTGCCGCCTTATCGCATCAAGGTGCCTTTGCTGCTCGGCGGACCCGGCGCGAGGGAGCTCGAGCCGCTGCTGAATACGATCGGTTTCGCGGCCAAGGTTGCCAGTGACAAGCTCGGCGTGTCCTCGGCCGTCAAAATGTGCCGCAGCATCATGATCAAGGGCCTGGAGGCCATGGTCATCGAGAGCTTCACGACGGCGCGTGCCTATGGCGTCGAGGATGCGGTGCTGCCTTCGCTTGCGGAAACGTTCCCCGGGATCGACTGGGAGGAGCTGGGCGCCTATTGCTTCCAGCGCGTGATCGAGCACGGCCGCCGCCGGGCCGAGGAGGTGCGCGAGGTCGCCGAGACCGTGCGCGAGGCGGGGCTGACGCCGTGGTCGGCGCAAGGCACGGCCGAGCGGCAGGCCTGGATGGCCGATCTCGCCGATGAGGGGCTGTTCGGGTTGAGGGGCAGCAGCGAATTCGCCCGCAGTGCGGACTGGCGCACCGAGGCGGACCGGATCCTGGCGAAGATCAATCGGACGAAATAGTCAGCTCAGGACCGGGTCGCGGGATTCGAAGCTCCCGACCTGGTCACGCGCGCGTTCGATGAGGTCGATCAGATTGCGGGATTTACGGACGAGCTGCTCGGTGGCCGGCTGGGTGCGGAACTCCGCCAGCACGGCGCGAACGCACTTGCTGGCGGCATCGAGCGTCCAGAGCGTACGGTTCACGTCGGCCTGCGTCTGGATGGCCGAGATATCGAGACCCGAGAGAACGTGGCCGATGCCGTCCAGCCGCTTCACCGCCGTATCGGTCGGCGTTCGGGCCTGGACGGAATCATCGATGCTGCTGAATGCGCTGAACGGACTCATACTTCCCCACTGAACGCAGATTGTCAGTGCACGTCCTAGTTATGGCGGCGCGGCCTGCCTCGCAATGCGTTGAGCTACGGTCCGGGATTCTACCGAACTCGGGTCGGCGCGGACCGGCGGTAAAATCGAACTGCAGTGGCTCCGCCGCCAACAAGTTCTGCGCGCGATTCCCGGGATATCGGACCCAGAACCGCTGTCAGCTCTTGAACAGGGTCGGCCGCGGCCGTGCAAATGTCTGCCGGCCGCGCTTGAAGCCCATCAGGACGTCAGGCAGCTCGGCGATGGCGAATCGGCTGTCCTTGGTATCGAGCACGATCAGATCGGCGGGATTGCCGACCTCGATGCCGTAGTCGGCGAGGTTCATCAGCCGGGCCGGCAGCTCGGTCACGAGGTCCAGGCAGGTGTCGAAGTCGCTGACCGAGGCGTGCGCGACGTTGGCGTAGAAGTTCGCCATCCGCAGCAGCGAGGCATCGCCGAACGGCGTGAAGGGATTGAGCACGTTGTTGGTCGCGACCGAGCAGAGCACGCCGTCGCCGGCAAGCTTGTGGGCGAGGGTCAGCCCGCGCGGCGCGTTGTGCGTGGCCTCGCGCCCCATCAGATAGAGATCGGTCGCGGGCAGGACGGTGACCGCAACGCCTGACCTTGCCAGTTGCGCAGTGGCCGCCTTCATCCGTTCGGGGGGCAAGGCCGACAGTTTCGTGGCATGGCCGATCGCGACGCGTCCGCCGTAGCTGCGCCGCTCGGTCTGGCGGCAGACCTCGTCGAGATGCCACCAGGAGGGATCGAGATCGAAATCGAGATGGAGATCGACGTCGATGTCGAATTCCTCAGCGAGATCGAAGATGCGCGCGAGATGGGCGTTCGGGTCGGTGTCCATGTAGGGACAGCCGCCAATGACCTCGCCGCCTTCGCGCAGCGCCTGGATCAGCAGCTCCTCGGCTCCGGGATCGTTGGTGAGGCCTTCCTGCGGGAAGACGCAGAGCTCGAGATCGATCGCCCAGGCGTAATCGCGCTTCAGCGCCTTGACCGCCTCGTAGCCGCGGAGGCCGATGCGGGGGTCGATCTCGACATGCGTCCGCATGCGCGTCGTGCCGTTGCCGATGGCGCGTTCGAGCACCCTGGCGCCGCGCGCGTAGACGTCCTCGATTGTGAAATCCTTCTTCATCCCGGCGACGGCGCGGATCGCCTCCGAGACGCTGCCGAGATCGTGGCCGCAGCGGCCGAGCAGGCAGGCCTTGTCCAGATGGATGTGGGTGTCGACGAAGCCGGGCAGGGCGAGGAGGCCGTCAACGTCGACCTCGGCGGCCTCGCAGGCCAGCTTTGGCGCGATCGCGGCGATGCGGCCGTCCTTCACCCCGATATCGACCGGTGCGGCGGAAGAGCGCAACAGCGCGTTGCGGAAGATCAGGTCGAAAGCGGCTTGGGTGGTCATGGCGTTGGATTCAGCTGCAGCAGCCTAGCCGAAGCCATCGGAGCGGGCAGCTCCAGATTGTGTGCAGTGCTGAGGCCGTATTGTCTAAAAAATGTGCATGCACTTTGAGGCCCGGATTGTAAAATAGCGGCGTCCCAAGAGAACCCCGCGATGTCTACTGCCGCAAAACCCGAAAGCCCGATGACCGACGCCGAGATCGTCGAAGCCTATCTCACCGCTTCGATGATACCGGATCCCGACGCCGCTGCGGCCTATATGAAGCCGGGCACGGCGATCACGTTCACCGGCGGGCGCGCGTTCGACCATCCGCGCGGGCCGACCGGCTTCAACGCGAAACGCTATCGCTGGGTCAAGAAGAAGATGGACCGGTTCGACGTCTGCCCGGGCCCGGACGAGACCGTCGTCTACAGCGTCGGCACGCTCTATGGCGAATGGATGGACGGCACGCCGTTCGAGGGCAACCGCTATGTCGATCGCTTCGTCGTGAGGGACGGGCAGATCGTGAAGATGGATGTCTGGAACGACAGCGCCGAGCGCATCCTCGTCCAGCGCGGCATCGAGGCTTAGCCCCTCCGCGCGATTTTCGGCAGCTTGACGACGCGATTGCTCGTCACCTCGTCCGCATAGGGTGCGAGGATGTCGAGCAGATCGCGGCCACGCTGCGGAGTGGGAGCGACCAGCGCACGATTGGCCACCGAATCCAGGTGATGATGCATCAATTCCATCACCTTGGCCGCATCGCCCTTGGCAAGCGCCGCGATGATGGCGCGGTGCTCGTTGATGGCGCATTCGGTGGAATGCGGCCGGCTGTACAGCGACAGCGTCAGGCAGCAGCGATAGGCGACCTCGCTGACATAGCGCACCAGAATCGGGCTGTTCGTCATATGGGCGAGCAGAATGTGGAATTCGGTCGCGAGTCGGATCGACACCGCATCCGTGCCGCCGCGGGCGCGATCCTCGGCATCGACATGGGCGTTCAGCTCGGCGATCTGCGCCTTGGTCAGCTTGCCCGCGAGCTGGCGCACGACGAGGCGTTCGAGCTCGATGCGGATGTCGAAGGCATCGCGCGCCTCCTGCCAGCTCGGCGTCGCCACCACGGCGATCCGGTTGCGGCGGAGCTCGACGAGGCCTTCGGCGGCGAGTTGGCCGAGGGCATGGCGGGCAATGGTGCGGCTGACGCCGAAACGTTCGCCGAGTGAATCTTCCGGCAGCTTGGCGCCGGGCTCCAGCGCCTGCTCGATGATGGCGCGCCGGAGCGCGCGGCAGATCACGCTGACCTTGTCCGACGATTCAGAAGTCTTGCTGCTGGCGCGTGCCGCCATCGGCGAATCCCATGGGAGTGATATCTCTCTTTAGCACAGGCTCGCGTCGATTCAGCGCTCCAATTGCATGCAGTTTGGCCTCGGGACTGCCTAAATCGAATCCGGCGGTTTGACGCGGGTTTCGGCTAGGCCATTGATTTCGCGGGGCTCGATCGCTGGCATCCAGCTTGCATGCACTTTTTTCCGTGATGCGCATGCAACCCAACGCCCAGTTCGACGGCCAGCCCGTTCCCGAAGGCTCTGCGACGATCGCCATCGAGCTGTCGGAGGCCTCGGTGACCTTCGGGCGCGGCGACCGCGCCGTGCCTGCTTTGTCGAAGACCACGCTCAAGATCGCCGACGGCGAGTTTGTCGCATTGGTCGGCCCGTCCGGATGCGGCAAATCGACCATTTTGCGGCTGGTCAGCGGCCTGGTGCAGCCGACCAGCGGCGTCGTCATCGTCGGCGGCCGCGAGGTGGCGGCTCGGGCGATGCGGGTCGGCATGGCCTTTCAGAACCCGACCATGCTGCCGTGGATGACGATCGAGCGGAACATCATGCTGCCGCTGAAGATCGTCGAGCCGTTCCGCTCGAAGTTCCGCAAGCTGCGCAAGACCGAATTCCGCGACAAGGCCAATGCGCTGCTGGAGCAGGTCGGCCTCAAAGGGTTTGGCAACCGCTATCCCTGGCAGCTCTCCGGCGGCATGCTCCAGCGCGCCAATCTCTGCCGCGCGTTGATCCACGAGCCGCGCATGCTGCTGCTCGACGAGCCCTTCGGCGCGCTCGACCAGTTCACCCGCGAGGAGCTATGGGCGATCCTCCAGAATCTCTGGATGACGCACAAGCCAACCGTGCTGCTGGTGACGCACGATCTGCGCGAAGCCGGCTTCCTTGCCAGTCGTATCTGCGTGATGAGCGCGCGTCCCGGCCGCATCCTCGACGACAGCCGCGTGGAGTTCGCGCGGCCGCGCACGGTCGCGATGACGTTCGAGCCGGATTTCGTCGCGCTGAACCAGAAGCTGCGCGCCTTCATCGAGGATGCGCGCAGCGCCGCTGAGCAGGGGGCAGGCTGATGTTAGGGATCGATGTCAGGCAAAAAGCGTGGTCGGCGGGGCTGATCGTGCTGTTCTTCGTCGCCTGGGAGCTGTTCTGCCTGATGACCGGCATGTCCGACCTGGTGCTGCCGCGGCCCTCGCAGGTCTTCGTGACGCTGGTCCAGCGCTTCCCGGTGCTGTGGCCGCACATCGTGCAGACGCTCGCCACCACCATGCTCGGCTTCGTGCTTGGCGTCGCGCTCGGCGTCGCCCTCGGCGCGATCATCGGCGTGTCGAAGACGGCCTACGACACCTGCTATCCGCTGCTGATCGGCTTCTCCTCGATCCCCAAGGTCGCGGTGGTGCCGATCTTCGTGCTGTGGTTCGGCTCCGGCACGGTGCCGGCGGTGCTGACTGCGCTGTCGATCTGCTTCTTCCCGATCGTGGTCAATATCGCGACGGGACTTGCCACCACGGAGCCCGAGCTCGAGGACGTCTTGAAGGCGCTCGGCGCCAGCAAGCTCGATATCCTCTGGAATGTCGGTCTGCCGCGCACCATGCCGTTCTTCTTTGCTTCGCTGAAGGTCGCGATCTCCTACGCCTTCGTCGGCGCGGTGCTGTCGGAGACGGTCGCCTCCAACCGCGGCATCGGCAACGTCATGATGACCGCGTCCTCCAATTTCAACGTGCCGCTGGTGTTCGCGGGCTTGTTCGTGCTCGCCGGGCTCGGTGTCGCGCTCTACGTCGTGTTCTCGCTGATCGAAGGACAGGTCACCGGCTGGGCCACGCGCAAGAACGACGTGATCGCCACCTGATTTCTTGAACCGTCACGCAACGAAGCTGAGGAGGTCTCGATGTTGAGGAAGTTAACCGCCGCGCTGCTTGGATTGGCGCTATCCGCAGGCGCCGCCACCGCGCAGGAGACCACGATCAAGTTCACGCTAGGCTGGAAAACCCAGGGCAGCGACGCTGCCTTCTTCTATGCCAAGGACAACGGCTTCTTCAAAGAGGAAGGCCTCAACGTCGTCATCGATCAGGGCGAGGGCTCCGGCGCCACCGTCACGCGCGTGATGTCGGGCGCCTATGACGCCGGCTTCGGCGACGTCAACGCCATCATCCAGAACGCCTCGACCAAGCCGCAGGAGGCGCCCGTCATGGTCTACATGATGTGGAACCAGCCGCCGTTCGCCATCGTCGCCAAGAAGAGCAGCGGCATCAACACCATCAAGGATTTCGAAGGCCGCACGCTCGGCGGTGCGCAGGGCACGCCGACGACGCGCCTGTTGCCGGTGTTCACGCGCAAGAATAGTCTCGACGGTGAGAAGATCAAGATCTCCAACATGGCGCCGAACCTGCAGGAGCCGATGCTGATCAAGGGCGACATCGATGCGGCCCTCGTCTTCAACATCACCAGCTATTTCAATCTGGTGCTCAACCGCCAGGATCCGGACAAGGACTTCAAATGGTTCTCCTTCGGTGAATATGGCCTCGATCTCTATTCCAACGGCGTGATGGTCTCCCGCAAGCTGATCGCCTCGAATCCGAAGGCCGTCGCGGGCCTGGTGCGCGCCATCAACAAGGGTGCGATCGCGATCGCCAAGGACCAGAATGCCGGCATGAAGGCGGCGCTGAACTACGACAATCTCATCAACGCCGAGGTGGAGAAGCGCCGGCTGCAATATTCCTTCGAGAAGCTGATCGTCTCGCCGGAGATGAAGGAGATCGGCATCGGCGACATCAAGGACGACCGGATGACGCGCGCGATCGGCATCGTGGTCGAGGGCTATCAGCTCGCCCGTGCGCCGACGCCGGCGGAGGTGTTCTCGCGCGAATTCCTGCCGCCGCGCGCGGAGCGGGAGCTGGTGTACACTGCCAACTGAACTTGGAGGAACAGCCATGGCCACGGAGGTCTCGGCAACCAGCCTGTTCCGTGGCCCTGACCGTGGCGTCAGCGAGAACGTCGTGCTGCGGCACGACGAGGGCGTCATCACCGAAATCTCGGGAGGAGCGGGGCCGGCGCCTCGCTCCTTCGTCATCCCTGCCTTCGTCAACGCCCATGATCATGCCCGTGCCACGGCGTCGTCCTTCGGTGCGGTCGGCATGCCCCTGGAAAGCTGGATTTTGCGAACCGCGCTGGGCTCGCCGGTCGATCCCTATCTGACCGCCGTCTCGGCATTGGCCCGTTCCGCCAAGGCGGGCTGCGCGGCGATGATGGTCCATTACACGCGCCCGAGCGGGACGATGCCGCTGGTGGACGAGGCCAAGGCCATTGCGAAAGCCGCATCCGACGTCGGGATTCGCATGGCGTTTGCATTGGCGGTGCGCGACCAGAATCCCATCGTCTACGGTGATGCCGCGCCCGTGCTTTCGGGGCTTCCCGGGGACGATCGCAAGACGATCGAGGATCTCTTCGTTCGCGCGCCGATGTCGCCGAAGGCCTATATCGAGCTGACCGATGCGATTGCCGCAGCCATCGCCGGACCGATGGTCGACGTGCAGCTCGGACCCGCCGGCGTGCAATGGTGCTCGAAGCCGCTGCTGGAGGCCGTCGCGGAGAACTCCGCGCGGACCGGTCGCCGCATTCACATGCATCTGTTGGAAACAGTTTATCAGCGCGCCTGGGCCGACCAGCACTTTCCGGACATGGTGCGCTGGCTTCGCGAGGTCGGCTTTCTCTCCGAGCGGCTGACGCTGGCGCATTGCATTCACGCCCGTCCCGAAGAGCTCGAGATGATCGCCGCCTCCGGCGCGCGCATCGTCACCAATTTCAGCTCGAACATGCATTTGCGCTCGGGCCTCGCCCCGATCGCCGCTGCGCACAGATGCGGCTGCGCCATCACTGTGGGCGTCGACGGTCTGGCGCTGGACGAGGATGACGACATCCTGCGCGAGATGCGGCTGGTGCAGATGGTTCACGGCGGGCTCGGCTTCAAGGCGACATGGACGCCCGCCGAGATGTTTGCGCTCGCCATCCGCAACGGACGCCATGCGACCGGGGCGCCCGGGAATGGTGAGCTCGCGGCGGGCAATCCCGCCGACTACGTCGTGATCGATCTTGACCGGCTCGATCGAGACCAGATCATGCCGGTCGATCCCATGGCGCTGCTGTTCGCGCGCGGCAATGCGTCGCTGGTGAAGGAGGTGGTCGTCGCCGGCAGGACGATCGCGCGGGACGGGGTCTGCGCAGGCGTCGACCTGCCGGCTGTCGAGCAGGAATTGCGGGCGATGTATCGCGCCAATGTCGGCAAGCTCGACAGCTTCCGGCGGATGTGGCCGTCCCTGTCGGATCGGTTGAGCGGCTGGTTCGAGCAGCAGCTGACGTGCCAGTGAAGCAGCGTCCGTTTGGCCAGTATTGAAAAGCGCGATAGCTGGTAGTCGCTGTCCCGTCTGGCGGACGCTGCATGTGTCGGTTATCACCCCCCTCGCGATAAGGCCGACGACCCCATTGAGGAGCAACTGATGCGTCTACCCGTTCTTTTCCTTGCCCTGACAAGTCTTGCAGGCGCGGCGTCAGCCGAAGACCTCGCTGGCACGCTCCAGAAGATCAAGGAGACCAAGAAGATCACGCTGGGCTATCAGGAGGCCTCCGTCCCATTCAGCTATCTCGACGGCAACCAGAAGCCGGTCGGCTTTGCCATGGACATCTGCCTTCGTATCGTCGAAGCCGTGAAGAAGCAGCTCGGCATATCAGACATTTCGGTCGAGACTGTCGCGGTGACGTCCTCGAACCGGATTCCTTTGATGGTCAACGGCACGCTCGACCTGCATTGCTCGGCGACCACCAACAATGCCGACCGCCAGAAGCAGGTCGCCTTCACCAACACGCACTTCCTCAGCGCGACGCGGTTCGCGGCCAGGAAGGCGGCGAGCATCAAGACCATCGACGATCTCAAGGGCAAGGCGGTCACGGCGGTCGCGGGATCCGTGAACCTGACGCAGCTCGCCAAGGTCAACACCGAGCGCAATCTCGGCATCAACATCATGCCGGCCAAGGACCAGGCCGAGGCATTCCTGCTGCTGGAGACCGACCGCGCCCAGGCCTACGCGCTCGACGACGTCCAGCTCGCGGTCGCGATCGCGCGGTCGAAGGAGCCGCAAGCTTACATGATCAGCGAGGAGGCGTTCTCCAAGCCCGAGCCCTACGGCATCATGCTGCGGCGAGAGGATGCGCCGTTCAAGGCGCTCGCCGATCGCGCCACCGCGGAGCTTTATGCCAGCCCCGAGATCGAGGTGCTCTACAAGAAATGGCTGCAATCGCCGACGCCGCCGAACGGCCTCAACTACAACGTCCCAATGTCATCGGCCTTGCGCAACGCCTTCAAGAAACCGAGCTCGAGCGCCGATCCTGACGTCTATGTGGTGAACTGAAGCGAAGGAAGAGCGCCTTTCTTACGCGTTCGAGTATTTCTTCAGCTCGAGCCGCGCGATCTGGTTGCGATGGACCTCATCGGGTCCATCGGCAAGTCGCAGCAAGCGCGCGGTGGCGTAGGCCTGCGTCAGGCCGAAATCGTTCGAGGTGCCGCCGCCGCCATGGGCCTGAATGGCCCAGTCGATGATCTGACAGGCCATGTTGGGCACGGCGACCTTGATCATTGCGATCTCTGCCTTCGCCACCTTGTTGCCGACCGTGTCCATCGCATGGGCCGCGTTCAGCGTCAGTAGCCGCGCCTGCTCGATCATGATGCGCGCCTCCGCAATGCGCTCCTGCGTCACCGTCTGCTCCGAGACCGGCTTGCCGAAGGCGACCCGGCTCCGCACGCGGCGGCACATCTTCTCCAGCGTGCGTTCGGAAAGGCCGATCAGCCGCATGCAATGATGGATGCGGCCGGGCCCGAGACGGCCCTGCGCAATCTCGAAGCCGCGGCCCTCGCCGAGCAGCATGTTTTCCTTGGGCACGCGCACATTGGTGAACACCACTTCGGAGGCGCGGTCGGGCACGCCGTAGAAGCCGAACACGGGCAGGGGACGCTTGACCTCGATGCCCGGCGTGTCCATCGGCACCAGGATCATGGATTGCTGCTTGTGACGGTCGGGATTGTCGGGGTCGGTCTTGCCCATGAAGATGCAGATCTTGCAGCGAGGGTCGGTCGCGTTGGTGGTGTACCATTTGCGCCCGTTGATGACGTAATGGTGGCCGTCCCGTACGATCGAGCTCTCGATGTTGGTCGCATCGGATGATGCGACCGCCGGCTCGGTCATGGCGAAGCAGGAGCGGATTTCGCCCGCGAGCAGCGGCTTCAGCCAGCGCTCCTTGTCCTGCTCGCTGCCGTAACGCTCCAGCACCTCCATGTTGCCGGTGTCGGGCGCCGAGCAGTTGAAGACTTCAGGAGCAAGGTGCGAACGGCCCATCACCTCGCACAGTGGCGCGTATTCGAGATTGGAGAGGCCCGCGCCGTGATCGCTCTCGGGCAGAAACAGATCCCACAGCCCCTCCGCGCGCGCCAGCGGCTTAAGCTCCTCGACGACCGGATAGACCTTCCACGGCCCGAGCTCTTCAGCCTCGCGGTAGAAGCGCTCCTCGTTCGGATAGATGTGCCGGTCCATGAAGCTTTCGAGCCTGCGCTTGAGCTCGACGACTTTCGGCGACATCGGATAGAGCATTTTCTGGTCTCCTTGATCGACGGCGAGCGGGTCACGCGACCCGGTACTCTTTGAACCTATCGCGCAGAGCGGATTTCAGCACCTTGCCGGTGCCGGTCATCGGAAATTCGTCGAGGAATTCGACGGCGTCCGGCAGCCACCAGCTCGCGATCTTCGGACGCATATGCTCGAGCAGCGCCTTGCCGTCGACGGTCGCGCCCTTCTTGCGGACGACGAGGAGCAGGGGGCGCTCCTGCCATTTCTCGTGGCTGATCGCGACGACGGCCGCTTGCAGCACGTCGGGGTGGGACAGGGCGATGTCCTCGAGCTGGATCGAGGAGATCCACTCGCCGCCGGACTTGATCACGTCCTTGGAACGGTCGGTCAGCGTGACGTGGCCTTGTGGGTCGATCACGGCCATGTCGCCGGTGATCAGCCAGCCGTCGCGGTCGAGGCCTTCGTCCAGCTTCATGTAGCCGGAGGCGACCCAGGGGCCACGGGCGCGCAGATGGCCGACGGTCTTGCCGTCGCGCGGCAGCTCGTTGCCGGCATCATCGACGATGCGCAAGGCGGTGCCGAAGCAGGCGCGGCCGGAGACCTGGCGCCGGTCGAATCTCTCCTTCTCGCTGAGATGCTCCGAGCCGGGCCGCAGGCCCGGCATCGAGCAGCCCAGCGCCTCGGTCATGCCCCAGGCCTGGATGTAATCGACATTGTACTCGCGCTTGAGCTTCTCCACCATCGCGCGCGGCGGGGCCGAGCCTGACGACAACGTCGCGCGCAAGGTCGAGAATTTGTTGCCGGTCCGCCCGAGCCAATCGAGCAGGATCAGCCAGAAGCTCGGCACGCCCGCCGACAGCGTCACCTTCTCGCCTTCCAGCAATTCATAGAGCTTGTCCGGCTCGTAGTTGCGGCCGGGCAGCACGAGCTTCGATCCCGTATAGGGCGCTGTGAACGGCATGTTCCAGCCATTGCCGTGGAACAGCGGCGCCATCGGCATCATCACCTCGCGCACACCTTCGACATGTCCCGGCAGGAAGTCGAAATTGCAGCAGGTCATGGTCTGCAGGATCGCGGCGCGGTGCGAGTAGATTACGCCCTTTGGATTGCCCGTCGTGCCCGACGTGTAGCAGATCGTCGAGGCAGACTTCTCGTCGAACTCCGGCCAGGCGAAGCCGGCATCGTTCTCGCGTTCCAGAAGCTCTTCGTAACAATGCACGTTCGCGAGCTTCGTCTCCGGCATCCGCTCGCGCGAGGACATCACGACATAGGCTTCGACCGTCGTTAGCTGGGGCGCGATCGCCTCCACGATCGGCAGCGTGGCGCGGTCGATGTAGAGCAGGCGGTCCTCGGCATGGTTGATGATGTAGACGAGCTGCTCGGGAAACAGCCTGGGATTGACCGTGTGCAGCACGTAGCCCATGCCCGGCGCGGCGTAGAACATCTCGAAATGCCGGTGTGTATTCCAGGCCAGCGTTCCGACGCGGTCGCCTTGCTTCATGCCTAGCCGCTTCAGCGCCAGCGCCATGCGCTTGATGCGCGGATGGGCGTCGGCGTAGGTGTAGCGATGAATGTCGCCCTCGATCTCGCGTGCGACGATCTCGGCTTCGCCATGATAATCGGCCGCATACTGGATCAGGCCGCTGATCAGCAGCGGCATGTCCATCATCAATCCCTGCATGGTCTCCCTCCGGATGGTCACGTCGTTGCGTGGCTCGTGATTTGCGCTCGAGGTTAGCGGAACGTCACGCAGCGTTCACGCAAAAAACAATCAGCGTGATTGCATGCCGCGCTTTTTCGGCGCTAACGTGCGGTGAGCTGCCGGCGAAGCAGCATGCGCGGGAGGAATCGAATGTCAGCGGAAAGACACAAGACCGATGCAAGCGGCGCTTCTACGGTCGATATTTCCGCCCTCCGTGCCCGTTATCGCGACGAGCGCGACCGCCGTCTGCGCGCCGAGGGCAAGGCGCAGTATGTCGAGGTTGCGGGCGAGTTCGGCCGTTATCTCGACGACCCCTGGGCCGATCCCGGATTTGCGCGCGCGGCCGTCGACGAAGCGACCGAAGTGCTCATCGTCGGCGGTGGCTTCGGCGGCCTGCTGTGTGGCGCGCGATTGCGCGAGGCCGGCATCGCGGATTTTCGTATCGTGGAAAAGGCCGCCGACTTCGGCGGCACCTGGTACTGGAATCGTTATCCCGGCGCCGCCTGCGATACCGAGAGCTATATCTACCTGCCGTTGCTGGAAGAGACCGGTTACATGCCCGTGCGCAAATATGCCCGGGCGCCGGAGATCTACGAGCACTCGCGCCGCATCGGCCGTCATTTCGACCTGTACGAGCGCGCGCTGTTTCAGACCGTCATCTCGCGGATGACCTGGCAGGAGCATGAGGCGCGGTGGCTGGTCGAGACGAACAGGGGCGACCAGATCCGCGCGCGCTTCGTCATCCTCGCCGGCGGTCCGCTGAGCCGTCCGAAGCTGCCGGGCATTGCCGGCATCGAGACGTTCAGAGGTCACAGCTTTCACACCAGCCGCTGGGATTACGGCTACACCGGCGGCAACGCGGATGGTGGCCTGACCGGTCTTGCCGGCAAGCGCGTCGGCATCATCGGCACCGGCGCCACCGCCGTGCAATGCGTGCCGCATCTCGGCCGCTCCGCCAAGGAGCTCTATGTGTTCCAGCGCACGCCGTCCGCAATCGGCGTTCGCGACGATCGTCCGACGGACCCGGCCTGGGCGCAGAGCCTCAAGCCAGGCTGGCAGCGCGAGCGCATGGACAATTTTACCGCCGTGATTTCAGGCGAGCCGTTCGAGCAGGACCTGGTGCAGGACGGCTGGACCGGCCTGCTCGGCGAAATCCTGCTGGCACCGCGCCGGCAAAAGCAGCCGGTGACCTCGATTGAGGAAGCGCTGAAGGTCATCGAGCAGGCCGACTACCGCAAGATGGAGGAGATCCGCGCGCGCGTCGACACCGTGGTCAAGGACGAGGCGACCGCGACTGCGCTCAAGCCCTGGTACAAGGCGTTCTGCAAGCGGCCCTGCTTCCACGACGAATATCTGGACACCTTCAACCGTCCCAACGTGCATCTCGTCGATACCGGGGGGAAGGGCGTCGAACGCATCACCGAGAATGCCGTCGTCGCCGGCGGCAAGGCCTACGAGCTCGACTGCCTGATCTATGCCAGCGGCTTCGAGGTCGGCACCGATTACGCGCGCCGAATGGGCTTCGAGGTCTATGGCCGCGACGGCATGAGCCTGTCCGAGCGCTGGCAGGACGGCGTCAAGACGCTGCACGGCTTCTACAGCCGCGGCTTTCCGAACTGCTTCCTGATCGTCACCGTGCAGGCCGGCCAGAGCGCCAATTTTCCGCACATCATCGACGAGCAGTCGCAGCACATCGCCTATGTCATCAAGCAGGCGCGCGAGCGCAACGCACGCACCCTGGAGCCGACGCTTGCGGCCGAGAACGCCTGGGTCGAGGAGGTCGTCAAGGCCGCGCTCGGTCGGCAGACCTATCTGGCCGAATGCACGCCGGGCTACTACAATAACGAAGGCGTGTTCGATCCGATCGCGGCAAGAAACAGCCAATATTGGCGCGGGCCGGTGGCATTCCTGCGGCTGCTCGACAAATGGCGCAAAGAGGGCAACCTGGAAGGCCTCGAATTGTCCTATGATCGGGCCATGGAGTCGGCGCATTCCAGCGGGTAAGATTGCGCCGCCGAGCGGTACAGGACAGGAGAGGTCGGGCATGATCAGGGGCAGGGCTGTTGCGGGAGCGGTTCTTGGCGCAATGACGCTGCTCGGTTGCCTGGCATCCTCCGCCGAGGCCGCGCAATGCGGCAGCTCGCCGGCCGGCTTCGAGGCCTGGAAGCGCGAGTTCAGCGCGGAGGCGCAGGGCAAGGGCATCGGCCCCACCGCGCTGTCGGCGCTGATGCAAACGAACTATGCCAGCGCCACGATCGCGGCCGACCGCGGCCAGCGCAGCTTCTCGCTGACGCTGGACCAGTTCCTGGCCAAGCGCGGCGCCACCACCATCGTCGCCAAGGGCCGGCAGCTCAAGCAGTCGCAGGCCGCCTTGTTCGCCTCGATCGAGCAGCGCTATGGCGTCCCGCCCGGGCCGCTGATCGCGATCTGGGGCATGGAGACCGGCTTCGGCAGCCAGCGCGGCAACCAGAACATGCTGTCGTCGATTGCGACCCTCGCCTATGACTGCCGCCGTCCCGAATTCTTCACCGACCAGCTCTATGCCGCCCTGAAGCTGATCGACCGCGGTACGCTGTCGGGATCGACCCGCGGCTCCATGCATGGCGAGGTCGGCCAGACCCAGTTCATGCCCAAGAGCATTCTGGCCTACGGCACCGGCAATCTCGAAGTTGCGGCCAATGCGCTGAACTCGACCGCGAATTTCCTCAAAGCCCATGGTTGGCGTGCGGGAGCCGGATACCAGCCGGGCGAGCCCAATTTCGCTGCCATCGAGGCTTGGAATGCCGCTGGTGTCTATCAGAAGGCGATCGCGCTGATGGGCCGGCAGATCGACGAGGGCGGGAGTGCTGCGGCCTCACGCTGAGCTCTTGCTCAGCGACGTGTGATGCGACGGCGAGAGAAAGTTGTTGCCTTCTGGAACCGACGGCACGAGGTTTGCTTTGATCAAGTTCAGGGCTGGGCATGAGGAGACTCAACATGGCTACCCAGATCGTGATGGACCAAACTGGCGATACGCGCCACGAGTTTGATCCTGGCAACGCCGAGGCGCTGGCGCGAGCCGAACGGCGCTTTCGTGAGCTGACCGGAGCGGGCTTCACCGCCGCGCTTCGAACCGGACCCGGCGAAGTGACCCGGATCCGATCGTTCGATCCGACCGCGCAGGAAACGCTGTTCTATCCCCGCCTGGTCGGCGGTTGATCTGAGCTGCTCATGATCGCGGCAGTTTGGCTCCGCGCGCCGGCGCGTGCGCGCCTGCATGCGCTGCGTGAACTCTATCGCCGCTTCTTCGGCGAGAACACGCCGGATGCGCGCGGCCGCCGGCTTCTGGCCGAATGGCTGTCACCGGCGCAGCGCGCTCAATTCGAGCAGTTTCGGTATTTCGACGTCGTCGGTTGCGACACCGGCCGGACCTATCGCATCCACTACGGCACAGCCGCCAACGTCCACGAGGTCGATAGTGAGGGGCGCGCGACGATGGGGTGGTGCTTCGTCCCGTCAGGCTTCCTGGTACCGGGCGATGTGATGTTGGCGCAGAAGATCGCGCTCGAGACGGACGAGAGAGGGGCGCTTGCGCTCGCCAACCGGTTTCCGCCGGCGACGCATTCCGAGCACTTCTACCGGCGACCTTTCTAGAGCATGATCCGGAGGAAAAGTGCGGAGCGGTTTTCCAAAAGGATCATGCTCAAACAACAACCTAAAGCGCGATGACGATTCATCCTAATCGCATCGCGCTTTAGCGTCAGAACGGTCAGGAATGCGTAGTGCGGTAAGCGTCGAACGCATGCGCCGCGAAGACGCCGATGCTGCACAGCGCGAGCAGGGCTGAGATCAGCTCGATCATAGCTCGTCCTCCCGCAGCGGCTGGGCAACGAGATTCTGGCAGCACGAATATTCGTAGATCAGGTCGAGGATGAACTGCATGGTGGCCGTCCCTGTATTTATTTTGACAACTACTTAAGCGGCCATCTGTTTCAGGCGTGTTTCGTCGCATCGGGAAAGGGGTTTCGTCAGGAACCTTGCGCTGGTTTGTGCGCTGCGGGCCCGCTATATCCCTCATGGCTCAGTCGATTTTGAGCCGTCTCTTCGGGAGCGGCACGTCATTTTGCGAGGCAAAATCATGGCGCAGGTCGAGTGGTTCGACGATCTCACCATCGGAATGCAGTTCAAATCCCCCGAAGTCGTGGTCACCGAGGCCGACATCAAGCGCTTTGCCGCCGAGTTCGATCCGCAGCCGATGCATCTCGACCACGAGGCGGCGAAGCAGACCCTGTTCAAGGGGCTTGCCGCCTCGGGATGGCACACCGCCGCGATCGCGATGAACCTTGCGATCCAGACCCGTCCGTTCGGCCCGCATCCGCTGATCGGCGCCGGGGTGGACGGCCTGCGCTGGACCATGCCGGTGCGGCCCAACGACCGCCTGCATCTGGTCGGCGAGGTCATGAGCCTGACGCCGTCGAAATCGAAGCCGCAAGGCATCGCGCTGGTGAAATGGACCATGTTCAACCAGAACGGCGAGGAGGTTTACACCTTCACTCCGATCGCGATCGTGCCGCGGCGGGGATAGGACGGCCGCCCGCCGTTCGCCTCGCCCTCTTGCGAGCCGCCGGGAGAGGTGGTCATCTCGGCGCGGGGAACGCGCTGGAGGCCGACATGAAACGATCTCTTCTTGCCGCCAGAATTCTCGCTTGCGTCTTGAGCGCAACCGCCTCGAGCTCGAGGCCCGCGCTTGCGCAACAATCCAAGGTCGGCGACTGGACCATCGAGAAGCGGGCGCAGGACACCCATTGCAATGCCAGCCGCGGCTACAAGGACAAGGATGACGAGAACCGTGAGTACGTCATCGTGATCACCTATTCCGAGCAGGCGATCGTGATCGTGATGATCTACGACGGTTGGGAATGGGACAAGGCCGGTGAGATCCTCCGGGCCGATGTCGGCACCGACGATGCCGACATCATGAAGAAGGCCAAGTGGGAGGTCATGGACAAGACGACGGTGCGCGGCATCTTCGCATACGACCAGTCGATCATGGACCGCCTCGCGAAGGCCAAGCGCCTCACGCTGGACTTCGAGGACGACGACGATGACAGCATCGAGATGCAGATCCCGCGGGCCGGCGAGGCGCTGGCGGCGCTGAAATTCTGCGAGGAGAACCGGAAATGATGGTCCCGCCGGGGGCGTGCCGCGGCGGGACGCTGTTCACTCGGCAGGCCCCTGGACCGGCGCTGCGCTGATGTCGCTGCCGTGATGAACCAGCGGCTTCATGCCGGTGACGGTTCTAAGCAGCACATAGAACACCGGCGTCAGGAACAGGCCGAACACGGTGACGCCGATCATGCCCGAGAACACGGCAACGCCCATGGCGCGCCGCATCTCCGAGCCCGCGCCGGTCGAGAGCACCAGCGGCAGCACGCCCATGATGAACGCCATCGACGTCATCAGGATCGGGCGTAGCCGCAAGCGGCTGGCTTCGATCGCAGCCCGGATCGGCGTGCGCCCGGCGAATTCGAGCTCGCGCGCGAATTCGACGATCAGGATCGCGTTCTTGGCGGAGAGGCCGACCAGCACGATGAGGCCGATCTGGGTGAAGACGTTGTTGTCGCCCTTGGAGATCCAGACGCCGAACATCGCGGCGAGCAAGCCCATCGGCACGATCATGATGATCGACAGCGGCAGGGTCAGGCTCTCATAGAGCGCGGCCAGCACCAGGAACACCAGCAGGATCGCCAGCGGAAACACCCAGATGCCGGAATTGCCGGCGATGAACTCCTGATAGGTCAGGTCGGTCCATTCGAAGGCAAAGCCCGGCGGCAGCACCTCCGCCGCGATCCGCGTCGCCGCTTCCTGCGCCTGGCCCGATGAAAAGCCCGGCGCAGCCGCCGCGTTGATATCGGACGAGAGGAAGCCGTTGTAGCGGATCGCGCGCTCCGGCCCCGCGCTCTGGCGGATATTGAGCAGCGCCGACAATGGCACCATGTCGCCGGACGACGAGCGCACCTTCAACTGCCTGATGTCGTCGGCGCGGGCGCGGAACGGCGCATCGGCCTGGACGCGGACCGAATAGGTGCGGCCGAACTTGTTGAAGTCGTTGACGTAGTAGGAGCCGAGGTAGATCTGCAGCGTGTTGAACACCTCGGTGACGGGCACGCCCAGCTGCAGCGCTTTGGTGCGGTCGATGTCGGCGAACAGCTGGGGCACGTTGACCTGGAAGCTGGAGAACACGCCCGCGATCTCCGGCGCCTTCTGCATCGCCGCCATGAAGGCGGTGGTTGCCTCGTTCAGGGCGTCATAGCCGAGACCGGCGCGGTCCTCGATCTGCAGCTTGAAGCCGCCGATGGTGCCGAGGCCGTTGACCGGCGGCGGCGGGAACATGGCGATGAAGGCTTCCTGGATGCCGGCATATTTCTTGTTCAGCTCGGCCGCGATCGCAGGGCCGCTGAGCGAGGGATCCTTGCGCTCGTCGAACGGCTTCAGCGTCGAGAACACGATGCCGGCATTGGATGAGTTGGTGAAGCCGGAGATCGACAGGCCCGGGAAGGCCACCGAGCTCTCGACACCGGGCTGGGTCAGCGCGATGTCGCTCATCCTGCGGATCACCTCTTCGCTGCGGTCGAGCGTGGCGCCGTCGGGCAGGCGGGCGAAGCCGACCAGATATTGCTTGTCCTGGCCCGGCACGAAGCCGCTCGGCACCTGCTGGAACAGAAATGCGGTGAGTCCGACGAGGACCACATAAAGGCCCATCATCGCGGACTTACGCGAGATCACCTTGCCGACGCTGCCGCTGTAGTTCTCCGAGGACCGCGTGAACGCCTTGTTGAACCCGCGGAAGAACCAGCCGAGGCTCTTCTCCATGATCAGCGTCAGCCAGTCCTTCGGCTCGTTGTGGCCCTTGAGCAGCAGCGCCGACAACGCCGGAGATAGCGTCAGGGAATTGATGGCCGAGATCACCGTCGAGATCGCGATCGTTAGCGCGAACTGCTTGTAGAACTGTCCCGTGAGGCCGGAGATGAAGGCGAGCGGCACGAACACCGCGATCAGCACCAGCGCGATCGCGATGATCGGGCCCGAGACCTCGCGCATGGCCTGATAGGTGGCATCGCGCGGCGACAGCCCGGACTCGATGTTGCGCTCGACGTTCTCGACCACGACGATGGCGTCGTCGACAACGATGCCGATAGCGAGCACCAGGCCGAACAAGGTGAGCGCGTTGATCGAGAAGCCGAACACGTGCATCACGGCGAAGGTGCCGACGATCGACACCGGCACGGCCAGCAGGGGGATGATCGAAGCCCGCCAGGTCTGGAGGAACAGGATCACCACCAGCACCACGAGTGCGATGGCTTCCAACAGCGTGTGGATGACGGCTTCGATCGAGGAGCGAACGAACTGAGTCGGGTCGTAGACGATCTGGTAGGACACGCCCTCCGGCATGTTCTTCTTGATCTCCGCCATGGTGGCGCGGACGTTGTCGGAGATCTGCAGCGCGTTGGAGCCGGGCGCCTGGGAGATCGGGATTGCCACCGCATGCTTGTTGTCGAGCAGCGAGCGCAGGCCGTATTCGGACGCGCCGAGCTCGATGCGCGCGACATCGCGCAGACGAACGACCTCGCCGCGCGTGCCGGTCTTGACCACGATGTCGCCGAACTGCTCCTCGTTGGCGAGCCGGCCTTCGGCATTGACCGAGAGCTGGAGATCGATGCCTTTGACGTTCGGAGAGGAGCCGACCACGCCGGCGGCAGCCTCGACGTTCTGCGCCTGGATGGCGCGCACGATGTCGCTTGCGGTCAGGCCGTGCTCGGCCGCCTTCTGCGGATCGACCCAGACCCGCATCGAATAGTCGCCGGCGCCATAGAGCTGGACGTCGCCGACGCCGTCGATCCGCGCCAGCCGGTCCTTGACGTTGAGCACGGCATAGTTGCGCAAATACGTCATGTCGTAGCGGCCGTTCGGCGACAACAGATGCACCACCATGGTGAGGTCGGGCGAGGACTTCTTGGTGATGATGCCGAGCTGGCGCACGACGGCCGGCAGACGCGGCTCGGCCTGCTGCACGCGGTTCTGCACCAGCTGCGTCGCCTTGTCGGGATCGGTGCCGAGCCGGAACGTCACCGTCAGCGTCATCGCGCCGTCGGTGGTCGCCTGGCTCGACATGTAGAGCATGTTCTCGACGCCGTTGATCTGCTCCTCGATCGGGGTCGCCACTGTCTCCGCGATAACCTTGGGGTTGGCGCCGGGATAGGTCGCGCGCACCACGACGGAGGGCGGCACGACGTCCGGATATTCCGAGATCGGCATCGCGAACAGCGAGATCAGGCCGGCAAGGAAGATCAGGACCGACAGCACGCCGGCGAAAATCGGACGATCGATGAAGAACTTTGACAGATTCATGGCCTTGCCCCTGGGCAATATCCTGATGTTCTCCGAGACCTCCACTCGTCATTCCGGGGCGCGCGAAGCGCGAACCCGGAATCCAGAGGTGATGTGTTCGGAGTTTCGTACGCTCGAGATTCTCAGGTGCGCAATTGCGCACCGTAGTTCGCGCGATGCGCGCCCCGGGATGACGGGGTGCATTAACGCTGCACCACGTCCTGGTTGCTGTGGTTCGACGCCTGCTGCGGCCCCCGTGCGCCCATCGCCGCCACCTCCGTCTTGAGGAGGGCTCCCGGACGCACGCGTTGCAGACCATTGACGACGATGCGGTCGCCGGACTTCAGGCCCGAGGTGACGATGCGAAGCCCATCGACCGCGCCGCCGAGCGTGACCGGCCGGTAGACGGCGCGGCTGTCGTCGCCGACTGCCATCACGAACTTCTTGTCCTGGTCGGTGCCGATCGCGCGCTCGTCGATCATCACCAGCGCCTGTTGCTTCGGCTGGCCCATGCGCACGCGCGCGAACTGGCCGGGGATGAGACGCCCATCGTCGTTGCGGAACACCGCGCGGACACGGATGGTGCCGCTCTGGCCGTTGACCTGGTTGTCGATCAGCTGGATGTTGCCCTTCGCGGACAAGCCGCCCGAGGTCGTCATCTCGACCGGGATCTGGTCGAGCTTGCCGCGTTGCCCGGAAGCATCGGCGATCGAGTTCAGCGCGCGCAGCACCACCTCTTCGTCCGCATCGAACGAGGCGTAGATCGGATTGACCGAGACCAGCGAGGTCAACACCGGCGAGGCGGTGCCGGCGGCGACGAGATTGCCGACGGTGACCTCGATCTTGCCGACGCGGCCATCCACGGGGGCGCGCACTTCGGTGTAGTCGAGATTGAGCTTTGCGGTCTGCAGCGTCGCCTCGGCCGCCTTGACGTTGGCGATTGCTTCGCGATTGGCGTTGTCGCGCTGGTCGTAGTCCCGCCGGGTGACCACGGCGTTGCCGACGAGCTGTGCGCCACGCTCGAGCTCGCTTTGGGTGAAGACGACGCGCGCTTTGGCGGCCTCGAGCTGGGCGGCAGCTTTGTCGACCTCGGCCGCATAGGGGGCGGGATCAATCTTGAACAGCACGTCGCCGGCCTTCACCAGCGCGCCCTCGGTGAAGTTCGCCGACATGATCGCACCCGCAACGCGGGGGCGGAGCTCGACACGGTTGATCGCCTCGAGCCGGCCGGAGAAATCGTCCCACAGCACGGTCTGCCGCGGCTCGATCATCGCGACGGTGACGGAAACGGCTTGTTCAGCTGCGGCCGCCGGTGCGGTCGCTTGCGCCGCATGAAAATAGCGGCCGGTCACGATCGAGCCGGCCGCGGCGAGGGCGCCCACGATGGCGACGCCGCCCAGAAGGCGGCGGAAATGGCCGGTGCGGGAGGTATTTTGGGAGGGATGCATTTGCGCGCTCCAGATATGTAGTGTTCACTACAGATGTGGAGCTGGATACCGCAGTGCAAGATACTTATGTACCAATCACTAAGAAAATTGTACGCCGATACCGCGACGATTGGAAGACACAAGAAAAAGAAAGCTAGGACAAATAGATAGGATCCGGCGTTAGGCTGAGACAGCACGCCGAATCCGAGGAGACAGGCACATGGGCATGGGACGCCCCCGCGAATTCGACGCCGAAACGGCGTTGGACCAGGCGATGGAAGTGTTTTGGCGCCATGGCTATGAGGGCGCGACCATTGCCCAGCTCACGGAGGCCATGGGCATCAATCCGCCCAGTCTCTACGCCTGCTTCGGCAACAAGGAAGGCCTGCTGAAGGCTGCGCTCGACCGCTACACCACGCTGCGCAACATCTGGATGGACGAGGTGGTCGCAGCGCCCACCGCTCGCGAGGTGGCGGAGCGGATGCTGATGGGCATCGCCGACAAGCAGACCGATCCCGCCAATCCGCCCGGCTGCCTGCTCGTGCAGGGCGGCATCGCCTGCGGCACCGGCTCCGAGAACGTCCCGTTCGAGCTCGCCGCGCGCCGCGCCCAGAACGAGGACCAGCTCCGCGACCGCTTCATCCGCGCCAAGGCGGAGGGCGATCTCAAGGAGAGCGCCGATCCGGCCGCGCTCGCGCGCTATGTCTCGGCGGTGGCGGTCGGCATGGGCGTGATGGCGTCTTCAGGCGCCGATCGTGAAGCGCTGCGGCAGGTCGCTGATGTCGCCGTGCAGGCCGTGGAAGCGCAGTCGGCCAGGGGGTAGAGACGAGTGGCCTGCGCTGAACGACGATCTGCCCGCTCGGGAGCGCGATAGATCGCAAGGCCGCTTAGCTCAGGTCGTGAAGGTCCTTTCCAAGCGGCGGTGTCAGACGAAAGTTCGAGAACACGACTTCCAGTCCCGCCCGCTCGGGCGTGCAGGCCATCGGGCCCACAAGATAGGAGCTTGCTGCCGGAAACGGCGCTAGCCGCATGAGAGGCCAGGTCTTGCCATCGGCCGAGACTTGTAGACGAAGGACGCCGTCGGCGACGGTTGCGCGGACCCAGAAGTCTCCGGCATCATGCTCATAGGGTGCCGTTGCCCAGTCCGATCGCCCGTCGGTTAGCACGCTTGCAAGCATGGCGCGGCCGTCCGACAGTTCGATGCCGGCCTTGACCCAATGTCGCGCGTCGATGCGCACCATGATGCCCGCCTGATCGTAGAGCGCCTGGAAGTCGCCCTGTACACGTAAGCTGGCGGTGAATGCCTCGCCGGTTGGAAAGCCCAGGAAATGCCCGCTGTCACGATAAAAGCCGTAGTGGGTTTCTCGCCAGAAATCGGTGCCTTTGTCCGTCACGACCTGGAGGCGATCGTCCTCTGCCGTCCATCGTTTCGGTTCGTTCAACCACACGCCGTCACTTCTGAGGAGAGTCATTTCCAACCTCGATTGCCGATGCCTGCCGTGGCTCGATCCATCTGCCGGACAAGCATGGCCTCGTGCAAACTGCGATCGGGCGCGTGCATAGAGTTCAGCCTCGCGCCATCGACAGTGGTGCCGATGTCGAGGCCGGCTCACGTTTGATAGCAGCCATGGCTTCCGACCGGTTAACGGCGTCGGCGCGAGTTGCGGATTCACGATCGGCGATCATGCAACTTTGCGCCTGTTCTGCCCGACGTGTCAAACGGCCTTCGCCGGCAGGACCCGCACCATGCGGTGCGAAATTCTTCAATGATTCGTACTGTGCATGGGGTTGTTTTCGCATTTTTGTTTGAGCGTGCCCGGAGCCTGATCATCCAGCGCCGCAAACCGTATCGATACGGGAACCCCTAAGAGTTTTTACATACAGTTCTGGCACGTTCCGCGCGTCAATATCCGCAGCCTGCATCGTGTCTCATTGCGCGCACGAAAAGACGGGACCGGCGGGAGTCGAGGGACCGTAAGCCATGACTGCACTTGCTTCGGACGCCGGTCGCGCCAGGATTGGGATCGTGCCGATCCTGTTGTGCGTCGTGCCGTTCAGCCAGATTCCGCTCGATGCCTACACGCCCGGCCTGCCGCAGATGGTGGTGGATCTCACAGCTGACTCGGCGTCGATGCAGAATACCGTTACCGCTTACATGCTCGGCATGTCTCTGGCGCTGGTGCCGGTCGGCATCGCCTCGGACACTCTCGGCCGCCGCAACGTGCTGCTCGCAGGCCTGTCGGTCCTGATCGCGATGAGCATCGCCTGTGCGATGGCCACCAGCGCCTCGCTGCTGCTCGGCTTGCGCTTCCTGCAAGGCATCGGCGGCTGCACTTGTCTCGTCGTCGCCTATGCGGTCGCAGCCGATTGTTTCCGCGGCCGCGAGCTCACCGCGATCTCCGGCTTGTTGGGTGCCGCCTGGGGCCTTGCGCCGGTGCTGGCGCCGGCAGCCGGTGGCTTCATCGTCGAGCTGACCTCGTGGCGCGGCGTCTTCGTCGTCATTGCCGTCGCCGCGGCGATCGTCGCCGCGATCGTCGCATTTCTTCTGCCCGAAACATTGCCGGCAGAGCGGCGCGCGCCGTTCGATCCGCGCCGCACTGCCGGTATTTTGCGCGATGCGCTGGTCCGCCCGGGCTTCCTCGCCTTCGTGCTGGTGTTTGCCGCGGCGGCCAGCGCGCAGCTGGCGTTCGGCGTCGTCGCGCCGTTCTTCTACCAGACCGGTCTCGGCTATTCGGCGGCCATCTACGGCCTCGTCGCACTCGGGCTTGGCGGGGTCAATCTCGCCGGCGAGCTCGGCTGCGCGCATTTCGCGCGCGTCATGCCGGCGCGCTTGCTGGGCTTCGGCGCCTTCGCGCTGTTCCTCGCCGGCTCTGCGGTCCTGAGCGTAACGGGCATGACCCTAGGTCTGGATTTTACGTCGATCACGATCGGCGGCGCGCTGGTGCTCGGCGGCTGCGGCGTGCTGTGCCCGATGATGTACGGCATGGCGCTTGGCCTGTTCGAACGCGACCATGGCCTGGTTGGCGGCCTCATCAGCGCGCTCTGCTATCTCGCCGTGAGCGGTGCCATGGCGATCACGGCGGTGTTGCCCGAAGCGACACAGGCGCCGATCGGATGGCTTTATCTCGGGCTCTGCGCCATAGCGGGGACGCTGCTCGCGATCTCGCTGCCGTCGGCGCGCCAAGCGACACACAGTTAAATAAGGAACCAAATCATGACCACGGTCGGAATTCGCGGCACGTTCTTCGATTTCGTCGACGATCCCTGGAAGCACGTCGGCAACGAGCCGGCCGCCGCGCGCTTTCACCAGGATGGTCTCATGGTCGTCACTGACGGCGTGATCAAGGCGTTCGGTCCTTATGACAAGATTGCCGCCGCCCATCCGGGCGTCGAGGTCACCCACATCAAGGACCGCATCATCGTTCCCGGCTTCATCGACGGCCACATCCATCTGCCGCAGACGCGCGTGTTAGGGGCCTATGGTGAGCAGCTCCTGCCGTGGCTGCAGAAATGGGTCTACCCGGAAGAGCTCAAATACCGGGATCGCGACTACGCGCGCGAGGGCGTGAAGCGTTTCCTCGATGCGCTGCTCGCCTCAGGCACCACCACCTGCCAAGCCTTCACGAGCTCCTCGCCTGTTTCGACCGAGGAGTTGTTCGAGGAAGCGAGCAGGCGCAACATGCGCGTCATCGCGGGCCTCACCGGGATCGATCGCAACGCGCCGGCCGATTTCATCGATACGCCGGAAAATTTCTATCGCGACAGCAAGCGGCTGATCGCGCAGTACCACAACAAGGGCCGCAATCTCTACGCCATCACGCCGCGCTTCGCCTTTGGTGCCTCGCCGGAATTGCTGAGAGCGTGTCAGCGTCTCAAGCACGAGCATCCGGACTGCTGGGTCAACACCCATATCTCCGAGAATCCGGCCGAATGCAGCGGCGTGCTGGTCGAGCATCCGGACTGCCAGGATTATCTCGGTGTCTACGAGAAGTTCGACCTGGTCGGTCCGAAATTCTCCGGCGGCCACGGCGTCTATCTCTCCAACAACGAGTTCCGCCGCATGTCGAAGAAGGGCGCGGCGGTGGTGTTCTGCCCGTGCTCGAATCTGTTCCTCGGCAGTGGCCTGTTCCGCCTCGGCCGCGCCACCGATCCCGAGCATCGCGTCAAGATGTCGTTCGGCACCGATGTCGGCGGCGGCAACCGCTTCTCGATGATCTCCGTGCTCGACGACGCCTACAAGGTCGGCATGTGCAACAACACGCTGCTCGACGGCAGCATCGATCCCGCGCGCAAGGACCTCGCGGAAGCCGAGCGCAACAAGCTCTCGCCCTATCGCGGTTTCTGGTCGATCACGCTCGGCGGCGCCGAAGGCCTCTACATCGACGACAAGCTCGGCAACTTCGAGCCGGGCAAGGAGGCCGATTTCGTCGCGCTCGATCCGAACGGCGGGCAGGTCGCGCAAGCGTGGCATCAATCGCTGATCGCCGACGGCGCCGGCCCGCGCACGATGGACGAGGCCGCGAGCATGCTGTTCGCCATCATGATGGTCGGCGACGATCGCTGCGTCGACGAGACCTGGGTGATGGGCAAGCGGCTCTACAAGAAAGGCTGAGGCGGACCGCTGCCAATGAGCGCATCTCCTGAAACAACCGGCCAGCCGGTCGCTCTTGTCATTCAGCGCCGCATCGCCGACGACGGCTTTGCTGCGTTCGCCCGGTGGAACGGTGAGGTCGGCGAGGTGCTCAAGGCCTGGCCAGGCTTCCTCAGCCTTGAAGTGGTGCCGCCGCAACCGCCGGCGCATGTGGACTGGGTGACGATCCTGCGTTTCGCGAGCCCGGCTGCGGCACGTGCCTGGCTGCAGAGCGAGGTGCGGGCGAAGTTGATCGCGGAGGTGCAGCGCTTCTTCGTCGGTTCGGAGGACGTCCATATCCTGCCCGACACCGGCGTCCCGCGCGACAGCGCGGTCTCGGCCGTCATCTCATTCAAAGTCCCTGATGGACTCGAGGACGCCTTCCTGAAATGGCAGCAGCGCATCCAGGCAGCGGAGGCCGAGTTCAAGGGATTTCTGCGGCACAAGGTCGAGCGGCCGATTCCGGGCCTGCATGACGAATGGATCATCATCCTGTCTTTCGACAGCGATGCCAATCTCAATGCCTGGCTCGACTCGCCGTTGCGGCAGACGCTGCTGAAGGAGGGCGCGCGCTTCAACGCCGGCATGAACGTGAAACGGGCGAGCTACGGCTTCAATTTCTGGTTCCCGGCCGGCAAGACGCAGGCTCCCGAGCAAGGGCCCGGTTTCATCTGGAAGAGCAACCTGATCGTTCTCCTGGTGCTTTATCCCGTGGTCTACCTCTGGGGTACTTTCATCAGCGCGCCCCTGATCGACAGAAACGGCGTGCCGGTCTGGCTGTCGCTGTTCATCGGCAATCTCGTCAGCACGCAGCTGCTCGGCTGGTGGCTGGTGCCCGCCGCCTTCAAGGCGCTCGACTGGTGGGTGACGCCGAAGGCGACGATCAGTCGCCAGATCGCGGGGTACGTGCTGCTCGCCGTGCTCTATGCCGGGTCGATGGGCCTGTACGCGCTGCTGCTCGCGTGGCATTGGGGACGGTGAGACCGTCAACCGTATCGACGCGGAGAAGGACGGTCGCTGGACATCGACGACCATGTTCGCCCTGACGTTTCTCGGGACATCGGCGAGCGTTCCCTCGGCGGAGCGCAACCATCCGGCACTCCTTGTGGAAGCCGCAGGCAAGCGCGTCCTGGTCGATTGCGGCGAGGGCACGCAGCGCCAGCTGCTGCGCAGCGGCGCCGGCTTCCGGCGGCTCGACCGCATCCTGCTCACCCACGCCCATCTCGACCACGTGCTCGGCATGCCCGGATTATTCTCGACGCTCGGCTTGCGGCAGACGTCCGAGACGATGACCGTTCACGGCGGCGCGGGCACGCTCGACCTCGTCACCCGCATGCTCGCCGGCCTGTGGGGCGCGGGCAGGGCGCCGATCGCCTTAGAGTTAGCAGCGCTGACCGAAGGACAAGTCATCGACGCCGGTGAATTCACCATCGATTGTTTTCCGGTACGCCACCGCGACACCGACAGCTTCGGCTTCGTCTTCCAAAGCCCCGCGCGCCGTCACCTTCGGCCTGATCGCCTCGGCGCGCTCGGTGTCCCCGACGGTCCCTTGCGCGGCGAGTTGGCCGCGGGCCGACCGATCGTGCTTGCAAACCGAAGCATCGATCCGGAAGACGTCCTGGGTCCTTCGAGCGGCGGCAGCAAGCTCGTCGTGATCGGCGACACCGAGACCACCGATGGGCTGTCGCGATACGTGGCCGGTGCCGACATGCTGGTGATCGAGGCCACGTTCCTCGATCGCGACACGCCGACCGCGCGGAATTACGGCCATCTCACCGCGGCAGAAGCGGCCTCCTTTGCGGCCACGAACAAGGTCGGACAGCTCGTGCTGACGCATATGTCAGGGCGCTACGAGGACGCGGAGATTCTCGCCGAAGCAGCAAAAGTCTTCCCGAACACCCGGATCGCCGCAGACTTCGACCACATCGTCGTCTGATCAAGCGCGCCCTGACCCCCGATCCATCCACCGCAGCGCTTGCCAGCCCAGATGCGAGCGGGTAGAAGGCTGCCACGCCTGAGCCGCGATTGGCGCGATGCGCTTCCCGGCCACAGTCGAGCAAATCAGTTAAGTCTTTGAATTTGTTCGACTATTCCGTTGGGGAATGGTGTAACGGTAGCACAACAGACTCTGACTCTGTTTGTCTTGGTTCGAATCCAGGTTCCCCAGCCACGCGCTCCCACGTACGCTCATCTACGATCTACTACTCCCCGCACCCGGTCGATTCTGCTCACTTTGAGATGACCTCAGCGATCTGTCCGACAATTTTGTTAGCCGGGCTCCGGATGGGGACAGCCAAGAGCCAAGCGTAAGCCAATCCGAGCCCTCGCGGAGAGGTTCGCTCTAATGGCAGCTTTGCCAAACCTGACTAGACCTCTGCGCGATGGAGGAGTTGACCGCGAAATCGGTGCGTTCGGGCGTGAACATCATGATCGTGCTTCGTCGCCCGCTCGTGCTGGCTCACATGCTCGGCCTAGCTCGGCGGGAAGAATCGCTCGATCGACGCCGGAGCGCCCGCCGCCTGATAGGCACCCCAGTTATGCGCGCCGTCGCGATAGCCCTCGTCGGAAAGATCAAACATTCGCAGCAAGAAACGCAGGTGTATCCGCCGTCGATCCTATAGCGAGTCTTGCCCACCGGCGCGCGGCTAGGACGGCATCGAGATCCTCGGCCACCAACGGTTCCGGCCGGCTCATCGCGGGCTGAGGTCGAGCGCCGCGCCCTGGCCGAGCTTGGCGCGCCAGCTGAACGGGATCGCGATGATCGCGTCGCGTAGGCAGCTATAAGCTGTCAGACGAGGGTTTCCGATCCGTCTGGACTTGCTTTGATGAGATACTCGCCGCTTTCTCTGAAACTGCGAACTGTTGCAAAGGTATCTTCCATAAACTGCACGTAGGACAGCTTGCCGTTCTCGCCGCGCGCCAGAACCGCGAAAGGTGATGTGACGGTTTTACCCAGAATGTTTGACGTGTAAGTAAAGGAGCCAAAGATCGCGGCGCCGTTCTTATTTTCAAAACTGTCCTGAATTTGGAAGTCGTCTATCGTCCAATAACGACTGACGTCGATAAAGGTCTGAACCAGTCCCTCGGTGCCTTTGTTTGTTCCGGCCCAAGGCATGATCTGCTTCAGTTCCGCGTGTTCATAGTTGAGCGATACATAGATGAAGTCATCAGTCGTAAATTGTTTGACGAAATCCAGATCGGTCGGGTTCGACAAGATCGACCGCAGTACCGCCAAAGGCGATGCCGTCGAGGCGGGTTCGGCTGTAGACGACCTCTGGGCAAGAGCGGGCGCACGAGTGGACATGGTGGGTTCCTCCTTTAGGAAATTCTAGGAATCGAGGCGTCCGTGTTGCTTCAATTGACGTCCCTTACGCGATTGCGCCTGCATCAACGGTCAGGGTGGCGCCAGTGATCACGCTTGCCGCAGGACTGGCGAGAAAGACCACAGCATTCGCGATTTCGCGCGGCTCAGCGAATCGCCCCAGCGATGTAAGACTCCTCTGGACAGCGGAAGTCGGCCCGTCCGCCGGATTGGCATCCGTGTCTACCGACCCGGGTTGGACAAGATTCACGGTGATGCCCCTAGGGCCAAGTTCACGCGACAAGCCGCGCGTAAAGGAGATCAAGGCAGCCTTGGACATCGCATAGGCGGTCACTCCGGGAAACGGGACGCGCTCGCCGAGACCCGATCCGATCGAGATGATGCGACCTCCTGCAGAAAGATGGGGAATGACAGCCTTGGCAAACAGAACTGGCGCTCGCACGTTGACGTCCATCAGAGTTTGGTATTTGGCCACGTCAAGATCAGCGATCAGTCCGTACTGACCGATCGCCGCATTGTTGACGAGGATGTCGAGTCCGCCGAGCCCCGAGACGGCTTCTTGCACGGAGCGTACGATGGCGCCCGGGTCCGCGCTGTCGGCCTGGATTGCGACCGAGCGCCGTCCTGTCGCCTCCACGGACTTGACCACCGCGTTGGCTTGTTCGACCGAACGCTGAAAGGTGAACGCCACGTGCGCGCCGTTCTCAGCCAGCGCCAAGGCAATTGCGGCTCCGATGCCCCGCGCCCCGCCAGTCACCAACGCGCGCTTCCCGTCCAGATGGATCATCGTGGTCCTTTTCTTTCATCTTCGAATTTGAGCACGGGCTCATATCAGGCGCCCGATATGCTCCGCCTTGTATGGGCGGGGCGGCTCATCTGGACCCGTCCAGGCGCGGCCCGTGTCTCTCTTCGACACGGGCCCTTGAGGGCGAAGCCCCTTGGTCGTAGCCTGCTATCGAACTGCTCCCGCAGCTTTCTCGGGGTTGAACCCGTCGAAGCTTTCGAAGACGCCCATGAATCCCGGGACGGTCGCTTCGCGCGCCCAGTCGCGCTGGAGCTCGCAATACATCTGCACCCGGCTGATCAGCTTGGCACCGGCCTGCTCGATGCGGCGCAGCGCCGCCTCATGCGCGGCCAGCGACGTCCCGCCGACCGCGTCGACCGGCACATAGACCTCATAGCCCTCCTGGATCGCGTCCAGCGCCGGGAACGTCAGGCAGGCTTCGGTCCAGAGCGCGGTCATGATCAGCTTGCGGCGGCCGATCGCCTTCACCGCCTGCTTGAACGCTATGTCCTCCCAGCTGTTGATCGAGGTCCGGTCGTATGTCGGCAGGTGCCCGAGGACGGCCTGCAGTTCCTGAATGGGTGGCTTGTTGCGGCCGGTTGCAACATTGACCGTCGAATGGACGATCGGAAGCTTGTAATGCACGGCCGCCTTGGCGGTGCTCACGATGTTGAACACCAGCTCGTCGCGCGGAATCGAGCGGATCGAGGACACCTGAATCGGCTGATAGTCGATGATGATGAATGCCGCGTTCTGCGACGTCAGAAGATGGTCGGTCTGCGGATTGCGGATCGGTTCACTGGCCATTGCTGGGCCTCTCTTTATCGGTCGGGGTTCTGCGCTGGGAATGGGCCGGAGCCCGGGATCGCGCGGAAGAGTGAGCGCACACCCTTCCGCAAGGAAAAGGGGCCGGACCCACACGTGAGTCCGGCCCCTAGTCACGCCGCGGCGGTGACGAAGCGCCCGCTGTTGAGGTCGTCGATGGCTTGGCGGATTTCCGCCTCGCTGTTCATGACGAATGGCCCGTGGCCCACGATCGGCTCGTCGATCGGATCGCCGGTGAGGACCAGCAGCTTCGCCTCTCCGTTCGCGTGAATGACGACATCGCTGCCCTTGCGGTCGAGCAGCACCATTTCCGCCGGACCCGCGTCCAGGCTGCGGCCGACCGTGACATGCCCGGTCAACACCACGATCATCGCGGTATGCCCCTCGGGCAGGTCGAGCGTGAGGTCCGCATCGGCCTTCAGGCTCAGGTCCCACACATTGATCGGCGTGAAGGTGTGGGCCGGTCCTTTGATGCCGCGATACGCGCCGGCGATGACCCGCGCCTTCCCCGCACCATGCGGGAGCGAGACGTTGGGAATGTCCGCCTTCGCGATGCCCTGATACCCGCCCGGTGCCATCTTGTCCTTGGCCGGCAGGTTGACCCAGAGCTGCACCATGCGGAGCGGTCCACCCGCCTTGGCAAAGCCCGCCGAGTGATATTCCTCATGGAGAATGCCGCCTGCGGCCGTCATCCATTGCACATCGCCGGGCCCGATCACCCCGCCTTTGCCGGCGGAATCACGGTGCTCGACCTCGCCTTCGTAAACGATGGTGACGGTTTCGAAGCCGCGATGGGGATGCTCGCTCACGCCTCGCCGATGCATGGTCGGCGCGAAGGTATACGGTCCCGCATAGTCGAGCAGGAGGAACGGGCTGATATGCGCGCCCAGCGTGTTGTACGAAAAGAGCGAGCGCACTGGAAAACCGTCGCCCACCCAATGCTGCCGGTCATTGCCGTACCGGCCGAGTACCGTCTTGGCCATGTTGCCCTCCTGACGCGTCGAGCCGCGTCTCTTCATCAAGAAGAGGGGTAAACTCGCGACGATGAAGCTCAAAGATTGCCATACGCGACGCAGCGTCCTATGCTTAGGACGATGCAGGACTTCAATGACCTCTACTATTTCGCCTCCGTCGTTGAGCATGGGGGCTTCGCACCGGCGGGCCGTGCCCTCGGGATTCAGAAATCGAAACTGAGCCGCCGCATCCTTCTGCTTGAGGAGCGCCTTGGCGTTCGCCTCCTCAATCGCTCGTCGCGTCGCTTCTCGGTGACCGACATCGGGCAGGACTTCTATGAGCGCTGCGTCGCGATGATCGTCGAAGCCGAGGCGGCCGAGCAGATTGTCGCCGCGGTGCAGGCGGAGCCGCGCGGCGTGGTGCGCATGAGTTGCCCGAGCGGCCTGCTCTCCTTCCAGTTCGGCGAACTGATCGCGCGCTTCATGATGCAGCAGCGCGGCGTGCAGGTGCGGCTGGAGAGCACGAACCGCCGCGTCGATGTGATCGCCGAAGGATTCGACCTCTCGATCCGTGTGCGATTTCCGCCGCTTGAGACCAGCGATCTCGTGATGCGCTGGCTCGATGAAAGCAGCCAGTGTCTCGTGGCTGCATCCTCACTCATCCACGGCACAATAAAATCGCCAGCGGATCTCCACGGCCTTCCCAGCCTCGACCAGGAGCGACCGGATCGGGTCCATGCCTGGGACCTGCACCATGGAGATGGCCTAGCGACCTTGGTGCCGCATACGCCGCGCCTGATCACCGACGACATGTCAGTCCTCCGCGATGCGGCGATTGCCGGTGCAGGAGCTGTCCAACTCCCGACCATCTTTGTCGCCGACGACATCAAGGCGGGACGCCTCGTCCACGTCCTTCCTGACTGGAGGCCCCGTTCGGGCATCGTGCACGCCGTATTCCCGTCGCGCCGGGGACTTCTCCCCTCGGTCCGCGCGCTGATCGACTTTTTCGTCCGCGAATGCGCGATCCAACGCGCCCAGGCCGACAAGATCGTCCGGCCAATCGTCAGCGACAGGCGGGATTGAGCGCCAGGCGCCGGCAACGGTCGAGCACAGGCGCGGTTTCACACGCTGCCCGCATCGAGAAGCCCGTCATCGGCATATTTTTAGCTGTCGGGCCCCGCGAAATGCGCTATCTGCGCGCCGCCCAGGCCGGCCTGTTTGCTCCGCGTCAAGCGCCGGAATTCGCAGGTCATCAGGCCTGATCCCCCGATGCTGGGCACGTCACTGCAGCGCGCGGAGTCCATTGAGTTCTTCCGCAGGTTCCACCTCGCGGGCTATGAACCGCCGCGCTCGCTCAGCAGCGGAGCGACGTGGCACGGTCAAGGTCAATCTTGAGATGGGGGCAGCCGATATCCGCAATCATCCACGAAGGGCAGCCAGTTCCGAGCGCGTTCCCAGGGTTTGCTTGCGAGGCGTTCGGGGCATGCATCGCCATCTCACCACACGCGGCGGTTTGCCTCACCTGACATTTGCATTTCAATGTCGGATCGCCGCGCGCTGTATCGTCCTTGGGCTGGACAACCCAAGGAGATCCGCAAATGCCCTATGTCGATGGTTTCGTTCTCGCCGTGCCGAAGGACAATATCGAGGCCTACAAGGCGCTGGCGACGCAAGCCTGCGCCATCTGGATGGAGCACGGCGCGCTCGACTACGTCGAATGCATCGGCGACGACGTTCCCTATGGAGAGCTCACCTCGTTTCCGCGCGCTGTGATCGCGAAGGAGGACGAGGTCGTGGTGTTCGCCTGGATCGTCTATCGGGACCGCGAGAGCCGCGATGCCATCAACAAGAAGGTGATGGCGGACCCGCGCATCAAGTTCGAGGGCATGCCGTTCGACGGCAAGCGCATGATCTATGGCGGCTTCACGACGCTGCTTCGGGCGAGCGACATCGTGACGTGAGGCGTGCCCGCTACTTGATCTTGTCGTAGGCCGCCGCGAAATCGCCGAGCGGCATCGGGATCGCGATGGTCTCCTTGGCCATGTTCTGAAAAGAGACCTTCAGCTGCTTGCCCGACCGCAAGGCGGCGAGCAGGTCCGGCGCAACCGGGGTCGAGGCGTAGCAGCCGCGATTCTCGCAGGTCTGGATCTGGAGATCGAACGTCTTGCCTTCGTCGACCTGGAGCTTGGCCCCGACGGGAAGGTTGAGGCCGAGCGGCAATTGCAGAAGCGCGATCGGCGTGCGGGTGTCGGGCGCGATGCGGATGTTGATCAGGACGACGGTCTGGCCCGTCTTGGTCAGCACCGCGTTCTGCTCCATCGCGCATTCGAGCGGCGCGTCGCGGCTTGCGCTGGTGCAGCGGACGATCCAGCCGGGCTCTCCGGAAGCCCCGTCAGCCTGCGTCGGGGCGGGCGCGGGCTGCGCGGCCGGCGCGGGCGCGGCATTCTTCTTGGCGCCCTGCTGGGCGTGCGCTGCGCCTGCTGACAACAGGACGGCAGCGGCAAGGGCGGCAAGTCTGGATTGCATGGGCATGGGAAACCGCATTTGCGAACCGGGGTCTCGCTGTAGCGTCGCGGCAGGCGCGGCGCAACCTTACTCGGCGGCTTCCTTGACGCTGCCCTGCTCGGGCGTCTCCTCGCCTTCGTCGTCCGAACGGCCCCAGGTCGAGAACCAGTTGTTGAGCTTGTCGAGATAGAGATAGACGACCGGCGTGGTGAACAGCGTCAGCGCCTGGCTGACGATCAGGCCGCCGACCATGGCGTAGCCGAGCGGCTGGCGGATTTCGGCGCCGGTGCCGTGGCCGAGCATGAGGGGCACGCCGCCGAGCAGGGCCGCCATCGTCGTCATCATGATCGGGCGGAAGCGCAGCAGTGCGGCCTGGCGGATCGATTCCTCCGGCGTCTTGTGCTCGTCGCGCTCGGCGGCAATCGCGAAGTCCACCATCATGATGCCGTTCTTCTTCACGATGCCGATCAGGAGGATGATGCCGATCAGCGCGATCAGGCTGAAGTCGAATCCGGCCGCCATCAGGATCGCGAGCGCGCCGACGCCGGCCGAGGGTAGCGTCGACAGAATCGTGATCGGATGGATGTAGCTCTCGTAGAGAATGCCGAGGATCAGATAGACCACGACCAGCGCGGCGAGGATCAGGAGCGGCACGGTGCCGAGCGATTGCTGGAACGCCTGCGCGGTGCCCTGGAAGCTCGAATTCAGCGTGGGCGGCGTCCCGAGCTCCGCCATCGCCTTCTGCACGGCCTCGGTGGCCTGGCCGAGCGCGACGCCTTGCGCGAGATTGAAGCTGATCGTGATCGACGGGAACTGGCCTTGATGGCTGATCGAGAGCGGGCGGACCGGATCGGTGGTCCAGCTCGCGAAGGTCGACAGCGGCACCTGGTCGCCGGTCAGCGGCGATTTCACATAGAGCTTGTTTAGCGTCTCGAGATCGCCCTGCATCTCCGGCAGGACTTCCAGGATCACCTTGTAGGTGTTGAGCTGCGTGAAATATTGCGTGACCTGCCGCTGTCCGAAGGAATCATACAGCGTATCGTCGATCAGCTGGGGCTGGATGCCGTAGCGGGCGGCGGTGTCGCGGTTGATCTTGAGCTGGACCGTCGTGCCCTGCGTCTGCTGGTCGGTCGCGACGTCGCGCAGCTCCGGCAGTGTCTGCATCTTGCCAAGGATCTTCGGCGCCCATTCGTTCAGCTCGTCCAGATTGGCGTCTTGCAGCGTGAATTCGAACTGAGTGCGCGTGGGTCGACCGCCGAGCCGCACGTCCTGGGCCGCCTGCATGTAGAGGCGGGCGCCCTGGACCTTGTCGAACTGCGGACGCAGACGCGCGATGATCTGCTGGGCCGAAGCGTCACGCTCATTGCGCGGCTTCAGCGTGATGAACAGGTTGCCGTTGTTGCCGGCACGGCCGCTGCCGCCGATCGACATGGCAACGCTGGCAACGTCGGGATCGGCCAGGATGATCTTGCCGAGTTGCTCCTGGCGTCTCACCATCTCCTTGAACGAGATGTCCTGCGAGGCTTCGGACGTGGCCGTGATCAGGCCGACGTCCTGCTGCGGGAAGAAGCCCTTGGGGATCAGCACGAACAGGTAGATCGACAGGCCGAGCGTGACGAAGAAGATCGCGAGCGTGGTGCGCCGCCAGGCGAGGGCGTGATCGAGCACATATTCGTAGCCGCGCAGCATCGCGTCGAAGGCGCGCTCGCTCCATTGATAGAAGCGGCCGTGCTGCACCTCACCATGGGCACGCAGGAAGCGTGAGGCCATCATCGGTGTCAGCGTCAGCGATACGAACATCGAAACGAAGATAGTCATCGCCAGCACCACGGCGAATTCGCGGAACAGGCGCCCGATAATGCCGCCCATCAGGAGCAGCGGGATCAGCACCGCGACCAGCGAGATGCTGATGGAGACGATCGTGAAGCCGATTTCCTTGGAGCCCTTGAAGGCGGCCTCCATCGGCGAGTCGCCTTCCTCGATGTAACGCGTGATGTTCTCGAGCATTACGATGGCGTCGTCGACCACGAAACCGACCGCGATGGTGAGCGCCATCAGCGACAGATTGTCGAGCGAATAGCCGACCGGCCACATCAGGGCGCACGCGCCCAGCAGCGCCAGCGGGACCGTGACGGTAGGAATGACCGTCGCCCAGAAGCTGCGCAGGAAGATGAAGATGACCATGACCACGAGCACAATGGTCAAGAGCAGCGTGAACTGGACGTCCTCGACCGCGGCACGGATGGTCGCGGTGCGGTCGCTGATGAGCTCGATCTTGATCGCGGGCGGGATCGCCGCCACGAGACGAGGGAGGGTCGCCTTGATCCTGTCGACGGTTTCGATGACGTTGGCGCCGGGCTGCTTGAAGATCACCAGGAACACGCCGCGCTTGCCGTTGGCCCACGCCGCCTGCTTGGCGTCTTCGGCAGCGGTGACCGCTTGGCCGATATCGCGGATTCGCAACGGAGCGCCGTTGCGATAGGCGATGATGACGTCGTTCCAGTCCTTCGCGTGGGTGAGCTGGTCGTTGGCGTAGATCGTATAGGCCCGCTTCTCGCCGTCGATATTGCCCTTGGGGCTGTCGACCGTGGTGATCGCGATCTGGCTGCGGATATCCTCCATCGACAAGCCCTTGGCGACCAGCTTTGCGGGATCGACCTGAATGCGGATCGAGGGTTTCTGCTGGCCGCCGATGAAGACCTGGGCGACGCCCGAGAGCTGGCTGATCTGCTGGGCGAGCTGGGTGTCGACGGCATCGCTGACGCTGGTCAGCGGCAGCGTCTCCGACGTCGCCGACAGGAGCAGGATCGGCGCATCGGCGGGGTTGACCTTGCGGTAGGTCGGGGGCGACGGCAGGTTCCTCGGCAACTGGCCGCTGGCCGCGTTGATGGCACCCTGTACGTCGTTGGCGGCGCCGTCGATGTTGCGGTTGAGGTCGAATTGGATGGTGATCGACGCCGTGCCCAGATAGCTCGTCGAGGTCATCTGCGCGATGCCAGGAATCTGGGCGAATTGCCGCTCGAGCGGCTGCGCCACCGACGAAGCCATGGTCTCGGGGCTGCCGCCGGGCAAATTGGCGGTGACCTGAATGGTCGGAAAGTCCACCTGCGGCAGGGGCGCGACCGGGAGCAGGGGATAGGCGACCAGGCCGACGAAGAGAATGCCGGCCATCAGCAGCGAGGTGCCGATGGGATATCGGATGAAAGGCGCCGAAATCCCGCCCCCGATCATTGCTGTCGAACCTTGTTCTGGGTCGGATCCGAGCTTGCTACCGCCGTCGACACCAGGCTTCCGGGCTGCACCTTGAACTGTCCGCCGACGATCACCTGCTGACCGGGGCTCAATCCTTCCTCGATGACCGAATGACCGTCGATGCCATAGCTGACCTTGATCTTGTGCAGTTCGGCCTTGTTGTCCTGGTTGACCGTATAGGCATAGAGTCCGTTGGTGGAGCGCTGGACCGCGTCATCCGGAACGACCGTCGCATCCTTCAGCGTTCGCACCAGGAGCCGCGTCGAGACCGATTGCCCCGGCCACAGCGTTCTTTCCTTGTTGTCGAACACCGCCTTGAGCCGGATCGTGCCGCTGGTCGCGTCGACCTGGTTGTTGATCACCGCGAGCTTGCCCTCGGCCAGCGTTCTCTTGCCGTCGGTGGTGAAGGCGATCACCTTGAGCGCGCCGGCCTTCTGGCCCTCGCTGATATAGGGGAGCTGGTCTTCCGGCGCGGTGAAGATCACGGCGATCGGCTCGACCTGCGAGATCGTGACGATGGCAGTCTGCGACGAAGCGTTGACGATGTTGCCGACGTCGACCTGACGCAGGCCTGCCACGCCGGTGATCGGCGCCTTGATCTGGGTGTAATCGAGCTGGGTCTGGGCGTTGGAGATCGCGGCATCGTCGGCGGCGATCTGGGCGGTGAGCTGAGCGACGGTGGAGCGCTGTGTGTCGACGCGCTGGGCGGTGGCGAATTCGCCGAGCTTCGTGGCGCGCTGGAGCTCGAGATTGGCGTTGGCGAGACTGGCCTCGTCCTGCGCCTTCTTGGCCTTGGCCTGGTCAAGCGTGGCCTGATAGGGGCGGGGATCGATCGAAACCAGGAGATCGCCCTGCTTGACGATCTGGCCTTCCCTAAATTCGAGCCTGTCGATCTGGCCATCCACACGGCTTCGGACCTGGACCGTGTTAAAGCCCTGAACCGTGCCGAGACCAGTGAGATAGACCGGAAAGTCGGTCTTCTGAACCGGCGCAACGCTGACCGGGACGGCGGAGGGGCGAGGCGGGCCTTTTTGTGCGGTCTGGGTTTTTCCAGCCTCGGACGTGCCGAATTTCTGCCAACCATAATAGCCCGCAGAAGCCACGGCCGCGATGATCAGAAGCCAAAGGATCGGCCGGGACTTGTTCATGTCGTCTCGTGTCGGCTCGTATGCCCTCGGCTACGAATATCGGGGCAATCGTACGGTTCCAGCATGATGTATAATACACGCCAACTTCCAGAGTAAACAGCACTATCGGGTGAGAATCCTAAACAATTGGAAAGCTTTGCACCGTGTAGGCAGCTCGTTGGCGCGGCGACGTGCAATGCCGCGTTTTCCCGCCGCGACCGGCCGGCGTGCAAGTCTTGCGCAGCACGCGGAGCAGTGTGCTCAGGACCGATCGGCCCCGCGCCGCGCTGCCTTTCGGATCTGCCGCAAGAACGGTTCTAAGTCGCCTCGTAGCCGTTTCGGTTACCATGGATTTCGGCATCGTCCATTTCGGCGCCGCAGCGACGGAGCAAAGCATGCACGAGCTGAACGGCAAGCTGATCGCGTGCCAGATTCTGATCAAGGGGTTGATCGCGCGTGTCGCCAACGAGCAGCGCGATCCCTTGTGCTTCCTCACCGACTTTCGCGACGAAATCAAAGCCGTTGTCAACGGCGCCAACATCGCCGGCATGGACAGCACCGATCTCGTGCGCGCCGTTGCGAAGACCGTCGACGAGTTGCTGTGGCTGATGAAACCCAGAGCGGCGATCGAGTGGCCAGCAATCGATTTGCGTTTAGGACGCATCCTTCGCTCAGAGAGCGGGGCAGTTTAGAATCGTTTTGATCTTGATCTATTCAAGGGTTCTCGCGAACGGCACGCATTGACCCGCAATTGTGTGGCCGATACCAACAGGCGACATTCGTTCGACGCGTGTGAACGACAGGAATTGGAGGGCCTTGTGCTCTATCCTCCAGCACCTCTCGTCGCCCCCGTGACCAGGGGGACGCGGGTTGCGTCTTTCTTCTGGCTTCAGAGCATGATACGGGACGATCAAGCCCGGAGCATGATCTATGGCCTCGACACCGCGATACAGGCGCTGGTGGAACGGCTCGGGCGTGACGATCCCGAAACGGTCAAATTGACGGGTATCTATCACAATCTCATTCGCTACTGGGCCGAAGTATGAAGACCATCTCCTTTCAAGCAAGCCTTGCCGCAGCCTTGATGCTGGCGTCTGCCTGGCTCGCATCCCCCGTTTCCGCCCAGACGCAGAGCCCGCCGGCACCGGCCCCATCGACGGCTCAGCCGTCCGCTGCCGGGACCGTCCCCCCGGCAGCTGCGCCTGCGGCCTCGACGGCTCCCGCCGTCGTGGGCGCCGCCCCGGTGGCCGCCAATCCCGCGGGTGCGAAGCCCGAGGCTGCGGCCATGAAGGAATTGTCGCCCTGGGTGATGTTCATGTCGGCGGACGTCATCGTGAAGGCGGTGATGATCGGGCTCGCCTTCGCTTCGCTGATGACCTGGACCGTCTTCATCGCCAAGTCGATCGAGCTGTCGGTCGCCTCCGGCAAGCTGCGTGCGGCGTTGAAGAAGATTGCGGAGGCGCGCTCGCTTGCCGAAGCGCAGATGGCGCTCGGCACCAAGGAGGGCATCCTGCCGTCGTTCCTTGCGGCGGCGTTGCGCGAAGCGCGGATGTCGGCTGGCCTGTCCAGCGATGCCGGCATCAAGGAACGCGCCGCCTCGAGCTTTTCCGAGATCGTGCGCGCGGAGCAACGGCGTATCCGGATCGGCATGGGCGTGCTCGCGACCATCGGCTCGACCTCGCCCTTCGTCGGCCTGTTCGGCACGGTCTGGGGCATCATGAACAGCTTCATCGGCATCTCGAAGTCGCAGACCACGAACCTCGCCGTGGTCGCGCCCGGCATCGCCGAGGCGCTGCTCGCCACCGCGATCGGCCTCGTCGCCGCCATTCCCGCCGTCATCATCTACAACCACTTCTCGCGCGTGACGAAAGGCTATCTCGAGCTCGTCAGCCGCGCCTCGGGCGCGGCGGGGCGACTGCTGTCGCGTGATCTCGACCGCAGCCACGGCAGCGTGCATTCGCGCGCGGCGGAGTAGACCATGGCCGTTTCGCTCGCTGACAATGATGACGACGACGATTTCTCGGAAACGCATGACATCAACGTCACGCCGTTCATCGACGTCATTCTGGTGCTGCTGATCATCTTCATGGTCGCCGCGCCGCTGTCCACGGTCGACCTGCCGATCGATCTGCCGACGTCGAGTGCGACGCCGCAGAAGAAGCCGGACAAGCCGACCTATCTCAGCATCAAGCCCGATCTGACGCTCGCGATCGGGGAGAACGCCGTTCACCGGGCCGAGTTGATCGGAACCCTCGACGGCCTTTCCGAGATGAGCAAGGACAAGTACGTTTTCCTGCGCGCTGATCGCTCGGTGCCCTATGGCGAGTTGATGGGCGTGATGGAGCTCTTGCGCTCGGGCGGCTATACGCGGGTGAAGCTGGTCGCGCTGGAAGGCGCACCGGGGGCGCCTGTGGCAGGCGCCGCCCAGCCTTAAGAAGACGGAACGATGGCGGACGAACCGAGACCATCCCGGAAGCTCTGGATCCTGGCGGCGGCGGCCGCGCTCGCCCTGCATCTCGGCGGTGCTGCGCTCGCGCTGGCGCATTTGCACGGCGACGACGACGGCGATGGTCTCGGCGCGGCCGGAGCCGAGTTCGCCGTCGAGATGGCTTCGCCGGAGGCTCAGGAATCCGATTTGCCGACCGGACCAAACGACTCCGCGGCACAAGAGGAGCGCCCGGAGCTTCCAGAGCAGAAGGCCGAACTGAAGGAGACGGAACTTCCTCAAGATCGACCGCAAGAGGCCGAGGATCCCGATCGCATTGTCAGCGAAAAGGTTGCGAAGAAGGAGCAGGACGACGATCCGAAGGCGGCTGCCGTTGAAACGCCCGCCATGGAGGCTGCCCCAAAGCAGGTTGATATGGCCCGGCAAACGTTCGAGGACGCAACGCGCGAGGCCGAAAAGGCCCTGGCGCCGGTGGTTGGGCTCGGCAAGGACATCCTGAAGATCACGGTGGACTGGAACAAGAAAATCAGTGCGCGTATCAAGCAGCACCAGATCAATCCGGAAGGCAGAGAGAACGCCAATCAGAAGGTCACGGTGAGTTTCGCGCTCAACCGAAAGGGAAATGTGGTCTCGGTCGACGTGATCGCGTCGTCCGGCGACGCCGCCTACGATGCAGCTGCGATCTCGATGGTTCGCAAGGCGGATCCTTTCGAGCCGCCTCCGGTTCAACTGACCGAGGAGCGTTTCGAGCGCACCCTCGAGATCAGCTTCGCCCCTGAGAAATCGAAGAAGACCGCCAACAAGAAGTCGGCTCAACGCCAGTAGAGCCGGATCCCGACATAGACCACCACCAGGCAGGCGAAGATCAGCGCCACGGGCAGGGGCCGTTTCTGGGCTCCGCTGGCCGCGCCTGTCCCGAAGAAACCAGCGCTTTTCGGCTTCGGCGCCGGGCGCCGGAAAGCGGTAACATTATCCGCTGCCGGCTCGGCCTCGCGCGGACGGACGTCGGGCGGCGTTCCAGCGCCACCCATCTCGACGTAATAGGCCTTGTAGATCGCACCGATGGTGGCCTCGGTGGCTTCGCCCTCGCTCATCTGCGCCAACAGGTTCCTGTAGCTGCTCAGGAACTCTTGGGCTTCCGGAGGCAGCGCGGACGCCCCGTTGAGCTTAGCCATCATCTTCCAGGTGGCGAAATCGGCGCGGGCGCGGGTGTCGGCGCGTCGCGCGATCAGCATATCGGCAGCTTTGACCAAGTCGGCCTCTGGCCTTTCGGCTCGTGTTCGGGTGTTCCGGTTCAACTACGCATTGCCGGTCAGGAAGAGAACAGCCTGAATCACATAACCGGTCAACGTCCGCAGTATTGCTGAAATAACATCAAGATTTAGACCTAACTGCGAGCCCGCCAGCGGCAGCAGGATCAAGAGCCCGATCAGGATCAACATACCGAACGGCTCGAGCCGGGCCAGCGGCAAGGCGAGGGCCCGCGGCAGCAGCCCGACCGCAACTCGGCCGCCGTCCAGCGGGGGGATCGGCATCATGTTGAAGACGGCCAGGATGGCGTTGATGATGAGGGCATTCTTGAGGTTGTCGGCAACCCATTTCGCCGCGCTCGCGGGCACCAGCGGCAGGGCATGGAAGGCGAGGGCGGTGGCGAGCGCCAGCAGGATGTTGGTGGCGGGTCCGGCCAGCGCTACCCAGACCATGTCGAGCCTGGGATTGTTCAGCTTGCGGAAGTTTACCGGCACCGGCTTGGCGTAGCCGAACAGGAACGGCGAATGCGCGAACAGCAGCATCGCCGGCAGGATGACGGTGCCGAACGGGTCGATATGCCTGATAGGATTGAAGCTGACGCGGCCGAGCTGCGCGGCCGTGTTGTCCCCGAGCCGGTCCGCGACGAAGGCATGCGCGGCCTCATGGAAGGTGATGGCGAGCACGAGGGGAAGCACCCACACCGACAGGTCGTACAAGGAAATGTTCACAGCTCATCCATTTCGGTTAGCTAGCGGCCTTGCAACCGTCCTGACCAAACCGGCGCAGCAACGCTTCGGCTCAACATAGGGTGACCGGTTCCGAATTGCCACGCTGCAGATGGATGCTTCGGCCGGCCGCCGTGCAGTCGCGCAAAGTCACGCCGGGATCGTCCCGGGATATTGCACCAAGCCGTCGTCGAGCTTCACCCAGGCGAGCTTTTCCGACGCCCAGATGTGCTCGGTCGGCGCAAAGGCGTTACGATCATCGAAGGTGGCGAGCGCAACGCCCGCTAGCGTGCCGTTGCGGCGCCAGGCGAAAAGCCGCGTGCCGCAGCGCTTGCAGAACACGCGATCGATATTCTCCGAGGAGGCGTAGCGTGCAGTCTCGCCGTCGACGCTCAGCGCACGCTGGTCGAACTGCGCGCGGGCGAAATAGGGCGAACCCATCGCCTTCTGGCAGATGCGGCAATGGCAGATGCGGACGTTGAGCGGCTCGCCCTCCGCCTTGAACCGTACCGCGCCGCACAGGCAGCCGCCTTCCCGGATCATGATGTCCTCAATAGGTCGCCCGCCCACCGGAAATATCAAACACCGCGCCGGTCGAGAACGCGCAGTCCTCCGACGCGAGCCAGCTCACCATCGCGGCGAGCTCTTCCACCAGCACGAAGCGCCCCTTCGGGATCTTCGACAACATGAAGTCGATATGCTGCTGCGTCATCTGGTCGAAGATCGCGGTCTTCGCCGCCGCCGGTGTCACCGCGTTGACGAGGATGTCATGGGCGGCGAGCTCCTTGCCGAGCGACTTCGTCAGCGCGATCAGGCCGGCCTTGGACGCCGAATAATGCGCGGCGTTCGGGTTGCCTTCCTTGCCGGCGATCGAGGCGATGTTCACGATCCGCCCGTATTTCTGCTTGAGCATTTCGGGCACGATCGCCTTGGAGACGATGAAGGGGCCATCGAGGTTGATGCGCAGAACTTTCCGCCATTCCTCCAGGTCCGTCTCCCACACCGGCTTGTTGACCCCGGCGATGCCGGCGTTGTTGACGAGAATGTCGATCTTGCCGAAGGTCTTGAGCGTCGCATCGCGTGCCTGCTCGACGGCCGCCGTGTCGGTGACGTCGACCTTGAAGACTTTCGTTTCGCCGCCGATCTCCTTTGCCGTCTTCTCGGCCAGCGCGGCGTCAAAGTCCCAGATCGCGACCTTGGCGCCGGAGGCGACGAAGCGCTCGGTGATGGCGCGGCCAAAGCCCTGCGCGCCGCCGGTGACGATAGCGATGCGGCCGTTGAGATCGATCTTGTTCATGCCGGAGGCCTTCCTGCGTCAGAGCATGTAGCCGCCGTCGACGACGAGATCGACGCCGGTGGTGAAGGCGCTCTCGTCGCTGCCGAGATAGACCGCCATCGCGGCGATCTCCTCGGCGGTGCCGAGCCGGCCCATCTTCTGGCGCGAGATGAACATCTCCTTGCCCTGCGGGCCCTGGGCTGCCGCGCGGTCGAGCATCGAAGGCGTCTCGACGGTGCCGGGACAGATCGAGTTGCAGCGGATGCCCTTGGTGATGAAGTCGAGCGCGACCGCGCGCGACAGCAGCGACACCGCCGCCTTCGACGAGCTGTAGACGTAGCGGTTCGCCGGCGGCCGCAAGGCCGCGCAGGACGAGATGTTGACGATGCTGCCGCCGCCGCCGGCGATCATGTCGGGCAGGAAGGCCTTGATGGTCCGGTGCATCGACTTGACGTTCAGGTCGAACGAGAAATCGAAATCCTCTTCCGAGCACTCCAGGATGGTGCCGTGGTGCACGAAGCCGGCGGCGTTGAGCAGGATGTCGATCTTGCCGACGCGCTTGGCGAAGGCGTTGACGTCGGCGGTGTTGCGGACGTCGAGCTTTGCGACCTCGGCGATGCCTTCCTTCGTCAGGCTCGCGATGCCGGCTTCGTTGATGTCGGTGGCGATGACGGTTGCGCCTTCACGCGCGAACGCGATGGCGCAAGCGCGCCCAATGCCTGCCGCGGCAGCCGTGACGACGGCGCGCTTTCCCTTTAGGCGGTCTGCCATGTTGTTTCTCCTGCGAATTTTCCTTCGTCATTCCGGGGCGCGCCTCTTGGCGCGAACCCGGAATCCATCGCGCCACAGCGCCGGTGGATGAATGGATTCCGGGCTCGCGACTGCGTCGCGCCCCGGAATGACCGTGTCAGTGATTGTCCCGCGCCACACCGAACGTACCGGCGACGTTCTGGTAGCGCGTGGCGAGCTCCATGCAGGCGCCGGTCGATTGCTGGCCGACGGTGTTGCGATAGATCTCCTGCCACGGCGTCTGGTTCGGCGGATGCTTGAAGCCGCCGCTGGCCTTGAGCTCGGCGTAGCGCTTCTTCAGCTCCTCGTCCGGGATCAGGATGTTGGCGCTGCCCTTGTTGAGGTCGATGCGGACCTTGTCGCCGGTCTTGAGGACGGCAAGCCCGCCATTGGCGGCCGCTTCAGGCGAGGCGTTGAGGATCGAGGGCGAGCCAGAAGTGCCGGACTGGCGACCGTCGCCGATGCAGGGCAGGGACAGGATGCCGCGTTTGATCAGCGCCGCCGGCGGCTGCATGTTCACAACCTCGGCGCCACCGGGGTAGCCGATCGGGCCGGTGCCGCGGATGAACAGCACGCAGCGCTCGTCGATGTCGAGCGAGGGATCGTCGATCCGCTCGTGATAATCCTCCGGCCCCTCGAACACGATGGCGCGGCCCTCGAAGGCATTGAGGTCCTTCGGGTTGCTGAGGTAGCGGTCGCGGAATTCCTTGGAGATCACGCTTGTCTTCATGATCGCGGAATCGAACAGATTGCCCTTCAGCACCAGGAAGCCGGCGTCCTTCACCAGCGGCTTGTCGTAAGCCCAGATCACGTCGTTGTCGGGAGCGGGCGCGTTCTTGCAGTTCTCGCCGATGCCGCGGCCGTTGACCGTGACCGCGTCCTCATGGATGCGCTTGTGCTTCATCAATTCGCGCACCACCGCGGGCACGCCGCCGGCGCGGTGAAATTCCTCGCCGAGATAGAAGCCGGCCGGCTGCATGTTGACCAGGAGCGGCACGTCGTGGCCGAACTTCTGCCAGTCCTCGATCGACAGCTCGACGCCGATATGGCGGGCGAGGGCGTTGATGTGGATCGGCGCGTTGGTCGAGCCGCCGATCGCCGAATTGATCACGATGCAGTTCTCGAACGCCTTGCGGGTCAGGATGTCGGAAGGCTTCAAATCCTCCCAGACCATCTCGACGATGCGTTTTCCGGTCTCGTAAGCGATCTGGCCGCGCTCGCGATAGGGCGCCGGGATCGCCGCGCAGCCCGGCAGCGAGAAGCCGAGCGCTTCGGCAAGCCCGTTCATGGTCGAGGCCGTCCCCATGGTGTTGCAATGGCCGACCGAGGGCGCCGAGGAGGCCACGATCTCCATGAACTCTTCATAGTCGATCTCGCCGGCCGCGAGCCGCTCGCGCGATTTCCAGACGATGGTGCCGGAGCCGGTGCGCTCGCCATTGTGCCAGCCGTTCAGCATCGGGCCGCCCGACAGCACGATCGCGGGCAGGTTCACCGTCGCCGCCGCCATCATGCAGGCCGGCGTGGTCTTGTCGCAGCCGGTGGTCAGCACCACGCCGTCGAGCGGATAGCCGTAGAGAATTTCGACGAGGCCGAGATAAGCGAGGTTACGGTCGAGCGCCGCGGTCGGTCGCTTGCCGGTCTCCTGAATGGGATGGGTCGGGAATTCCATCGCGATGCCGCCGGCCTCGCGGATGCCTTCGCGGACGCGGTGCGCGAGCTCGAGATGATGGCGGTTGCAGGGGGACAGATCGTTTCCGGTCTGGGCGATGCCGATGATCGGCTTGCCGGATTGCAGCTCGGCGCGGGTGAGGCCGTAATTCAGGTAACGCTCCATATAGAGCGCGGTCATGCCCGGATTGTGCGGGTTGTTGAACCATTCCTGCGAGCGAAGATGGCGGCGGGTACCGTTGCTGCCGGCGGCATGCCCGTTGGTTGGTTTCTTTGTCATTGGTTTCTCCTGCAATGCAAACGCGACTACCGTCCGTCTCATGGTGTCGGCATGTGCGGTGCCCAACGGCGCGCGCGATGATCTGCCTTCCCGCTGGCGGGTCGTTTCCTCACGATTCCGATACTAGTCGTGGCTGCTTGGTAACGCTATCATTTTGTTCGCCGCGCCCGCGCCTGATACGGCTGGCCTGCTGTCCGAACGTCGCGCCGACGAGCTTTGCCGCTCGATCACCTTGAAGCCGAGATCGAGCACCGGCTGCTCCGGGCGGCGGCCCTCGATCGCGTCGATCAGCATGGTGGCGGCCGTCTTGCCCATCTCATAGCGGTTGGTGCGGACGCTGGTGAGGGTGGGGACGGCGGCGGCCATGAATTCGAGATCGTTGAAGCCGACGATCGCGATCTGCCCGGGGACTGTGATCTCCCGGCGCCGGCATTCGAACAGCACGCCGAGCGCGAGGTCGTCGTTGGCGCAGAACACCGCATCGATGTCCGGCTCGCGCGCCAGCAGATCGGTGAACAGGGCGCCGCCGAGCGTCACCGAGGTTGGCGTCGCCGTCGTGACCACCAGGCGCTGGTCGAACGATCCGGCGTCCTTCATGGCCGAGACATATCCGTCCAGCCGCCGCTGCACCCTGGGATCCATCCTCGCGCCGACGAAGCCGACCTTGCGGTGACCTTGCTCGAACAGATGCGCGATCGCCGCGCGGGCCGCATCATAGTGCGAAAAGCCGATCATCATGTCGACCGGGTCCGGGCCGATCTCCATGATCTGCACGATCGGACAGTCCGCGGCCTGAAGCATCGCGCGGGACTCCGCGGTCTGGTCGATGCCGGTGACGATCAGCCCGGCCGGCTTCTGTGCCAGAAACAGACGCAGCAACTTCTCTTCCTGGAGAATGCTGTAGCGCGTGTTGGACAACTGGATCGAGTAGCGGCTGCCTTCGGAGGCGTCATAGATGCCGCGCAGCACGTCCGAGAACACGTTGTTGGTGAGCGATGGGATCAGGACACCGATGACCTCGGTGCGTTGCGAGGCGAGGGCGCGCGCGGCAAGGTTGGGCACATAGCCGAGCTCCTTGGCGGCGCTCTCGACCCGCGTCCGCTTGGCGACTGACAGGGCCTCCGGATTGCGGAAAAAGCGCGACGCGGTAATCGGGCTGACGCCGGCGAGCTCGGCCACTTCGGCCAGCCGGATTTTGCCTGACTTGGTGCGTTTTCGACCCATTTGCTGCTCTTAACACAGTCAGTCCCGCAAACAAAGGAACGTTGACAGCGCTACCAGCAACGACTAACCAAAGACAAATTGCCAAAACCGCACAAACTACCGACAATGTTGCCCGCTAATATCGGGCCTGGTTCGGTAAAGTCCGAAAAACAAGACGGTCGCGGCGCGAGAGGCGCCGTCGACTTTCGAGGAGGGAGCTAGATGTCGTCTGTGCAAATCCGCGACGTGCGGAAATCGTTCGGCAATTTTGAAGTCCTGCACGGCGTGACGATTCCGATCGAGGACGGCCAGTTCGTCGTCCTGGTCGGCCCCTCCGGCTGCGGCAAGTCGACGCTTCTGCGCATGCTCGCCGGCCTCGAGAACATCACTTCCGGGACGATCTCGATCGGCGACCGCGTCGTCAACAATGTCCAGCCCAAGGAGCGGGACATTGCGATGGTCTTCCAGAACTACGCGCTCTATCCGCACATGACGGTCGCCGACAACATGGGCTTCTCGCTCAAGCTGCGGAATGCCAGCTCGGACGAGATCAACAAGCGCGTCAAGCGCGCCGCCGAGATCCTCGCGCTGTCGCCGCTGCTCGACCGCTATCCGCGACAGCTCTCCGGCGGTCAGCGCCAGCGCGTCGCCATGGGCCGCGCCATCGTGCGCGATCCGCAGGTGTTCCTGTTCGACGAGCCGTTGTCGAACCTGGACGCCAAGCTGCGCGTGGCCATGCGCACCGAGATCAAGGAGCTGCACCAGCGGCTGAAGACGACGACCGTCTACGTCACCCACGACCAGATCGAGGCCATGACCATGGCCGACAAGATCGTTGTCATGCATGACGGCATCGTCGAGCAGATGGGCACCCCGCTCGAGCTCTACGACAAGCCCGACAACCAGTTCGTGGCCGGCTTCATCGGCTCGCCTGCCATGAACTTCCTCAAAGGCCATGTGCGCGTCAACGGCGTTGCGAGCTTCGAAGGACCGAACGGCGTCAAGCTCCCGCTCAAGACCGCGCCCGCCAATTCCGACGGCCGTCCTGCGGTCTATGGCGTGCGACCGGAGCACTTCACCATCGCCGATGACGGCGCCGAGGCCGAGATCATCGTCGTCGAGCCGACCGGCTCGGAGACGCAGGTGTTTGCCAAGCTCGGCGGCGAGCAGGTCGTCGCGGTCTTCCGCGAGCGTCACCAGTTCAATCCGGGCGACAAGGTGCGGCTGAAGCCCGAGCCATCGCTGGTCCATCTGTTCGACGATGCGACGGGCAAACGCATGAACGCCTAACGCATCAGACGACAAGGCATAGACAACAAAAAAGCATCACAGGGAGGACAACATGCAAGACTTTACCCGCCGGTCTCTGCTTCAAGGCGGCACCGCTTTGGCTGCGACCGGCATGCTGACGGGGCCGGCACTGTTCGACTTCGCCAAGGCCTGGGCGCAGAGCGCGCCCTGGAAGGCCGAGCCGGGCGCCAAGCTGACCGTGATGCGCTGGAAGCGCTTCGTGCCGGCGGAGGACGATGCGTTCAACGCGATGGTGGCGGCGTTCAAGGCCGCGACCGGCACCGAGATGAACACCTTCAGCGAGTCCTTCGAGGACGTGCAGCCGAAGGCCTCGGTTGCGGCCAACACCGGCTCCGGCCTCGATCTCGCCTGGGGTCTGCACACCCTGCCGCAGCTTTTCCCGACCAAAGTGCTGAAGATGAATGATGTCGCCGATTATCTCGGCAACAAATACGGCGGCTGGACCGATGCGGCGGCCAAGACCTGCAAGCTCGGCAACGACTGGCTCGGCATTCCCGTCGCGACCAACGGCGGTTACATGACCTACCGCAAGTCGGCGCTCGACAAGGCTGGCTTCAAGGAATTCCCGAAGGACTTCCCCGGCTTCCTCGAGATGTGCAAGGCGCTCAAGGCCAACAACACGCCGGCCGGCTTCGCGCTCGGTCACGCCTCGGGCGACGGCAATTCCTGGCTGCACTGGGTGCTGTGGGGCCACGGTGCCTACACGGTCGACCAGAACGACAAGATCGTCATCAATTCGCCGGAGACGGCGAAGGCGCTGGAATATTGCAAGGCGCTGTACGACAACTTCATTCCGGGCACGGCGTCCTGGAACGATTCCTCCAACAACAAGGCGTATCTCGCCGGCGAGCTCTATTGCACGGCGAACGGCATCTCGATCTACGTCGCCGCCAAGACCGATCCCAGCAAGAAGGAGCTCACCGAGGACACCTATCACGCGCTCTGGCCGGTCGGTCCGGTCGGCAAGCCGACCGAGCTGCAGCTGGCGCTGCCGATCCTCGCCTTCAACTTCACCAAATATCCGAATGCGGCAAAGGCCTTCGTCGCCTTCATGCTGGAGAAGGAGAACTACGAGAAGTGGCTGGCCGGCGCGCAGGGCTATCTGACGCAGACCCTGAACGCCTATGAATCGGCGCCGATCTGGACGGCCGATCCCAAGAACGCCGTGTTCTCGCAGGCCTCCAAGCGCACGCTGCCGGCGTCGGGCATCGGCACCGTCGGCGAGAAGGCGGCAACCGCGATCGCCGACTTCATCGTCGTCGACATGTTCGCCAATTACTGCACCGGCGCCAAGGATGCGAAGGGCGCGATGGCGGAAGCCGAGCGCCAGCTGAAGCGCATCTATCGCTGAACAGTCACGGGGCGGGCGCCTCTTGGGTCGCCCGCTCGTCAACATTTCGATCAAGGATATCGGGCATGGCTGATGTCGCAATTCCCCGGGCCAAGCCTCAGATGACCGAGGCTGGCGCCTGGGCCCAGCTTAAACACAATCGCAATTGGCTCGGCTTCTGGTTCATGGTGCCGGCCATGGTGTTCCTGATCTTCTTCCTGGCCTATCCGCTGGGGCTGGGCATCTGGCTGTCCTTCACGGACACGCGCATCGGCAGGGTCGGACAGTTCATCGCCTTCGAGAACTACGAATGGCTGTGGGACGATTCCATCTTCTGGCTGTCGGTGTTCAATACGCTGCTCTACACCTTCGTCGCCAGCGCCTTCAAATTCGGCATCGGCCTTTACCTCGCGCTGCTGCTCAACGAGCACATGCCGTTCAAGGCGATGCTGCGCGCGATGGTGCTCATCCCCTTCATCGTTCCGACGGTGCTCTCCGCGCTCGCCTTCTGGTGGATCTTCGACTCGCAATTCTCGATCATCTCCTGGTCGCTGAAGCAGCTCGGCCTGATCAACCAGAACATCAACTTCCTCGGCGACACGACCTGGGCACGCATTTGCGTGATCTTCGCCAATATCTGGCGCGGCGTGCCGTTCGTCGCGATCACGCTGCTCGCAGGCCTCCAGACCGTCTCGCCGTCGCTCTATGAAGCCGCGACGCTCGACGGCGCCACGCGCTGGCAGAATTTCCGCTACATCACCTATCCGCTCTTGACGCCGATCATCGCCGTCGTGATGACCTTCTCGGTGCTGTTCACCTTCACCGATTTCCAGCTGATCTGGGCGATGACGCGTGGCGGCCCCGTCAACGCCACTCATCTGATGGCGACCCTGTCCTATCAGCGTGCGATCATCGCCGGGCAGCTCGGCGAGGGGGCCGCGATCTCCAGCGCGATGATTCCGTTCCTGCTCGCCGCGATCATGGTCTCCTGGTTCGGATTGCAGCGCCGCAAGTGGCAGCAGGGAGAAAACAATGACTGATCTCCCCACCTCGCGGATCGATCTCAAGGCCGTCCTGCATAGCTCGGCTCCGACAGTCGCGAAGGATGATCACAGCGAGGGCATGAGCTATCTGCAGTCGGTGCCGCGCAGGCTGGTGACGCTGTACCTGCCGCTCGCCATCATCGTCGTCGTCCTGCTGTTCCCGTTCTACTGGATGGCGCTGACCTCGGTGAAGCCCGACGAGCAGCTGCTCGACCTCGACAAGTACAATCCGTTCTGGACCTGGAATCCGACCTTCAAGCACTTCCACAAGCTGCTGTTCGAGAGCTACTATCCGTACTGGCTCTGGAACACGATGTACGTGGCGATCTGCGCGACGGTGCTCTCGATCATCGCCTCGGTGTTCGCCGCCTACGCCATCGTGCGCTTGCGTTACAAGGGCGCCAATCTCGTCGGCGGGCTGATCTTCCTCGCCTATCTGGTGCCGCCGTCGATCCTGTTCATTCCGCTCGCCACGGTCGTGTATCAGTACGGCCTGTTCGATTCGCCGCTGGCGCTGATCCTGACCTATCCGACCATCCTGATCCCGTTCTCGACCTGGCTGTTGATGGGCTATTTCAAGACCATCCCCTTCGAGCTCGAGGAATGCGCGCTGATCGACGGGGCGAGCCGCTGGCAGATCCTGATCAAGATCGTCGTGCCGCTGGCCATTCCCGGCCTGATCTCGGCCTTCATCTTCTGCTTCACGCTGTGCTGGAACGAGTTCATCTACGCCCTGACCTTCCTGCAATCGACCAGCAACAAGACGGTGCCGGTCGCGATCGTGAACGAGTTCGTGGACGGTGACATCTACCGCTGGGGCTCGCTGATGGCGGGCGCGCTGGCCGGCTCGCTGCCGCTCGTGATCCTTTACGCCTTCTTCGTGGAGCATTATGTGTCGGCGATGACCGGCGCCGTGAAGGAATGATCGCGGGGCTTGCCGAGGGCGCGCCAATGGTTTCAGGAGCGGCGCGCTCCGGCCAATAAGTCCGGCCAATAAGAAGGAGTTGAGCTCTTGCACATTCTGGTTCTCGGCGCCGCCGGCATGGTCGGCCGCAAGCTCTGTGAACGGCTGCTGCGCGACGGCCGGCTCGGCAAGAGCGATATCACCAAGCTGACCATGCATGACGTGGTCGAGCCGAAGAAGCCGGAGCAGGCCGGTTTTGCCGTCGAGACCGTCTCGGGCGATTTCGCCGTCCCGGGCGCGGCTGAGAAACTGATCGCAGGTCGCCCCGACGTGATCTTCCATCTCGCCGCGATCGTCTCCGGCGAGGCCGAGCTCGACTTCGACAAGGGCTATCGCATCAATCTCGACGGCACGCGGATGCTGCTCGATGCGATCCGCCTTGCGGGCGGCGGCTACAAGCCGCGCGTGGTGTTCACGTCCTCGATCGCAGTGTTCGGCGCGCCGTTTCCCGATGCGATCGGCGACGAGTTCTTCCATACCCCGCTGCTCAGCTACGGCACGCAGAAGGCGATCGGCGAACTTCTGCTCGCCGATTATTCCCGCCGCGGCTTCCTTGACGGCATCGGCATCCGCCTGCCGACCATCTGCATCCGGCCGGGCCTGCCCAACAAGGCGGCATCGGGCTTCTTCTCCAACATTCTGCGCGAACCGCTCGCCGGCAAGGAAGCGATCCTTCCGGTCTCCGAGGACGTCCGCCACTGGCACGCGACGCCTCGCTCGGCCGTCGGCTTCCTGCTTCACGCCGGCACCATGGATCTCGCCACTGTCGGCCCGCGCCGCAACCTGACCATGCCGGGCCTATCGGCCACGGTCGGCGAGCAGATCGCCGCCTTGAAGCGGGTTGCGGGCGAGAAGGTCGCCGCGCGCATCAAGCGCGAGCCCGATCCCTTCATCGTCGGCATCGTCGGCGGCTGGCCGCGCAATTTCGATGCCAGGCGGTCGCGCGAACTCGGCTTCACCACCGCCGAGAAGACGTTCGACGATATCATCCGCATTCACATCGAAGACGAGCTCGGCGGCAATTTCGTCGCCTGAGCTCGGACTGAGCGGGCCCTGATGATGGCGAGCGTTGCTTGCATCGGCGAATGCATGGTCGAGCTGCGGCAGGCCCAGGGCGGCGCGTCCGCCGGGCAGGGGCAGGGCGGTGGCCTGTACTCACGCGGCTTCGGCGGCGACACCCTCAACACGGCGGTGTATCTGGCGCGGCTGGACGTCAAGGTCGATTATCTCACCGCGCTCGGCGATGACGCCCTGAGCGACGAGATGGTCGCGGCCTGGAATGCGGAAGGCGTCGGCACGCGGCGTGTCGTGCGGCTCGCGGGCAAGCTGCCCGGCCTCTACATGATCCAGACGGATGCGGAGGGCGAGCGCCAGTTCTTCCATTGGCGCGACAGTGCGGCCGCGCGCCAGCTGATGAGCCTGCCGGAGACGGACGAGCTGCTCAACTCGCTGATGAGCTACGACGTCGTCTATCTCTCTGCGATCACGCTCTCGATCTACGACGCGGCCGGGCGCGAGCGCCTGTTCGGCGCCATCAAGCGCGCGCGCCTGCTCGGCACTCGCTTCGTGTTCGACACCAATTTCCGCGCGCGCGGCTGGCCGGACCGCGATATCGCGCGGGAGGTGTTTGCGACCGCCTTCGCGGCCGCCGACATCGTGCTGACCTCGACCGAGGATCTGCTCGCCCTCCATCCCGGCGAAAGTCACGACCAGCTGATGGCGCGCATCCCAACCCCGGAACTGGTGTTCCGTCTGCCCGAGCCGGTGAGCCTGTTGCGCTACCCCGGCGGCGCCAGCGAGGTCCGCGCCGAGCCCATGACCAAGCGGGTGGTCGATACCACCGCCGCCGGCGACAGCTTCGCCGCGGCTTATATCGCGGCCCGACTTGCCGGCGCCGAGCCGGCCGAGGCGGCCCTATCAGGACATCGGCTCGCCAGCCTCGTGATCTGCTATCCCGGCGCCATCATTCCGGGCTATGCCATGCCGCCGAAGAAGCGGCACCGGCCGGCGGCGTCCCGCCAGGCCAACAATTAGACAGCGACCAAATGAATCGAGACCCATGACCACGGCTGCCCAACAGAACCACCTCGTCGCCCTGTTCAAGGCTGCGACCGTCATTCCCGTCCTCACCATCGAGCGCATCCAGGATGCGGTGCCGCTGGCGCGCGCCCTGGTTGCCGGCGGGGTCCGCACGCTGGAGGTGACCTTGCGCACCCCCGTTGCGATCGAGGCGGCGCGCGCGATGATGACCGAGGTCCCCGAGGCGGTCGTCGGCATCGGGACCATTCTCAACCCGTCCGACTTCAGCCGCGTCGAGAAGCTCGGCGTCGCGTTCGGCATCAGCCCGGGCCTGACCCCCGATCTGCTCAAGGCCGCGACCGACAGCTCCTTGCCGTTCGCGCCGGGCATTGCCACGGCCTCGGAGCTGATGATGGCGCTGTCCTACGGTTTCGACGTCGCAAAGTTCTTCCCGGCGGAGCAGGCCGGCGGCATCAAGGGCCTGCGCGCCCTCGGCGGGCCGTTCCCGAACCTGCGGTTCTGCCCGACCGGCGGGGTGGGCGAGGCCAATGCCGCGACCTGGCTGGCTGAACCCAATGTCGTTGCGGTTGGCGGGTCCTGGCTGTGCCCGACGGCGGAAATCCGGGCCGGGAACTGGGCCGGCATAACTGCCATCTGCGAGCGGACCCTCAAGGCGCTGAAAGCCGCGTGAAGTCTTGCCATCCCTGGGCTAAGACTTAGCTCAGGAAGAGGCCTCCAGGGAGAAATGACCATGACCGCCAGCATCGTCGGATGGGCGCATACGCCGTTCGGCAAGTTCGACACCGAAACCGTCGAAAGCCTCGTCACCCGCGTCGCCAATGAGGCGCTGGCGGATGCCGGCATCTCGGCCGGTGATGTCGACGAGATCGTGCTCGGCCATTTCAACGCCGGCTTCTCGCCGCAGGATTTCACGGCGTCGCTGGTACTGCAGGCCGATCCCAAGCTGCGCTTCAAGCCGGCGACCCGTGTCGAGAACGCCTGCGCCACGGGATCTGCCGCCGTGCATCAGGGCCTGCGCGCGATTGCCGCAGGGGCGGCCAAGATTGTGCTGGTCGTCGGCGTCGAGCAGATGACGCGCACGCCGAGCGCCGAGATCGGCAAGAACCTGCTCAAGGCTTCCTACCTCCCTGAGGACGGCGACACGGTCGGCGGTTTCGCCGGCGTGTTCGGCAAGATCGCCAGCTCCTACTTCCAGAAATACGGCGACCAGTCCGATGCGCTGGCGCTGATCGCGGCCAAGAACCACAAGAACGGCGTCGCCAATCCCTTCGCCCAGATGCGCAAGGACTTTGGCTTCGACTTCTGCCGCGCCGAGAGCGAGAAGAACCCCTATGTCGCCGGCCCGCTGAAGCGGACGGACTGCTCGCTGGTCTCCGACGGCGCCGCTGCGCTGGTGCTGGCCGATGCCGAGACGGCCAAGGGCATGACCAAGTCGATCGGCTTCCGCGCCACTGCGCACGCCCAGGACTTCCTGCCGATGAGTAAGCGCGACATCCTGCAGTTCGAGGGCTGCACGGTCGCCTGGCAGCGGGCGCTGGAGAAGGCCGGTGTCACGCTGTCCGATCTCTCCTTCGTCGAGACCCATGACTGCTTCACCGTCGCCGAGCTGATCGAGTACGAAGCGATGGGTCTGACGCCGAAGGGGCAGGGCGCCCGCGCCATCAAAGAAGGCTGGACGCTCAAGGACGGCAAGCTGCCGGTCAATCCGTCCGGCGGCCTCAAGGCCAAGGGCCATCCGATCGGCGCCACCGGCGTCTCCATGCATGTGATGACCGCGATGCAGCTCGCGGGCCAGGCGCCCGAGGGCATGCAGCTCAAGAACGCCAAGCTCGGCGGCATCTTCAACATGGGTGGCGCGGCCGTCGCCAACTACGTCTCCGTCCTGGAGCCGCTGAAGTAGTTTGATCCTGTAGGGTGGGCAAAGGCGCCATACGCCATGCCCGCCTTATTTCTTTGCGTTAGATCATGGTGGGCTCGCGCGGCCCCCTTAATGCTCTGATTGATTTTGCGGGAAATGCATCATGAGCACTAACTACGAAGATTCACTGTCGATGGACGCACTCAACGATCGTATCGCGATCCTCGAAGACAATATCCGCCAGCTCATCGAGCAGGCCGCTGCCGCCTCCGGCGAGCAGAACGAGTCGCGCATCGCCGACCGGATCAATCAGCAGAATGACGAACTCGACCGGCTCCTGAAGATCCGGGAATCCCGTCAGAAGAAATAGCGGCCGACGTCGCCCCGCGGCGCATGCCGCCATACGCCGCCCGCCCTTGCGCGAGCGGCGGCACTGCCGTTAGCTGGACCGAAATCGCGTGGGCAGTTGGGCTCGGCGCAATCGGGAGCGAACGATGGGGCCGCTGAAAGGCATCAAGGTCGTCGACATGACCACCGTGCTGATGGGCCCTTATGCGACCCAAATGCTCGGCGATTACGGTGCCGACGTCGTCAAGGTGGAATCGCTGGACGGCGACGTCACCCGCCTGATCGGCCCGATGCGTCACGCCGGCATGGGGCCGGTATTTCTCAACACCAACCGCAGCAAGCGCTCGATCTGTCTCGATCTGAAGAAGGCTGCGGGGCGCGAAGCCGTGCTGCGGCTTTTGAAGGACGCCGACGTCCTGGTCTACAACGTCCGCCCGCAGGCGATGGCGCGGCTGCAGCTCGGCTACGACGTCGTCTCCGCCATCAACCCGCGCCTGGTCTATGCCGGCGTGTTCGGCTTCGGCCAGGACGGGCCCTATGCCGCAAAACCCGCTTACGACGACCTGATCCAGGGCGCCACGGCGCTGCCGGCGCTGATGGCGCAGACCGGCGACGGCGTGCCGCGCTACGTGCCGAACGCGCTCGTCGACCGTATCGTCGGCCTCACCGCGGTCGGCGCGATCTGCGCCAGCCTCGTGCACCGCGACCGCACCGGCCGCGGCCAGCGTCTGGACATTCCGATGTTCGAGACCATGGCCGGCTTCGTCATGGGCGACCACATGGGCGGGCTCACGTTCGAGCCGCCGCTCGACAAGGGCGGCTATGCCCGCCATCTCTCGCGCGACCGCAGGCCCTACAAGACCTCGGACGGCTATCTCAGCGTCATCGTCTACAACGACAAGCAGTGGGAGAACTTCTTCAAGGCCACGGGGCGCGACGACCTGCGCGCCGATCCCAAATTTGCAACCTTCGCCGGCCGGGCCGCCAATATCAATGTGGTGTATGCCGAGCTCGCCCGCATCTTCGAGACGCGGACCACGGCGGAATGGATCGACCTGCTGACGAAAGCCGACGTGCCTGTCATGCCGATGCACGATCTCGCCTCGATCCTGCACGATGAGCATCTGGAGGCGACCGGCTTTTTCCCGGTGGTGACCCATCCGACCGAAGGTCCGATCCGCAGCATGAAAGTGACGGCGACCTGGTCCGAGACCGAAGCCGAGCCGGTACGCCTGGCGCCGCGGCTCAACGAGCACGGCGCCGAGATTTTGCGCGAGATCGGCTATTCCGCTGACGAGATCGCAGCCATGGTGCGCGACGGCGTCACGCGTGACGCACCGGAGTAGGGGGAGTGGAGATGACCACGCTTCTCTCATCCGTCATTCCGGGGCGCGCCCACTTGGGCGCGAGCCCGGAATCCATTCATCCTCCGCACATGCCGTTCGATGGATTCCGGGCTCGCGACTTCGTCGCGCCCCGGAATGACGGTGGAGAAATGGCACCATGAGCTTCATCACCGGCGTCGGCCTCACGTCGTTCGGCAAGCACGAGGGCTCCTCCTCGCTCGACCTGATGAGCGAGGCCGCGCAAGCCGCGCTCGACGATGCCGGCCTCAAGCGCACCGACATCGACGGCATCCTCTGCGGCTATTCCACGGTCTCCCCGCACATCATGCTCGCCACCGTCTTCGCCGAGCATTTTGGTATCCGCCCGTCTTACGCCCATGCCGTCCAGGTCGGCGGCGCCACGGGTCTTGCGATGACGATGCTTGCACATCATCTCGTCGCGTCAGGTGTCTGCCGGAACGTTCTGGTGGTCGCTGGCGAGAACCGGCTCACCGGGCAGAGCCGCGATGCCTCGATCCAGGCGCTGGCGCAGGTCGGCCATCCCGACTACGAGGTGCCGTTAGGACCGACCATTCCCGCTTATTACGGCCTCGTTGCCAACCGATACATGCACGAATACGGCGTGACCGAAGAGGATCTCGCCGAATTCGCGGTGCTGATGCGTGCCCACGCCTGCACCCATCCCGGCGCGCAATTCCACGATCCCATCAATGTCGCCGACGTCATGGCCTCCAAGCCAGTGGCGCTGCCGCTCAAGCTGCTCGATTGTTGCCCGGTCTCCGACGGCGGCGCGGCGTTCGTTGTCAGCCGCGAGCGAACCGGGGAAGCGGGCGTGCGTATCCGCGGCTGCGCCCAGGCCCACACGCATCAGCATGTCACGGCAGCGCCCGCCCTCAGCGAGCTTGGCGCCGAGATCTCCATCGCGCGTGCAAAGGCGGCCACGGGTCTCGCGATCTTCGACGTGCGCTACGCCGCGATCTACGACAGCTTTACGATCACGCTCGCGATGCTGCTGGAAGACCTCGGTCTCGCCGGCCGCGGCGAGGCGGCCGCGCGCGTGCGCGCCGGCCATTTCAGCCGTGATGGCGCGATGCCGCTGAATACCCATGGCGGCCTGCTCAGTTACGGCCATTGCGGCGTCGGCGGCGCCATGGCGCATCTCGTCGAGGCGCATTTGCAGATGACGGGGCGGGCGGCCACCCGCCAGGTCCGCGACGCCTCGATTGCACTGCTGCACGGCGACGGCGGCGTGCTGTCGTCTCACGTCAGCATGTTCCTGGAGCGGGTGCGATGAGTGAGCGTCTTGCGGACTGGACCAAGGGTGAAGAGGCCATCACCTACCAGGCCTGCACCGCATGCGGGCATGTACAGTATTTTCATCGGGCCTTCTGCGCAGCTTGTGGCGAATCGGACCCGCGCGAGCAGCGCGCCAGCGGCAAGGGCAGGGTGTATGCGACCTCGTTGGTCTGCCGCGCGGCAACGCCCGAGACGCGCGCGCACGTGCCCTACAACATCCTGCTGGTCGATTGCGCCGAGGGATTTCGCATGATGGCCCACGGCGAGAATGACCTCGCCATCGGCGATTCGGTCATTGCGAGCCTCAAGCCCTTTGCCGGCAAGCTGGTGCCGTTCTTTGCCAAAACCAAATAGGGAAACGCGAATGTAGCCCGGATGGAGCGCAGCGAAATCCGGGATTCGCACCTCGCGGACAGACTTCCCGGATTGCGCTGCGCTTCATTCGGGCTACACGCCAACCGAGGGATCCGTCATTCGGGGGCGGTCATGCGACCGAGCCTGGAACGGGAATTCTGGGCTTGGCTTGTGCGAGAGCCACCCCGGAATGACGAAAACGCTGAGCGCCTGATCCGGAAAAGTGTGAAGCGGTTTTCCGAAAAGATCATGCGCAATCGAAATACTCTAACGCCCGTAGAACAAGATGCTGGCGATGACGAGCATCGCCGTCACCGCCAGCATATGCGCGAGCGCTCCCGAGGCTGCCCCCTTGGTGGCTTCCTTCATGCCGTTTCTCCCTAGACTTGGGCGTGACTCATCGTTGCGCGGTGAGCGCATACGACGGCCAATTGTTTTTACTCGGAACACCCCTTGCGAGTATCCGCCGCGATTTGTCCCCCCGCGGCGAATATCGACTGTGTCAGGGTCGATCAGCAATGCGGCGGCAATTTGACTCGATGATGTTGCTCGTGCGTCCCCACGCGAATAGAGTCTTCGGGAACCTTCGCCAATGGCGACAAAAAGCATCAAAAGATCAGGGAAAGCTTCAGGAAAATCATGGCCCGCATTCAGTACAGCGACCCGTCCAAGGCATCCGACCGCACCCGCGAAATCCTCGACAAGAACCGCCATGCCAACATCTTCCGGATGATGGCGCATTCGCCGAGTTACTTTGAGCAATATTGCCGCCTCGGGGGCGCAATCAGGCACAAGGGCGAGCTCGACCCCATCGTGCGCGAGCTTGCGATCACCCGTACCGGCATTCTGTGCGAGGCACCCTATGAGATCGTCGCGCACAAGCGCATCGGCAAGAATGTCGGCGTCACCGACGAGCAGAACGAGGCGCTCGAGAACTGGCAGGCCGCATCCTGCTTCAACGAGGTGCAGCGCGCCGCGCTCGCCTTCACCGACGAGATCGTGAAGCTGACGAAGCCGACGGATGCGACCTTCAAGGCGATCGCATCGAAGCTGACGCCAGCGGCGCTGGTCGAGCTCCAGCTCTCGGTCGGCTTCTACATCATGACATCAAAATTCCTGGAGACGTTCGAGATCGACCTCCAGCCCGTCACCGAAGTGGTGGGCTGATCCAAAGCTCGGCTTGCGAGGGATGCTCATGACAATCGATGAATATGCGGCCTGGGCCGCAACCATTGCCAAAGTCGACGAGCATCCGTCGAACGAGCGGTTGTCTTATCTCGGGCTGGGCCTTGCCGCTGAGGCGGGCGAGGTCGCCGAGCACATCAAGAAGCTCCTGCGCGACGACTGGCTCGACAAGGCCGGTCTCGTCGAAGAGCTTGGCGATGTCGTCTACTACTGGGCCTGCCTGTGCGCCGCCACCGGCCAGCAGCCGTCCGCGCTGCTCAACGCCAGTGCCGCCAAGATCAGGCGACGCATCAGCGAAGCGGCGAGCCGGTAGAGCAAGTGAAAGCTGGGAGCTCCGGCGTCATGGCCGGGCTTGTCCCGGCCATCCACGACTTGCCGCGCAGCACGAAGAACGTGGATGCCCGGGACAGCCCGGGCATGACGATCTGTTGCGCATGAACCGCTCACGTCGAGGTCAGAATATCCACCTTGGCGTTGGCGACGATCAGGCGGTCGGCCAGGAGCTGGGCCAGGTTACGCATGATGCATTCGCTGGCGCGGGGGTGCTGCTTGCGGAAGCGCTCGAAATCCTTCAGCGGGACCTCGCATGCCGTCGCTGCCATGTCGGCGAACACGTCGGCGGAGCGGGTTTGTTCCAGCAGCGCCATCTCGCCGAACGCCATGCCGGCGGTGAGCGTCGCCAGCCTGACGCCATCGGGCAAGGTGACGTGCACAGCGCCGCTGCGCAGGAAGTACAGGGCATCGGCGGGGTCGCCGGCCGTGAGGATTTTGGCGCCGGATTGATAGGTCCTGATGGTGCAGAGCGAGGCGAGATCCGTCAGCTCTTCCTCGCTCAGCCCGGTCAGCAGCGGCTGTTCGGCTAGCTCGGTGGTCTCGTGAAAATCGATCGAGCCGCCGTAGCGATAGACGATCTGGTCTTCGGCCCATTCGATCGCAGTGTCGAGCAGATAGAAATCGCGCACGTTCTTCAGCTCAGCGGTCCATTCGCGTAACGTATTCCATTCCTTGGAGGCGCGCCGGACGCCCGACAAGACCACCGTGACATTCAGCGCGGCCAATTCCTCGAACGCTTCGGCCACAAGTCGTGCGCCGGCCCGCGTAGTCGAGGTCACGCGGTGGAGATCGAAGATCACGAATTGCGGCCGCGGTCGTCCCGCGAGCCGGCGCGAGACGTAATCCACCGCCGACAGCGACAGCGTGCCGACCAGTTCGATGATGCGCACCTCCTGCTCGTGGGCCGCCAGGATCTCGCGCTCCTGCGGGCGGCGCACGCGGCGCGACGGGCTCTTGCCGATGTCGTAGTCGGCGATGACGGCGTTGCGTGCGTCGTCGCTGCGGTTGAGCATGTGCAGGTCGTAATGCGAGGACAGCGCCTCGCAGACCTTGATGCCGCGCACGCTGTTGCCGTGCTTGTCAAGTTTTGGCGAATAGCTGCCGAGGCCGAGGCGGGCAGGGAGCGCGGCCAGGATGCCGCCGCCGACGCCGCTCTTGGCGGGGATCCCGATGCGGTAGATCCACTCGCCGGCATAGTCGTACATGCCCGACGACGTCATCACCGAAAGTGTGCGCGAGATCGCGTAGGCGCTCAGCACCTGCTCGCCGGTGACCGGATTGATGCCGCGATTGGCGAGCGTTGCCGCCATCACCGCGATATCGCGCGCGGTCACCAGCACGGCGCATTGCCGGAAATAGACGTCGAGCACGCCGGCGACGTTGTCCGAGATCACCGCGTTGGTCTTGAGCAGATAGCCGATTGCGCGGTTGCGGTCGCCGGTCTGGCTCTCGGAAGAATAGACGGCGTCGTCGACGGAAAGGTCGCGGCCTGCAAAACGGCTGAGCGCAAGGCGGATCTGCTCGAAAGCCTCCGCGCCCTTGCTGTCGTAGATCAACCCGGTGCAGGCGATCGCGCCGGCATTGACCATCGGGTTGAACGGATGGTTCTCGGAATTGAGCCGGATCGAGTTGAAGGGATCGCCGGAGGGTTCGACGCCGATCGCGCCTTCGACCTTGCCGGCGCCGAGCAGGTCCAGCGCCAGCGCGAACACGAAGGGTTTCGACATCGACTGGATGGTGAAGGGCACCCTTGAGTCGCCGACTTCATAGACATGGCCGTCAAGCGTCGCCAGGCTGATGCCGAAATAGGCAGGGTCCGCCTTGCCGAGCTCGGGAATGTAATCGGCGACATGGCCCGACGTTTCGGCGGAGAATTCGCTGAGGCAATTGTCCAGGAACCGCAGCAAGGGCGGCTTCGAGCGGGTCCAGGCGGTGGCGAGAGGCGAGAGGGCTTTCATCGCCTCCCTTGTGCAACGCAATCAGGGTACGCGCAACCCGTCCGGCATCACAGGCGGGCGCCGGACCAGGAGAAGCGCGATCAGGATCGTCGGCAGCAGGATGCCAAGGCCGAGCAGCGTCACCTGCATCTGCGACAGCGGCATGATGCCGCCGCCGGGGGTCGCCACCACGAAGCCGCCGATCACCAGCAGCACGCGAATGGGCCATTCCAGGCTGCCTGTGCCGCGCAAGTCCCCGACGAAAGGCTGGTAGCCCTGGATGCCGCCGCAGATGAACAGCGTACCGAAGGCGGCGAGGCCCATCAGGCCGAGCCCGGCGAGGTATGGGCTCGAACCCTGCAGCACCAGCGCCGGATTGAGCACGAAGAAGAACGGCAGGAAATAGATGATGCTGCCGACCCACATCGATTCCCAGCCGGTCTTCATGGCCGGCGATCCGGCGATGCCGGCAGCTGCGAAGGAAGCGATCGCGACCGGCGGGGTGATCGACGACAGCATGCCCCAATAGAAGATGAACATGTGCACCGCCATGCGGTTGAGCCCGAGCTTCTCCAGCGCAGGCGCGACCAGGATGGCGAGGAAGATGTAGCAGGCCGTCGTCGTCAGCCCAAGGCCGAGAATGAGGCTGGTGAGGGCGCACATGCCGAGCAGCAGGAAGGCATTGTCGCCGGCGATGTGCAGGAGGTCGTTGGCAAGGCTCGACACCACGCCCGTCATCGAGAACGCGCCGATCAGCAGGCCGCAGCCGGCGAGGATGCCGACCAGCTCGACGAAGGTGCGGCCGTTGACCTCCAGGAACTTGCCGATCGTCGCAAATGTCCAGCGCGTGTCCTTCGAGAAGAACTGGTTGAGCACGAGAAGCAGCGCGGTGGCGTAGAACGGCGCGTGGCTCTCGCGCTTGAAGTAGAGCAGCATCACGATCAGAAGCGCGATGACGAAGACGTAGTACCAGCCGTCCTTGATCGTATCCATGATCCGCGGCAGCTCGGCGCGGGGAATACCTTTCAGCTTGTGGCGCGCCGCGTAAGCGTCGACCTGCATGAAGAGGCCGACGTAGTAGAGCACGGCCGGAATGATTGCGGCGAGGGCGACATCGGCGTAGCTGACGTTGAGGAACTGGGCGATCACGAAAGCGGTCGCACCCATCACTGGCGGCGCCAGCACGGCGCCGGTCGAGGCGCAGGCCTCGATCGCGGCGGCATAGGAGGCGCGAAAGCCGCTCTTCTTCATCACCGGGATGGTCATGGTGCCGGCGGTGAGCACGTTGGAGATGATCGAACCCGACATCATGCCGAGCAGGCCGCTGGCAAAGATACAGACTTTTGCCGCGCCGCCGCGAAAGGTGCCACACAACGCGAAGGCCAGGTTGATGAAGAACTTTCCGGCGCCCGTCATCATCAGCGCGGTGCCGAACACCAAAAAGCCGATCACGGTGTCGGCGAAGGCCTGGATGGGGATGCCGAGCAGGCTCTCGCCCGAGAGCACGTGATAGGCGGTCGCCTGCTCGAGCGTCGATTGCGTGCCACGAAACGGCCCGAGCCAGCGGGCTTCGGCGAACAGGGGATAGACAGTGAAGGGCAGAACGCTGAGGAGCAGGCTCCAGCCGCCGGTGCGGCGCAACGCTTCCATCAGCATCACCCACATCACGAGGCCTGCGGCGATCACCGTGTTGGGCGCGCCGCCGAATTCCCAGCCGGCCTCCGCCGCTTTGCGCACGTTAACCATCAGCATGAGCGCCGCCGCGAAGGTCACGACGAACAGGACGAGGTCATACCAGGGAACGCGGTCGAGCGGCGCGCGTCCGGTGCCCGGAAAGATCAGGAACGTGAACGGCAGCATCAACGCGATCAGGAGATAGAAATATTCCGTGTTGAGCTGGGTGTATCCGACGAAGAAGCGCAGCGAGAATTGCTGGTTGATGCAGAGCAGGATCGTCGCGGCGGTCGCAACGATCAGCGTCCAGCGCCACGCGCCGCGCAACGTGCGGACGCGCGTGACTTCCGCTTCCTGCATGTTGCCGGCGGCGCCATGGGGATCATCGAACACGACGCGCTTGGGCTCGTCTTGCGGGACGGTGGAAGTGGAAGAGGACATCATCGATCCCGCGCGTGGGCTGGTGAACGCAATCAGGCAAACGGCAGTTGTTTGAACCGCTCTGGCCGCGCGCTCAACCTCTCCCGCGTGCGGGAGAGGTTGGCGCGAAGCGCCGGGTGAGGGCTTTCTCCTCTGGGGGAATCCCACCGCGGAGGCACCCTCTCCCCAACCCTCTCCCGCAAGCGGGAGAGGGGGCGCACTTCTCGCGAGGCAACGATCACGCCTAACAACACCTCGCTCTATTCCTCGAACCCGTTCGGCATGCCCGCTTTTGCTAGCGCGGCGGCACGCGCCTTCGTCCAGCCGTCGAGGAACGCCTTGTCGTCCGACGGCGGATTGGACTTGCCGTAATCGGCCCAGGCGGCCGCCAGCACCTCCTGCCGCTTGATCAGCTGGTTGTTATGTGCCTCCTGAGCGTCGCTCCATTGGCCGGCCTCTTTCAACGCCTTCACCGCGCCGGGATGCACCGGCACCACCCAGTTCTTGGTCTGGCGGTTGGCCGCGAGTCCGCCGGCGCCGGGCGCGGAGTCCTTATAAGCGTCGTAGTTGACGATCATCGCCTTGGTGATCGCATAGACCTGGTCGGCCGGTTGCGAGGCGTAGGCGACGAAGATCGGGTAGGGATAATTGCCGAGCTCGATCGGCTTCTCCGGCGAGATGCCGGCACCGCAAGTCGCAAGCTGCGGGAAGAAGAACGAGCCGACCTTCTGCATCCGCGCCCAACCTTCCTTGTCCTTGGCGGGCAGCGGCGGCCAGATCAACCCGCGCGGCGAAGCCTCGGCCTCCTTGGCGGGACCGGTGATGGTGGTGCCGAAGGCGGCATCGACGTCGTTGTTGATCAGCCCTTTCCACATCGCGCCGTAGCTGGCGAATTCGACAGCCTTGACGTCCTTCTGCGTCAGCCCGGCGAAGGCGAGCACCGCGAGCGAGTTCTGGTTCAGCGCGGGTGAGCCGACCACGAAGCCGACGCGCTTGCCCTTGAGGTCCTTCAGCTCCTTCACGCCGGTGTCGGCGGCCACCGCAAGCGAGGCGCAATTGCAGTCGACGGTCGAGAGCAGAGTCTGCAGCGGCTGCGGACCCCATTCCTTCGAGCCGAACTCGAACACGCCTTCCTGCGCGAAGTAGGTGCCCGACCCCATGGCCGCGGAAACCGCGCGCTTGGCGCGCAGCGGCGCGAGGCGCGCGACGTCGTTGCCTGCGGGGAGCACGCGCACGTCGGTGCCGTACTTGTCCTTCATCATCTTGCCGACGCCGACCGCGATGTTGAATCCGGCGGTGCCGGTGTCATAGGCGGTGAAGGTCAATGTCGCCGGCAGCTTGATGTCTTCGGCGAACGAATAGCGTGTAGACGCAAAAGAAATGCCCGCCACCAGAGCAGGCGCGAGCACGAGCAGCCCACGAAGCATGTTTCCCTCCAATGATCTTCGCTTTGCCGCGAAGATTTTCATTCTTTGTTTGAAACAACGTTTTGTTTGAAACCGATCATGTCACCGCGATCAAGCGATGGCAACGCCATACAGCGCGCGTGGGAATGCGACTGACACATTGTCGCGGAAAAGACCGGATAAGACGCTCAGCTCGCGACGATCGCTATCGCCTGTCCCTCCGCAACGACGTCATCGACCTTTACCAGAAGCGATGTGATGGTGCCGTTTGCGGGCGAGGGCACTGGGATCTCCATCTTCATCGCTTCGACCACCACAACGTCATCGCCATCCGCGACGGTTCCTCCAACTTGCACGAGAGTTGCGCAGATGCGTCCCGCGACCTCCGTGACGATCTTAATTTCTGGCATGCCATCGCCTTTTTGTTGTCGTCGCAAAATGCCTGAGGTAGCGTCGTCTGCAAGTGGAATTTAATTCCGCACAGCGGAACACAACGGTAGGGATCATGGGACGACGTTCGGAGCGGTTGAGCAGGCAAGGTGCGCTCGCTGGCGAAGCCGGTGAGGGTGATGTGATCCAGGTGGTGTCGCGCGCGTTCGACGTATTGCGATGCTTCGAGGGCCACGAGGCGCGACTCGGCAATCTCGAGATTTCAAATCGCTGCGGTCTGCCGCGCTCGACGGTATCGCGGCTCACGCATACGCTGACCCGCATGGGCCAGCTCGTGTATCTCCCGCGCGACCAGAAGTATCGCATCGGCCCGAGCGCGGTGGCGATGAGTGCTTCGATGATGAAGGGCGCGCAGCTGCGCAGCATGATTCGCCAGCGGCTGCAGGAAGTCGCCGAGCAGCTGCCGGGCACGGTCGGCTTCGTCGTCCCCGACCGCTTCCATCTCGTCTATCTCCAGTTCGCGCGTTCGGCGACGGCGCTCGGCTTGCACGAGGGCACCGGCAGCCGCATCTCGATGGCCTCGACCGCCGCGGGCGCGGCCTACACCGCGGCGCTCGCGCCGGAAGTCGGTGATGCCTTCGTCGCGGACATGGAGCGGGAAGCCCCCGAAGCTGCGAAGATTCTCAAGCCCCGCATCGAGGCCAACCGGCAGATGTTGCGCGAGCGCGGCTATGTCGTCGCCTGCGGCCTCTGGAGCCCGCACATCAACGGTCTCGCGGTGCCGATCTGGTCGCCGCAGTACCAGACCTTCGTGGTCATCACGATCGGTCTTCTGTCGGCGATGTATGACGAGCAGCGTCTGCACGAGGAAGTCGCGCCGCTGATGCTCCAGCTTGGCCGCTCGCTCGGCAGCCTGATGGAAGGCGCGGAAGGCGACGCCTTCAACAACCGTATCTCGCGTAAGCCGGTCGCCATGGCCGTGCACAACAATAACAAGCCGATCCATTCGGAGGGAGTGAATGAACTGGAAGCCGGAACTCGACGAGCTCGCCCGGCGCGAAGCCTTCGCGCGGGAGATGGGCGGCGTTGACAAGGTCAAGCGACAGCATGACCAGGGCCGGCTGACTGTTCGGGAGCGTATCGACAAGCTGATCGACAAAGGCAGCTTTCACGAGATCGGTGCCGTCTCCGGCATCGGCGAGTACGATTCCAGCGGCGATCTGAAGAAGCTCACGCCGGCCAATTGCGTGTTTGGCCGCGCGCGCGTCTACGGCCGCACATTGGTCGTGGTCGGCGACGATTTCACCGTGCGCGGCGGCTCGGCGGATGCGTCGATCTCGGCCAAGCCGCTGATGGCGGAGGAGATGGCGCACGATTTCCGGCTGCCCATCGTCCGCATCATCGAAGGCTCCGGCGGCGGCGGCTCGGTCAAGACCATCGAGACCAAGGGCGCGGCCAATCTGCCCGGCGGCATCGGCGGCACGCGCTGGTATCGCTTCACGACGGAGAATCTGTCGCGCGTGCCGGTGGTCGCGCTCGGCCTCGGCTCGGTGGCGGGCCTGGGCGCCGCGCGTCTTGCCGCCAGCCACTATTCCATCATGACGCGGAAGTCCGCGATGTTCGTCGCGGGTCCGCCGGTGGTGAAGGCGCTGGGGCAGGACCTTACCAAGGAGGAGCTCGGCGGCGCCGACATCCAGACCCGCGCCGGCGCGGTGGATCATGCGGTCGACACCGAGGAGGAGGCGTTCGCCTGCGCGCGGCGCTTCCTCTCCTACCTGCCGTCATCGGTCTACGAGCTGCCGCCGACCTTGCCCTGCACGGACAGTCCTGAACGCAGCGACGAAGCGCTGATGAACGCGGTGCCGCGCAACCGCAAGCAGGTCTACAAGATGCGGCCCATCATCGAGTCCGTCGTCGACAAGGGCTCGTTCTTCGAGGTCGCAAAAAACTTCGGCAAGCCGATCATCGTCGGCCTCGCGCGGCTCGAGGGCAGGGCGGTGCTGCTGCTCGCCAGCGATAGCTTCCACTATGGCGGATCCTGGACCGCGGATGCCTGCCAGAAAGTGGTGCGCTGGGTCGACTTCGCCGAGACCTTCCACCTGCCGGTCGTCTATCTCATGGATTGCCCCGGCTTCATGATCGGCCTCGATGCGGAGAAGGCGGCCACCATTCGCCACGGCGTGCGTGCCATGGCGGCGGTGAACCAGACCACCGTGCCCTGGTGCACCGTGATCCTGCGCAACGCGTTCGGCGTCGCCGGTGTCGTGCACCAGCCGGCCGACCGCTTCTCGATCCGCTATGCCTGGCCCTCGGCCTATTGGGGCTCGCTGCCGCTCGAAGGCGGAATCGAAGCCGCCTACCGCGCCGACATCGACGCGGCGGAAGACAAGGCGGCGAAGCTGAAGGAGATCGAGGAGCGGCTCAACAAGCTCCGCTCGCCGTTCCGCTCGGCCGAAAAATTCTGGGTCGAGGAGATCATCGATCCCAGGAAGACGCGATCGCTCCTGTGCGAGTTTGCCCGGCTCGCGGAGCCGCTGCGAAAGCCGGGGCCGCCGGAGAATATGACGATCAGGCCGTAGCATCCTTGTGCCAAGTCATGACGCTCGTGCCCCGACGCAGCGCGCCGCTGCCCTGGCGATGCGAAGCATCGTCCAGTTCAGCGGTGCGCTGCAGAGCCGGGGCCCATGCCACAGCGAATCTGGAGCTTCCTGGGTCCCGGCTCAGCGCCGCAACGCTTGAAGCGTTGCAGTGCGTCCGAGACACGAGGTGCGGCATCGACACAATCCAAGACACTTCCACGGCAAAACAATAACGCGCTAAGCTCCGCCAACAAGAACAAGAGGAAGCGCCAATCGTGTACGACTTCATCATCGTGGGCGGCGGCTCGGCGGGGTCCGTGCTGGCCCACCGGCTCTCCGCCAGGAGCGCCAACAAGGTCCTGCTCTGCGAAGCCGGTCAGGACACGCCACCCGGCAACGAGCCAGCCGAAATCAGGGACAGCTATCCCGGCACCGCCTATTTCGATCCGCGCTTTCACTGGACCGAGCTCAAGGTGACGACCCAGGTCGTCAGCCACAACAATCCCGAGGAGTCGCGGCCTCCTTTGCGCAAATACGAGCAGGCGCGCGTGCTGGGCGGGGGCTCGTCGATCAACGGGCAGATGGCCAACCGCGGCGCGCCGACCGACTACGATGAATGGGAGGCGCGCGGCGCCGAGGGGTGGTCGTGGGCTGACGTGCTGCCGTTCTTCAAGAAGGTGGAGCGCGACCTCGATTTCGACGGACCGTATCACGGCACGGACGGAAGGATCCCTGTCCGCCGCATCCCGCGCGAGCACTGGACGCGGCATTCGGAGGCGTTCGCGCAGGCCTTCCAGCAGGCCGGCCATCAATTCGTGGCCGACCAGAACGGCGAATTCGTCGACGGCTTTTTCCCGGTGACGCATTCCAATCAGGCCGAGCAGCGCGTCTCGGCCGCGATGGGGTATCTCGATCGCGACACCCGCGCGCGTGCGAACCTTGCGATTTCGACCAACACGCAGGTGCGAGAGCTGCTGTTCGAAGGCACGCGCTGCGTCGGCGTGAAGGCGATGGTCGACGGACGCGAGCAGGAATTCCGCGGGCGCGAGATCATCCTCTCCAGCGGCGCCATCCATTCGCCGGCGCATCTGCTCCGCGCCGGCATCGGTCCCGTCGGTCACCTCAAGGATCTGGGCATTCCCGTGCTGGCGGCCTTGCCGGGCGTCGGCCAGCGCCTGATGGACCATCCCTCGATCTCGCTGTCGTCGTTTGTTCGCCGCGGCGCGCGCATGAACGAGCACACCAGGCGTCACATGCAGCTCGGCCTGCGGTACTCCTCCGGGCTGCCTGATGTGCCCAAGGGCGACATGTTCGTCGTCGTCATCAGCAAATCGGCCTGGCACGCCGTCGGCGCGCAGATCGGCTCGCTCCTGACCTTCGTCAACAAGACCTATTCCGAGACCGGACAGGTCAAGCTCGCCTCGCGCGATCCCTCGGCAGAGCCGATCGTCGAGTTCAACCTGCTGTCCGACCGCCGCGATCTCGATCGCCTGATGAGCGGTTTCCGCAAGATGGCGGCGATCCAGATGAGCGAGGTGGTCAGGAAGGTGACGGACAAGCCGTTTCCGGCCGCCTATACCGATCGCGTCCGCAAGATCGGCGTGGTCAACACCAGGAACAAGATTCTCACCACGATCGCCGCGACCTTGATGGACGGGCCGGCGGCGCTGCGTCACTATATGATCGACAATTTCGTCGTCGAAGGCTTCACCTTCGATCAGGTGATGAACGACGACGAGGCGCTGGAAGCCTTCGTGCGCAAGGCGACGATCGGCGTCTGGCACGCCTCGTGCTCGTGCCGCATGGGCCGCACTGAGGATCCGATGGCGGTGGTCGACAATCAGGGCCGCGTCAAGGGCGTGCAGGGCCTGCGCGTCGTCGATGCCTCGATCTTCCCGGTGGTGCCATGCGCCAACACCAACTTTCCGGTGTTGATGTCAGCGGAGAAGATCGCGGCCGCAATGATGCAATGAGCGGCAGCGAGTTCTGGCGATCCGGGCAGTGCGGGGAGGAGGAGCGCTGATGGATACTTGCCTCGCGCGGTCCGACTTGGTTGCATGCCGCCAGCTTGACGCGCTGATCGAGCGTTCGAGCGCTGCGAGTTAATCATCTCAGGCGCTACGTGTAGGCTATGAGATCGTGCAGTCGTGGCGCGCGATCGCAGCCAGTTTCAGCCGCGCTTTAGGCCCATTTCAGCCAAACTGTTATTGGTCTCTTTGCCCGGGGCAGGGTCTCTCATTTGGAGTCCTGCAATGTTCAAGCGAGTATTTTCTGCGTGCGTCTTCGTTGCCCTGGGTTCTGTCGCTTCGGAAGCGCGCCCTTATCGCATTCATCAAGCTCCTGAATGCAACGTCACCATGCCCTGCGACTTCTCGTATTCGCAGACGCGACGCGAGCGGGTTGCCAGGCCCTCACTGGCTTCCAGATCTTCGCTGATTTCCAGGTCCACACTGCAAGCGTACCGCTCGACACAACTGACGGTGACTGATGCTGGGAGCACGACCACGCCGGCGGCCGTCTCCGGTGCCCACGGCGCTCGCATTGTCGGTGGCCGTCCGGCCGGTTGCCCTTCGTCGTTCTGCGGCTGCGGCGCGGCTCTGCGCGTGTTCGGACGTATCGTGCCGGAATTGAATCTTGCGTCCAATTGGCTCCGCTTTCCCAGGACATCACCCGCACCGGGAATGGTTGCTGCGCGACGAGGACACGTTTTCGTCCTTGAACAGCACCTCGGAGGCGACGTCTGGATGGCCTATGACGCCAACTCGGGTGGGCGCGCGACGCGAATCCACGCGCGTTCGCTGCGAGGGTATACGATTGTCAACCCGCGCGGCGGCTCGGTGGCTTGAGGGCAGCGGATAGCGCTCCAAAAACGGCGGACGGGTCGCAACATCTTTGCGACCCGCCAACGCCGAACGCCGAGCCGATCACAGCCGGAGCACCTTGCCGGGATTCATGATGTTGTGCGGATCGAGCGCGCGTTTGATGGTGCGCATGATGTCGAGCTCGGTCTTGGAGCGGTAGTGGCTGAGCTCGTCGAGCTTGTCGATGCCGATGCCGTGCTCCGCCGAGATCGAGCCGCCCATGGAGGTGACGAGATCGTTCACGGCGCGCGTGATGGCGGGCGCGTATTGGTTCAGCGTCTGCTGGTCCATGCCCTTCGGTCCCATGAACGAGAAATGCAGATTGCCGTCGCCGATATGGCCGAGCGGATAGGGCCGGATGGTCGGGAGAATGTCGAGCACGGCCTTGAGGCCCTTGTCGATGAACTCCGGAATCCCTGAAATCGCCACCGACACGTCGAAACTGATCCCCGGTCCCTCGGCGCGTGAGGCCTCCGCCATTGCTTCGCGGATGCGCCACATGTTGCGCGATTGACCGAATGTGTGCGCGATCGCCGCATCCAGCACGCGGCCGGCCTCGAGTTGATCGGCGAGAAACTGCTCCATCTTGCCGGACATGCCCTCGGTTCCGTCCTGCCGCGGGCGCGCCGACGACCATTCCAGCAGCAGGTACCAGGGCGTATCCGCCTTCAGCGGATCCTGCGTCCCGGGAATGTGGCGCAGGGAAAGGTCGATGGCCGCCCGGCTGAGCAGCTCGCAGGAGCCGACATTGTCCTCGGATGCCGCGTGCGCCTCGGACAGGATTTCCAGCGCCGCGCGGGGATCGCGGATCGCCAGCCACGCCGTGCAGACGTCCTTCGGTGCCGGCCACAGCTTGAGCACGGCCTTGGTGATGATGCCCAGCGTCCCCTCGGCGCCCATGAACAGGTGCTTGAGGTCGTAGCCGGTGTTGTCCTTCTTGAGCGCGCGCAATCCGTCCCAGACCTCGCCATTCGGCAGCACGACCTCGAGCCCCAGCACGAGATTGCGGGCATTGCCGTAGCGCAGCACCTGCACGCCGCCGGCGTTGGTGGAGAGATTGCCGCCGATCATGCAGGAGCCCTGGGCACCGAGGCTCAGCGGCAGGAAGCGGTCGTGCTCGCTTGCGGTCTCCTGAAGCGTCTGTAACACGCAGCCGGCCTCGACCGTCATCGAATAGCCGACGGGATCGACATCCAGCACGCGGTTCATCCGGCCGAGCGACAGCACGATGCCGGTGTGCGCAGGCCAGGGCGTCGCCCCGCCCATCAGGCCGGTGTTGCCGCCCTGCGGCACGATCGCGACGCCGTGCTCGTGGCAGAGCCGGACCACTTTCGAGACCTCCTCGGTGCTGCCAGGGCGAACGACGGCGCCGGCGTTGCCGACCAGCAATCCCCGCCAATCCGTCACAAACGGCTGCTTGCCATGCTCGTCCTCGATCAGGCCTTTGTCGCCGACGATCGCGCGCAACGCATCGCGCAATGGTTCGGTCACGGGAGCGGTCGGGATGGTGGGCAGGGACGTCGGGAGCGGCATTTGTTTCCTCTGGCACATCTTTGTGTGTACTGAGCGCGCGAAGCGCCGCAGCCATTGTCCACGTTTAGGCTGCCGAGTCTAACGGCAATGCGCCACGCGTGTGGGGAGTTTGGGTCGGCCTGACCGCTTGGAACGGTCCGCAGCAGCACGACGTTTGCTTCTCGGCACAACAGGAGAGCCGCATGGCGAAGGTTGACGAGGAGCTCATCCGGGTGAGAGCCCACCAGCTTTGGGAACTCGCAGGCAAGCCGGAGGGCCGCCAGGACGAGTTCTGGCGAGAAGCCGAGCGCGAATTATCAAACGACGCCGGCGCAAATGCCGAAGAATCCTCAAAGACTTTCACGGAGTAATCCGCGAGCGAACGGTCTGGCGCTATCGGGCTTCAACCAGCTGGCGGGCATTGGCCATGGCTGCGCCCGAAGCGGTGTTGTCGAAAATGCACCAGACCGAGGCCGCCGCGCATCCGGCCAGCCGCACCTTGAGCGCCGCCAAGGCAGCCGCGTCATAGCTGGAATAATAGACCCTCGGTGAACCGTGAAGCCGAAAATAGGCCAGCCCGGTCCAGCCGCCGGGCGCAGCGCCATTGGCGGCACGCGGTGGATCCGCGGCCACCCGCGCGACGCCTCGTTGCGCCAGCCAGTCGTCGGCCGGCCTGGTGAACCAGCTCGCGTGCCGTGGCTCGCAAACCACCGGCACCTGCCCCCCTTTCTGCAGCGCTATTACGAGCTTCCCGGCGCCGCGCCTTGCGAAGATTGTCGACGAAGGCAATTGCAGCAGCAGCACGCCGAGCTTTTGCCCAAGGCCGGAAATCTCCTCGCAGAACCGATCGACGTCCGCGCGATCGAACCTCAGCTCCGGCGCATGGCTGATCGATTGCGGGACCTTGACCGCAAAACGGAAGCCGGCCGGCACCGCAGCGCTCCATCGCTCATATGTCGTGCGCCGATGCGGACGATAGAACGACGTGTTGATCTCGGTGCAGTTCAGCACTGAGGCGTAGCGCTCAAGGTGGGAGCCCTCGGCCTTGAACGCATCCGCATGCTGGGACGGCACGTTCCATCCCGCCGTGCCAATCCGAAGGGCATGCTTGCGCGTCCGTCCAGGCCTGTCTGTCATCGCCACAGCATAGGAGGCATCTTTGCGGCGTGGTCATGTCGGAACGATTTGGCCCGCCTTCACGACACTGCGGGGCTCTGTTTCTTCTGTCAAACCGGAAGGCAGAAGACGTGGTTCCTTCTCACGCCATCGCCACTTGCGGCTTCGGCTGCCGCGACAGCGCCAGCACGATCAGGGCCGCGAATACGCAGAGCGCGCCGGCGATGAAGAAGGCGGGCAGGTAGCTCTGATAGACGGTCCGCGAGAAGCCTGCGCCAAACGCCGCGGCGCCCGCGCCGAGCTGATGGCCGGCGAAGATCCAGCCGAACACCAGATTGGCGCGCTCGGGCCCGAACTTCTGCGCGGTGAGCCGCACCGTCGGCGGCACCGTCGCGATCCAGTCGAGACCGTAGAACATCGCGAAAACCGAGAGGCCGTAGAAGGAGAAATCGCTGAAGGGGAGGAAGATCAGCGAGAGCCCGCGCAGACCGTAGTACCAGAACAGGAGCCAGCGATTGTCGTAGCGGTCCGATAGCCAGCCAGACATGATCGTGCCGAAGAAGTCGAAGATGCCCATTGCAGCGAGCAGGCTCGCCGCCTGCACCTGCGGGATGCCGAAATCGAGGCACATCGGGATCAGGTGCACCTGCACGAGCCCGTTGGTGGAGGCGCCGCAGACGAAGAAGGTCGCGAACAAGATCCAGAACGCCATCGACCTCGAGGCATCGCGCAGCGTGCCGAGCGCAACGCCAGTGATCGAGCCGTGGCTGACCGGCGGCGCCGGCAAAGGTTCGGTGCCTTCGTCGCCGAACGGCCGCAGGCCGACGTCGCTCGGCCGGTCACGCATTGCGAGCAGCACCGCCAGCGACGAAATAACGAGCATGATGCAGACCAGGCCGAGTGCGAGACGCCAGCCGTAGCGCTCGGTGAGGCTCGCCAGCAGCGGCAGGAACACGAGCTGGCCGGTGGCAACGCTTGCGGTCATGATGCCGACCACGAGGCCGCGTCGTGTCGCGAACCAGCGCGTGGCGATGGTCGCGCCGAGCACCAAGGCCGTCATGCCGGTCCCGATCCCGATCACCACGCCCCAGAGGGCAATGAGCTGCCAGACCTCCGTCATGCCGAGCGAGAGCACGAGCGCCGAGACCACGATCAGCTGGGCGGCCAGCGTGACGTTGCGCAGGCCATAGCGGTTGAGCAGGGCGGCCGCGAACGGCGCCATCAGTCCGAACAGGATGAAGCGGATCGACAGCGCGGACGAGATCTCCGCCGTGCTCCAGCCGAACTCCTTCTGCAGGGGAACGATGAACACGCCGGGCGCGCCGACCGTGCCGGCGCTGATCAGCGCGGTGAGGAAAGTCACGCCGACCATCACCCAGCCATAATGAATGTTACGGCGGGACAGTGCTGCCGCGAGCCAGTTCGAAATCATTGGGCCTCAACGTGGATGGGCAGGCCGCAAGAGACCTGCGTCAGTTAGAGAATGGCACGGGATGTATCTGTCGCAAATGACAGAGTTCCCTCGTTTCCGGACGTCCGCGTCAGCGGCGTTCCACCGCGATGGCCGTGGCTTCACCGCCGCCGATGCAGAGTGCGGCGATGCCGCGCTTGAGGTTGTTGGCCTCCAGCGCATGCAGCAGCGTCACGATCAGCCGCGCGCCGGTGGCGCCGATCGGGTGGCCCAGCGCGCAGGCGCCGCCATTGACGTTCAGCTTGTCGCGGGGAATGCCGAGGTCGCGCTGCGCCGCCATCGCCACCACGGCAAAGGCCTCGTTGATCTCGAACAGGTCGACGTCGCCCGCGCTCCAGCCGACCTTGTCCAGCAGCTTGCGGATCGCCGGGATCGGTGCCGTGGTGAACCATTGCGGCTCCTGGCTGTGGGTGGCATGGCCCTTGATCTCGGCAAGAACAGGCAGGCCGCCCCGGTCGGCAAGTGCGCGCTTCGTCAGCACCAGCGCGGCGGCGCCGTCGGCATTGGCGGAGGAGGCGGCCGGCGTGATGGTGCCGTTGGCGCGGAATGCCGGCTTCAATCCGGGGATCTTGGCGGGGTCGACCTTGAGCGGATGCTCGTCATTGGCGATCACGCGCGGGCCGGCCTTTTCGGTCAGCGTGATCGGCGCGATCTCGGCCTTGAACGCGCCGCCCTCGACGGCCTTGCGGGCGCGGCTGAGCGTCTCCATCGCATAGGCGTCCTGGTCCTTGCGGGTGAATTGATAGGCTTCCGCGGTAGCTTCGCCGAAATCGCCCATGGAACGGCCGGTCTCGTAGGCGTCCTCCAGGCCGTCCATCATCATGTGGTCGATGATGCGGTCGTGGCCGACGCGATAGCCGCCGCGCGCCTTGGCGAGCAGGTAGGGCGCGTTGCTCATGCTCTCCATGCCGCCGGAGACGACGATGTCGGCCGAGCCGGCACGGATGATGTCGTGCGCCAGCATGGTCGCTTTCATGCCGGAACCGCAGACCTTGTTGACGGTGGTGGCGCCGGTCGCATCGGGCAGACCGGCGTTCCGCGCGGCCTGCCGCGCCGGCGCTTGGCCTTGGCCTGCCGGCAGCACGCAGCCCATGAAGACCTCGTCGACCTTCTCGGGCGCGAGCTTGGCGCGTTCGAGCACCGCACCGATTACGTGTGAGCCGAGCTTGTGGGCCGGGAGCGGCGACAACTCGCCCATGAAGCGGCCGAGCGGGGTGCGTGCGGCGGAGACGATGACGACGGGATCGGCGGCTTCGGCCATGACGAGAACTCCCTGGCGATGACGTGTAAGATGATGAACATCATATGATGCGGCGCAAAAAATGCAACCGCGGTTGGGATGAGAAAATGTCGTGGGTCGGATGAGATTTGGTCACTCCCTCGTCCGTGTCCCGGACGCGGCGCGACGTGCAACGTTGCGACGCAGAGCCGGGACCCAGATCGCGCCGACCTCATCGGTGCATGGGCCCCGGCTCAGCAGCGCACCGCCAAGCGGGCGCTGCGCTGCGTCCGGGGCACGGCAACCTGCATCCTACCGCTTCCGGTTCACAAACGCGCCCATCAGCCGCGTCGGCTCGTCCGTCAGGAACGATTCGCCGAACACTTTCACGCTCAAATTCACCGACTCGGTCAGCGGCAGCTCTTCCCACTGCCGCAGCAGCGCCTTTTGCGAGCGCAGCGCCTCGGGGCCGCATTCGAGCAAGGCCTTCACTAAATGCTCGACCTCGGCATCGAGTTCGCCGGGCGCAGCGACCTTGTCGACCAGGCCCCATGCCAGCGCCGTGGCTGCATCGATGTTCTCCGCCGTCATCACCAGCCAGCGCGCGCGGGCCCAACCGATCAGGCGCGGCAACAGCGCGGCATGGATCACCGAGGGGATGCCGACACGCACCTCGGGCATGCCGAAATGGGCATCATGCGCGGCGACTCGGAAGTCGCAGGCCGCCGCCACTTCGAGCCCGCCGCCGAGGCACCAGCCCGGCATGCGTGCGATGATCGGGGCAGGGAAGGCGCGCACCGCCTCGCAGAGATCGCGCAGGCGGCTGATGAAGGCCTCGGCGGATGTCTGGTCGAGCCCGGCCATCTCCTTGATGTCGGCTCCGCCGATCAGGCTCTTCTCGCTCTGTCCGCGCAGCACGACGACGCGGATGTTGCGGTCGGATGCGAGCTGCTGCAGGCCTTCGCGCACGGCGTCGGTCACGGGCGAGCCGAGGATGTTGAGCGGGCCGGCGTTGCAGATCGCGACATGAACGACGCCGCGCGCATCGCGCGTCACGCCGCAATGATTGTTGAGCATTTCCATCGTGGGATCTCGAAAGGTTTCGTGGACATGCGCGGGGCGCGCCGGTCGGGATCACTTCCGGGCCGAAACGTACGTCTTGTCAATCGGCGGGGAGGCCGGGTTGCCAGCGTGAAGTCCGTGGCATAGTATGACGAATATCATCTAAAGAGGCTGCCATGACCGGTGACGATCAACCCGACCTGTTTTCGCCCGCGCAGAGGCGGGAACGCGTAGTGGACTGGCAGGTGCCTGCGCCGGTGGCGCGGGCGGCGATGGGCCTGTCGGGCATGGATGCCATGCTGGGCATCCGTGACGGCCGCCTGCCGCCGCCGCCCTTCGCCAAGCTGATAGGTTTCACCATGGCCGTGGTCGAGCCGGGCCGGATCGTCATGGAACTGGAGCCGCGCGAGGATCTCGAAAACACCATCGGACTTCTCCATGGCGCGACCGCCGCAGCGCTGCTCGATACGGCCATGGGATGCGCCATCTCGACCAGGCTGGAGGCCGGACAAAGCTCGGTGACCCTCGATCTGAAGCTGACTTATCTGCGCCCCCTGTCGGTGCGTTCCGGGCTGATTTCGGCCGAGGGCAAGGTGATCAAGCTAGGACGCCAGACCAGCTATACCGAGGGTTTTGTGCGGGACGGCAAGGGCGCACTTGCGGTCCATGCAACTGCGACCTTCTCCATGATCGGCACAACTTGACATGAATTAATGCACCCATCTCGGCATTTGCGTGTTATGAGATGATCTCCGACATTCAATGAGATCCGCATGCGCTATTCCCGGGAACACAAGCAGGAAACCCACGATCGCATCGTGAAGAAGGCCTCGGTGCGGCTGCGGGAGAAGGGTGCCCACGGTATCGGCGTCGCCGACCTCATGAAAGAGGCGGGCCTGACCCACGGCGGCTTTTACGCGCATTTCGATTCCCGCGAGGCGCTGGTGATTGAGGCTTTTGCCTACGCGATGGACCGTTCGATGGAACACTGGCGCAAGCTCACCGGCGAGGTCGCTCCGGAAAAGCGGCTGGCGCTGATCGCGGAGAGCTATTTGTCCACGCTGCATCGCGACAATCCCGGTCACGGCTGCTCGATTCCCGCGCTGGGAGCCGAGATCGCCCGCGAGAGTCCGAAGACACGCAAGGCCTTTGCCGGCAAGCTGGATGAGATGATCGAGGCCCTGACCGACACCATCCCGAACATGCCCCGCAAGGCGGCACGCAAGCAGGCGATCGCGACGCTCGCGACGATGGCCGGAACCATGCTGCTGGCGCGCATCGCCGGCTCGAGCGAATTGTCCGACGAGATGCTGAAGGCCGGCCGGGACCACGCGCTCGAGGGAGCGAAGCGTGAGTCGAAGGTGGCGGCCGCGAAGAAGGCGAAACAGAACTAGGCGAAATGCCGTGTAGGGTGGGTTAGCCATGCGATTGCGCGAAGCGCATTCGCTTGGCGTAACCCACCACTGTGTTCGTCCGCGGAGACGGAAGAGGTGGGTTACGCCTTCGGCTAACCCACCCTACGAGACCCCTACGAGACCCCTACGAGACCGCCGTTCACCGCCCAGCAAACAACGCCCGCTCGCGCTCGACAATCTCCGAGATGTAATCCGCCACGGCCCTGATCCGCGCCAGGTCCTTGCTATCGGCGTGCATCAACATCCAGAACGTCCGCGTGATCGAGATCTCGTCGGGCAGCACGGCGACGAGCTGCGGATAGTCGCTCGCCATGAAGTGCGGCAGCACGGCGATGCCGAAGCCTGAGAGCGTGGCGTTGAGCTGGGCGATCAGATTGGCGCTGCGGAAGCGTGCGGAAATCCGCGGCGACACCTGGGGCAGATAATCGAGCTCCGGCGTGAACAGGAGTTCCTCGATGTAACCGACGAAGCGGTGCTGCGTCAGATCCTGCCGCGAGGCGATTTTCGGGAAGCGGTCGAGATAGGCGGGGGCCGCGTAGAGCCCAAGGCGATAGTCGAGCAGCTTGCGGCCGACGATGCGGCCTTCCTTGGGCATGGTCAGGCTGATGGCGATGTCGGCCTCGCGCTTGGAGAGGCTAAACAGCCGCGCGGTGGCCACAAGTTGCAGATCGAGATCGGGATAGCGGTCCGCGAACGGCGTCAGCCGCGGCGCCAGGAAGGCGGTGCCGAACCCATCAGGCGCGCCGATCCGCACCGTGCCGGTCAGCCGCGCCACGGAGCCGCCGACCTGCTCCTGGTTGGCGACGATGGTCGATTCCATGGCTTCGGCGCTGTCGGCGACGCGCTGGCCGGCCTCGGTGAGGAGGTAGCCGGTCTTGCGCCGGTCGAACAGCTTGGCCGAGAGGTGCTTCTCCAGCCGGTCGACGCGGCGGATCACGGTGGCATGGTCGACCCCCAGCTGTTTTGCCGCAGCCGACACCGAGCCGCCCCGCACGATGGCCAGCACGAAGCGAAAGTCGTCCCAATCGATAGCGCCTTGATCCAGCATTTTCGCACATCTATGGTGCATTATCTCAGACTTGAATCCTATAAAATGCAGGTCAATAGGATTTGTCAAAGCGACCACGCTCGGCCTGAAGGAGACCATTCCATGCGTTCAATCGGACATTTCATCGGTGGCAAGGAGGTCAAGGGCACCTCTGGCCGCACCGCCGACGTTTTCGAGCCGATGACCGGTGACGTTCAGGCCAAGGTGGCGCTGGCGTCCAAGGCCGAGGTCCGCGCCGCCGTCGAGAACGCGCGCGCCGCACAGCCCGAATGGGCCGCGACCAACCCGCAGCGCCGCGCCCGCGTCATGATGAAATTTGTTGAGCTGGTCCAGCGCGATTACGACAAGCTCGCCGAGCTGCTCGCGCGCGAGCACGGCAAGACCGTCCCCGACGCCAAGGGCGACATCCAGCGCGGCCTAGAAGTCGCGGAATTCGCTTGCGGCATTCCGCATCTGATGAAGGGCGAGTACACCGAAGGCGCTGGCCCCGGCATCGACATCTATTCGATGCGTCAGCCGCTCGGCGTCGTCGCAGGCATTACGCCGTTCAATTTCCCGGCGATGATCCCGATGTGGAAGTTTGCGCCGGCGATCGCCTGCGGCAACGCTTTCATCCTCAAGCCCTCGGAGCGCGACCCCGGCGTGCCGATGCTGCTCGCTGAACTCATGATGGAAGCGGGCCTGCCCGCCGGCATCCTCAACGTCGTCAACGGCGACAAGGAGGCGGTCGACGCCATCCTCGACGATCCCGACATCAAGGCCATCGGCTTCGTCGGCTCGACGCCGATCGCGCAGTACATCTACGAGCGCGCCGCGCAGACCGGCAAGCGCTGCCAGTGCTTCGGCGGCGCCAAGAACCACGCCATCGTCATGCCGGACGCGGACATGGACCAGGCCGTCGACGCGCTGATCGGCGCCGGCTACGGCTCGGCCGGCGAGCGCTGCATGGCCGTTTCCGTCGCGGTCCCCGTCGGCAAGTCCACCGCCGACCGCCTGATGGAAAAGCTGATCCCGCGCGTCGAGTCCTTGAAGATCGGCACCTCGATCGATCCGTCGGCCGACTACGGTCCGCTCGTGACCCGCGAGGCGGTCGAGAAGGTCAAGAGCTACATCGACATCGGCGTCAAGGAAGGCGCGACGCTCGCCGTCGACGGCCGCGGCTTCAAGATGCAGGGTTACGAGAACGGCTTCTATCTCGGCGGTTCGCTGTTCGACAACGTCACCAAGGACATGCGGATCTACAAGGAAGAGATCTTTGGCCCGGTGCTCTCGGTGGTGCGCGCGCACGACTACAAGGAGGCGCTGGCGCTGCCGTCCGACCACGATTACGGCAACGGCGTTGCCATCTTCACCCGCGACGGCGATGCCGCGCGCGACTTCGCGGCCAGGGTCAACGTCGGCATGGTCGGCATCAACGTGCCGATCCCGGTGCCGATCGCTTATTACACCTTCGGCGGCTGGAAGAAATCGGGCTTCGGCGATCTCAACCAGCACGGACCGGATTCGATCCGCTTCTACACCAAGACCAAGACGGTGACCTCGCGCTGGCCGTCCGGCGTCAAGGAAGGCGCGGAGTTCTCGATCCCGCTGATGAAGTAAGGCTGTAGCCCAGCCTGTCATTGCGAGCGCAGCGAAGCAATCCAGACTGTCACTGCGGAACTACTCTGGATTGCTTCGTCGCTTCGCTCCTCGCAATGACGAGAATAGTGAGCAGCCCAGCATGCAGTTCGCTCTGAACGAGGATCAGGTCGTCCTTCGCGACATGGCGCTGGCGTTTGCGGCGGAAAGGATCGCGCCGCACGCGCTGCGTTGGGACGAGGAGAAGTATTTTCCAGTCGAGGTGATGCGCGAAGCCGCCAAGCTCGGCATGGGCGGCATCTATATCCGCGACGATGTTGGCGGCTCCGCCATGACGCGGTTCGACGCAGCGCTGATCTTCGAGGCGCTGGCGACGGGCTGCCCGACCACCTCGGCCTTCATCTCCATCCACAACATGGCGAGCTGGATGATCGATGCCTTCGGCAGCGACACCCAGCGCCACCAATGGCTGCCGAAGCTCTGCACCATGGAGCTGATCGCAAGCTACTGCCTGACCGAGCCGGGTGCCGGCTCGGACGCCGCGGCGCTGCGCACGCGCGCCGTGCGCGACGGCGACCACTACGTCCTAAACGGCCAGAAGCAATTCATCTCCGGCGCTGGCGGAACGGATATTCTGGTCGCGATGGTACGTACCGGTGGCGACGGTCCCGGCGGCATCTCGACGCTCGTGATCGACGGCAAGGCGCCGGGTGTCTCCTTCGGCGCCAATGAACGCAAGATGGGCTGGAACGCGCAGCCGACCCGCGCGGTGATATTCGAGAACGCCCGCGTGCCTGAGGCCAATCGCCTGAGCGAGGAGGGCACAGGCTTCAAGATCGCGATGGCCGGCCTCGACGGCGGCCGTCTCAACATTACGGCGTGCTCGCTCGGCGGCGCGCAAGCAGCACTCGACAAGGCGCGCGCCTACATGAAGGAGCGCAAGGCGTTCGGGAAGCGGCTCGACGAATTGCAGGCGCTGCAATTCCGTCTCGCCGACATGGCGATCGAGTTGGAGGCCGCGCGCACCTTCCTGTGGCGCGCCGCCGCGGCGCTCGATCGCAAAGACCCCGACGCCACCATGCTCTGCGCCATGGCTAAACGCTTCGGCACCGATGTCGGGTTCGAGGTTGCCAACCATGCGCTGCAACTCCACGGCGGCTACGGCTACCTCAGTGAATACGGCATTGAGAAGATCGTGCGCGACTTACGCGTGCACCAGATACTCGAAGGCACCAATGAAATCATGCGGCTCATCGTGGCGCGCAAACTGATCGAGGGCGCGCGATGAGCGGAGCGGAAGAGGGCGATCTCGTCGCGCGCGTCGAAGGCGCCGCCGGCATCATCAGGCTCAATCGTCCCAAGGCGATCAATGCCGTGACGCTGGAGATGTTTCGCGACATCGACAAGGCGCTCGATCGCTTCGAAGTTGATCCTGCAATTGCCGTGATCCTGCTGGAAGGCGCCGGCGAGCGCGGCCTTTGCGCCGGCGGCGACATCCGCACGCTCTGGGAAAGCTCGAAGGCTTGTGGCGATCTCGGCAAGATCCTGTGGCGCGAGGAGTACATCCTCAATGCCCGGATCAAGAAGTTTCCAAAGCCCTATGTCGCCTTCATGGACGGCATCGTGATGGGCGGCGGCGTCGGGCTTTCAGCGCATGCCAGCCATCGTGTCGTCACCGACCGCACCAAGCTAGCGATGCCCGAAGTCGGCCTCGGCTTCTTCCCCGATGTCGGCGGCACCTATCTGCTGTCGCATGCGCCGGGCGAGATCGGCACCTATTTCGGGCTGACCGGCCAGACCATGAACGGGCCGGACGCGATCTACGCGAAGTTTGCCGATTGGGTGGTGCCGGCGGCGAGATTGCCGGAGCTGCGCGAGGCGCTGACCAAGCTGCGGTCCGGTGCGACCGCAGCCGATGTCAGCAAGCTCATCGACGGCTTCGCCTCCGGCGAGACTGCGGGGCCGGTCGCCGCCAGGGAGCCGGTCATCGATGCGTTGTTCGGCTTCGACCGCATGGAGGACATTGTCGCTGCGCTGAAGCGCGATGGTTCCGAGTTCGCGCTGGCCACGCTGAAGACGCTGAACGAAAAATCGCCGCGCGGCATGGTGGTCACGCTGAAGCTACTGCGCCTTGCGCGCGGATCGAGCCTGGAAGAGTGCCTGGTTCGCGAATACCGCGCCGCGCTGGAGGTGTTTCGGAGCGATGATTTTCGCGAGGGCGTGCGCGCCGCCGTGATCGACAAGGACCGCAACCCGACCTGGTCGCCGCCGCGGATCGAGGATGTGACGCCGGAGGTGCTTGCGCCCTATTTCGCCGAGATCGGCGCGGACGAATTGAAGTTCAATTAACAACGCTGTAGCGGAGGAAACGACAATGGCGACGATCGCATTCATCGGTCTCGGCAACATGGGCGGCCCGATGGCGGCCAACCTCGTCAAGGCCGGCCACAAGGTGGTGGCGTTCGATCTTGTCGAAGCCTCGCGCAATCAGGCCAAGACCGATGGCGCCAGCATCGCCGACAGCGCCCCGGCCGCGGTGAAGGGCGCCGATGTCGTCGTCACCATGCTGCCCGCAGGCAAGCATGTGCTCGGCGTCTGGAACGAGGTCGTGCCCGCCATGACCAAGGGTGCGCTCATCATCGACAGCTCCACCATCGACGTCGAAAGCGCGCGAGCCGCGCATGCGCTCGCCGCCAAGCACGGCGTGCTCTCGGTCGATGCGCCGGTCTCCGGCGGCACGGGCGGTGCCAAGGGTGCGACGCTCACCTTCATGTGCGGCGGCGAGGAGAAGGCATTTGCCGCGGCCAAGCCCGTGCTCGAGAATATGGGCAAGAAGATCGTGCATTGCGGCGGCGCCGGTGCCGGCCAGGCCGCAAAGATCTGCAACAACATGATCCTCGGCATTTCCATGATCGCGGTGAGCGAGGCCTTTGCGCTCGGTGAAAAGCTCGGGCTCTCGCATCAGGCGCTGTTCGATGTGGCCTCGACCTCGTCCGGCCAGTGCTGGTCGCTGACGACCTATTGCCCGGTGCCGGGCCCGGTGCCGACCTCGCCGGCCAACAACGATTACAAGCCGGGCTTTGCCTCGGCGCTGATGGTGAAGGACCTCACCCTGGCGCAGGAGGCGGCCAAGGCCGCGGGCGCGGCCACGCCGCTCGGCAAGCATGCGCAGGAGATCTATCAGTCTTTCGACGCAGCCGGCCAGGGCGGGGTGGATTTTTCCGGAATTATCAAGCACGTTAGGAGTTTAGCCGGGAAAGCTTGATGACCACATTCCAGGAAGCACGCGCGTTCCTTCTGCAACACCGTACGGATTACGAGGCAGCGGTCAAAGGCTTCCGCTGGCCTGATCCGGTTCCTTTCAACTGGGCGCTCGACTGGTTCGACGCCGAGCTCGCGGCCAATGCGGACAGCAAGGATCGGCCCGCGCTCTGGATCGTCGATGCCGCCCAGGACAAGCAGACGAAGCTGTCCTTCGCGGCGCTGTCGCGCCGCTCCAACCAGGTCGCCAACTTCCTCCGCGCGCAGGGCCTCCGGCGCGGCGACCATCTCCTGCTGCTGCTCGGCAACATGGTTCCGCTGTGGGAGACGATGCTTGCCGCGATGAAGCTCGGCGTGGTCGTCATTCCCGCCACGACGCTGCTGACCGCCGACGAGCTGCGCGACCGGCTCGATCGCGGCAAGGCAAGGGCAGTGGTCGCCGCGCAGGACCAGGTCGCGAAATTCACGAGCCTAGGCGCCGAGAATGTCGTTCGCATCGTCGTCGGCGCGGCCTCCGACGGTTGGCTGGCATATGACGAAGCAGCAAAAGCATCCGAAAGCTTCGCGCCTGATGGTCCGACCAATGCCGACGATCCGATGCTGCTGTATTTCACCTCGGGTACGACAGCAAAACCAAAATTGGTGCGACACAGTCAGCGCAGCTATCCCGTCGGCCATCTCTCGACGATGTACTGGATCGGGCTGAAGCCCGGCGACGTCCATCTCAACATCTCCTCGCCCGGCTGGGCCAAGCATGCCTGGAGCTGCTTCTTCGCGCCGTGGAATGCGGGTGCGACCGTGTTCGTGGTCAACCAGCCGCGCTTTGATGCCAAGTCGCTGCTTGCCACCATCGGCCGCTGCGGCGTCACCACGCTGTGCGCGCCGCCGACGGTGTGGCGGCTGTTCATCCAGGAGAACCTCGCCTCGTTCAAGGTGGCGCTTCGCGAGGTCTGCGGCGCCGGCGAGCCGCTCAATCCCGAGGTGATTGATCAGGTGCAGGCGGCCTGGGGCCTCACCATTCGCGACGGCTACGGCCAGACCGAGACCACGGCGCTCGCCGGCAATTCGCCGGGCCAGCCGATCAAGATCGGCTCGATGGGCCGTCCGTTGCCGGGCTATCGCGTGCAGATCAGCGATGCCGACGGCCATCCCGCAAAGGAGGGCGAGGTGACGCTGGTGCTCGGCGCCGACCGCCCCGCCGGCCTGATGCAGGGCTATCAGGGCGACGACGGCAAATTGTCCGGCGCCGCAGGCGCGCTCTATCGCAGTGGCGACGTCGTATTCGCGGATGAGGACGGCTACTTGACCTTCGTCGGCCGCTCTGACGACGTCTTCAAATCCTCCGATTATCGCATCAGCCCGTTCGAACTGGAGAGCGTCCTGCTCGAGCACGAGCTGGTCGCGGAAGCTGCGGTGGTGCCGAGCCCGGATCCAATCCGGCTCGCGATCCCCAAGGCGTTCGTGCTGCTGACCGCGGGTGCAGAACGCTCGCCGGAAACCGCGCTATCGATCTTCAAGCACCTGCACGCGCGTCTGGCCCCGTTCAAGCGCATCCGCCGCCTCGAAATCGTCACCGAGCTGCCGAAGACGATCTCTGGAAAGATCCGCCGCGTCCAGCTACGACGGCTCGAACGCGACGACGATCGCAGCGATCCCTTGCGCGGCCGGGAATTCCGTGAGGAGGATTTTCCGGAGCTGGCGAAGACACGGAGTGAGACCTAAGTGAACGAAGTCTGGAAGAAGCCGCCTGTTACGCTCGAGGCCTATCAGGCCATGATCGGCAAGGAGATCGGCGTATCGTCGTGGCACCTGATCGATCAGCCCCGCATCGACAGCTATGCCGACGTGATCGAAGATCACCAGTTCATCCACGTCGATCCGGAACGCGCGAAGAAGGAAACCGCGTTCGGCACTACCATTGCGCATGGTTTTCTCACGATGTCGCTGCTGTCGATCATGTCCTACGAGGTGATGCCCGTGATTGCGGGCACCACGATGGGCGTGAATTACGGCTTCGACAGGCTGCGCTTCATCTCGCCGGTGCGCTCAGGCAAGCGCGTGCGTGGCCGTTTCGTGCTGGCGGAAGCCAAGCTCCGCAAGCCAGGCGAGCTCCAGTCCCGCACCAACGTCACGGTCGAGATCGAGGGCGAGGATAAACCGGCGCTCGTCGCCGACTGGCTCGGCCTGATCTATTTCGAGTAGGCCCGTGCCGTCCTTGCCGGGCTTGACCCGGCAACCCATCGCTGCTCAAAAGCCTGTCGATTTTGATGGATGGCCGGGTCAAACCCGGCCATGACGGCTAACATCTGGGAAACCCACTATGCCAATCAGGTTCGACGGACGCGTCGCCATCGTCACCGGCGCGGGCAATGGTCTCGGACGCGCGCATGCGCTGGGGCTGGCGAGCCGCGGCGCCAAGGTCGTGGTCAACGATTTCGGTGGCGCGCGCGACGGCACCGGAGGCTCGCTGTCGCCGGCCGAGGCCGTGGTCGAGGAGATCCGCAAGGCCGGCGGCATCGCGATGGCCGACGGCGCCGACGTCTCCAATTTCGAGCAGGTCACCGCCATGGTCGAGCGCGCTACCAAGGAGTGGGGCAGCGTCGATCTCTTGTGCGCCAATGCCGGCATCCTGCGCGACAAGTCGTTCGGCAAGATGGAGGTGGCCGATTTCCAAAAGGTACTCGACGTGCATCTCGTCGGCACTTTCTATTGCTGCAAGGCGGCCTGGGCCGGCATGCGTGACCGCAATTACGGCCGCATCGTGCTGACCACCTCATCCTCGGGCCTGTACGGCAATTTCGGTCAGGCCAATTACGGCGCCGCGAAGTCCGGCATGGTCGGCCTGATGAACGTGCTCGCCGAGGAGGGCCGCAAGAACGACATCCGCGTCAACATCATCTCGCCGACGGCGGCGACGCGCATGACCGAAGAGCTGCTGCCGCCGCAGGCGCTGCAACTGATGAAGCCGAACGCGATCACCCCTGCGGTCGAGTACATGCTGAGCGAGGATGCGCCGACCCGCACCATCATGGGCGCCGGTGCCGGCTCGTTTGCGGTGATCAAGATTTTGGAGAGCGAAGGTATCAACCTGCCGGAGAGCGAGTGGACGCCGGATGCGATCGCCGCGCATTTCGCCGAGATCAGCGACATGTCGAAGGCCAGGGCGCTGCAGGGCGCGTTCGAGCAGACGCAGAAATACGTCGCCCAGGCCGCGGCGCGGGCGGGGATCAAGCTCTGACCGACGTCGCCGTCATCGGCGCAGGTCCCGCCGGGCTGATGGCGGCGGAGGTGCTGGCGTCAGGCGGCGCCCGCGTCACTGTCTACGACGCGATGCCGTCAGCGGGGCGCAAATTCCTGATGGCCGGCCGCGGCGGACTCAACCTCACTCACAGCGAACCGCTGCCGCAATTCATGGCGCGCTATCGCGAGGCCGCACCGAAGCTGCAGGCGGCGGTCGAGGCATTTTCGCCCGATGCGCTACGTGCCTGGAGCGAGGCGCTGGGCGAGCCGACCTTCGTCGGCAGCAGCGGACGCGTGTTTCCGAAAACGTTCAAGGCCTCGCCCTTGCTGCGCGCCTGGCTGCGGCGGCTCGATGCCGCCGGTGTCCGCTTTGCTTTTCGCCATCGCTGGATCGGCTGGGACGGCGAGGGTCGGTTGATCTTTCAGACGCCGAAAGGCGTCTCCGCCATCGAAGCGAACGCCACGCTGCTCGCGCTCGGCGGCGCAAGCTGGCCGCGGCTCGGCTCGGACGCCGGCTGGGTCGACATCCTCGCTGCAAAGGGCATTGCCGTCTCGAAGCTGCGGCCGGCCAATTCCGGCTTCACGGTCGCATGGTCCAAAGTGTTCCGTGACCGTTTCGAAGGCCAGCCGCTCAAGGGCGTGGCGCTGACGCTTCGTGCGCACACGGTGCGCGGAGAGGCGATGATCACCCGCAGCGGCATCGAAGGCGGCGCGATCTACGCGTTGTCGGCGGAACTGCGCGAGGCTGTGCTGAATCTCGGACAGGCGACGCTGATGATCGTGTTGCGGCCCGATCTCGACACCGCTGCGCTGACCACGCGGCTGTCAGGCACGCGCGGCAAGCAATCGCTGGCGAACTTCCTGCGCAAGGCCGCGCAATTGTCGCCGGTCGGCATCGGCCTCATGCAGGAGGCCGCCATCGCCTCCGGCCGGCCGCTGGCGGCGTTCTCGCCGGCGGAGCTCGCAGATCTGGTCAACGCTGTTCCGGTTCAGCTCACCGGAGTGGCGCCGATCGATCGCGCGATCTCGACCGCGGGTGGAATAAGGTTCGACGAGCTCGATGAGCAATTCATGCTGCGCAAGCTGCCGGGCACGTTTGCGGCCGGCGAGATGCTGGATTGGGAAGCACCGACCGGCGGCTATCTCTTGCAGGCGTCCTTCGCGACCGGGGCTGCGGCGGGCAGGGGCGTGCTGGGGTGGGTCAGTCGTTAACCACCGTCATTGCGAGCGCAGCGAAGCAATCCAGAATCCCTCCTCCGCGGAAGTCTGGATTGCTTCGTCGCAAGAGCTCCTCGCAATGACGGCCGTGGCAACGGCGCGCGTACACCTACCGCAGCTTCCCACGCGCGGCCACCGGCAGCGTGCCGATGATCTCCTCGCCGCGCACCATCACCACCTCGTCCATCATGTTGACGACGACGCAGACGTGGTTCGGCACGATGCGGACGACGTCGCCGACATTGGGCCGCGTGTTGCTGCGGGACAGATCGAGAAAACCGTGCTCCTCGGCGAATTTGGCGATTCTGGCTTCGGGATGCTCCAGGATCAGGCCGTGGCCGTCGAGCCCGCCGGTATCCGTGGTCAGCGTCTTCGAGCCGGCATCGAGAATGCCGCGCTCGGGCGCGGCGCGGCTGACCACGGTCGAATAGATGTGCAGTGCGCAATCGTCCCAGGTCGCCGAGCCCGCGGCGACCTGCATGCGATCGTTGTAGATGTAGGTGCCGAAGCGGTGCTCGGTGCCGCCCTTGAGCTTGCCGATATTGACGAGGTTCGGCGTGCCGCCGGTCGAGACGATCTTGGCGTCGAGCCCGTGCGCGCGCACGCCAGCCAGCGCCTCGTCGTAGAACTTTTGGGCCTCAGCCCAGCCGGTCTCGGTCGGATACAGCATGAAGCCGGCGAACTCGAGGCCCTTGGAGGCCGCGATCTCGCGCGCCAGCGCAATGGCCTCGGCCGGGGTCTCGACCCCTGCGCGCTTGCGCCCGGTATCGCATTCGACCACGACCGAGAGCGGGCGGCCTGACGCCGCAGCCGCCTTAGGCAGGCCGGCGACGACGGTCGAATTGTCGGCCGCCACCGTCATGTTGGCCTTCGCCTGCAGCGCGCCGAGCCGCGCCATCTTCTCATCGCCCAGCAGATTGTAGCTGATCAGGATGTCGTCGATGCCGGCATTGGCCATGATCTCGGCTTCGCCCAGTTTCTGGCAGGTGATGCCCTTGGCGCCGGCCGCGACCTGCATCTTGGCAATGGTCGGGTTCTTGTGCGTCTTGATGTGGGGGCGATTGGCGATTCCGGCGTCGTCGCAGGCCTTCTGGATCCGCGCGATGTTACGCTCGACCCTGTCCATGTCGATGACGGCACAGGGTGTGCCGTATTCGCGGGCGATCTTGGCTGCAAGAGTTGTTGTCATGAGTTATGCCTGTTCAATCTCTTCGCGGAGCATTTCGAGTTCGAGCCAACGCTCTTCGGCGGCGGACAGTTCTTCGTGCGCCTTGGCGATGGCAGCCGAGGTGTCGTCGAATTTTTTGCGATCTTTCGCATAGAGACCGGGGTCGTCGAGCACACGCTGCAATTTTGCAATATCGGCGTGCAGCGTTTCCATCTTCTTCGGCAGCGTTTCCAACGCGTGCTTCTCGTTGAAGCTGAGCTTGCGCTTGGGCGCGGACGAGGGGACCGCTGCGCGCTCGTCCTTCTTCTCCGCCAGCGGTGGCGCTTTCGGCGCCTCGCGCTTCAAATCGGCGCCACGTTGGCTCAGCATGTCGCTGTAGCCACCGGCATATTCGGTCCACTTGCCGTTACCCTCCGGCGCAATCACCGAGGTGACGACGCGGTCGAGGAAGTCGCGGTCGTGACTGATCAGGATGACGGTGCCTTCGTAGTCGCCAAGCATCTCCTCGAGCACGTCGAGCGTTTCGAGGTCGAGATCGTTGGTCGGCTCGTCCAGCACCAGGAGGTTCGACGGCTTTGCCAGCGCTCGCGCCAGCATCAGCCGGCCGCGCTCGCCGCCCGAGAGCACCTCCAGCGGTGTGCCGCGTTGCTCCTGCGCGAACAGGAAGTCCTTCATGTAGCCGACGACGTGCTTCGGCTTGCCGCCGACCATGATTTGATCGCCGCGGCCGCCTGTGAGCGCTTCCGCCAGTGTCGATTTCGGATCGAGGCTTTCGCGATGCTGGTCGAGCGTCGCCATCTCCAGATTGGCGCCGAGACGTATCGTCCCGGAATCCGGCTGCATGCCGCCGGTGAGCAGGTTGACCAGCGTGGTCTTGCCGGCGCCGTTCGGCCCGATGATGCCGAGCCGGTCGCCGCGCTGGATGCGGGTCGAGAAATTCTCGACGATCTTGCGCTCCCCGTAAGACTTCGTGATGCCCTTGGCCTCGATCACCAGCTTGCCGGACTGCTCGGCTTCGCTGGCTGCGAGGTTGGCGCTGCCGGCGGTGCCGCGATAGTTGCGGCGCTGGGCGCGCAGCGCATGCAGATTGGCGAGCCGCTTGACGTTGCGCTTGCGGCGGCCGGAGACGCCGTGGCGCAGCCAGTGCTCCTCGTCGACGATCTTGCGGTCGAGCTTGTGCTGGTCGCGCTCCTCCTCGGCCAGCACCTCGTCGCGCCAGCTCTCGAACGAGGCAAAGCCGCGGTCGATCTGCTTGATCCTGCCGCGGTCGAGCCAGGCGGTGGAGCGCGAGAGATTGGTGAGGAAGCGGCGGTCATGGCTGATGATGACGAGCGCGCTGCGCCTGGAGTCGAGCTCCTGCTCCAGCCATTCGATGGTGGCGAGATCGAGATGGTTGGTCGGCTCGTCCAGCAGCAGGATGTCGGGCGAGGGCGCCAGCACGAAGGCCAGCGCCGCGCGGCGCGCCTCGCCACCGGAGAGGTTGTGCGGGTTCTCCTCGCCGGTGAGGCCGAGCTGCTCCAGGAGATAGCGCGCCTGGTGCTGGTCGTCCCCCGGCGCGAGCCCGGACTCGACATAGGCGAGCGTGCTCTTGTGCGCGCCGAAATCCGGCTCCTGCGGCAGGTAGCGCACCGTTGCGCCGGGCTGCACGAAGCGTGTGCCGGCGTCAGGCTCGACCAGGCCGGCCGCGATCTTCAAAAGGGTCGATTTGCCGGAGCCGTTGCGGCCGATCAGGCAGACCCGTTCGGATGGCGCGACGTTGAGCTCGACGCCCGACAGCAGCGGCGTGCCGCCGAAGGTCAGCCTGATGTCTTTGAGTTGGATCAGCGGCGGGGCCATGGCTAACTTTGGCTCGTTGCGGCCTGATCTGCGCGGCGGCGCTGGATCCGGCGCAGTGTCTGGTCGAGCGCCGAGAGGAAGCTGGAGCGGTCTCGCGGCGAGAACGAGCGCGGGCCGCCGGTGACTTCGCCGGCCGATCGCAGGTCCGTCATCAGATTGCGCACCGCCAGCGTCATCCCGATCGATTCTTCGGTGAACGGCTTGCCGTTCGGCGCGATCACGTCGGCGCCCGCCTTGACGCAGCGGCTGGCCAGCGGAATGTCCGAGGTCACCACGACGTCGCCAGGCCTCGCGCGCTCGGCGATCCAGTCGTCGGCGGCGTCCATGCCGGCGCCTGCGGCGATGCGCTCGATCAGCGGGTCTTGCGGCACGCGGATGAAGTTGCCGGCGACCACGCTCACGGGCACGCCGTGCCGGATCGCCACGCGATAGATTTCGTCCTTCACCGGACAGGCGTCGGCGTCGACATAGATGCGGGTCGGGGTCTCGGTCATTCCGCCGCGTGGTACCGCATTCGGGCCGCAAAGGCGAGGGGATTGACCCCAGTTCCTCAGGCCCTACGATCGCTCCTGAAACAACAAGAACAGGGGAAAGGCCAGTCATGCCGAACCGGCTCGAAACCTACCGCGTCGAGGCCTACAACACCGCCAGGCAGTCCGAAAACAAGATGCACGACGACAATGTGGCCCGCCGCTTCGGCTTTTCCGGCGGGCTGGTCCCCGGCGTCGACGTCTTCGCCTACATGATGCACGTGCCGATCGCGCGCTGGGGCCGCGATTTCCTCTCTCGCGGGCTGGTCGAGGCCCGCTTCATCAAGCCGGTCTATGACGGCGAGACCGCCGATGTCGATGCCACCGAGCACAACGGCCTGCTGACCATCGAGGTGTTCAGTCGCACCGAGCTGTGTGCCACGGGAACGGCGTCGCTGCCGGCGGCGGTGCCGGCGGTGTCGTTGAGCGACTATGTCGAAGTCCCCGCCGCCGCCGAGCGCAAGCCTGTCAGTCCTGCGACATTCGAGCTGGGCAAATGGCTGGGCACGACGCCGCGCCGGTGGGCCGGGCAGGATGCGGCCGACTATCTCACTGACGTCAGGGAGGCCGATCCGATTTTTGCCCGCGAGAGCCTCGGCCATCCCGGCCTGATCCAGCGCGTCATGAACCGCGTCCTGGTGGACAACACCATCCTGGGTCCCTGGATCCACGTGGGCAGCCGCATGCAGCTGCTGTCCGCCGCGCGCGCCGGCGACGAGATCACGGCGCGGGCCAAGGTCACTGCGAATTACGAGAAGAAGGGCCACCGCTTCGTCGAGTTCGACGCGCTGGTCGTCGCCAACGGCACGACGCCGCTCGCGCATTGCCAGCACACCGCGATCTACCAGCCGCGCGAGCAGGCGGCGGCGTAGCGGACAGTTGGGAAAGCCCACGCCCGTCAATCAAGGACGTCGTCATTCCCCGCGAAGGCGGGGAATCCAGTACGCCGCAGCTTCTCGGTCAATCGCTGCCGTCTCGGAGTACTGGATCGCCCGGTCAAGCCGGGCGATGACAGTAGAGTTTGTGGCGACGACAGTGCCCCTTACGCCGCCTTGGCCTTCGCCTCCTGGATCGCGCGCCACACCCGCTCGGGGGTCAGCGGCATGTCGATGTGCTTGATGCCGTACTCCGACAGCGCGTCGAGCACCGCGTTCACCACCGTCGACAGGCTGCCGGCGCAGCCGGCTTCGCCGCAGCCCTTGCTGCCGAGCGGATTGGTGGTGGCGGGCACCGGGTGGTCGCCGACCGTCATGTTGGGGACGTCCTCCGCGCGGGGCAGGGCGTAGTCCATCAGCGAGCCCGTGATCGGCTGGCCATTGTCGTCGTAGCGAATGTGCTCCATCAGGGCCTGGCCGATGCCCTGGACCACGCCGCCATGGAGCTGGCCCGCGACCAGCATCGGGTTGATCACCGTGCCGAAATCGTTGACCGCGCTGTAGCGCACGATCTGCACCACACCGGTGTCCGGGTCGATCTCGACCTCGGCGACGTGGCAGCCGTTCGGGAACGCCGAGGCGACCGGTTCGCTGGTGTGGTCGACATCGAGGCTGTCAGGCACGCCCTCCGGCACCTTGCCGTCATGCAGACGCTTGGCGAGCTCCATGATGTCGATGCTGCGATCGGTGCCGGCGATCGTAAAGCTGCCGTCGGCAAACTCGATATCGGCTTCGGATGCTTCCAGCATATGTGCAGCGGCGCGTTTGCCCTTCTCGATGACGAGCTTTGCGGCCCCCACGATGGCCTGGCCCGTCGCGGTGATCGAGCGTGAGCCGCCGGTGCCGTTGCCGGTGTGGACGATATCGCTGTCGCCCTGCACGAGCTTGACGCTCTCGAAGGGGACGCCGAGCTGATCGCACAGCACCTGCGCGAACGGGGTGGCGTGGCCCTGGCCGTAGTCGAGCGTGCCGGTGATGAGCTGCACGGTGCCGTCAGGATCGAACACGATCTTGCCGAGCTCGGGGCTCGGCGGCGCCGTGACCTCGAGATAGGAGCCGACCGCAATGCCGCGCAGCTTGCCCGCCTTCTTGCTCTCCTTCTTGCGCTTGGCGAAGTTCTCGTGGTCGGAGATTTCGAGCGCCTTGTTGAACACGGCCTGGAAGTCGCCGCTGTCATAAGTGACGCCGGAGGACGCCGCGAACGGGATCTGGTTCGGCTTGATGAAGTTGCGCTTGCGCAAGGTCAGCCGGTTGATGCCCATCTCGTCGGCGGCGCGGTCGATCAGCCGCTCCATGTAATAGTTCGCCTCGGGCCGGCCGGCGCCGCGATAGGCCCCCATCAGCGTGGTGTTGGTCAGCACCACTTTGATGTCGACCGCCATCAGCGGCGTGCGATAGACGCTGGAGAAGTTCTTGCCGGTGTTGAGCGAAAGCGGCCCCGGCGCGACGCCGGTGATGTAGGCGCCGAGATTGCCGTAGCCGGACAGCTTTGCTGCGAGGAAGTGCCCCTCGGCATCGAGCGCGAGCTCGGCGTGGATCTTCTGGGCGCGGCCGTGGCTGTCGGAGAGGAAGCTGGTCGAGCGCTCGTCCAGCCACTTCACCGGGCGTCCCAGTGCCTTCGCCGCATACAGAATGCACATGTACTCGGGATAGTTGATGTTCTTCATGCCGAAGGAGCCGCCGACATTGGCGGTGAGGATGCGCACCTTCTCGTTCGGCACCTTCAGGTTCTTCGCGAGATTGGCGCGGTTGCCGGCAACGCCCTGGGTCGGCACCTGAAGCGTGTAGCGCTCGGTCTTCTTGTCGTAGGAGGCAAGCCCCACGCGCGGCTCCATCGAGACCACGGCAACGCGGGTGTTCTCGATGTCGAGCTTGGTCACATGAGCGGCGCTGGCGAAGGCGGCGTTCACCTTGTCCATGTCGCCATAGTGGTAGTCGAGCGCGACGTTACCAGGAATGTGGTCATAGAGCTGCGGCGCGCCGGGCTTGGCGGCTTGCTCCGGGTCCGTCACCGCCGGCAGCGGCTCGATGTCGAGGTCGACCGCCTCGGCCGCGTCGCGCGCCTGAGCCAGCGTCTCGGCCACCACGAAGGCGACGGGATCGCCGACGAAGCGGACCTTGTCGGTCGCCAGGGGCTGGCGGTTGGTCTGGAGCAGGGGCGAGCCGTCGCGGCTCTTCAGCGGCAGGCCGCAGGTGAAGGGGCCATAGCCGGCGGCATCAAGATCCTTCCCGGACCACGCCCCCAGCACGCCCGGCATCGCCTTGGCGGCATCGAGGCCGATGCTGCGGATGAATCCATGGGCATGGGTCGAGCGGACGACTACGGCATAGGCCTGGTTCGGCAGGTTGAAATCGTCGGTGTAGCAGCCCTTGCCGCGCACCAGCGTGTCATCCTCCTTGCGGCGGACCGGTTGCCCGACGCCATACTTTTGCAGTGCAATAGCGTTCTCGAGCGTCGACGATTTGGTGTGTTCTTGCATGGGAATTGACCTGAAAAGCCGGCATTTGCGCATTTTCGCGGCAGCGGAGCACCGGACTCCCTCAAATAACCCACCACCCCCGTTCACGACAACGCACGATTGGACATGGTCCCATGTGATGCGTTGTTGCGCAGGCCTGCCGCGCTGCTAATGTTTCAGGCGAATAATCAATTCCAAACCGGCCCGACCGGCCGCGGAAAGACAGTTTGTATGAATGACCACACGCGGCTCCGCGACGGCCATGCGCCGCATAGCGAGCTGGAGGGGTCGATGGCGGCGGTGGCGTTGGCCACCAATCCGGCCGTCGGCGCGCAGGCGCCGGGAACCGGCGTCTATGCGGCGCTGGACCTCGGCACCAACAATTGCAGGCTGCTGATCGCCTGTCCGACCCAGGACGGCTTTCGTGTGGTCGATTCCTTCTCGCGCATCATCCGGCTCGGGGAGGGCGTCTCGGCGACGGGGTGCATTAGCGACGCCGCGATCGAGCGCGCCATCGCCGCGCTCAGCATCTGCCGCGACAAGATCAATCTGCGGAAGGCGCGTCGGCTGCGGCTGATCGCGACCGAAGCCTGCCGCGCGGCTTCGAACGCGGAAGGTTTCCGCAGCCGCGTTGCGGCCGAGACCGGCATCGAGCTCGAGGTGATCGACCGCGAGACCGAGGCCGCCCTCGCCGTGCTGGGCTGCTCGCCGCTGGTCGATCCCAGGGGGCGGGGCGCGATCCTGTTCGACATCGGCGGCGGCTCCACCGAGCTGGTGCGGATCGAGCGCGACCCGGAAAAGCCGGAACCGCGCATCAAGGCCTGGATGTCGATTCCCTATGGTGTGGTCACGCTCGCTGAGCAGTTCGGCGGACGCGACGTCACGCCAGAGATCTATGCCACCATGGAGCAGGAGGTCGCAAGCCACGTCGCGCCATTCGCCGAGGAGCACGGCCGCGATCTCGCCGACATGCACCTGCTCGGCACGTCGGGCACGGTGACGACGCTGGCCGGCATCCATCTCAACCTCGCGCGCTATGACCGCCGCCGCATCGACAGCATCTGGATGAACGATGCCGACATCACCGCGACCATCAACAAGCTGCTCGGCATGAGCTACGAGGAGCGTGCCGCCAACAGCTGCATCAGCGTCGAGCGCGCCGATCTCGTCCTGGCGGGCTGCGCCATCCTCGACGCTATCCGCCGCGCCTTTCCGCTGCCGCGCCTGCGCGTCGCCGACCGCGGCTTGCGCGAGGGCATGCTGGTCGAGATGATGCGCGAGGACGGTGCGCTCAGGAGCTGGTGAGTATGGCCAAGGACACCACCGGCCGCTTGCACGTTCAGGTCAAGACCGGCGGCAAGCGCAAATTGTCGTCGAAGCTGTGGCTGGAGCGGCAGCTCAACGATCCCTACGTCGCCAAAGCCAAGGCGGCGGGCTATCGCTCCCGCGCCGCGTTCAAGCTGCTGGAGATCGACGACAAGTTCCGGCTTCTGAAGCCTGGCATGGCCGTGGTCGATCTCGGCGCGGCGCCCGGCGGCTGGAGCCAGATTGCCGCCAAGCGCGTCGGATCATTGGAAGGCAAGGGCAAGGTCGTCGCGATCGATCTGTTGGAGATGCCGGAGATTCCCGGGGTCGATTTCGCGCAGCTCGACTTCATGGACAACGACGCGCCCGAGAAGCTCACCGCGATGCTGGGCGGCAAGGCCGACGTCGTGATGTCCGACATGGCCGCCAACACCACCGGCCACCGCAAGACCGACCAGCTCCGCATCGTCGGCCTGGTCGAGACGGCGGCGGCCTTTGCCTGCGACGTGCTCAAACCCGGCGGCACGTTCCTGGCGAAAACGTTCCAGAGCGGCGCCGATGCCGAGCTGCTCGCCCAGCTCAAGCGCGACTTTGCAACGGTGCGTCACGTCAAGCCGGCGGCGAGCCGGCAGGATTCGTCCGAACGCTATGTGCTGGCGACGGGATTTCGAGGCGGCGGAGCGGCGTAGCTACGTACTCCGTCATTGCGAGGAGCTCTTGCGACGAAGCAATCCAGAGTGCTTCTGCGGAGAGATTCTGGATTGCTTCGCTTCGCTCGCAATGACGGGAGGAGACTACCCCAGCCGCTGATCCCGCACGTCCTGCGTATCCTCGGACGCCGCCTTGACCGCGGCCTTCTCCGCACCCTTGCCGGCGCCCTTGCGGCTCGCGATCTCCACCGCCTTGCGTCCAGAAATCTCGTGGCCGGCGTCCGCGGGCATCTGCCAGAAGAACCAGCTCGAGGCCGCCGAGGTCAGCGCGACTACGACGAAGGCGGGCGCGAACACCGTGGCGTTGAGCTCGCTGACATGGCTGAACCACATCGTGGTCTCGACACAGGCCGCGCCGACGGCGACGCCGGCCGAGATCGCGAGCTGCTGGTTGACGCTGACGAGGGTGGTGGCGCGGCTCATCTGCGCGGTCTCGACGTCGGCATAGGCGACCGTGTTGATCGCAGTGAACTGCAGCGAGCGGAAGAAGCCGCCGACCACCAGGATCACCATGATGATGAGCAGCGGCGTCGTCACCGTGAACAGCGCACAGACGCCGAGAAAGAACGCGCTGACGATCGCGTTCACCGTCATCAAATTGCGGAAGCCGAAGGTGCGGATGATGCGCGCTGCCAGCGTCTTCATGCCCATCGCCCCGAGCGAGGAGGCAAAGGTGACGAGGCCGGAATGGAACGGCGACAGGCCGAAGCCGATCTGCATCAGGAGCGGCAGCAGGAACGGCAGCGCGCCGATGCCGAGCCGGAACAGGAAGCCGCCGAACACGGCTGCGCGCAGCGTCGGCAGCTTCAGGAGCGAGAAGTCCAGCACCGGCGATCTGGTCCGCCGCGCGTGGATGACGTAGAGCGTCATCGAGATCGCTCCGCCCACGACCAGCGCGGCCACCGTGCTCCATGGCAGCAGGTTGAGCCCGGCAACGGAAAGGCCGAAGGCGATGCCTGCGAGCCCCAGCCCAGAGAGCACCATGCCGTAGAGATCGAATGGCTCGCGTTCCTCGCTCTTGATCGGGTCGATGTACTTCAGCGCCATGAAGATCCCGAGCAGCCCGATCGGGATGTTGATCAGGAAGATCCAGTGCCAGGACGCATAGGTCGTGATGAAGCCGCCGAGCGGCGGGCCGATCACGGGACCGATCAGGGCAGGGACCGTCACCCAAGCCATGGCGTTGACCAGCGCGCTCTTATCGACCGAACGCAGCAGCACGAGGCGCCCGACCGGCGTCATCATGGCGCCGCCCATGCCTTGCAGGATGCGCGCGAACACGAAGTCGGTGACCGAGGTCGAGAGCGCGCAGCCGACCGAGCCGACCATGAACACGCCGACGGCGATCGCGAACACCATCCGCGCGCCAAACCGGTCGGCGGTCCAGCCGCTCGCCGGAATGAACACCGCGAGCGACAGCAGATAGGAGGTGATCGCGAGCTTCAGCGTCAGCGGGCTGGTGCCGATGTCGGCCGCGATCGCCGGCAGCGAGGTGGCGATCACGGTCGAATCCATGTTCTCCATAAAGAGAGCCGTGGCCACGATCAGCGGAATGACGCGTTGCTTGTCGACCATGAGGGCAATGAAATCGGAAGGAGGAGTGGAGTTGCGGCTTATCACCGCCGTCCGCCGCCGACCATTGCGGATCCATGCATGGCACCTAAATCCCGCGTAACAACGGTGTGACCGTCTTTCGTCATTCCGGGGCGCGCCCACTTGGCGCGAACCCGGAATCCATCGGACTGCAGCATCCGCTGCGCGATGGATTCCGGGCTCGCGACTTCGTCGCGCCCCGGAATGACCGGTGGAGGGACGGCGTACCGAGCCCAACCCCGCTGAATCGGCCAAAAAACCCCTGTGCATGGCTGGCCAGCGGCCCGAATTGCTTTGATTCGTCACGCGGCCGTGCTATCGACCCGCGTCAACCCCACCGATGGGCTCCGATTCTCAAGGCGTTGCCGCAAGGGACGCCGAGGGCGGCGCTCATCCATTAGCATTTGCGGCAGGGCCGCAGGAAGGAGTTGGCAGATGGCCACGGTGCAACTTCAGGGCATCCGCGAAGCCTTTACGTTCGACGACGTGCTGTTGAAGCCGGGCCTGTCCGACGTCATGCCGGGCGAGGTCGACATTCGCTCTCGCGTCACCCGCGCCATTCCGCTCAACATCCCGATCATGGCCTCGGCCATGGACACCGTCACCGAGGCCCGCATGGCGATCGCCATGGCGCAGGCCGGCGGCCTTGGCGTCATCCACCGCAATTTCGATCCCGAAGGGCAGGCCGCCCAGGTGCGGCAGGTCAAGCGCTACGAGTCCGGCATGGTGGTGAACCCGCTCACCATCAGCCCCGACGCCACGCTCGACGACGCGCTCAAGCTGATGAGCGATCACGGCATCTCCGGCATTCCCGTCGTCACCGGCGCCGGCAAGAACACGCCCGGCAAGCTGGTCGGCATCCTCACCAACCGCGACGTGCGCTTTGCCACCGACCGCCGGCAAAAAGTCTCCGAGCTGATGACCCGTGAAGGGCTCGTCACAGTCCGTGAGAATGTCAACCAGGATGAGGCGCGGCGGATGCTGCACCAGCACCGCATCGAGAAGCTGCTGGTGGTCGACGATCAATATCGCTGCGTCGGGCTCATCACCGTGAAGGACATGGAGAAGGCGGTTGCTCATCCGCTCGCCTGCAAGGACGGGCAGGGGCGTCTTCGCGTCGCTGCCGCCACCACGGTCGGCGATACCGGCTTCGAGCGCACCGAGCGGCTGATCGATGCCGGCGTCGACCTTGTCGTCGTCGACACCGCGCACGGCCATTCCCGTCACGTGCTGCAGGCGGTGAACCGCATCAAGCGCCTGTCCAATTCGGTGCAGGTCGTCGCCGGCAACGTCGCCACCACGGAAGGCGCGCAGGCGCTGATCGATGCGGGCGCGGATTGCATCAAGGTCGGCATCGGCCCGGGCTCGATCTGCACCACGCGCATCGTCGCCGGCGTCGGCGTGCCCCAGCTCACCGCGATCATGGATGCGGTCGAAGCGGCGAAGAAGGCCGACATCCCCGTCATCGCTGACGGTGGCATCAAATATTCCGGCGACCTTGCAAAAGCGCTCGCGGCCGGCGCCGACATTGCCATGGTCGGTTCGCTGCTCGCCGGCACCGACGAGACGCCCGGCGAAGTGTTTTTGTGGCAGGGCCGGTCCTACAAGGCTTATCGCGGCATGGGCTCGGTCGGCGCGATGGCGCGGGGATCTGCCGACCGCTACTTCCAGCAGGACATCAAGGACACGCTCAAGCTCGTGCCCGAGGGCATCGAGGGCCAGGTGCCCTACAAGGGCCCGGTCGGCAACGTCATGCACCAGCTCGCTGGCGGCTTGCGCGCCGCGATGGGCTATGTCGGCGCACGCGACATGAAGGAGCTGCACGACAAGGCCCAGTTCGTCCGCATCACCGGCGCGGGCCTGCGCGAAAGCCACGTCCACGACGTCACCATCACGCGCGAGAGCCCGAACTATCCGGGCGGGGGTTAGGCGCTTCGGTCGCGCGCGCGTTTTGCGCGCGATAAGATACTGCCGTGCTTGGTTCGACCGGAGCGGCCCGCGACCGGATTTCGGATAAGCTTGTCGTCGCGGTCGCTCAGGTGGGGTTGAGATGCAATCCTACTCGGGGAATGGCGCGGCATCCACCAGATCAACCACCGAAGGCGCGCTGTATCCTTCGACAAAGCGTTCGCCGAAATCCCGGATGAAATTGTCGTAGCTTGTTTCCGGCCTGGTGCTTGCGATATGGCAGAAGCAGCGGCGGAATTGCCGCTTGATCTGCATTCGCGGGAATTCGGCGACGATCCGCGACACTTCGGCGGCGGGGATGATGTCGTATTGCAGCCCGATGACGTCGAAGCAGATGCCGGCCGTGGCGAGTGCAACCTCGCTCTCTTTGTAGAGAGCGATCGACGGGGTCGAGTTCAGCGCGACGCTGTCCCAGATCAGCTGGGCGCGGCGCCGGTCGAAGCCGCGCTCGGCGGCAAAGTGCCGCGCCAGGTCCGCGCCTTCGACCTCGAAGCGGCGCGGTCCGGCGAAGCTTTCATTCAGCGTGATGTCGTGCAGCAGGGTGCCGACCGCGAGCACCTCCTCATCGTGCACCACGTTCTGCAATTGTCCGAGCCTTGCCGCGAACAGCCACGAGCGGACGACGTGGTTGAACAGATACGGCGCGCAGTGCTGCCGCGCATGTTCGATTGCGGCATCGACTATGGGAGCGTCGGGAACGACGACGCCCGCGAGGGTGCGGTGGGCAGGTTTGTCCATGCTGCTGTCTTTCTCGTTGAGGTCTGCAATTCAGGTGAACGAGATCGCTAGCTCCGGATGAATTTCAGCAGCTCGGCGTTGATCTGATCCTGATGGGTGGCGGTCAGGCCGTGCGGGGCCCCCGGGTAGTAGACGTCCTTGGCGCCCTTGATGAGCTTCGCCGATTTGCGCGCGGAGTCCTTGACCGGCACGATCTGGTCGTCCTCGCCGTGCAGGACCAGGGTCGGCACATCGAACTTCTTCAGGTCCTCGGTGAAATCAGTTTCCGAAAAGGCTTTGACGCTCTCATAGGCATTCTTGGCGCCTGCCTGCATGCTCCACAGCCAGAACTGGTCGAGCGTGCCCGGCGAGACTTTTGCACCAGGTCGGTTTGCGCCGTAGAAGGCAATCGCCAGATCCTTGTAGTATTGCGACCGGTCGCCGGCGACGCCTGCACGAATGGCGTCGAACACCTCGATCGGAAGTCCCTCCGGGTTGGCTTCGGTCTTCAGCATGATCGGCGGCACCGCCGCGATCAGTACCGCCTTGGCGACGCGACCGGTACCATGGCGGCCGATATAGCGTGCGACCTCGCCACCGCCGGTGGAATGGCCGATCAGCGTGGCGTCGCGTAAATCAAGCGCTTCGATCACCGCGGCGAGATCGTCCGCATAGCCGTTCATGTCGTTGTGCTCCGAGGCCTGGCTGGAGCGACCATGACCGCGCCGGTCGTGCGCGACGACGCGAAAGCCGTGCTGGGCAAGGAACAGCATCTGGCCGTCCCAGGCGTCTGCATTCAGCGGCCAGCCGTGCGAGAAGGTCACGACAGGGCCTTGGCCCCAGTCCTTGTAATAGATCTCGGTGCCGTCCTTGGTGGTGATCGTGCTCATGGTTTTGCATCCTTTGGGGTGAGGAGTGGGTTGTCGAGCCAGTCGGCGAGCCGGGTCCGCCCGAGCTGTGGCTCGTCGCCCGGCGTCAGCGACTGATCGTTCAGGGTCAGGCCGAAATAGTCCGCCCGGATATCGGGGATCACTCGGCGTGTGTCGCCCCTGGCGGCCAGAACCTGCTGTGCAAAGTCATCGAGGCCACGCCTTTCGGGACCAGCGATCTCGATTATGCGGTTGCGAGGCGGACCAAGCGCCAATTCGGTCAGTGTGGCCGCGACGTCGTCGGCAGCGACGGGCTGGAGATGCGCGGGCGACAGCCGGATCACGTCGCCCTCAGCGCCGCCTGCGATGATCGCGTCGATGAATTCGAAGAACTGGGTCGCGCGCAGGATGGTGTATGGAAGGCTTGATGCTTGGATGAGCTCCTCTTGCACAAGCTTTGCGCGAAAATAGCCGCTCGTCTGCAGTCGGTCGGTACCCACCACCGACAGCGCGAGATGATGCTTCACCTCGGCGGCGGTTTCGGCCGCCAGCAGGTTGCGGCCCGAGGTCCGGAAGAAATCCATCGCGGTCTTGTCGTCGAAGGCCGGCGAGTTCGCGACGTCGATTACGACTTGTGCACCGTCGACTGCTTCGGCGAGGCCCTCGCGGGTCAACGTGTTGACGCCGGAGGAGGGCGAGGCCGCGACCACCTCGTGGCCTTTGGCCTGAAGCCTGCGCACCACATTGCTTCCGATCAGGCCGCTGCCGCCGATCACCACGATCTTCATTGTGCCCTCGCGTCTCGTTCGCTCCAGAGGCGGCAAGGATGCGCCGGAATCCGGCCCGAGACCTTGGTAGGGACGTGCAGCGCCCTTGGTTTTCGCTTGAAATCTGCTTGCAGTTTCGTCCAAACAGGGCGCAGCAGCCTCGGCTGGGGTGCGCCGAGAGCGGGATGCCGCTCGATTTCAATCAGGGTCTTTGTGGTGCGGTTCACCTTCGAAGCCTATGTCCTCGATGAGGACCGGCGGGAGTTGCGGCGGGACTCCGGGGCTGTCAGCCTCACGCCGCAGGCTTTCGATCTGCTGCTGTATCTGGTGCGCAACCGCGACCACGTCGTTAGCAAGAATGATCTGTTCGACACGGTCTGGGGCGGGCGGATCGTCTCGGAATCGACGCTGGCCAGCCACATCAACGCTGTGCGCAAGGCGCTGGAAGACAGTGGAGAGGGGCAGCGGCTGATTCGAACCGTTCCGCGCAAGGGGTTCCGCTTTGTCGGCGAGGTGCACGTAGCGGCCGATCAGCGCATCGCGATCGTGCCGTCGGCGGAGAAGCCGGTTGCCGCGCTCGACCTGCCCGACCGGCCCTCGATCGCTGTGCTGCCGTTTCTGAACCTGAGCGGGGACGCCGCTCAGGACTACTTCGCCGACGGCGTCGTCGAAGACATCATCTTCGGTCTGTCGCGAATCCGTTGGCTGTTCGTGATCGCCCGCAATTCCAGCTTCACCTACAAGGGCCGCGCGGTCGATGTGAAGCAAATTGGCCGCGAACTGGGCGTACGCTACGTGCTGGAAGGCAGCGTGCGCCGCTCCGCTGGCCGCGTGCGCATCACCGGACAATTGATCGACGCCTCCACCGGCGCTCATCTGTGGGCTGAGCGGTTCGAGAGCGCGATGGACGACATCTTCGAGCTGCAGGACCAGATCACCGCCAGCGTCGTCGGCGCGATTGCGCCCCAGCTCGAGCTCGCCGAAATCGAACGCGCCAAGCGCAAGCCGACCGAAAGCCTCGATGCCTACGACTATTATCTCCGCGGCTTGGCGCAATTCCACACCGCGACCCGCGACGGAATCGATGGGGCATTAGCGCTGTTCTATGGGGCGATCGATCGCGATCCGGACTTTGCTGCGGCTTATGGCATGGCGGCGTGGTGCTTCTACTGGCGCAAGATGAATCGCTGGCTCGCAGACCGCGCCGCCGATGGCGCCGAGGCGGCGCGGTTGTGCCAGCGCGCGGTGACGCTGAACAAGAACGACGCAGTTGCATTGTGCCGTGGCGGCCACGCATGGCCCCATTTCGGCGGCGATCTGGACACCTGCGTCGCCCATGTAGACCGCGCGCTGGTGCTCAATCCGAATTCGTCGACGATCTGGTATCTCGGCGGGTATCAACGAATCTCGATGGGCGAACACGACAGCGCGATCGACTATTTCAGTCGCGCCATGCGGCTCAGCCCGCTCGACCCCGAGATATTTCAGATGCAGACCGGGATCGCGATGGGACATCTGTATTGCCGCCGCTTCGACGACGCGGTGGCGTCACTGCAGCGGGCATCGCGGCAGATGCCGAACGTCCTGCGGGTGGCCGCCTTCATGGCGGCGAGCCACGCGCTAGCCGGGCGGATGGACGAAGCCCGTGAAGCGATGGCCCACGTCCGCAGGCTGGATCCGACTTTACGGGTCAGCGTTTTGGAGGATTGGCTGCTCGTCCGCCGCCCGCAGGATTTCGCGCTCGCCTCGGAGGGCATGCGGATGGCCGGGCTACCCGAATGAAGGACGCCGTGTCGGCACAAGTGCTGGAAACGGCGACAACAGATCTGAACGGGCTTGATCGGCGATAGGCCTTGAATCGACGCCGACGCGCCCTCGGCTCCGAGGGGCCAACCGCTCACCGCTTTTGTGTTGACGCGCCTCGCTGCCTCCGCTTCCGTCCGTATCGAAAGACAAAAGGAGGAAGCCATGGCCCAAGCCAAACGCATCGTTCTCGCCGCGCGTCCCGTCGGCGAACCCAAGCCGTCTGATTTTCGCCTGGAGGAATTCGCCGTTCCGACGCCAGGGCAGGGCGAAGTCCTGCTGCGCACGATCTGGCTGTCGCTCGATCCCTATATGCGCGGGCGCATGAGCGAAGGGCCGTCCTACGCAGCTCCGGTGCCGGTCGGCGGCGTGATGGAAGGCGAGGCGGTCAGCGAGGTCGCGGCCTCAAACAATCCTGATTTCGCGGTCGGCGACATCGTGCGCATCCGCTCGGGCTGGCAGACCCATGCGACCTCGAACGGCAAGGGCCTGATCAAGGTCGATCCCAAGCTCGGGCCGATCTCGACCTCGATCGGTGTGCTCGGCATGCCCGGCATGACCGCCTATACGGGCCTGCTCGACATCGGCAAGCCGCAACAGGGCGAGACCGTCGTCGTTGCCGGTGCCTCCGGCGCGGTCGGCTCGGCGGTGGGGCAGATCGCCAAGATCAAGGGCGCCCGTGCGGTCGGCATCGCCGGCGGCAAGGACAAGTGCGACTACGTGGTGAAGGAGCTCGGCTTCGATGCCTGCATCGATCACCGCGATCCCGATCTCGCCGCCAAGCTGAAGGACGCCTGCCCTGATGGCATCGACGTCTATTTCGAGAATGTCGGCGGTGCCGTGTTCGAGGCGGTGTTTCCGCTGCTCAACCCGTTTGCGCGCGTGCCGGTGTGCGGCCTGATCGCCCATTACAACGACACCGAGGCCAAGCCGCCGAAATGGGCCGCCAGCCTGATGCGCGCCACGCTGACCAAGCGGCTGACCTTCCGCGGCTTCATCGTCTCCGACTTCGCCGCCCGCCACGGAGACTTCCTGCGCGACATGTCCGGCTGGGTTCGCGACGGCAAGGTCAAGTACAAGGAGTTCGTCACCGAGGGCCTGGAAAGCGCCCCCGGCGCCTTCATAGGCCTGCTGAAGGGGGCCAATTTCGGCAAGCAGCTGGTCCGGGTCGGGCCGGACAAGGCCTAGGCATGATCCGGAAAAGTGCGAAGCGGTTTTCCGGAAAGATCATGCCAAAACAACAACCTAAAGCGCGAGCGCATTCATCGCGCTTTAGGCGACAGGGAATGGGACTCACGTGGCCCCGCGGCCACACGCCGCGTGGGGATAGTTAAGAAAGAGTCACCAAATGGTCACACCTGCCCGCAAAAGCCGCGGGTGTGACCGCCTGTTCATTGACGGCCGGACGAAGGCATTGAATCATCGCGCATATTTTAGGTGCTGCGATGTTAGAGATTGGTATTTTCTGCGTCATCCTCCTGGCCGTCGGCTATTGGGCGACCATGTTCATCATGGGCCGTCGCGACGACGTCATCCATGGCAAGTTCGTTCACGCCGAGGACGAGGGCGAATTCGCCCCGGCCGCAATGCCTGCGCCTCCGCCATTCCCGAAGCGTCCCGTGAAAGCTGCGCAGCGCCCCGCTGCTCAGCCAGCCGGCACCGAGGCCAAGCCGGTGAACAGCGCTGCGCTGCAATCGCTGCTCGCGGCCATCCAGCAGGATCTTAAAAGCGTGGCTTGAGTCTTCCGCGAGGCCTCAACACAAGAGCGGCTGAGGGTCAGCCGCACATGTGCGCCATGGCTGTGACAGCCCGCTACAGCATGATTCGGAAAAGTGGGTAGCGGTTTTCCGAAAAGCTCATGCTCAAACAGTAATCAAAGCGCGATGACGATTCATCTTAATCGCATCGCGCTTTAGGCGGCGTGCCGCATGCGTTCGATACTCTGAGTAATATGGTTTCCTGCATCGTCAGCGACCTTCAAAGACATGTCCGCCATCCGGCGGCTGGTATCGAGGGCGCTTCTGATCGAATCGCGCATCAGATCGGTCTGCACAGCCGCCAAATCCTGCGGAGTTCGGCAGCGCCAGAGTTCATTCATACGGTCCATGGTCCTCTCGATCTGCTGTCGAACGAAATCGAAGTACTCGCGTGAGACGCCGTTCATTCCTTTGACGACCGCCGTTGTAGAGTACATGATTGCTTCAGCGTTGCGGACCGATCGTTCTGTTGCCTGCTCCGTTTCATTGCCCGTCACACCGAACGTGCGACCAAGCTGATCAGCAGACCGGCCCAACATCACAGTGGCCATGTCGACGCCGAAGCGCCAACTGTTTTGCAACATCTCGGCATTCTGTTGCAGCAGGTGACTGCTGGCTTGAGCCACCTCCTCGCTGGCCTCAGCGGTAGCTAAGCCGATCCGTCTGGTTTGCTCAGCGGTCCTTTCGGCGGCGCGGCGCATTGTGTCCTCAGGGCTTTGCGTAGACTTTTCCTCCTGGCGTGGATTAGCCATCTGTTGCTCCTTGGTTATTGTTGGTGACGTCGGATCCTCTCCGTCACAGGTGCGATCCTTAGCGGCCAACGTGGGCATTTCTCGACCGTTCCGGGGCACGTGATTTTTAATCAATCCTCCGCGATCGCGCGCAGGAACGAGCGCTTCAACTTCCAATTACTCCATGGATTGGTTCACTTGCTTGGCACCGCGGGTCTCATGTTCATACCCTCGATCATCAAGGGTCAGTAATGACCACCGCTGAAACCGTGTTGCTCATCGCTGCCTTGTTATTGGCGCTTCTCGTCGTCGGTAACATCGGCTTCTCAAAACTGGCCGAGTGGAGGAATCCACCAATCGGCAAGTTCCTCGAATGCGAAGGCGTAGTGCTCCACTATGTCGATCGAGGGGATCCGGCCGCTCCTTGCGTCGTGCTGCTCCATGGCAACGGATCCATGATCCAGGACTTCACGATCAGCGGTCTGGTCGATCTTCTTGCCCGCACCAATCGCGTGGTGTGCTTCGATCGCCCAGGCTTTGGCTATAGTCAGCGGCCGCGGCTCCGAATATGGACCGCGGCAGCTCAAGCCGCTCTGCTGGCGAAGGCGCTCAATCAACTTGGAATCCGCAATCCGGTTGTGCTCGGCCATTCTTGGGGCGCCTTGGTCGCTATCGCTCTCGCCGTGCGAAAGGATTATCCGACCCAGGGTCTTGTGCTTGCGTCAGGGTACTATTTCCCGACCGGCCGATTGGACGTGTGGCTGATGTCAGGTCCAGCCATACCGGTCCTGGGCGACCTGGTCAGTTACACTGTCGCGCCGATCGGTTCGTGGGCCGTCCTGCCAGGAGCTCTCCGCAAGATCTTTGCGCCCCGTTCTGTCCCGCAGACGTTCAGGAATGAATTTCCAGTGTCTTTGGTGCTCAGGCCCACACAGTTGAGGGCGGCTGCGGAGGAAAGTGCACTCCTCATTCCAACTGCAACACAATTCCAAGCTTATTATCCAGCCATCGGCGAGCGAGTGCAGATATTCCACGGAACAGAGGACCAAGTGATCGAATTCAGACAAGCGCAGGATTTACATCAAGCACTGCCTCGGTCCGATCTTCACCTTGTTCCAAATGCCGGGCATATGGTCACGTACGCAGACCCCGCCGCCATCGTGGAGGTCGTCAACTCAATGACGAACTCCTGAGATCGGCAGCGACGGCCGTCACTGGGCCTTGCCGCGTGCAGGCGCAGCAACCGGCCGCAATTCCATTCTTGATATGCCTGCTGCGACGTTCACACCTGTCTGCGCCTGGACGGACACCGGCTGCAAGGCAATCGTACGATCCGAGCCGCCCACCAGGAGGTTGGCACCAACTCCGGCGCCGACAGTGCCGCCGGCGGTCGCGCCCGCATAAGTTCCGGCCAAGGCTGCCCGGCGAACTGTCGTTGGCGCAAACACGGTCCAAACGAACTGACCGCCGGACGTGGCTCCTATGTCCAGACCAAGCGTGCTGACGGTGCCTTCGTAAGCCTCGCGTGCCCTGCCTCGTGCCGATGCATAGATGCAGCTCAGCTGCCGTTGTCCCGCAACAATCATGCCGACTCCGGGCGATATGTTGCACGTGAGTGTGCCGACTCTCGAGCGCCCAGCCTCCTGCGCCGTTGCCGGAACCATCGTGAGGACGAGTGCCAAGGCCGCGCAAGCCGTGGCCAAATTGATCAGCCTCGCTTCATTCAGCGTTGTCCTGGTCATGGGGCCTCCATCGACGTAGTCTGATCGTCCTTCAATGCGCGCGGAGCCAGCGATGTTCCTGTTGGTCGCAAGCCGAAGCTCCAGAACCACGAGACAGGCCTCGCTTACGGGGTCGGGATGTGGAGCACGCGTGTCCGGCTCTGCGCTAGGTGTTGAGTGACAGGCGGACATCAAGCGCGCTTACTGCACGCAGCCGATTTTATCAGTGCCCGTCGCCCATCTGGATGAGCAGCTCCTCGATATCGACATCGACCTGGCCGGCCGCCCTGATGTGGCGGACCTCGAGACTGTCGGCCTGGAAGCGGTATTCGACCAGGCCGACTTCCTTGATCGCGATCCGGTCCTGGCGCTGATCGTTGATGACGAAGCCCGCTGACGGCGCCCAGACGTGGCGGGTGTGGCGGAAGGTGAAGTCGCGGCGCTGGTGCACGTGCCCGCTGGCGATGAGACGCAGGTCGACCTTGCCGAACATCTCGATCAGCCGCGCCCGCGCCGGCTGCGGCACGTAGCGGATCGACGTCTCCGGCGTCTCGGGATCGTCGGGCAGGTTGAGGAACAGCGGCTTGTGCAGGAACAGCGCGACCGGCCTGCCGTTCACGCGCGAGATTTCCTGAGACAGCCAGTCGAGCTGCTCGGCCTCGAAGGCGAGGCCCGAATTCATCACCAGCGAATTGAGGCCGATGAAGCGCCAGCCCGCGGCGTCAAACGCCCAATGATCTTCGCCGATGATGTCGCAGAACTGCTGGCGGTGCGTCTCGCTGACCGGCGGCTTCGGCGCCGGCCCGATCGCGGTCGGATTGTCCCCGATATCGTGATTGCCGGGGAGATAGCGGCAGGTGACCGGCAGCGCGTCGTGCAGGCTCTTTGCGAATTCGACGTCGTCGCGGCTGGTCGGCCCGTCGAACGAGACATCGCCGGTGTTGACGACGAGATCGGGCCTACCGGCGTCGATGTGCTCGCTGATCGCCGCGAAGTTGGCGATCAGGCCGGGAAAGCGCCGGCCGAGATGGGTGTCGGAAATCTGCGTGAGACGAAATTCGGGCATGCGATCATCCTACCCGTCGCCGCGCGTCGGAACGATGACGGGCCGGGCATGGATCGCAACGAACAAAGTTTAAAGCACGCGATAGCGGATGCTGTAGCCGTCCTGCGGGGCGACGGCAGCGGCGAGCGGGGAAGCGATGCGGTCGGCGAGGTGCCAGGGGCCGAACTGGCCGGAGCGATGCGGCTCGGCCGGCAGGCGGAGGCGGAACTCGAAGACGCCCTTGCCTGAGAGGTTCACGACCAGAACGCGATCGGCCGTGCGGTGGTTGAGCACCACTGCGCCGCGCAGCACGGCCCGGCCGTCCGAGAGGTCGCGCACGCCGTCCACCAGCGCCAATGTCTGGTTGCGGTCGGTGTGCAGCTCGATCTGGCTGTCGCCCACCGCCGCCAGCATCTCCCGGGGCATGCGGATCTCGAACTCGACGGCAGGCTTGGAGGGGTTGAGACCGAGATAGGCGAGCGCCGCGTGACGCATGTCGTAGGCGGCAAAGGCGAACAGCGCGAGCGCGGCCAAGGTCGCCAGGCCATGCCGGGCGACGTCCCGCCAGGTCCGATAGCTCAGGCGGAAGTAGACCGTCATGGCCAACGCGACCGCGAGCGCTGCCGCGATCCCCGACAGTGCCGACATCAGGAGGCCGAGCTGGCCCGCGGCGGCTTCGCTGAACAAGCTGGACAAGGAATTCATGGCTGGCTCGCCTCGGGGCCCAAGGGGCCGAAATCGCTTCAACAATCTGGGGTTGGTCGGGGAAGCGGGAACGCCGGTTCAAGTCGTTCATTGTCAGCGCCAAAAGTCGCGGCTAATGACGTCGGCGGCATTTCGCCTTTACGGGAAAGTTCCGATGTCCGTTCAAATGGTCCTGCTGCCGGTCTTCGTGCAGGTCGCTCTCACCTTCGCGCTGCTGATCGGCATGGTCCTGGCGCGCCGCAAGACCCTGGTCTCCGGCGAGACCAAGATCCGCGACATTGCGCTCGGCGAGCCAAACTGGCCGAAGGGCGCCACACAAATCGCCAATTGCTACCGCAACCAGTTCGAGCTGCCGGTGCTGTTTTACGTACTGATCGCGCTGGCATTGCCCTTGCGCCGCGCCGATCTCTTCATCGTGCTGATGTCCTGGGTGTTCGTGGTGACGCGCTTTGCCCATGCCGGCGTGTTCGTTTCCTCCAACGATCTCGGCCGCCGCTCCACGGTCTGGCTCGCCGGCGTGCTGGTGCTGCTCGCGATGTGGATTTACTTCGCGCTGAAGCTTTTGCTGCTGATCTAGGCGCTGCGCACCACTTGAAAGAACCCAAATGACCCCCGCTGCCCGGCTGTCCGCAGCCATCGAACTGATCGACACCATCGAGAGGGACCGCGTGCCCGCGGCGAAGGCGCTGAAGGAGTGGGGCACCGCGCACCGCTTCGCCGGTTCCGGCGACCGCGCGGCCATCGCCGGCCTCGTCTGGGATGTGCTGCGCCGCTACGCCTCGAGCGCCTGGCTGATGGATTCCGATACCGCACGGGCCCGGCTGATCGGCATGCTCCGCCTCGAGCGCAACATGGACACGGCGACTATGGGTGCCTTGTTCGACGGCAGCCGCTTTGCGCCGGCGCCGCTGACCGAGGCCGAGCAGGCGGCGCTCGCCTCGCGCTCCCTCCAGGACGCACCTGCCGCCGTCGCCGGCGACTACCCGGAATGGCTCGACCCGCACCTTGCAAAAGTGTTCGGCGAGGATCGCGCCGCGGAGGCGGCCGCGATGGCGAGCCGGGCGCCGCTGGACCTGCGCGTCAACACGCTAAAGTCCAACCGCGACAAGGCGCTGAAGGCGCTTTCTCATCTTCATGCAAAACCGACGCCCTGGTCCGCAACCGGCCTGCGCATCGAGCTTTCGGCCGATGCGCGCAACCCCGGCATCCAGGCGGAGGAGGATTTCATCAAGGGCGCGATTGAAGTGCAGGATGAGGGATCGCAGCTTGCGGCCCAGTTTACCGCGGCAAAACCCGGCGAGCAGGTGATCGATCTCTGCGCCGGCGCCGGCGGCAAGTCGCTGGCGCTGGCCGCCCTGATGCAGGGCAAGGGTCGGCTGATCGCAACCGACCGTGACAAGCGCCAGCTCGCGCCGATCCATGAGCGGCTGTCGCGCGCCGGCGTCCACAACGCCGACATCCGCACGCCCAAGGGCGAGGCCGATTCGCTTGCCGACATCCGCAGCACCGCCGACCTCGTCGTGATCGACGCGCCCTGCACCGGAACCGGCACCTGGCGCCGCAACCCCGATGCCAAATGGCGCATGCGCCCCGGCGCGCTGGAGATCCGCCTGCGCGACCAGGCCGAGGTGCTGGAGCGCGCGGTTCCGCTGGTCAAGCCGGGCGGCCGCATCGCCTACATCACCTGCTCGGTGCTGGCGGAGGAGAACGGCGAGCAGGTGAGGGCGTTCGTCGGCCGACATGGCGAGTTCTCGGTCGTCCCGCCCGAGCAGACTGCAAGCGTGCTCTGGGACAAGGCGGAAGCCTTTGGCGAGGCTGCGCTGCAGTCAGCCGAGGGCTGGCTGATGACGCCGCGCCGGACCGGGACGGATGGGTTTTTCGTGTCGGTGCTGAAAAAGACCGGCTGATCGACGTTGTCATTCCGGGGCGCGCGTAGCGCGAGCCCGGAATCCATCGTGCGGCGGTCTCCGCGGGTCCATGGGTTCCGGGTTCGCCCTGCGGGCGCCCCGGAATGACATCAAAAACAAAAGCCCCGCAGACCGATCCCGGTCGCGGGGCTTTCGAGTTCCAACGTTCTGCCGGTACGTCCGCGGTCAGAACGGTGCGAGGGCGTTAGCCGACGCGGAGATTGTCAGCCGACGACTTGCCGCTGCGGCGGTCGGCGACGATGTCGAACGAGACCTTCTGACCCTCGTTGAGGGAGGAGAGGCCAGCGCGCTCGACGGCGCTGATGTGAACGAACACGTCCTTCTGGCCGTCATCCGGCTGGATGAAACCATAACCCTTTTGGGTGTTGAACCACTTCACGGTGCCCATAGCCATGGGAATTTCCTTGTTTAGTTAGAGAGGTACGCACGCAGACCGGTACGCAGCATTGCGCCCATAGTCCCTGATGAGTCGATGTTTGGAGAATTCATCTGAAGCGTGCGCGCCCGTCAGCAACGAAGCGAAGCGGCCCAGTCGTTCGGCCAAGTATCGATGATCACAATATAGCGAGAATTTGGGGCCACTTCAAGGCACCACCCGTGGCCCGAAACGTCCCGCCACTTTGCTATTTCGCGGTGCAAATTAACCGTCGGCGCGCTTCAGTCGACGATGAAGAGCGTCGCCCCCGTCGTCGTCGAGGACCGGTGCGCGGCGTCGCCGAAGTCCGATACCTGGTAGCTCATCCCCGCCGTGAGCTTGAATTTGCGCCCGTCGCGCAACTCAGAGTCGAGCTCGCCCTTCAGCACATAGAGCACGTGGCCGCGATCGCACCAGTGATCGGCGAGATAGCCCGGCGAGTACTCCACCATCCGCACGCGGAGTTCGCCGATGTTGAGCGTGCGCCATGTGGCCTCGCCGCTCTCGCCGGGATGCGTGGTCGGCTCAACCTTGCTCCAGTCGGTGACGGTGAAGGGGGAGGTGGGGAGTTTCATGGGGGCGATCCTGTCTCGGAGCCGGCGCCGCTTTTGTTAGCGCACGCTGTTGCCTCCGTCATTGCGGGCGCGAGGCGTTGATCGTCGCCCGGATGTGGCCGCTTTTTCTTGGAGCGCTCGTTAGCGTTGCGACGACGTTTGCGTTGACCAAATTAGGTAAATATTACTTACCTAAGCCCCTCGTGTCTATGCCCAAAGAAGCATGTGGGCGCTCCACCACCGCGGTTGCGGCCCGCGCGCCGCCAGCGTATTGGCTGGCCATGACAGCAGCACAGAACGACCGCTCCTCGTCGACGCCCTCGGTGGCCTCGGCGCACGACAAGATTCTCATCGTCGACTTCGGCAGCCAGGTGACGCAGCTGATCGCGCGCCGCGTGCGCGAGGACGGCGTCTATTGCGAGATCGTCCCGTTCAACAAGGCGGAGGCCGCCTTCGAGGAGATGAAGCCGAAAGCGGTGATCCTGTCCGGCGGCCCGGAATCGGTGCACGAGGCCGGCTCGCCCCGCGCCCCGCAACTCATCTTCGATTCCGGCGTGCCGGTGATGGGCATCTGCTACGGCCAGATGACCATGGCGGCCCAGTTAGGGGGCGAGGTCGAGGGCGGCCATCACCGCGAATTCGGCCGCGCCGATGTCGAGGTGAAGGCCGAGAGCCAGCTGTTCGCGGACGTCTGGTCGTCAGGCAGCAAGAACCAGGTCTGGATGAGCCATGGCGACCGCATCACCAGGATGCCGCCAGGCTTCTCCGTCGCCGGCACCTCGCCGAATGCGCCCTTCGCAATCATCCAGGATGAGAAGCGCAAATATTACGGCCTGATGTTCCACCCCGAGGTGGTGCACACGCCCGACGGCGCCAAGCTCATCCGCAATTTCGTGCGCAAGATCGCCGGCCTCACCGGCGACTGGACCATGCGCGCCTTCCGCGAGGAGGAGATTGCAAAGATCCGCCAGCAGGTCGGCAAGGGCAGGGTGATCTGCGGCCTCTCCGGCGGCGTCGATTCGGCCGTTGCGGCCGTCTTGATCCACGAGGCCATTGGCGACCAGCTGACGTGTGTGTTCGTCGATCACGGCTTGATGCGCCTCAACGAGGCCGAGCAGGTCGTCGACCTCTTTCGCCACCATTACAACATCCCGCTCGTGCACGTGGACGCCTCCAAGCAATTCCTCGGCGAGCTGGAGGGCGTCACCGACCCCGAAGCCAAGCGCAAGACCATCGGCCGCCTCTTCATCGAGGTGTTCGAAGCTGAAGCCAAGAAGATCGGCGGCGCCGACTTCCTGGCGCAAGGCACGCTCTATCCTGATGTGATCGAGAGCGTCTCCTTCACCGGCGGACCTTCCGTCACGATCAAGTCGCACCACAATGTTGGCGGCCTGCCCGAGCGCATGAACATGAAGCTCGTCGAGCCCCTGCGCGAGCTGTTCAAGGACGAGGTGCGCAAGCTCGGCCGTGAGCTCGGCCTCCCCGAAATCTTCGTCGGTCGCCACCCGTTCCCGGGCCCGGGCCTCGCCATCCGCTGCCCCGGCGAGATCACCCGGGACAAGCTCGACATCCTGCGCAAGGCCGACGCCGTCTACATCGACCAGATCAGGAAGCACGGCCTCTACGACGAGATCTGGCAGGCTTTTGCGGTGCTGCTCCCGGTAAAGACCGTCGGCGTCATGGGCGACGGCCGCACTTACGATTACGTCGTTGGCCTGCGCGCGGTGACCTCGACCGACGGAATGACCGCGGACTTCTACCAGTTCGACATGAAGTTCTTAGGGGAGACCGCGACGCGCATCATCAACGAGGTGAAGGGCGTGAACCGCGTGGTGTATGATGTGACGAGCAAGCCGCCTGGGACGATCGAGTGGGAGTGATCTGGTTGGTTGGCACGGCCCGAAACCAGAAAGGTGAAACCCTGGAACGCCCGCAGAGATGCGGGCTTCTTCGTTTTCAAGCTGGTGCTTGCGAGCGCCGGCAAGACTCGCGTCGCTGGCACAGGGCCCATCTTTGCCAAGATCGATAGGTAGCGCACCCAGCTTGCGGCGGATCTGGCAACATTTTCTCGAAGTCGAAGGAGGAGTTGCGATGACCATCTCGACAAGCGAAGTGGAACAGTTCTTTGAACGATATGCCCAAGCCTTCAGAGATGGCTTGGACGGTACTCTTGATGAGGAGTTTTTTCGTTCGCTTTTTTCCACCCAATATATCGCTGCAGGACCGAAGGGTGTCATGGCAGGGGACAACGATCACGCTTTTGTCGAGCGGATTTCAAAAGGATACGAGCGCTACCGTCAGATCGGAAACAAGGCGGTCACCGTCTCCGAGATCGAGATGCATTCAATCGATGAAACACATTGCCTTGTCCACGTGGGCTGGAGCAGCGAATTCGAGAAAGATGGCAGGCGTATCGACGTGCCTTTTACTAATGCCTATCTGCTTGAGCAGAATGATGGGCTGCTGAAGGTTTTCGGCTGGATTACGGGTGATGAAGTTCAACTGCTCAAGGACAATGGCCTCTTGTGAGGCTTGCCCAACGGCAGCGCGCCAGAACTTGCATTGATCAAAGAAGCTCGGCGCCGGCTCTTCGAAGCCGGCAGAACGGCCTCTGCGCGTCGAACTCAACCGCAACTCGTCCGTTGCAGGCCGTGCGCGGGGTAGGACATTCCGGCATATTGAGATGGTAATGTGCCGAGGATAGCCTTCAAGGACAGTGCCCGCAGAATGCTTAAAACCCTCGACATCGGATGTTCGAGGCAGTTGGAACAAGCGTAGGTTGAAAGCGTTAGCTGCGGGCCGCACTTGATGTCGGGGGCGGAGCTATGTCCGACTTATTACCCAGCGCGTTGGATCTTGCGCGCTTCCAGTTTGCCTTCACGGTGGTCTGGCACTTCCTGTTTCCGGCCTTCACGATCGGGCTGGCGAGCTATCTTGCGGTGCTCGAAGGGCTGTGGCTGTGGACGGGCCGCGGCGCCTATCTCGATACCTACCGCTATTGGCTGAAGATTTTCGCCGTCGCTTTCGCCATGGGCGTGGTGTCGGGCTTGGTCATGTCATACCAGTTCGGCACGAACTGGTCGGTGTTTGCCGACAAGACATCCCCGGTGCTCGGGCCGCTCCTCGGCTACGAGGTGCTGACGGCATTCTTTCTCGAGGCCGGCTTCCTTGGAGTCATGCTCTTCGGCCTGGGACGCGTCGGCCCGCGCCTGCATTTCGTCGCGACCTGTTTCGTCGCGGGCGGCACCTTGCTCTCGGCCTTCTGGATTCTAGCCGCAAATTCCTGGATGCAGACGCCGGCAGGACACGCGATGGGAGCGGACGGCCAATTCATCCCCGAGAGCTGGCCGGCGATCATCTTCAATCCGTCGTTCCCTTATCGCTTCGCCCACACGGTGACGGCGGCTTACCTGACGACCGCGATGATCGTGGGAGCCGTGGGCGCCTGGCACGTGCTGCGGAACAGGATGAACGAACGCGCACGCATCATGTTTTCAATGGCGATGTGGATGGCCGCGATCGTGGCCCCGCTACAGCTTCTGATCGGCGATCTGCATGGGGTGAATTCGTATCACCACCAGCCCACCAAGGTCGCCGCCATGGAGGGTCACTTCGAGACCGAGCGCCGCGCGCCTTCCATCCTGTTCGGAATGCCGGACGCCGAAGCCGGGGTGACGCGCGGCCAAATTGCCATTCCTGGCTTTGCGAGCCTCTATCTCACGCATAGCCTTGATGGAGAGGTCAAGGGGCTCAAGGCTTTCCCGAAAGACACCTGGCCGACCAACATTCCGCTCGTCTTCTGGGCGTTCCGCATCATGGTCGGCTTGGGGATTCTGATGATCGTGCTCGGCATGGCCTCGCTCGTTCTGCGTTGGCGCGACGCTCTGTACGACACGCCATGGCTGCACCGCTTTGCCGTGGCCATGGGGCCGTCGGGGCTGATCGCTGTGACGGCTGGATGGACAGTGACGGAAGCGGGACGCCAGCCATTCACGGTTTATGGACTGCTGAGGACCGCCGATAGCGTGGCGCCGATCGCAGCGCCGGCGGTGGCCGCGTCTCTGGCGGCATTCGTTGTCGTGTACTTTGTCGTGTTCGGCGCGGGGATTGCTTATCTGTTTCACCTCTTCCGCCAGACCCCTGAAGCCGGCGAGCACGGACCGCCACAAGGCCAGCCGGTCCGCACGGCCGGCATCACGCCGGCGCCAGCCTTGATAGCAGGGTCAGACACGCACAGAGCAGAGCCGCGGCAGGCGGGGATCCGGCCATGAGCATCGACCTCACATTGATTTGGGCGCTGCTGATCGCCACGGCCGTGCTGCTCTACGTCGTGATGGACGGCTTCGACCTCGGCGTCGGCATCCTGTTTCCGGCCGAGGTGGCGAGGCCCGATCGCGATGTCATGGTCAACTCGGTGGCACCGGTCTGGGACGGCAACGAAACCTGGCTCGTCCTCGGTGGCGGCGGATTGTTCGCCGTGTTTCCACTGGCCTACGCGACGATTTTTCCTGCGCTGTACATGCCGCTCATTCTGATGCTGCTGGCGCTGGTGTTCCGCGGAGTAGCCTTCGAAATGCGGTTTCGAGCGCGGACGTCGGCTGGTGAAATATGGTGGGACCGCGCCTTCTCGTGGGGCAGCTTTGCGGCCGCATTGCTCCAGGGCGTTTGCCTTGGTGCCATCGTGCAGGGCATCCGCGTGGAGGGGCGTGCTTACGCCGGCGGGTGGTGGGACTGGCTGACACCTTTCTCGGTTTTGACCGGTGTTGCCCTTGTCGTCGGCTACGGCCTGCTCGGCGCGTGCTGGCTGATATGGAAGACCGACGGCGCGCTTCAGGCACGCTGCCGCAACTACGCACGCGTTCTCGGGTTTGCGACACTCGGCTTCATCGCCCTCATATCACTGATGATGGTCATCCAAAGCCCTGCGTTCCGGGAGCGATGGCTGACGCTGCCGAACATGCTTTACGCAGCGCCTGTGCCAGTTCTCTTGGCCCTGCTGGCATGGCGCTTTCACCGCGCGCTCGCGAAGGGCGAGGATGGGATGCCGTTCCTGTGCGCGCTCGGCTTTTTCCTGCTTTCTTATGCCGGGCTGGGCATTAGCATGTGGCCGATGATCGTGCCGCCCTCGATTACGATCTGGCAGGCAGCCACGCATCCCAGCAGCCAGTTGTTCCTGCTCGTCGGCGCGGCGGTGCTGGTACCGGTGATCCTTGTCTATACCGGCTACGTCTATTGGATCTTCCGCGGCAAGGTGCGGCACGGCGAGGGGTATCACTGATGCTGCGCGCATCGCGGACTTGGAGGCAGCTGCTATGGTTCGTGACGCTGTGGGCTGCAGGTGTCACCACGCTCTTCGTGGTCGCATTGCCGATCCGGTGGTTGCTCAAGGCGGGATGAGGAATCCGGAGCGGGCAGGATCGGCAGGCTGCCACTCCTCTTTCGGCATAGTGCGGCGCTGCGAGCCGTTCGCGTGCCATGCTTGGCCACGTCATCTCGACTTTGCGTAGCTACCCGGCACAAACGTCGGATGCCCGACCTCTGCTCCCGTGATACGACATCCGCATCGTCTCCAAGGAGCCCGCTTAATGTCCGTCGCGACTGCCGCCAGCCAGCAGCCTGCTGCCGCTGAAACCGACCCCGAAACCCTCGGCTATATGCGCGGCTTCCCGCCATCCCCCGACCGCCTCATTACCTTCCAGGACGGCTCCTTCCGCAGCTTCCCCGAGCTGCGCTGGGCCTGGAGCAACATCCGCCAGCTCGTGCCGACCGTGAACGTCTGGCGCGGGGCAGGGCCGGCGTCGGTGTTGCCGCGGGCGGAGCAGGACATCGGCCGGGTTGCCTCGGTCACGATGGACGGCCGACCCATGACGTTCGAAAAGATGCTGGAGGAGACTTACACTGACGGCATCGCCGTGCTGCACCGGGGCAGGCTGATCTATGAGCGCTATTTCGGCGCGTTGAAGCCGCACAAGCCGCATATCGCGATGTCGGTGACGAAGTCGTTCACCGGCGTGCTCGCGGGGATTCTGGTCGCTGAGGGCAAGGTCGATCCGCAGGCGCCCGTCGTCGACTATGTTCCGGAGCTGAAGCCAAGCGCGTTCGGCGATGCGCGTGGGCACGAGGTCATGGATATGACCACGGGGCTGCTCTACACCGAGGTCTACACCGACAAGAACTCGGACGTGTGGGGCCTCAGGCGCGCCAACGGCATGGCGCCGATCCCTCCGGGCTATGACGGCCCCACCACCATCTTCGATTTCCTCATCGCGCAGAAGAAGCAAGGCGAGCACGGCAAGGCCTTTGCCTACAAGACCGTCAACACCGACGTGCTCGCGTGGATCATCAGGCGCGCCAGCGGCCTGACGCTGTCCGACCTCCTGTCCGAGCGGATCTGGCAGCCGATGGGCGCTGAGGAGGACGCGCATTATCACGTCGACCGCATAGGCACCGAGAGCGGCGGCGGCGGTCTCTCCACGACATTGCGCGATCTCGCTCGCTTTGGCGAGACCATGCGCAACTACGGCCGCTTCAACGGCCGCCAGATCGTGCCGTCGCAGGTGGTCGAGGACATCGCGCGCGGCGGCGATCCCGAAAAATTCAAGCCGGCCGGCTACACCACACTGCCGGGCGCCTCCTACCGCAATCAATGGTGGATCACGCACAATGAGCACGGCGCCTACATGGCGCGCGGCGTCTACGGCCAGGGCATCTACATCGATCCCAAGGCCGAAATGGTGATCGCACGCTACGCCTCGCATCCCATGGCAGGCAACGCCGCCAACGATCCCGTGACGCTGCCGGCCTACATGGCGCTAGCGAAGGCGCTAGTGACGGGCGGGTAGGGTGGATTAGCCTGCGGTTGCGCGAAGCGCAGCCCGCCGGCGTAATCCACCATCTCTCGCCGCGCCGTGTCGGCAATGGCGGATTACGCCTTCGGCTAATCCGCCCTACGAGCCGGCGAAGGCGCTGATGCCCGGCGGGTAGGGCGTCGCAGCTCGTGCCTCACTCATGCGCCTCCTGCCAATGCGGATAGGTGACATAGGCGGTGACGGCGCCTTGCTCGTGCGAGCGGATCGTGACCGTCTCGCCCTTCGGCATATGGACGATCTCGCCGGGCCCCGCGGTCACGGTGCTGCCGTCGCTCGTGACCGACAGCTTCCCTTCGAGGACGATCATGACATCGTCGACCTTCATCGTCTCCTTGAGATTTTGGTTCGGCGCGTAGCGGCCGAAGCCGATCGTGATAGGTCCGCCGTGGCGCTGGTCGACCATGTTGGCGACGAAAATATCGCCATCCTGTCCCGGTGAGCGCTCGAGCGAGGCGTCGGCGATGGCGAATTTGCGAACTTTCATGAGGTCATTCCGTCTTGTGGAGCTGGGGGAGGGCACCGATAGACGCCGTGGCCGTTGTTTGGTTCCGCCTCGCGGGCGGTTTGACGCAGCGGAACGTCGCGCAATATAAGTATTGACTTATATTAGTCGCGATCGATATTTGTTCGGCGGATGAACCACAGGGAGAACCGAAAATGCAGATCGACGTCGCCAGGGTCTTGGGGCTTGTGACGCGCTCGGTGAGGAGCTTGGAGAGAGACGGCAAGCCGGCTAGCGCGGTGACGCTAACGCGGCTCTACGACACCAGCGTCGACGATCTCTGGGACGCCGTGACCAGCAGGGAGCGGATCCCGCGCTGGTTTGCGCCGGTCGAGGGCGACCTCCGGCTCGGCGGACGCTACCAGGTCAAAGGCAATGCCGGCGGCACCATCACGTCCTGCACGCCGCCCACCCATTTCGCCGCGACCTGGGAATTCGGCGGCGCCACGAGCTGGATCGACGTCAGCCTGAAAGCCGAGCGAAGCCAGGCGCGCCTGACGCTTGAGCACACCGCGATCATCGAGGATCATTGGAATCAGTTCGGTCCGGGTGCGGTCGGTATCGGTTGGGACCTCGCGCTTGCGGGACTTGAGCGATATCTTGCGACCGGGGCATCGGTCGATCATGAAACGGCGGAGGCGTGGATGGTCTCGCCCGAGGGCAAGGACTTCATGACGACGAGCGGCGAATATTGGCGTGCGGCGCATGTCGCAAGCGGGGTCGATCCTGACGAGGCGAAGCAGCGCTCGGACCGCACCATCGCATTCTATCGCGGCGAGATGCCGCCCGACATCGTTCATCCCGGCACCGGAAGCTGATGCACGCCTTCGAGGTCCTCGCCGATCCCGTGCGCCGCCGCATCCTCGAGCTGCTCGGCCTCAAGGAGATGGCGTCCGGCGAGGTCGTCGAAGTCATCGGGGCCGAGTTCGGCATCACCCAGGCGGCCGTCTCGCAGCACCTCAAGGTGCTGCGCGAGAGCGGCTTTGCGAGCGTCCGGGCGGAGGCGCAAAGGCGCCTCTATTCGGTCGACGCCGCCGGGCTGCAAGCGGTCGATGCCTGGGTCGGCCAGTTCAGGATTTTCTGGGAGCCGAAGCTGGACGCGCTCGCCACCGAGATCGCGCGCGGCAAGCGCGAGCGTCGCAAGGAGCCGATCATCAAGCGGACAGGGAAGAGGGCGTAATCGGGCTCCGTAGCCTGGATGGAGCGCAGCGTAATCCAGGGTGTCCCACACAGGCAGTAGCGTAGGGTGGATTAGCAGGCCGCCGCGAAGCGCAGCGGGCGGCGTAATCCACCATCTCTCTCATTTTGTCGTACTCAGGTGGATTACGCTGCGCTAATCCACCCTACGAATTCCGCGACATCTTCTCGAACTTCTTCACCAGCCGCTCCCGCTTCAGCCGCGACAGCCGCTGAATCCAGAACATGCCGTCGAGCTGGTCGATCTCGTGCTGATGGCAGACAGCTCGCAGGGCTTCGGACTCCTCGGTGTGCATGTTGCCGTCGAGATCCCGATAGCTGATCCGCACCCACGCGTGTCGCTGCACCTCGTCGTTGATCCCCGGCATCGAGACGCTGCCTTCGCGGTGCATGATCATCTCCGGCGAGACCCATGTGATCTCCGGATTGACGTAGGTCTGCGGGCCGTCCTTCGCGTCGAGCTCCAGCACCACGACGCGCAAGGGCACGCCGATATGCGGCGCGGTGATGCCGATGCCGGGCGCGGCGCGCATTGTGTCGAGCAGATCCTGCGCGAGCTCGCGCAAGGAATCGTCGAACGCGGTGACGAGGCGGGCCGGCAGCGCAAGCCGGCGGTCGGGATAGCGCACGATCGGGCGGATGGTCATGCAGGGCTCCTACCACTCACTCACGGATCATTGAAGCATCCTCGCTTGACCGCCTACCTACTGGAAGGTAGCTAAGCGCCATGAGCACCGCTTCCTCGACCGCCGACGACATTCTTGGCTGCGCCCGTACGCTGATCATCGCGGGCGGCTACAACGGCTTCAGTTACGCCGACATCGCCGATGTCGTCGGCATCCGCAAGCCGAGCATCCACCACCACTTTGCCAGCAAGGTCGATCTGGTCCGCACCCTGGTGTCGCGCTATCGCGAGGAGGCCCAGGCAGGGCTGTCGGCGCTCGAGCGCAATGTCGCCGACCCCGCCGAGCAGCTCAAAAGCTACATCGCCTATTGGGAGGCGTGCATCAAGGATGCGACGGCTCCCTTCTGCGTCTGCGCGCTCCTTGCCAGTGAGCTTCCGATTCTGCCCGAGGAAGTGGCGCTCGAAGTCCGCGCGCATTTCCGCTCCGTGTCGTCGTGGCTGGCTTCGGTGATGGAGCGCGGCAAGCGGCAAGGCCGGCTCCATCTCTCCGGCACCGCGCGGGCCGAGGCGGAGGGATTCATGGCAACCGTTCACGGCGCGATGCTGTCGGCGCGGGCCTATGGCGATCCAAAAATCTTCGGGACAATCACCCGGCCGCTGCTGGAGCGGCTTTCCACCAGGCACTGACGAGATCGGCCCAGGCCGGGCAGGGCGGTGATTCGGCGTCGTACGTAAACTACCAACTAGTAGGTAAAGAGGCAGAAAATGAGAACCAGCGAGATGGCTTTGGGCGCCGACCAGGCGCAATGGCTGAAGCAGTACTACTTCATGCGTGCCGCGTTTTCCGTCGCTTGGGTCATTGCGGCCCTCGCGATCGCGCCGTCATCGGCAGTGATCGCAGCGACGTTGCTCGTTGCCTATCCGGCGTGGGACGCTGCCGCCAATTATCTCGACGCGCTCTGGAGCGGTGGCTTGAACCAGAACCGCACGCAGGGCCTGAACGTGCTGGTCAGCCTCGCCACCACCATTGCGGTCATCCTGGCCTTGCAGGTCAGTATGAACTGGGTGCTCGGAATCTTCGGAGCCTGGGCGATCCTGTCCGGACTGCTCCAGCTCGGCACGGCCGTGCGGCGCTGGAAGCGTCTCGGCGCGCAATGGGCCATGGTGCTCAGCGGTGGCCAGTCGGCCCTGGCGGGCGGCTTCTTCATCTTCCAGGCCGCGACGCCTGCGGTGCCGTCGATTGCGAATGTCGCGGGCTATGCCGCCGTCGGCGCGATCTACTTCCTGGTCTCGGCCGTCTGGCTCACGGTCGGCGACTGGCGCCGTAGTGCGGCCCTGTGAGCCGCAATGTCACTTACAGATAGGGCGTGCCGTCCTTGTGCAGGAAGCGGCCGTCCGCTGCCGGGCTCATCATGTCGATGTCGGAGCAGGTGATGAGGTCGGCTGGCGAGCGTGAGCCGATCTCGAGATAGACCGCCGTCACGCTCGACCTGTTGATCATGTGATGGCCGTTGCCGCTGGCCTTGGGGAAGGCGGCGCAATCGCCGGCGTGCAGCACGGTTTCGCCGCCATCCTCGATCAGCGTCACTTCGCCTTCGAGAATGTAGACGAACTCGTCCTCGTGCGAATGCCAGTGCCGCTGGCTCGACCAGGTGCCCGGCGGCAGGCGCATCAGGTTGACGCCGAAATCCGACAAGCCTCCGGCATCGCCGAGCCGCTTGCGAATGCGCTCGGCGCAAGGCGCATTGAAAGGCGCCGGATAGCCGGAGCCCTTGCGAGCCGGCACGGTGGCGACGTCGATCTTTGGCATGTGGGACTCCCTGCAATCCACCAACAGACCGGCGGCGCGAAGCATCATCACGATGAACATCGCGGACCAGATCAATATGTGTGGGATGCTGTCATTCTGCGGCTGTTTTGCCCGACGTGTCAAACCGATCTGTGATGATGTCGCGCGAGGACAGGGAGCCGCTGAGCTGTCGTTCCTGGTAGGTAAGTCATTGATCCCGCTAGCGCCGGCTACTGTGCATGGGGTTGTTTTGCGAGTTTTGCTGGCCGCTCACGAAAGCGTGCGGCAAAAATGACGTCGGCCTGTCGGCCGGCGCAGTTCCCGTTCGTCTTTCACGCGAGACAGACCTGACGGGAGACTGAAATGATTTCTTCCAACTATCGCTGGGTGATCGTCGCCGCCGGCGGCCTGCTCGGCTGCGTCGCGATCGGCGGCATGTTTTCGCTGCCGGTGTTCCTGCAGCCGATCACCAAGGACACCGGCTGGTCGGTGACCGGCATCTCCAGCGCGATGACGATCGGCTTTCTGGCCATGGCCTTCACCAGCATGGCCTGGGGCACGCTGTCCGACCGGTTCGGGCCGCTGCCGGTGGTGCTGACGGGATCAGTCGTGCTGGCGCTCAGCCTGTTTGCGGCGAGCTACGCCACCTCGCTTCTCGTGTTCCAGATCGTGTTCGGCCTGCTGGTCGGCGCCGCCTGCGCGGCGATCTTCGCGCCCATGATGGCGACCGTCACGGGCTGGTTCGACACCAATCGCGGCCTCGCCGTGTCGCTGGTCTCGGCCGGCATGGGCATGGCGCCGATGACGATGTCGCCGCTGGCGGCCTGGCTCGTCTCCGGCCACGACTGGCGCACCTCGATGCAGATCATCGCGCTCGTGGTCGGCGCCATCATGATCCCGGTCTCGTTCCTGGTGCGCCGTCCTCCGGCGCTCGCGCAAGGTCCGGCCGCGCCCGCCGGCGAAACCGCCGGACAAAACGAGATGTCGATGGGCGAGGCGTTGCGCTCGCCGCAATTCCTGATCCTCCTCGCCACCAACTTCTTCTGCTGCGCGACGCATTCCGGCCCGATCATCCACACCGTCAGCTATGCCGTGAGTTGCGGCATCCCGCTGGTCGCAGCGGTGACGATCTACAGCATCGAGGGATTTGCCGGCCTCGGCGGGCGCATCGCCTTCGGCCTGATGGGCGACCGCTTCGGCGCCAAGCGCGTGCTGGTCTCGGGCCTGCTGCTGCAGGCCTTCGGCGCGCTCGCCTATGTCTTCGCGCAACAGCTGACGACGTTCTATGCGGTCGGCGCGATCTTCGGCTTCATCTATGCCGGCACTATGCCACTCTATGCCGTTCTGATCCGCGAGAACTTCCCGCTCAAGATGATGGGCACGGTGATCGGCGGCACGGCGATGGCAGGCAGCCTCGGCATGGCGACCGGCCCGCTCGCCGGCGGCCTGATCTACGATGCCTTCTCCAGCTATGCCTGGCTCTACATCGCCTCCTGGGCGATGGGCTTAGGGGCCTTCCTGATGGCGATGACGTTCCGCCCCTTCGCAAAGCCGCAAGGCGAGGTGGCGCCCGCGGCGGCGTGAATTCGAGATCGAGGCGTGGCGTCAGAGCTGCGCCTCGATCGCGGCCTTGTCGATCACCGACCAGACCTGCCGGATCTTGCCGTCGAGAAATTCGTAGAAGACGTTTTCGCAGAAGGACACGCGCCGCCCGTTGACCGCAAGACCAACGAATGTCCCGACCGGTGTGCAGTCAAACTTCAATCGGGCGGCGATGCGGGGAGGATCGGAGATCAGCATCTCGATATGGAACTGCAGATCGGGGATCTCCCGAACATCCCGTTCCAGCATCGCGCGATAGCCCGCAAGCCCAAGGGGCCGCGCGTTGTGGGTGGCCTCCTCATGCACGAATTGTCCGAGTGCCGGCCAATCCCGCCGATTCAGGCAAGCGATGTAGGCGCGGTAGATGTCGGCGAGGTCGTCTCTCATCATTATCGAAGCTCCCACGGCCTCGACCAACGCGCGAGGACCGCGAACCGGTCCAGCGTCAGAGGCGCTTTTCGAAGAAGAGGTCCGGATAGGGATCGTCGTTGAACCGCGGGATCTCGCGCCAGCCCGTGCTGCGATAGAGCTGACCGGCTTCGGGCAGTGCGCTGTTGGTGTCGAGCCGCAGCAGCGCGATGCCGAGCTCGCGCGCGGCGCTCTCGGCCGCATCCATCAGGCGGCGGCCGAGCCGCAGCCCGCGCGCGGCGGGCGCGACCCACAGCCGCTTGATCTCGGCGTAGCCGTGATCGGTGCCCTTCAAGCCGACGCAGCCGATCGGCAGCGTGTCCGACATCGCAACGAGGAATGTGCCGCGCGGCCGGCGCATGTCCTTGGCGTCGGGGTCGCGTGACAGCGAGACCTCAAAGCCCTGGCTGAAGCGGCGGCCGAGCTCGGCATAGTACTCGCCGAGGCAGTAGCGCGCTTGCTCGCAGCGCGGATCCGTCTCCTCCAGCGCGACGCGCTCGCGCGTCAGCGCGGAGGCGATCAGGTCCATCGCCGCCAGCAACGCCTCGCGTTGCGAATGTTGCGCGAGGAGGCCTTCGGCCTGCGCGTTGGACAGCGCCTCGTAGGCTGCGAACTCGCGCCGGCCCGCCCGTGTGAGCGTTGCCATGCGCCGCCGCGCATCGTCCTCGCGTGCGGCGGTCTCGATCAGCCCCTCGTCCTCGAGGCTGCGGAGCAGCCGGCTCATCAGCCCGGAATCGAGACCGAGATAGTCGCGGATCTCCGCCACGTCCGATCGCCCGTGCCCGATCGCATTGAGCACGCGCGCGGCACCCAGCGGCCGGCCGCGCCCGAGAAACGACGTATCGAGCGCTCCGACCGCAGAGGTGACGGCGCGGTTGAAGCGGCGAACGCGGGAGACGGGATCGAGCATGATATCTGACTTTAGTCAGATATCGCGGCTTGTCAATCGAGCGAGAGCTGATCGAGTTGCAGTTGCGCGCCTCTTTGTGAGTTGTTCCCGTGTCGCGAGCCGTTACCATGCGGCCGCTCGGGGAGTCTGAATTCACAACGAGCGGAGGCGGCATTGGGCGGGATGGAACGCAAAGCGAAGGGATCGGACCTGTTTGTCGCGGCGTTGGAGAATGAGGGTGTTGACCGCATCTTCGGCATCCCCGGCGAAGAGAATCTCGATCTGGTCGAATCGCTGCGTGCTTCGAGGATCGAGCTGATCCTGACCCGCCACGAGCAGGCCGCGGCCTTCATGGCCGCCACCCACGGGCGGCTGACCGGCAAGCCCGGCGTTTGTCTGTCGACGCTCGGCCCGGGTGCTCTCAACCTGTCGACGGGCGCCGCCTATGCGCATCTCGGTGCCATGCCGATGATCCTGATCACCGGTCAAAAGCCGATCATGAGCAGCCGGCAGGCCCGCTTTCAGATCGTGGACGTGGTGGCGACCATGAAGCCGCTCACGAAACTTTCGCGGCAGATCGTCAGCGCCTCCAGCATCCCGACCGTGGTGCGCGACGCCTTTCGCGTCGCGATGGAGGAGCGGCCCGGGCCGGTGCATCTCGAACTGCCCGAGGACGTTGCCGGGGACGAGGTGCCTGCGGTCCCCGTGATCCCGGTCCATCCGATCGAAATCCCGGTCGCCCATCGCGCCGCGCTCGACCGCGCCGCCGAGATGATCATGGCCGCCAAGCGCCCGCTGGTGATGATGGGCGCTGCGACCAGCCGGCCGCGGTCGACACACGGCATCGCAAGCTTCGTGCGGCGGACCGGCATTCCGTTCTTCACGACTCAGATGGGCAAGGGCACCGTGCCCGGCGGCACCAATCTCTACATGGGCACTGCCGCCTTATCCGAGCGCGACTATGTGCATGATGCCATTGACGCTGCCGACCTGATCGTTGCGATCGGTCACGACCCGATCGAGAAACCGCCCTTCATCATGGGGCCCTCGGGCCCGAAGGTCATTCACGTCAGCTACACGCCGGCGAGCGTCGAGCAGGTCTATTTCCCCGATGCCGAGGTCGTAGGGGACGTCGGCCCGAGCCTGGAGCTGCTGGCGGATCGCCTCGAAGGCAAGCTGCCGCAGGCCGGGGCGCTGCTGCCGCTGCGCGAAGAGATACTGAAGCACATCGCCGACCGCGCCACCGAAGCGCGCTGGCCGCCCACGCCGCAGCGCATCGTGCACGACATCCGCCAGGTGATTCCGGAGAACGGCATCGTCGCCCTCGACAACGGCATGTACAAGATCTGGTTTGCGCGCAACTACCGCACCCGCGTCGCCAACACGCTGCTGCTCGACAATGCGCTGGCGACCATGGGCGCCGGCCTGCCGTCGGCGATGATGGCCGCGATGCTCTATCCCGACCGCCGCGTGCTTGCGGTTGCCGGCGACGGCGGCTTCATGATGAACAGCCAGGAGATAGAGACGGCGGTCCGCCTCAAGCTCAACCTGGTCGTGCTGGTGCTGGAGGACAAGGCCTACGGCATGATCCGCTGGAAGCAGGCCGTCGACCGCTTTGCCGATTACGGCATGACGTTTGGCAATCCGGATTTTGCACTATACGCCAAGGCTTATGGCGCCAAGGGTCATCGAATCGAAAGCATCGACAGCTTCGGCACGACGCTCGATGCCGCCTTCAGGGAAGGCGGCGTGCATCTGGTCGTGGTCCCGATCGATTATTCGGAGAACGTACGGGTGCTGGTCGACGAGTTGCGGGCGCACGAGAAGGCGAAGGCGTGAATTTTGTGCGACGCTCTCACCGTTCGTCATTGCGAGGAGCCCTTGCGACGAAACAATCCAGACTGTCACCGCGGAAAGATTCTGGATTGCTTCGCTGCGCTCGCAATGACGGAGCCTGTGGCGCACGTCTCGGTTCAACATGACAACCACACTTGTGTTGGGCGTGCCGATCGTCGAAACTCTCCACTACCCAACCAGCCACAGGAATAAAGCATGCCTCGCGTTCGTTGTGTCACCGAGATGGGCATGGGCGTCGACGTCCACGGCAGGGACGCCACCAAGGCGGCCAAGCGCGCGGTCTCCGATGCCATCAGGCATTCCAGCCTCGGCTTCTTCCGGATGATCGGCAAGACCGCGAACGACATGTACGTGGACGTCACGATCGGCGTGCCGAATCCAGAAGCCGTCGACAAGGAAGCCGTCGCCAAGGAGCTGCCTTACGGCACCGTGACCGTCACCGCGGTCAAGGGCGGGCTGGAGATCCCCTCGGCCACGGAAGTGGCCAACGATCCCATCCTGATCGCCAATGCCGCCGTCATCGTCAGCTTCGACAAGGATTAGGCCGATGTCCGCGAGCGATGAGGCGCTGCTGGATCGCCCGATCTGGAGCGCGTTGACGACGAGCCAGAAGCATCTGGCCGAGGGCGGCCCGCGGGCTCTGCACTATCCCGTGGACATGACGCCGTTTGCCGATATGGCGGACATGTCCGCGGCAAGTTTTGCGGCGCTCGGCGATCTCATGTCGGGCTCGCAAGTCGCGGTGCTGTTCACGCCCGAGCCCGTCGAAATTCCCGCCAGCTTCAAGGTGCTGCTCGCGGAGCCCGGCGAGCAGTTGATCGGCTCGCCCGCCGACACTTCGCTGCGCGATGCCGAGATCGTCCGCCTCGGCGCGACTGACGTTCCCGCCATGATGGCGCTGACCGAGCTGACCAAGCCCGGGCCGTTTGCGGCGCGGACGCACGAGCTCGGCACATTCCTCGGCATCCGTGCACGCGGCGAGCTGGTCGCCATGGCCGGCGAGCGGATGAAGCCGGGCAATTTCACCGAGATGACGGCGGTCTGCGTGCATCCCGATCATCGCGGTCGCGGCTACGCACAGGCGTTGCTCGCCGCCATCGCGCGCCAGATCGAGGCGCGCGGCGAAATTCCGTTCCTGCACGTGTTCGCGAGCAATACGTCTGCCATCGCGCTGTACCAGCGGCAGGGCATGCGGATTCGGCGCCGGCTGCAGGTCACCGTGCTGATGAAGCAGGGATGAGCTGCACCGTGGGCTTCATATCCTGAGAAATCGCGCTATATCGATTCCAACCACAAATCGGGGGGGAGCACATGGACGCCAGAACGACTGATTTTTCCGCCGTACGGACGGCGATGCAGCGCTACGTCGATCAGGAGATCATTCCCGGCGTATCCTGGGCCGTGCTGCGCGGCCGCGAGGTGGTCGATCAGCAATGCGTGGGCTTTGCCGACCGAGAGGCCAACACTGCGCTGCGGCCCGATCATATCTTCCGGGCGTTCTCCAACACCAAGATCTTCGTCACCTGCGCGATCATGCTGCTGGTCGAGCAAGGCCGCATCGGGCTCGATGACGCAGTCGAAAAATTCCTGCCGCAGCTCGGCAATCGCAAGGTGCTGAAGCAGGGCGCTTCGAGCCTTGCCGATGTCGAGCCGGCGAAGAGTCCGATCACGATCCGCCAGCTCCTGACCCACACCTCCGGTCTCAGCTACGGTATCTTCGATCCCGGCACGGTGCTGTTCAAGGCTTACAACGAGGCGCGCGTGCTCAATCCGCTAACGCCGCTCAGCGACATGATCGACAGGCTCGCCGACCTGCCGCTGTCCTATCACCCTGGCACGGCCTGGGAATATTCCGTGGCGACCGACGTGCTCGGCCGTGTGGTCGAGGTCGTCTCGGGCCAGCCGCTCGACGCCTTCCTGAAGGCGCGCATCTTCGATTCCCTCGGCATGACCGACACCGGCTTTTATGTCCCCGAGACACAGCAGGGCAGGCTGGTCGCGCTCTACAACGGCGCCGACGTGCTCGACCCCATGAAGCCCGGCCTCACGCGGGCCGACCATCTGCCTTACCCGCAAGCCTATCGGCGGCCGCTGCCGCGGCTCTCGGGCGGCGGCGGTCTGGTCTCGACCTTGCCAGACATGCTCGCGCTGGTGTGTGCGCTGCTGCCCGGGTCCGATGCGTTGCTGAAGCCGGAAACGCTGCGGCAGATGATGACGAACCAGCTGCCCGCAGGCCAGACCATCCGCTTTGCCAATCTCGGCCCGATTCCCGGCAAGGGCTTTGGCCTCGGCGGCGCCGTCACCTTCGCGCCGACACCGTTCGATCCGCCGAACTCGACCGGTGAATTCCAATGGGGCGGCCTGGCCGGGACCCATTGGTGGATCTGTCCGGAAGCCAATACGGCGGGCGTGCTGATGGCCCAGCGCTATATGGGCTTCTGGAATCCGTTCTTCTTCGAGTTCAAGCGCCTGGCCTATCAGGCGGTCGGAGCCTGATCGCAAAAAAATCTTCCGTCAGCGCGAATCCTTCTTGGCCGTCGCGTCCTCTTGCTGGTCGAGGCAATCGGTCTCGGCCCATATCGGAGGATGTGATGGGATTCTATAGGAAGAACATCGGCGGACTGCATCAGGTGGTGCGGGTCGTCCTGGGGATTGCGGTGGCGGCTGCGGCGTTCGTTTATCTTGCCGGCGCGACAGCATGGCTGGTCGCGCTCGGTGGCGCCGGCTTCGCGCTGACATTGCGCGTCTGCTCGAGACAACGCAGCCGGATATTCGTCGCTATGCGCGCGCGACCTGCCGCAGCTCAGCGGACGCCGAGGATGCGACGCAGGAGGCGCTGTGGATCCTGTTCCGCCACGTCGGCACGATCCGTTCGCTGCTGGCGTTGTCGGCCTGGCTGTTCAGCGTGGTCCGGCGCGAATGCCTGCGGCTCGCGCGCCGGGCCGGCGTTGTACCGGCAGTCGATCAGGGCGAGGCGGAGGCCGCACTGCTGTTGCGCCCCGAGGCCGACCTGCGGCTCGACGTCGCCGCGGCGTTCGAGGCCCTGCCGCCGCACTATCGCGATGTCGCCCTGATGCGCGACGTCAAGGAGATGACGATCGAAGAGATTGCCGCCGCGCTCGGCGCGAGCAGGCAGACCGTGAAGGCGCGGCTGCATCGCGCCCGCGCGTTAATGCGCGAATATCTGACGAGATGAGAGGCGACCGGATTCAAAGAAAGAAAATGGAGTGACGTGGGCGGGAGACGTCGCCTCCCGCCCACGGTTTCGCTTTAGTCCTTCCACGGATCGAACTCGCCTTCGCCGGCCATGGCGACGGCGAATGGCCGCAGCGTGTGCAGCACGCGCACGGTGCCGGCGTGTTGGGCCAGCACGTCCGGTAGGCGGCGATAGGCCATCGGGCTCTCGTCGAGGTCGGCACCGATCAAGGTGACGCCGCGCTCGTTCAGCCAACGGTCCATCTCCTCGCGCGAGAAGCGCCGCTTCGCCTCACGTCGTCCGAACAGGCGGCCGGCGCCGTGCACGGTCGAGTAGAGCGAGGCCTTGGCTTCCGGGCTGTCGACGCCTTCGAGGATGACGGCGTCGTCGCCCATCGAGCCGCCGACGAACCCCTTCTGGCCGGGAAACGCCGGCGTCGCGCCCTTGCGCACCACCCACAAATCCTTGCCGTCGTGGGTCTCACGCCAGGCATAATTGTGGTGGTTGTGCACGCTCTCGGTGACGCTGCCGCCGATGATCTGGCGGACGCGCTCGACGACCCACTCGCGGCCCGCATAGGCATAGCGCCCGGCGAGCTGCATCGCCGCGATGTAGCGGCGGCCGAGCTCGCTGTCCTCGTCGACGACGGCGGGCGGGACGTTCATGCCGTCCTTGCCGCCGGCGGCCTTGAGGTAGCGCGTCGCGGAGGTGTGCCCGAGACCGCGGCTGCCGAAGTGGACGCCGATCCAGACGAAGCCTTCCTCGTCGCGCATGAGGTCGACATAGTGGTTGCCCGATCCGACCGTGCCGAGCTGCTTCACCGCCTTCTGACGGTAGTCCTCCATGTCGCTTTCGCGCCAGGCCTCGCCGTCGTCGAACAGGTCGTGCTCGGCCCGTTCCGCGTTGGCACGTCCGACGCCGAACGAGATCACCTTGGCGACGTCGCGGATGATCGTGGGAGCGATCCCCGCGATGTCGTCGAAGCGCGTGTCGAGCCGAGCCGCCATGTTGCCGCAGCCAATGTCGAAGCCGACGCCGGAGATGCTGATCTGCTTCTCATAGGCGATCACCCCGCCGACCGGCTGCGCATAGCCCAGATGGCCGTCGGCGCAGATCACGCCGGAGACGACATTGCCGATGGCCATGCAATTGCGCATCTGCGCGATCGTCGCCTCCTCATGCGGGCCGAACACCTTCAGCGGCGCATTCTGGAAACGGGCGTCCTGCGTCCGGAACGCGGCAATCGAGCTCGCGGTCGCATTGGCCTCGCGGGCAAGATGCTCCTTGCGCGCGGCGTCCTTGTACAGGCACCAGGCCGGCTGGCCGCGTCCTTCGCCGACGCGCGAGTCGGGATCGACACCGGCGGCGAGGCAGAGCTCGCGGGCGCGTTCCATGTAGGGATCGGGTCGTCGCATGGTCGTAGATCCTTGTCATTCCGCGCGCACCATAACGGGGGCGGGCGGATCATTTCAGAGATTTCGCTGGCCCCGGGCGCATCTCGCGTCCGGGGCCATTGTTGTTGCGCATCAGTTCAACGCCGTCTCGGACGCCGCGATCCACGCGACCACGGCCTCGGAGAAGCCGTTGACGCGGGTCCAGGCGCCGTGACCGACGCCGTGCTGATACGAAGCCACGTTGACCATGGTGCCGCGCGACCTCGGCTCGGGCACCTGGTCGTGGCTCTGCTCGTCGGTGAAGACGATGAGGCGATCGCCCTTGCAGTCGATCTCCGTCACCGCCTTGCCGAGATAGGTTCCGCCATGCGGCTGCGAGTTGATGATCGCATCCCGCAGCGCGAAACCGCGGCGGGGAGGGGCCTTCACGACCTCGTTGGAGAAGGTGAAGATCTCGACCTCGTCGCAGATCTCGCGGGCGAGAATGGCAAGGCCACACGCCGCCTCCGCGCGCGTCATTTCCGACTGCGCGGAGAGGGTCGCGAACATCGAGCCGGACACGTCGATCAGGAGCCGGGTGCGGCCCGGAAGCCGCACATGGTCCTTGATCGACTTGAGCATCGCAGCCTCGAGCTCGGGCTCGAAGTCCGGCGCATAGCGCGCCGCCGTGATGAAGCGATAGGGCAGGATACGATCCGTCCGCATCGCCTCGATCGCGCCTGCGATGGTCTCGCGCGGGACCTGCGCATTCTGCATCAGGCGCAGATTGCGCAGTAGCGCCAGGCCGCCGAGCTTTCGCTCGGCGATCAGCCGCTCGAAGGTCTCGCGCTTGTTATTGCCGGCCGAGAGCGAAACCTCCCAGGTGTCGGGGGAGGCGAGCTCGCCATCGACGAGCTGCTTCCACACCTTCGCCTGATCGGCGTCTTTCGGCTTGGCGTGCACCAGGAACAGAACGTCCCTGATCCGCACCGCGCCGTCGCGGTCCCACTTGGCGAGCTGATAGGCGTCGAACTTGGTCAGCGCGCGGGCAAGACCCTTCTTCACCTGTGCCGAGACCGGCTGGCGCTTGCGCTGCTGCATCGGCCCCAGCGCATCCGCCCAGTAGATCGCGAGCAGCTCCGTCATCTCGTCGGGACGCTGGATCACCTGGGCGAGCGTGTCGGCAACGAGGGTGCGGTGCTTCTCGTTCCGCGCCATCTCGCGGATGACGAGGAGCGGTGCGTGCCGCAGCTTCATCACCTCGCGCGCCTCGATCGCAAGCTGCGCGACGCGCGCGGGCGCGACCTTGGGCACGAGGGCCTTGATGCGGTCGGCGATGGCGACGCCATCCTCGTAGAACTGGTCCTCCCACAGGAGGCAGTTCATCAGCGCGCGCTTCAGCTCCATCTCGGGCGTGAAGCGAATTGCGCGTGCGCCCTCCCGCGTGAAGGCGCGAACGATCTTGTTGAGCCTGACCATGATGGCCTCCTCTTGGGTTGATGGGGATGGAAACGGTGCCGGGGAACAGGCGAGGCTGTACTGCCCTTGCGGGCAAGTCACATGCTCTACCGCTGAGCTACGGACTTTCGTCCGGAAGGAGTCGAACCTTCGACATTGCGATCCGAAGTAACAGCGCTCTTCACCACCGGCGGTGGCTAGGGGACACGATCCGGGAACGGGCGATTGCTGTACCCGACGAGCCGAAGCTCGCCGGAAAGCGCTCTATCCTCTGAGCTACCGGTGCATGGGACACCGGGCGGGATTCGAACCCGCGGCCTCTCGCGTTGCAGGCGAAGTAACAGAAATCTTCACCACGGATCGTGATGGGGTTGGCGGGGAACGATCGATGCTGTTGCTGCCCTTGCGGGCGATCCGCCTTTCGGCGCGCAGGGTTCGAACCTGCTCGGCGCTTTCACGCCTTTACCACGAAGTAACAGACATCTTCACCACCGCCAGGCCGGTGCTTTCGCATCGGCCATTGATGGGTAGGCTGGGGAACGGGCGATATCGGCTTTCAGTGACAACAACACAGTCTCTGTCCCCAACGGACAGATCCTGCGCCGGGCCGCGTGCAAGCCTTTTCCGAGGCCGCATCCCGGTGCGTGTGTCAAAGGCGGGAGGCATACCCGCTGTGCCGTGTGGAGAAGTATCCGACATCTTCACCACCAGCGTCGGTTGAGCCGCGATCCCTCACGGCAAACCGAGTTACAAAAATTCGATCGCGGCGCTGTCGACGCGCCGCACATTGCGAACCCACTGGGTTCGCTCTGCCATCGGTGTCCGGCTCATCGCCTCGTTCCCTCCGGCAGGCCCCGCGCACTTGGGCACGCGCCTCTCCAGCGCGAGCCCCGAGATCCGGGTCTCTCGTTCCGGCCATTGCCGGGATGTTCGGTGGGGCCGCGCGGCGGGCAACAAAAAACCCTCCGGAGCGGCAGGCTCAGGAGGGTCCGTGAGAAGCGGACTGTCGATCTCGCGGTCAGGCAAGATCGCTCCCATGAGCCGGGCATGCGCAATCGAACAGCTTTGGGCTATTCGGTATGCGGACAGTTCTTTCGTAGCGGTACGACATCGCTCGGTTCATGGTGTCTGTCGCAAACGGAAGTGCTTGCGAGGGCGCGGGACATACGCCCGCAACTTGCGGATGTCAAGCGAGACGCGCGAGGAAACTGAAATTGACGGACGCATGACTTGCAAAAACTATCTGGGGCTCGACGGATTTCGCTTCGGCTGGGTCGCAGCGTGGATTGACGAGCGCGGCGATCAAGGCTTCGATTATTCGCCAAGCCTGATGCGTCTGCTCGCAATCCCGCACGCCCGCGCGATGATCGACATGCCGATCGGACTGAACGCGAGCGGCTACCGCGCCTGCGATTTGCGCGCACGCGAACTGATCGGCCCAGCCGTGTTTCTCGGCGCGCGCCGCGACCTCTGGGCGTTCCACGACATGGCGGCGGCCAATCGCCATTACTGGAAGCACGAAGGCGAGGGCAGGGGCGTGTCGGCGCAGCTCTGGAATATCAGGGACAAGATGAGGGAGGTCGACGAGGCCATGACGCCGGCGCGGCAGGCGACGATCGGCGAAGCGCATCCGGAATTGATCTTCTGGAATCTGGCAGGACGCGTGCGGCTCGAACCGAAGACCTCGCCGCGGGGCCGCGAGCAGCGTATCGCGCTTTTGAGAGGCCGCGGCTTCACTGAGGTCAAGAGATGGCTCACGCTTCGCCACGGCACCGGGATCGGTCGCGACGATCTCATCGACGCCTGTGCGTGCGCTGTCGCAGCGCGCGACAGCACGCAATCCGTTGGTGACGGCAGGATCGATCCGCGCGGACTACGGATGGAGATCAACTTCTGAAGGCGATCAGCCCTGCCGCTCGCCTTTACCTTCCAGCCGGCAGCGACTATTGCGGCTTGGAGTCGAGCGGACGTCTTCGTCGTTCAGTCTTGTTGCTCTCGCTTCGTACTCCTCGGCCATCGCCCGCAACCGCTGCGCCGCTTTGCTGTGCGTGAGATCGTTCGCGACGCGGCGACAGCGTTCGGCGTGGTCGAGCAGGGCGCGTTTCTCGATGTTCATTAAGCGACAACGCGCGAGGGGGCCATTGGTCCCTTTGAGAGCCGCCGGAACAGAGCGATGCCGTCGCAGCGAGATCGGGAAAAAATAGCAATATTTTGTCGTCGCCTGGAACGTGGCGCCTGAGCCGACGTTCTACGCCAGAGGCTGTCGAGGGATATACAATACAATGTACGACGTGTGCCAATTGGCGACCGCGATGCTCGCGGTTGCCTTTACGGCCCTGCTGCTGATCACGGGTCAACGGTTCATCGAGTCGAGGCTGCAGTATGAAGCAATGCCCCCGTTCGTGGCGATGGCGACACTGCCGCCCTAGCACAGCCGGAAGTGACTTGCGCGGTGCGGTACCTTGCCTAGATTGAGCACGCCTCAGTCCATGCACCCAGAGTCCCGATGTCCGATATGTCCTCCATTCCTGTCCCCAACTGGGACCGTCTGTCAGTCTTTCCGATCACCAGGCGCTGGCCACCCAAGCATCCGGAATTACTTCAACTCTATTCGCTGCCGACGCCGAACGGCGTCAAGGTTTCGATCATGCTGGAGGAGATCGAGCTTCCTTACGAAGCGCATCTCGTCGACTTCGGCAAGGACGAGCAGAAGACGCCCGAATTCCTCTCGCTCAATCCCAACGGTAAGATTCCGGCGATCCTCGATCCCAACGGTCCCCGCGACAGGAAACCATTGGCGCTGTTCGAGTCCGGGGCGATCCTGCAATATCTCGCGGAGAAGACCGGCAAGCTGCTGCCGCAGGATGCCGCGCGGCGTTATCAGACGCTGCAATGGCTGCACTTCCAGATGGGCGGCGTCGGGCCGATGTTCGGCCAGGTCGGCTTCTTTCACAAATTTGCCGGCAAGGACTACGAGGACAAGCGGCCGCTGGGACGCTACGTCGACGAGTCCAAGCGCCTGCTCGGCGTGATGGAGGCGCACCTCGCCGGCCGACAATGGTTCATGGATGACGACTACACCATCGCCGACATCTCCATGCTCGGCTGGGTGCGCAATCTCATCGGCTTCTACGGCGCTGGCGATCTCGTCGAATTCGCCCAGTTCAAGGCGGTCGGCGCCTGGCTCGAACGCGGCCTCGCGCGTCCCGCGGTGCAGCGCGGATTGAACATTCCGGCAAGGCCCTGACAAGGCCCTGAGGCTAGAACAGCCGTCCGCCGTTCGGCACCGGCTTCCTCGGCTGCACCAGCACCACCTTGCCGTCGGCATCGGGGAAGCCGAGCGTCAGCACCTCGGAGACGACCGGGCCGATCTGGCGCGGCGGAAAATTGACGACGGCCGCGACCTGTTGGCCCACGAGGGTTTCGAGCGGGTGGTTTTCGGTGATCTGGGCCGAGCTCTTGCGCACGCCGATGGCGGGGCCGAAATCGATCCACAGCCGCCAGGCCGGCTTGCGCGCTTCCGGAAACGGTTTGGCGTCGACGATGGTGCCGACACGGACGTCGACCGCGAGAAATGTGTCGAAGTCGATGGTCGGTGCGGCCGCCGCTGCGGGATCGTGGGTGACGTGCATGGGATGTCCGTTCGGTGGGGTGACGCGTCTCGCGACATTGTCGCGCGACGCGGAGTTTCGTACAACGCCACGCACATCATTGCTACGCCATGCGCGAGGACCGTCTTGCCCACCATCATCTACGGCATCAAGAACTGCGACACCATGAAGAAGGCCCGCGCCTGGCTCGATGGCCATGGCGTGGCTTACGCGTTTCACGACTACAAGGCGGCGGGTGTCGAGAAGGACAGGCTGAAGCAGTGGAGCGACAAGGTCGGTTGGGAGACCCTGCTCAATCGCGCCGGGACGACCTTCAAGAAGCTGCCCGACTCCGACAAGGAAGGCCTCACCGAGAAGAAGGCGCTGGCCTTGATGCTAGCGCAACCATCGATGATCAAGCGGCCGGTGCTCGAAATCGGCGGCAAGCTGTTGGTCGGCTTCAAGCCGGATATCTATGCCAAGGAGGTCGGCGGCAAGGCGCGCTGACGGCTAGTTCAGCTCAATGATCTCGTTGGAGATGGCGCGGCCCGGCTGGTCCGAGAACTCGACCGGATCGGCGGGTGCGATGCGGCCGGGGGCGCGATGAAACAGCTCGCGATCGATCACGGCCCGCAGCTTCGGGCGCGGCAGCGCGTCATTTCCGCGCATCAGATTCTTGATCTCGAAGCCGCCGTCCTCGCAGAAGGTCTTTACTGACGCGATGACGTGGCTGACCCTGCCGTCGGTCAGGAACGGCAGCAGCAGCCGCTCATACGCGACGATTCGGCCATAGGCGTCGTCGACGTCGGCAACGCTGTAGATCGGAAGGCCGCGCGCGACGCATTCATGATAGATCGGCATCACGTATGGTGCGAGCCGCGGCCCGACGTAATCATCGAGCGAAACGCCCTTGCCGGTATGCCCATAGGCGCGCGAGATGCGCGTGCCTTCGCTCTGGATGACCAGACGCGGCGTCGGCGTCGAAAGCTCCACCGTATAATAGATGAGATCCGACAGCTCCTCCTCGAGCCGCGCGGGCTGATACTCCCAGATCGCGGGAGCGATCTGCTGGCGCGCATAAAGTCGCAGCCACGTGTTGAGGAGATCACGCTGGCGGATCGACTTGACGACGGAGGGAGCGGCGCTTGCAAAATCCAAGACAATATTCTCCGCGCGTGAAAACCCTGGGATGATCGGGCTTGCGGGAAAATTTTCGATGAAGGCTGGCGCGGGAGACGAAAGACCGTTAACGACGGCTTGATGGCCGGTGCCTTGCGAACCGGAAAGGCCGGGCAGGCACGACATCGACCTCTGCGACTAAGGGAGCATTTGTACCCCGGCCGGAGGCCTGACCTGCTCAGCTTTCCGCCTTGCCTAACCCCCGTCACCTCCGGCATATTCCGCGCCCGGAGGCGGCGCCCCGGTGGGCTGCAAGTCCTCCGGACAGCCGAAGCAACAAGGACAGCCACGCGCCGCGCGCGGGCAGGGGGAAAACTGTTTGGCCGATGAGTTCATTCTCGAAACGGAAGGCTTGACCAAGGAGTTCGCGGGCTTCTTCGCCGTCCGCGACGTTGCGCTCAAGGTTCGCCGTGGGAGCATTCATGCGTTGATCGGCCCGAACGGGGCCGGCAAGACGACCTGCTTCAATCTTCTGACCAAGTTCCTCAAGCCGTCGGCCGGGAAAATCCTGTACAAAGGGCAGGACATCACCGCGATGGCGCCGGCGGATGTGGCCCGCATGGGGCTGGTCCGTTCGTTCCAGATTTCGGCGGTGTTTCCCCATCTCACCGCGCTCGAGAACGTCCGTGTCGCGCTGCAGCGCCAGCATGGCTCTTCGTTCGATTTCTGGCGCTCCAAGTCGGTGCTCAACCGCTTCAACGACCGCGCGCGCGAGCTGTTGAACGATGTCGGCCTCAACGAGTTTGCCAACACGCCGGCGGTCGAGATGCCCTATGGGCGCAAGCGTGCACTTGAGATTGCGACCACGCTGGCGCTCGACCCGGAGATGATGCTGCTCGACGAGCCAATGGCCGGCATGGGCCACGAGGACATCGACAAGATCGCGGCGCTGATCAAGCGCATCTCCGCGAAATACACCATCCTGATGGTCGAGCATAACTTAAGCGTCGTGGCCAACCTCTCCGATATCATCACCGTGCTGACGCGCGGGCAGGTGCTCGCGCAAGGCCACTACTCCGAGCTCACCAAGGACGAGCGCGTCAAGGAAGCTTACCTGGGAGCCGGTCATGCCTGATACAGCGATCGCCGAGGCTCCGGCCAGGGCTGCGACCGGCGGGAACATCCTGCAAGTCCGCAACTTGGAAGCCTGGTACGGCGAGTCTCACATCCTGCACGGGATCAACTTCGACGTGAACGCGGGCGAGGTCGTCACCCTGCTCGGGCGCAACGGCGCCGGCAAGACGACGACGCTGAAGTCGATCATGGGCATCATCGGCAAGCGCACCGGCTCGGTGAAGTTCAACAACCAGGAGATCATCCGCGCGACCTCCGACAAGATCGCGCGCATGGGCGTCGCCTTCTGTCCGGAAGAGCGGGGCATATTCTCCAGCCTCGACGTCCGCGAGAATTTGATGCTGCCGCCGGTTGTCCGCGAAGGCGGTTTGCCGCTCGACCAGATCTTCGAGCTATTCCCGAACCTGAAGGAGCGGCTGAACAGCCAGGGCACCAAGCTGTCGGGCGGCGAGCAGCAGATGCTGGCGATCGCGCGCATCCTACGCACCGGCGCGAGCTTTCTGATGCTGGACGAGCCGACCGAGGGTCTTGCACCCGTCATCATCCAGCAGATCGGCCATACCATTGCGCGGCTCAAGAAGGAGGGCTTCACGATCCTCCTGGTCGAGCAGAACTTCCGCTTCGCTTCTACCGTCGCCGACCGCTATTACGTAGTCGAGCACGGCAAGATCATTGACGGGTTTTCCAATTCGGAGCTTGCCGCCAACATGGACAAGCTCCACACCTATCTCGGTGTGTAGCCGAGCAGGCCGGACGATCGAGAGTAACTATCAAAGGAATATTGGGAGGTCGGATTATGAAGCACAGCATTTCGGCAATGTTGCTCGGGACGGCCCTGGCGCTCGGCGCGGCAGGCGGCGCGGTCGCGCAGGACAAGAACATCAAAATCGGCGTGCTGACCGACAATTCAGGACTTTATGCCGATCTCGGTGGCGCCGGCTCGACCGTCGCCGCACAGATGGCGATCGAGGATTCCGGGCTCGCTGCCAAGGGCTGGAAGCTCGACCTGATCTCCGCCGACCATCAGAACAAGCCCGACATCGGCTCCACAATTGCTCGGCAATGGATCGACGTCGAGAAGGTCGACATCTTCATGGATGTCCTGAACTCCGGCGTTGCGCTGGCGGTGAACAATATCGTCAAAGAGAAGAATTCCATCCTGATCAACACAGGTGCGGCGACGTCGGATCTCACCAACGCGCAATGCTCGCCGAATACGGTCCACTGGGTCTATGATACCTATATGCTGGCCAACAGTACCGGGCAGGCGCTGGTGAAGGCGGGCGGCGACACCTGGTATTTCCTCACCGCGGACTACGCCTTTGGCCATGCCCTCGAGCGCGACACCGCCGCGGTGGTGGTGAAGTCGGGCGGCAAGGTGATCGGCAACGTCAAGCATCCCCTGAATACCGCTGACTTCTCGTCCTTCCTGCTTCAGGCGCAGGCCTCCAAAGCCAAGATCATCGGCATGGCGAATGCCGGCGGCGACACCACCAACACCATCAAGCAGGCGTCCGAGTTCGGCATCGTCTCGGGCGGCCAGAAGCTTGCGGGTCTGCTGCTCTTCATCACCGACGTGCACTCGCTCGGTCTGAAGGTGGCGCAGGGCTTGAACTTCACCGAGACCTTCTATTGGGACATGAACGACGGCACGCGCGCCTTCTCCAAACGCTTTTCCGAGCGCATGAAGAACAAGGCGATGCCCTCGATGGTGCAGGCCGGCGTCTATTCGGGCCTGCTGCACTATTTCAAGGCGCTGGAGGCGATGGGCGGCAATCCGCATGACGGGGCCAAGGTGGTCGCCAAGATGAAGGAGATGCCGACCGACGATGCGTTGTTCGGCAAGGGAACGATCCGTGCGGACGGTCGCAAGCTGCATCCGGCCTATCTGTTCGAGGTCAAGAAGCCCGAGGAATCCAAGGGCCCCTGGGACTATTACAAGCTGATCGGCACGACCCCCGGCGACCTGGCCTTCCGGCCGCTTTCGGAAAGCGCCTGTCCGCTGGTGAAGAAGTAACGGTGAACGATGCGGGCCGGCGCCGCAGCGGTGCCGGCCTGTTGTTGAGGAATAGAAGGGACCGGGTGCGGGATCGATGCAGGCTCTCTACGCTCAGCTACTGGTGGGACTGATCAACGGCTCGTTCTACGCGCTGCTCAGTCTCGGGCTTGCCGTCATCTTCGGCATGCTCAACATCATCAATTTCGCCCATGGCGCGCTCTACATGATGGGCGCCTTCGTCGCCTATTTCCTGTTGAACCTCGGCGGCATCAACTATTGGTGGGCGCTGCTGCTGGCGCCGATCATCGTCGGCATCTTCGGCATGATCCTGGAACGGACCATGCTGCAATGGCTGACCGGGCTCGATCATCTCTACGGTCTGCTCCTGACCTTCGGCATCGCGCTGATCGTGCAGGGCGTGTTCCAGAACTATTTCGGCTCCTCGGGCCTGCCTTACGCCATCCCCGACCAGCTCAGGGGCGGCATGAATCTCGGCTTCATGTTCCTGCCGATCTACCGCGGCTGGGTCGTCGTGTTCTCACTGGCGGTGTGCCTTGCGACCTGGTTCCTGATCGAGAAGACGCAGCTCGGCGCCTACCTGCGCGCCGCGACCGAAAATCCGACCTTGGTGCGTGCCTTCGGCATCAACGTGCCGCGCATGATCACGCTCACTTACGGTCTCGGCGTCGGCCTTGCCGCGCTCGCCGGCGTGCTCTCGGCGCCGATCAACCAGGTGCGGCCGCTGATGGGTGCCGACCTCATCATCGTCGTGTTCGCGGTGGTGGTGATCGGCGGCATGGGCTCGATCATGGGCTCCATCATCACCGGCTTTGCGCTCGGCGTGATCGAAGGCCTGACCAAGTATTTCTACCCCGAGGCCTCCAACACCGTCGTGTTCGTGCTGATGGTGCTGGTGCTGCTGGTGAAGCCGACGGGATTGACGGGAAGGGCGGCCTGAGATGACAACCCTGACGGACGACACGCTTCCTGTGACCCCGCGCGCAATGCGCGACGAGATGATTGTATTCGCAGTGATGGCGCTGCTGCTCGCAGCGGTGCCGTTCACGGGCGTCTATCCGTTCTTCGTGATGCAGGCGCTGTGCTTTGCGCTGCTCGCCTGCGCCTTCAATCTGCTGGTCGGCTATGGCGGCTTGCTGTCGTTCGGCCACGCGATGTTCTTAGGCACGGCCGGCTATTGCAGCGCGCATGCGCTGAAGGTCTGGGCGCTGCCGCCCGAGCTCGGCATTCTCGTCGGCGTCGCCGCGGCGTTCGTGCTCTCGATCGTCACCGGCTACATCTCGATCCGACGCCAGGGCATCTATTTCTCGATGATTACGCTGGCGCTGTCGCAGCTCCTGTACTTCATCTATCTCCAGGCCCCGTTCACCCATGGTGAGGACGGCATCCAGGGCATCCCACAGGGACGCATGTTCGGCGTGCTCGATCTGTCCAAGCCGACGGTGCTGTACTATGTCGTGCTGGTCGGCTTCCTCGCCGGCTTCCTCCTGATCTTCCGCATCATCAACTCGCCGTTCGGCGAGGTGCTGAAGTCGATCCGCGAGAACGAGCAGCGCGCGATCTCGCTCGGCTACCGCACCGACCAATACAAGTTCCTGGCCTTCGTGCTGTCGGGGACGCTCGCCGGCCTTGCCGGTGCGCTGAAGGTGTTCGTGGCGCAGAACGCTTCGCTCACCGACGTGCACTGGACGATGTCGGGCGAGGTCGTGCTGATGACGCTGGTCGGCGGGCTCGGCACCGTTTTCGGTCCCGTGGTCGGCGCCTTCGTGATCATCGCCATGCAGCAATATCTGGCCGGCTTCGGCCAGTGGGTGACGGTGATCCAGGGCGCGATCTTCGTGGTCTGCGTGCTCACCTTCCGCCGCGGCGTCGTCGGCGAAATCGCGCATTACTTCCGGCGATCGCTCTAAATAACTGATATTGCATCAGTTTCATAGATGCATGAAAGCGGTGGATGACCCGGCTCCGCGGGCGTGAGGCGACACGCGCGCGGATCGAAAATGGTCTATGACAGTTTTATGACAGCCCTCACGGGCCTGACCATTTCCAACCGGTAGCCTACCCCCATGATGCGATGGTTTCGTGCGTTCCTGCCCAGGGAAGAGCGGTTCTTCGACCTGTTCGACCGCCATGCCCAGACCGTGATCCAGGGCGCGGTCGCGCTCCAGGGCATGCTCAACGGGGGCGAGGAGACGCCGGTCTATTGCCAGCGCGTCAACCAGTTCGAGAACGACGCCGACAATATCACCCGCGAGGTGCTGACGGCGGTGCGCCGCACCTTCATCACCCCGTTCGACCGCGGCGACATCAAGAACCTAATCACGTCGCTGGACGATGCCATCGACCAGATGCAGCAGACGGCCAAGGCCGTGATGCTGTTCGAGGTGCGCAGCTTCGAGCCGCCGATGCGCGAGATCGGCGGACTCTTGATCGAATGCGCCAATCTGGTCGGCCGTGCGCTGCCGCTGATGCAGGAGATCGGCAAGAACGTCGCCATGCTGACCGCGATCACCGAGGAGCTCGGCAAGCTTGAGGGCCGTGTCGACGATCTCCACGACATCGGCCTGAAGGAGCTGTTCCTCAAGCATCGCGACGGCAATGCGATGGATTTCATCGTCGGGGTCGAGATCTACGACCATCTCGAGAAGGTGGCCGACCGTTTCGATGACGTTGCGAACGAAATCAACAGCATCGTCATTGAGCAAGTTTAGAGCATGATCCGGAAAAGTGTGCAGCGGTTTTCCTTCGCGACGAACGCGGAACGCGTTTGCGCGGAGATCATGCGCAAAGCGTAGGGGCCTCGCCGTGGATGCTGCGTTGGCTTTTCCCGTCCTGGTCGGCTTGATCGCCGTCGCTCTGCTGTTCGACTTCCTGAACGGCCTGCACGACGCCGCCAATTCGATCGCGACCATCGTCTCGACCCGCGTGCTGCGGCCGCAATTCGCGGTGTTCTGGGCCGCCTTCTTCAATTTCATCGCCTTCCTGGTGTTCGGGCTGCACGTCGCCCAGACCATCGGCACCGGCATCATCGATCCCGCGGTCGTCGACGCCCAGGTGATCTTCGCAGCCCTCGTCGGCGCCATCGTCTGGAACCTCGTGACCTGGGCGCTCGGCATTCCATCGTCGTCGTCGCACGCGCTGATCGGCGGGCTCGTCGGCGGCGGCTTGGCCAAGGCCGGTATTTCGGCCGCGGTGTGGAGCGGCCTGTCCAAGACCGTGCTGGCGATCGTGCTGTCGCCGCTGGTTGGCTTCCTGCTCGCAATGGCGCTGGTTGCGATCGTGTCCTGGGCCTCGGTGCGCTCGACGCCGTTCGCGGTCGACCGCGCCTTCCGCATCCTGCAATTCGTCTCCGCTTCGCTCTATTCGCTCGGCCATGGCGGCAACGACGCGCAGAAGACCATGGGCATCATCGCGGTGTTGCTCTATTCGCAGGGCCATCTCGGCAGCGAGTTCTCGGTGCCGTTCTGGGTGGTGCTGTCGTGCCAGGCGGCGATGGCGCTGGGCACGCTGATGGGCGGCTGGCGCATCGTCCGCACCATGGGCCTGCGCATCACGAAATTGACCCCGATGCAGGGCTTTTGCGCCGAGACCGGGGGCGCGGTGACTCTGTTCATGGCGACCTACCTCGGGGTTCCTGTCTCGACCACCCACACCATCACCGGCGCCATCGTCGGCGTCGGCGCCGCCCGCCGCGTCTCGGCCGTGCGTTGGAACGTCGCAAGCTCCATCGTCTATGCCTGGGTGATCACGATCCCGGCCTCAGGCATCGTGGCCGCGCTGACCTGGTGGGTGGTCCAGCTCGTCAAGTGACGAGCTTCAGTCCGATGATGCCGGCGACGATCAGGCCGATGCTGGCGAGGCGGAAGGCCGTCGCCGGCTCGCCGAACAGAACCATGCCGAGCGTCGCGGTGCCGACCGCGCCGATGCCGGTCCAGACCGCATAGGCGGTTCCGACGGGCAGGGATTTGAGCGCAAATCCGAGCAGGATGACGCTGCCGGCCATGGCCGCGAGCGTGACCGCGGACGGGACAAGCTTGCTAAAGCCCTCGGTGTATTTCAGGCCGATGGCCCAGGTGATCTCGAGGAGACCGGCGACGAACAGGATGCTCCAGGCCATGACGACCCTCCATTCAAGGCAGGGTCGTCCCCGCGGCTGGTGTGCTGATGGGCAGGGAGGTCGTCCTCCCAAAAGGGGGATATGGGGCTGGCCGGAAACCTTCGCAATCACCAAATGAGGCTTGATCAGGCCCGTTTTCCCTGCCACACGCTCCCGCCATGTCCGACATCGCCGCCACCACAGCCGAATCGCCGGCCCGTTCCCCGCTTGCCGCCGAGGTGGCGAGGCGGCGGACCTTTGCGATCATCTCCCATCCCGACGCCGGCAAGACCACGCTGACCGAAAAGCTGCTGCTGTTCGGCGGCGCTATCAACCTCGCCGGCCAGGTCAAGGCCAAAGGCGAGCGGCGCAACACGCGTTCGGACTGGATGAAGATCGAGCGCGAACGCGGCATCTCGGTGGTGACCTCGGTGATGACCTTCGAGTTCGAAGGCCTCGTCTTCAACCTGCTGGACACGCCGGGCCACGAGGACTTTTCGGAAGATACCTATCGCACGCTGACGGCGGTCGATTCCGCCGTGATGGTGATCGACGCGGCCAAGGGTATCGAGGCGCGCACCCGAAAGCTGTTCGAGGTGTGCCGTCTGCGCGACATCCCGATCATCACCTTCATCAACAAGATGGACCGCGAGAGTCGCGACGTGTTCGAGCTGCTCGACGAGATCGAGAAGACGCTGGCGCTCGACACCACGCCGATGACCTGGCCGGTCGGCCGCGGCCGCGACTTCCTCGGCACCTATGACGTCGTCAATGGCGGCGTGCGCCTGCTCGAAGGCGGCGGCGCCAAGACCGGCGCGGCGCTCGAGATCGAGATCGAAGAGCTCGCCAAGCTCAACGCCAATCTCGACGTCTCCGCCGTGAAGGACGAGCTCGAGCTCGTCACCGAGGCGTCGAAGCCGTTCGAGCTGGACGCGTTCCGCGAAGGCCACCTGACGCCGGTCTATTTCGGCAGCGCGCTGCGTAATTTCGGCGTCGGCGACCTCCTGGAGGGCCTCGGCAAGTTCGCGCCCGAGCCGCGCGCACAGGACAGCGACCAGCGCAAGGTCGAGGCCACCGATCCGCGCATGAGCGCCTTCGTGTTCAAGATCCAGGCCAACATGGATCCCAACCACCGCGACCGCATCGCGTTTGCGCGCCTGTGTTCGGGCAAGCTCAGCCGCGGCATGAAGGCCAAGCTCGTGCGCACCGGCAAGAGCATGCCGCTGTCGAGCCCGCAATTCTTCTTCGCGCAGGACCGCTCGGTCGCGGACGAAGCCTTCGCCGGCGACGTCGTCGGCATTCCCAACCACGGCACGCTGCGCATCGGCGATACGCTGACCGAGGGCGAGGATTTCAACTTCGTCGGCGTGCCGAGCTTCGCGCCGGAAATCGTCCGCCGTGTCCGTCTCACCGACGCGATGAAGGCGAAGAAGCTGAAGGAAGCGCTGCAGCAGATGTCGGAAGAGGGCGTGGTGCAGGTGTTCCGCCCCCGCGACGGCGCCCCGGCGCTGGTCGGGGTGGTCGGCGCGCTGCAGCTCGATGTGCTCAAGGCCCGGCTCGAGGCGGAATATTCGCTGCCGGTCGAATTCGAGGTCAGCGAGTTCCAGCTGGCGCGCTGGGTCTCCTCGGAGGACCGCAAGAAGCTCGACAGCTTCATCGCCGCCAATAATTCGAGCATTGCCGACGACGTCGACGGCGATCCTGTCTATCTCGCCCGCAACGAGTTCTACCTCGGCTACACCAAGGAGCGTGCCGAGGGCATCGAGTTCAGCAACGTCAAGGACGTCAAGAAAAAGGGGTAATGTTTCCCAGACGTTCTCCGTGATGCAGGACGGCAACGCATAGCGAGGTCGACGGTCATGAGGCGGCGCGAATTCATCATGCTCGCTGCAGGCGCGGCGGCCTTTCCGCTGAGCACATCCGCGCAGGGGAATGTGCGGCGGATCGGTGTGTTGGCGGGAGGCAGGGCGAGCGATCCGGAGAGCCAGGCCGGCTACCAGAAACTGAGACAGCGTCTGGGTGAACTCGGTTGGGAACAGGAGCGCAACATCCATATCGAGTATCGCTGGTGGGCCGGCGATCCGAATGTTGCCGATGCCCAGGCGGCGGAGCTCGTGAAGTGGGGGCCGGAGGTGCTTCTGGCAATCGGCACTCCCTCTGTGGAAGCCCTGAGGCGACGCGCGCCGACCTTGCCGATCATCTTCACGGTCGTTGCCGATCCCGTGGGTGCCGGTTTCGTCCAAAGCCTGGGCAAGCCGGGCGGAAATATCACGGGCTTCACGACTTTCGAGCCTGAAATGGCCGGCAAGTGGCTGCAATTGCTCAAGCAGGCGGCCCCGGCGATACGACGGGTTGCCGCAATCTTCAATCCGCGCACGGCGCCCATGATCTTGATGCCGTCCGTGCAAGCGGCCATTCCGGCAGTCCAGCTCCAGCTCGTTCCGGCGCCGGCGCACAACGCCGCCGAGCTCGAACAGGCGATCTCCCGCTTTGCAGAGCAGCCAGACGGCGGGCTGCTGATCTTTCCCGACGCATTTCCACTCGTTCATCGGCAATTGATTCTGAACTTGGCGGCCGCGCATCGTCTGCCGGCGATGTATCCGTTCCCGTCCTTCGTCACGGACGGCGGGCTGATGTCTTACGGAGTCTCGATTACGCAGCTCGTCGGTCGCTCGGCGGATTATGTCGACCGCGTCTTGAGAGGAACCCGTCCCGCAGACTTGCCAGTCCAACAACCGAATGAATTCCAGTTCCTGCTCAATCTCAAGACAGCCAATGCGTTGGGGCTGAATTTACCGCCCACGCTGGTGGCGCAAGCGGATCAGATTGTCGAGTGAAGCGAACCATCGCGGCCAGCCTTGAAGCTTTTATAGCCGTCGCCACCTGTTGCAAATGCCATTGCGGTCCCGGTACATGTGGCGCTGCATTCTTGTTCTTGCCTTGCTGGCAATGACCTCGATCGCCGCCGACGCGCAGCGACGCCAGATCAATCCGCTTCCGTTCGCGCACGAGCCTTGCAGCGTGCTCGACGGCGAGCCCTGCACGCCATCCTATTGCAGCCCGCTCGAGCCCGGCCCCTGTATTCCCGAGATCGACTACCCTTACGGCCAGAACCTCCAGCTCACGATCGAGAGCGTGCCTGCCGAGGCCGACCGCGCCAAATACCGGAAGCCCGATCACGATCTCGACACGATCGGCGATCTCTTCGCCGCGCTGCGCAGCTGCTGGTCGCCGCCATCGGACCATGCGCGCGCAGGCATGCAGATGTCGGTGCGCTTCAGCTTCAACAAGACCGGCGGCCTGATCGGCCCGCCGCGCCTCACATACGCGACTGCGGGCGTGCCGGCGGACACCCGGACGACCTATCTGAACGCCATCAATGCATCGCTGAAGGCCTGTCTGCCGCTGAAATTGACCAGCGGGCTCGGCGGGGCGTTGGCCGGGCGGCCCATCGCGATCCGTTATGTCGACAATCGGGAGCTCGGCAAATAGCGCGCGAGTTGCGAGCATCGGCCGATCGATGATACCTCAGTGGCGGGGGCTGCTTTGCGGGGAGGATGTCGTGGGCCTGCTGGTCATGATCCTGGGGCTGGTGCTGTTTTTTGCATCCCATATTTTCACAACCAGACGGAAGGCCCGCGCGCAGGCGATCGCGAGGCTGGGCGAGGGGACTTACAAGCTCCTCTATTCGGCGGTCTCACTCGCGGGGCTGGCGCTGATCATCTGGGGCTATGCCCACTACCGCAGCTCCGGCTGGATCGACGTCTGGTATCCGCCGAAGGCGATGAAGCACATCGCGTTGGCCTTGATGCTGCCTGCAGTCATCCTCGTGGTGGCGTCCTACATGCGTGGCCGCATCTATGCGACGTTGAAGCATCCGATGCTGGCTGGCATCAAGCTGTGGGCCGCGGCGCATCTGCTCGCCAATGGCGATCTCGGCTCCATAATCCTGTTCGGCTCGTTCCTCGCCTGGGCGGTCTATGACCGCATCTCGCTGAAAGCTCGCACCGACGCCGGTGCCCCGCCGATTCCGGTCGGCGGCCCGACCAACGATCTGATCGCGGTCGCGGTCGGCGTGGTCGCCTATCTGGCCCTGGCCTTCGCGTTCCATCCGGTGGTGATCGGTGTGCCCGTGATCGGGGTCTAGCCGATCGGCGCAAGACGGGGCTCGCCTGACCGTGCGGGGAAGATAACGAGAGCAACAAGCCGAGGGCATCCCATGGACTGGTCGCAATCTCAGATCCCGCCGATGCGGCTCGAGTCGCGTTTTGGCGAGCGGGTGGTGCCGGCATTTTGCGATCGGCCATCGAGCCTCTGGGCGATGATCGCGGAGGCGCGCGGACGCAATGCCGATGGCGAAGCCTTGATCTGCGGCAATGTCCGTCTGAGCTGGCGGCAGGCAGCGGAGCAGGCCGCGCGGATCGCTGCGGGATTGCGTAAGCTCGGATTGCAGCGTGGCGATCGCCTCGCCATCCTGCTCGGCAACCGCATCGAGTTTCCGCTGCTGCTGTTTGCCGCGGCACATGAGGGGCTGGCGACCGTGCTGCTCAGCACGCGTCAGCAGAAGCCGGAGATCGCCTATGTGCTCGCCGATTGCGGCGCGAAGATCCTGATCCACGAGGCCTCGCTCGCCGAGCGACTGCCCGACGCAAAGGACGTGCCCGATGTGATCCATCGCATTGCCATCGATGACGATGCCGCGCGGTCGAGCTTCTCTTCGCTCGCCGAAAACGCTCCGGCATCGGCACCGATCGAGGTGAGCGAAGAGGACACCGCGATGATCCTCTACACCTCAGGCACCACGGGCAAGCCGAAGGGCGCGATGCTGGCCCATTGCAACATCGTCCATTCCTCCATGGTGTTCGTATCCTGCCTGCAATTGACGGGAGCCGATCGCTCGATCGCAGCGGTGCCGCTCGGCCATGTCACCGGCGTCGTCGCCAACATCACGACCATGATCCGCTGCGGCGGCACGCTGATCATCATGCCCGAGTTCAAGGCCGCCGATTACCTCAAGCTCGCCTCGCGCGAGCGCGTCACCTACACGGTGATGGTGCCGGCGATGTACAATCTCTGCCTGCTCCAGCCCGACTTCGACGGCTATGATCTCTCGAGCTGGCGGATCGGTGGCTTCGGCGGCGCGCCGATGCCGGTCGCCACCATCGAGAAGCTCAAGGCGAAGATTCCCGGCCTGAAGCTGATGAACTGCTACGGCGCGACCGAGACGACCTCGCCCTCGACCATCATGCCGGGCGAGCTGACCGAGCGCCACATCGACAGCGTCGGTCTGCCGTGTCCCGGCGCGCGCATCGCTGTGATGGGCCCGGACGGGCGCGAGCTGCCTCCCGGCGAGATCGGCGAGCTCTGGATCCAGAGCGCCTCCGTGATCAAGGGCTACTGGAATAACCCGAAGGCCACCGCCGAAAGCTTTACGGGCGGATTCTGGCATTCCGGCGATCTCGGCTCGGTCGATGCGGAAGGCTTCGTTCGCGTGTTCGACCGGCAGAAGGACATGATCAATCGCGGCGGCCTGAAGATCTATTCGGCCGAGGTCGAATCCGTGTTGGCCGGCCATCCCGCCGTGGTCGAGAGCGCGATCATTGCCAGGCCTTGCCCGGTGCTGGGCGAGCGCGTCCACGCCGTGGTGGTGACGCGACAGCCGGTAACCGATACGGACCTGCGCGCCTGGTGCGCCGAGCGCCTGTCCGACTACAAGGTTCCCGAAACCATGGCGATCACGGCAGACCCGCTGCCGCGCAACGCCAACGGCAAGGTGCTGAAGCGCCAGCTGCGGGAGCTGCTGGGAGCTTGAGCCGGGCAGGGGCATTCGGGATGTCCCGGGTGGTTAACGCCTTGATCGGGCTCGCTTTGCCTTGCCACCGCCATATCGTTAGGCTACCTCGCCGCCACACGGGGACGGGATTCCTGACGCGAACGCTTTGGCGCGCGCACCCGGACGGGCATGGGATTGGCATAAGTGTCTGAATTATTTGACGAAGTCAACGAGGAAGTACGTCGCGAACAGTTCAAGAAGCTGTGGGACAAGTATTCGATCTACTTCATCGCGCTGATGGTGCTGATCGTCGCCGGCGCCGGTGGCTGGCAGGGGTATAGGTACCTGGAGGCCCAGAAGGCCGCCGCGGCCGGCGCCGCTTTCGAGAAGGCCGCCGAGCTGTCTGAGCAGGGCAAGCACGAGGACGCCGAGAAGGCCTTCACCGAGCTCGCCGCCAAGGCGCCGTCCGGCTATCGCACCCTGGCGCGGCTACGTGCTGCGGCGGAGGCCGCGAGCCGCGATCCCAAGGCGGCCGCGAAGATGTATGACGACATCGCCGCCGACCGCAGCATTGGCGGCGAGTGGCAGGATCTGGCCAAGATCCGCGCCGCGGGGCTCCTGCTCGACAGCGCCGGCTATGCCGACATCCAGCAGCGGCTGGAAGCTTCCGCCGCGCCGAAATCGACCTTCCGCCACACCGCCCGCGAGATGCTGGCGCTGTCGGCCTGGCGTAACAACGACATGACTGCAGCCCGCAAATGGCTCGAGGCGATTGACGGAGACGGCGAAACGCCGCCCGGCCTGCGCTCTCGCGCCGAGGCGCTCCAGGCTTTGTTGCCACCCGTCGCCAAAAGCTGACGACGGTTCTCTGACGTAACGAGACACCAAGATGCGCCGCACGCCACGCTTGATCGCAGCCGCCGTCCTGATCGCCTTCACCGGCGCCCTGGGCGGCTGCTCCAGCTTCGATCCGAGCGATCTGCTCGACTTCCTCGACACCAAGAAGAAGCTGCCGGGCGACCGCAAGCCGGTCTTCCCCGAGGGGGTGCCGGGGCTCGAGCAGGGCGTGCCAAGGGATCTCTACAAAGGCGCACAGCAGCAGCAGCCCGACCCGAACGCACCTGCCGTCGCGGCCCTGCCTGCGGAGCCGGAGCCGGCCAAGCCGGCAAAGGGGGCCAAGGCAAAGAATACCAAGCAGTCCGCCGCGCCGGCCGAAGCGCCCGTCGGCGAGGTCGACGGCGAGGCCCAGCCGGAGGCAGCACCAGCGACGTCCGCTCCGCCGCCCAAGCACAAGATCGTCCGCAGGCGCACCACCGCGCCGCCGCCGGATCAGCCGGCCCAGCAGGCGCAGCCGACCAAGCCCCCGCAGCAGCAATCGCAGAGCGCCTTCCCGGCACCGCTGCCGAGCGGCAGCTTCTCGCGCTAGAGCATGATCCGGACCCGGAGGGCCGCGTTAGCGCAAAGTGTGAAGCGGTTTTCCGAAAAGATCATGCTCAAACAATATTTCCCGTTGCATTGACAGGCGCAGCCTCGGCAGCGCACGAATGACCGATGTCCTTCACGATCGCCATCATCGGCCGGCCCAATGTCGGCAAGTCGACGCTGTTCAACCGCCTGGTTGGGCAGAAGCTCGCGCTGGTCGATGACCTGCCGGGCGTCACCCGCGACCGCCGCGAAGGCGAGGCCAGGCTCGGTGATCTCCGCTTCACCATCATCGATACCGCCGGCCTCGACGAGGGCGCCAAGGGCTCGCTGACCGCGCGCATGCAGGAGCAGACCGAGACCGCGATCGCGCAGGCCGACGCGCTGTTCTTCGTGGTCGACGCCCGCATCGGCCTGACGCCAACCGATCGCGCCTTCGCCGATTTCGCCCGCAAGGCCGACAAGCCGGTGCTGCTGGTCGCCAACAAGAGCGAGGGCAAGCACGGCGATGCCGGCGCAATGGAAGCATTCGCGCTCGGCCTCGGCGATCCCATCCAGATCTCGGCCGAGCACGGCGAGGGCATGGGCGAGCTCTACGATGCGCTGGCCAAGCTGATGCCCGAACCCGTCGAGGAAGACGACGATGAGGACGACGCGCCGATCTCCGAGGAAGAGGCGGCCACGCGCCCGATTCGGGTCGCGATCGTCGGCCGGCCCAATGCCGGCAAGTCGACGCTGATCAACCATCTGCTCGGCGAGGAGCGGCTGCTGACCAGCCCCGAGGCCGGCACCACGCGCGATTCCATCGCGGTCGAGATCAACTGGAAGGGCCGCGATTTCCGCGTCTTCGACACCGCGGGCCTGCGCCGGCGCTCGCGCATCGAGGAGAAGCTGGAAAAGCTCTCGGTTGCGGATGCACTGCGCGCGGTGCGCTTTGCCGAAGTGGTCGTGCTGATGATGGATTCGCAGAACCGCTTCGAGGAGCAGGACCTGCGCATCGCCGACCTGATCGAGCGCGAGGGACGGGCGGTCGTGCTCGCCGTCAACAAATGGGATCTGATGGAGACCAAGGGCGGCGGCGCGATCTCCGGCCTGCGCCGCGATGCCGATCATTGGCTGCCGCAGCTCAAGGGCGTGCCCATCGTCGCCGTCTCGGGCTTGATGGGCGAGGGCATCGATCGCCTGATGCAGGCGATCCAGGACGCCTATGCGATCTGGAACAGGCGCGTGCCGACCTCGGCGCTCAATCGCTGGTTCGAGCAGGCGATCCAGGCCAACCCGCCGCCGGCGGTCTCCGGCCGCAGGCTGAAGCTGAACTACATCACGCAGACCAAGGCCCGGCCGCCGAGCTTCGTGCTGTTCTGCTCGCGCGCGGACGCCGTGCCGCAATCCTACTTGCGCTATCTCACCAATTCCATGCGCGAGACCTTCGAGCTGCCGGGCACGCCGGTGCGCATCACGCTGCGCGAGAAGGCCAATCCCTTCGCGCACAAGCGCAAGCGGCCATCGTGAGCGACGGTGCCGGCGAGGCGGTGGTGCAGGACGCAGCGCCGGCCCCGCGCGGCGCGGTCGCCTTCATCTTCGTCACCATCCTGCTCGACATGGTCGCGCTCGGCGTGATCATGCCGGTCCTGCCGAAGCTGATCGAAAGCTTCGTCGACAACGACACCGCACATGCCGCGCGCATCTTCGGCCTGTTCGGCACCGCCTGGGCCTTGATGCAGTTCGTGTTCTCGCCGGTGCTTGGTGCGCTGTCCGATCGTTTCGGACGCCGGCCGGTGGTGCTGCTGTCGAATTTCGGGCTCGCGGCCGATTACGTCTTGATGGCGCTGGCGCCGTCGCTTGCGTGGCTGTTCATCGGCCGCGTGATCTCCGGCATCACCTCGGCGAGCATCTCGACCGCCTTCGCCTATATCGCCGACATCACGCCGCCGGAACGCCGTGCGGCGGTCTTCGGCCGGATCGGTGCGGCCTTCAGCGCCGGCTTCATCTTGGGGCCAGCGCTCGGCGGCCTGCTCGGCGACATCGATCCGCGGCTGCCGTTTTGGGCCGCGGCGGCCCTGAGCTTCGCCAACGCGCTCTATGGCCTGTTCGTGCTGCCGGAGTCGCTGGCGCCCGACAAGCGCGCGCCGCTGCGCTGGCGCAGCGCCAGTCCTCTCGGGGCGCTGCATCTGCTGCGCTCCGACGCGCTGCTTGCCGCGTTGTCGATCGTCAACTTCATCGCGCAGGTCGCCCATGTCGTGCTGCCCTCGACCTTCGTGCTCTACGCGACCTATCGCTACGGCTGGGATGCCAAGACGGTGGGCTTGACGCTCGCCATGGTCGGCATCTGCGCCATGGTGGTGCAGGGCTTTGCGATCGGCCCCATCGTGCATGCGCTCGGCGAGCGCAACGCGCTCCTGCTCGGCCTCTGCTGTGGCGCGATCGGATTCGTGGTCCTCGGCGCTGCGCCGACCGGACCGCTATCCTGGCTCGGGATTCCCATTCTGGCGCTGTGGGGCATCTCTGGTGCCGCCTCGCAAGCGCTGATGACGCGGCTCGTCGCGCCGGATCAGCAGGGCCAGCTGCAGGGCGCAACCGCGAGCGTGCAGAGCGTGTCGCAGCTCGTCGGCCCGTTCCTGTTCACGCTGACATTTTCCTATTTCATCGGCGCCAGCGCGCCGCTGCATCTGCCCGGCGCACCGTTCCTGCTCGCCGCGGTGCTGATGGTGGTGTGCGTGGCGATCGCGGTGCGGTCGCTGGGTGCGACCAGGACAGTCTCGTAGGGTGGGTTAGCCTCGCGGTTCGCGCGAAGCGCAAACCGCGAGGCGTAACCCACCTCTTTCATTTCCGCGGAGGCGGAAGAGGTGGGTTACGCCAGCGGACTGCGCTTTGCGCAGCCGCATGCTCCCTACGATCCTACTTCTTCACCAGCGGGCAGTCGCTGTCCTTGAGCGGCTTGGCCGCATCTTCCGGCGCGATGGTGGCGACCAGCTTGTAATAGTCCCACGGCCCCTTCGACTCCTCGGGCTTCTTCACCTCGAACAGATAGGCGGGGATGAGGCGGCGTCCGTCCTGGCGCAGCGGGCCCTTGCCGAACAGCGGATCGTCGGTCGGCAGCTCCTTCATCTTGGCGACGACCTTGGCGCCGTCACGCGGATTGCTGCCGAGCGCTTCCATCGCCTTGAGGTAATGCAGGATCTCGGCGTAGAGGCCCGCAACCGTCATCGAGGGCATCGAGCCCTTGGGCGAGACCTTCTGGAAACGCTTCGACCATTCGCGGGTCTGGTCGTTGAGGTCCCAGTAGAACGACTCGGTGAAGGTCAGGCCCTGCGCGGTCTTCAGGCCGAGCGAGTGCACGTCGTTGATGAACAGCAGCAGCGCGGCGAGCTTCTGGCCGCCCTGGACGATGCCGAACTCGGCGGCCTGCTTGATCGCGTTGGTGGTGTCGCCGCCCGCATTGGCAAGGCCGATGATCTTGGCCTTGGAGGACTGCGCTTGCAGCAGGAAGGAGGAGAAGTCGGCCGTGTTCAGCGGGTGCTTGACGCCGCCGAGCACCTTGCCGCCGGTCGCCGTGACGACCGCGCCGGTATCACGCTCCAGCGCATGGCCGAAGGCATAATCCGCGGTGAGGAAGAACCAGCTGTCGCCGCCCGCCTTGGTCAGCGCCTTGCCGGTGCCGTTGGCGAGCATGTAGGTGTCGTACGTGAAGGACACGGTGTTGGGCGTGCAGGCCTTGCCGGTGAGGTCGGCGGTGGCCGCACCCGAATTGAGCAGCACCGCATTCTTTTCCTTGACGAGGTTGCTCACCGCGAGCGCGACGCCGGAGCTCGGCGTGTCGGCGATGGCGTCGACCTTGTCGGCGTCGATCCATTGCCGGGCGATGTTGACGCCGATGTCGGGCTTGTTCTGGTGATCGCCGGAGAGCACCTCGATGGTCCAGCCCTTGGCCTTCAGGCCGGAATCCTCGACCGCCATCTTCACTGCCGCCACCGAGTTCGGGCCGCCGATGTCGGCATAGAGGCTCGACATGTCGTTGAGCACGCCGATCTTGATGGTCTTGTCTTGCGCGAAGGCGGATGTGGCAAAGCCGAAAGCGGCACAGGCCAGAAGAGCCGCGGCGCGGCGTGCGGGCATCGTCATAAAGGCTTCCTCCATTGTCAAATATGCGGACGGCTCTCTTCGGGAGCCTTGTTCCAATTGACGCTCTACAGTGTCCCATGGCCGACGGCAATGCACCTAAAGCCGGATGACGCTGCGTCGTAGCGTCATCCATCGGTTAACTTTTGGGCAAAATGCGTTGAGACGCTATTTCAGCGCGTTCGATGTCGGCTTGAAATTCTAAATGTGCTTTCCGGTATCGAACTCGGCGGTACGGACATTACCGCCGGCATGACGTCCAAGGCGTCGGAGGGCAATCAGGCCGGCGCGCGGAAGCTCATCAGGGTGCGGGTCTTGTAATCGTAGAATTTGCCGGTCTCGGTCCAGTCGGGCGCGCACAGCGGCACGATGAATTCTGCGACCTGCTCGGGCGTGTCGAGCGTCGCCGGATCCTCGCCGGGCATCAGGGTGGCCCGCATGCGGGTGCGCACCGGGCCCGGATTGAACAGGTTGACGCGCAGCTTCGTGTTTGCGGTTTCCTGCGCCCAGGCACGTGCCAGCGTCTCCAGTGCGGCCTTGGAGGCCGCGTAGGGGCTGACGTAAGCGGTGGCCTTGTTGGCGGCACCCGAGGTGATGAACACGGCGCGGCCGGCATCGGACTGCTTCAGCAGCGGTTCCATGCAGCGGATCAGCTGGAAGTTCGCGGAGACGTTCACGGCCATCACGTCGGTGAAGGTCTTCAGCTCGATGTGGCCGATCGGTGAGGACGGGCCGAGCACGCCGGCATTGCCGACCAGGATATCGAGCTTGCCGTAGCGCTCGTGCAGGCCGGCGCCAAGACGCGCGATGCCGTCGGAATCGGTGAGGTTGAGCGGCACCAGGGTGGCACTGCCACCGTCCTTGCGGATCTCGTCGTCGAGCTCTTCCAGCCCTCCTTGCGTACGTGCGGTGGCCACAATATGCACGCCGGCTTTCGCCAGTGCGATTGCCGTGGCGAAACCGATGCCGCGCGAGGCGCCGGTGACGAGAGCGATACGGTCAGCGAGGGGCTTTGTCATGGCGGGGTTTTACAGCCGTGGACGGCCGGGACAAGCCCAGCCACGACGGAATTTGGCCCTCAAGCTTTAGCTACCGCCGCCCGATTGAACATTGTCGCTGTTGGTTCCGTTTCCCGAGCCGTCGGGGGTGACCTTCATGCCTTGTCTGAAGGCGAACACAACAAAGCCGATCAACACCAGTCCGCAGACTATGGCGATGGCAACCTGCATCGTCGCGGCCTCGCGTCAGCTCGCCTCCGCCAGCAGCGACAATTGCCGCGGCTGCGGCTCGGTCTGGGTCTGGTCGGTGAGGTGGGTCGGATAGACGCCGGTGAAGCAGTGATCCGCAAACTTCGGATTGGCGGGGTCGCGGCCCGGCTCGCCCATGGCGCGGTACATGCCGTCGATCGACAGGAAGGCGAGCGAGTCGGCGCCGATGAGCTCGCGCATCTCCTCCAGCGTATGTGTCGCCGCCAGCAGGCCGCCGCGGTCGGGCAGGTCGATGCCGTAATAATCGGGATAGAGGATCGGGGGCGAAGCGAGGCGGAAGTGCACTTCCTTGGCACCGGCATCGCGCATCATGCGCACGATCTTCTTGGAGGTGGTGCCGCGCACCAGCGAGTCGTCGATCAGGATGATGCGCTTGCCTTCGATCGCGGCACGGTTGGCCGAGTGCTTCATGCGCACGCCGGATTCGCGGATCGCCTGCGTCGGCTGGATGAAGGTGCGGCCGACATAATGGTTACGGATGATGCCGAGCTCGAACGGCACGCCGGAATGCTGGCTGTAGCCGACCGCGGCCGGCACGCCGGAATCCGGCACCGGCACGACGACGTCGACAGGCACATGGCTCTCGCGCGCGAGCTGCGCGCCGAAGGCCTTGCGCACCTCGTAGACCGAACGGCCGTGCACGATGGAATCCGGCCGCGAGAAGTAGATGTATTCGAAGATGCAGGGGCGCGGCGCCATCGGCGGGAACGGCTTGTGGATGTCCTGGCCGTTCTCGTCGAACACGATGACTTCGCCGGGCTCGATATCGCGCACGAAGCGGGCGCCGATGATGTCGAGGGCGCAAGTCTCCGAGGTCAGGATCGGACAGCCGTCGAGTTCGCCGAGCACCAGCGGGCGGATGCCGCGCGGATCGCGCGCGCCGACCAGCTTCTTGTTGGTCAGCGAGACCAGCGCATAGGCGCCCTCGATCTCGCGCAGCGCGTCGATGTAGCGCTCGATGAAGCGGACGCGCTTGGAGCGCGCCACCAGGTGCAGGATCACCTCGGTGTCGGAAGTCGATTGCATCATCGCGCCGTTCTTGACGAGCTCGCGGCGCAACGTCAGGCCGTTGGAGAGGTTGCCGTTGTGAGCGACCGCGAGACCGCCGGCATTGAGCTCGGCGAACAGCGGCTGCACGTTGCGCAGGATGGTCGCGCCGGTCGTGGCGTAGCGGACATGGCCGACCGCGACATTGCCGGGCAGGCGGTCGATCACCTCGCGGCGGGAGAAGGTGTCGCCGACGAGGCCGAGGCGGCGTTCGGAGTGGAAGCGGCTGCCGTCGTAGGAGACGATGCCGGCGGCCTCCTGGCCGCGGTGCTGGAGCGCGTGAAGGCCGAGCGCGGTGATGGCGGCCGCATCAGGGTGGCCGTAGATGCCGAAGACGCCGCATTCCTCGCGCAGCGTATCGCCTTCCAGATCGTCCTGAAGCTCAAGCGCCGCCGGGCCTGGACCGGCGTTTGGATCGAGATCAAGCAGGGCGTCCTGGTCAGGGTGTCGCATCTCGTTCTCGCCTCTCTTTTGGGGCCCTATCAACGCGCCGCAGGTTTCTCGATCAGCTTTTTCATGCCGTCACGAGCCGACTTACTGTACCCGTCGCCACTGCCCGAAGGCTGCTGCTCGGATTCAGCTTGATCATCATCTGGTTTGTTTTTCTTGAATCTCTTCAAGATGGTGTTCTCGGGGTCGTCAGGCAAGAGGGCCATCAGCCAATCGCCGGTTCCCTGCAGCACGACGCGGGACTTGGCCCCGCTGACCCAGTCGGGGCGCTGCTTGTCCGGCACCAGCCAGGTGAAGAACAGGAACGCGACCACGACGATCAAAAGCCCGCGAGCCAGCCCAAACAGGAAGCCGAGGGTCCGATCCAGCGCGCCGATCCGCGAATCCAGGATCATGTCGGAGATCCGGACCGTGATGACGGAGACCACGACCAGGGTGCCGATGAACACGCCGGCCACCACGACGACGCTCGCGACCGTGTCGTTGTTGAAATAGGTCTTGGCGGTCGGCAGCAGCTTCGAGAACGAATACAGCGTCACGATCGCCGCGGCACCCCAGGCCGCGATCGACAGGATTTCGCGCATGAAGCCGCGAACCATCGCGAGCAGGCCCGAGATCAGCATCACACCGAGCAGGATCAGGTCGAGGATGGTTACTGGCATCGGCTGGTCTGGTCCGCTCGTACTTCAAAGGTGCTCTAGCGAATCGGTGCTTGGCCGCTGCCCTAAAAGAAGGGCAGAAGGCGTTCCCGGCAAGGCCGCAACCACGCAATCCCATGCTGCTTTTGTGACGGCTGTATAGCGGCGGAGGCCTCCGGCGTCACCTCCACCTAACCCTCTCCGCGGCGGAATCTGGCCGGTGTGGCATTTTTCTCTGGCTGTGCACCGGATTCGCCCCGGCGGGAGCCCCGCGCTGCGATCTCGGCCACCAATGTCGTCAGGCTGTTCACCGCGTTCAGGGACAGTCCGGCATCGCCGCCCGCATCGCCCCGTGCCGATTCGGGCAGCACGGCGCGCTGGAAGCCGAGCTTTGCCGCTTCCTTGAGCCGGGCCGGGGTCTGCGCCACCGGGCGCACCACGCCCGACAGCGAGATTTCGCCGAAATAGACGGCATCGGTGGGTAACTGCGCATTAACCAGCGACGACACCAGGGCCGCGGCAGCGGCGAGGTCGGCCGCGGGCTCGTGGATGCGAAGGCCGCCGGCAACGTTCAGATAGACGTCGTGGCCGGACAGCTTGACCCCGCAATGGGCCTCCAGCACCGCCAGCACCATTGAGAGCCGGCTCGGATCCCAGCCGACCACGGCCCGGCGCGGGGTGCCGAGCGAGGTCGGGGCCACCAGTGCCTGCAATTCGACCAGCACGGGCCTCGTGCCCTCGATGCCGGCAAAGACCGCGGTGCCGGGCGTGCCGAGGTCGCGCTCGGACAGGAACAGCTCGGAGGGGTTGGTGACCTCGCGCAGGCCGAGGCCCGTCATCTCGAACACGCCGATCTCGTCGGTCGGCCCGAAGCGGTTCTTCACCGCGCGCAGGATGCGGAATTGCTGCGAGCCTTCGCCCTCGAACGACATCACCGCATCGACCATGTGCTCGACCACGCGGGGGCCGGCGATCTGGCCGTCCTTGGTGACGTGGCCGACCAGGATGATGGCGGCCCCGGTCTTTTTGGCGAAGCGGATCAGCGCCTGCGCCGAGGCGCGCACCTGCGTCACCGTGCCAGGCGCCGATTCCACCGTGTCGGTCCACATGGTCTGGATCGAGTCGATCACGATCAGCCGGGGCACCGCGCCCTCCGACAGCGTCGAGACGATGTCCTCGACCGAGGTCTCGGCCGCGAGCTGCACCGGCGCGTCCGACAGCCCGAGGCGCTCGGCGCGCAGGCGCACCTGGGCGACCGCCTCTTCGCCGGAGATGTAGACGACGCGGTGGCCGGCGCGCGCGAGCAGGCTGGTCGCTTGCGTCAGCAGCGTCGACTTGCCGATTCCGGGATCGCCGCCGACCAGCAGCACCGAGCCGCGCACGAAGCCGCCGCCGGTGACGCGGTCGAGCTCGCTCATCCCCGAGGACAGGCGCGGCGCATCCGGGCTCTTTCCGGCGAGACTCTCCAGCGCGAAGGTTCTTCCCTTGCGCTTGGAGCGGATCGACACCGGCACGCTGCCGCTGGTGTCTTCTTCCGCCAGCGTATTCCACTCGCCGCAGGACTCGCACTTGCCCTGCCAGCGGTTATAGGCCGCGCCGCAGTTCTGGCAGACGAAGGACAGTGTGGATTTGGCCATGGGGAGCGCGAGTCGCGGGTTTCAGATGTGCTGATAGCACGGATTGGCAGGCCGATCGCCGGCGCTTCGAATATCTCAATTCGGCACGGGAGATATACCTTTCGTTAGCCCTGCGCCGCTGTGCCCGGTGCGATTTTGCCAATTCTTAGCGGACGTGGGTCCAATCTCGGAACCAATGGGGGCGGCGAAATTGACGAGATTCCTGCGAATATTGCTCGCGGCGGGCATGGCCTGCGGCGTCTTCGGGTCCGTTGGCGGTAGCATCGCCAAGCCCCTCAACATCGTCTTCGTCAATCCCGGCAAGTCCGGCGAGGTTTATTGGGACATGGTCGCGCAGACCATGCAGGCCGCCGGCCGCAAGCTCGATGCCCATGTCGAGGTGCTGACCAGCGAGCGGAACCACCGCACCATGCAGGAGCTCGGCTTCGGCGTGGTGGCCCGTCCCGACAAGCCCGACTTCCTCATCCTGTCGAACGAGGAATCCGCCGCCGTTCCCATCCTGGAGGCGGCCGAAGCCGCGGGCGTCAAGACGCTGCTGCTTTCGAACACGCTGATCGGCGAGGACGCGGTGCGCCTTGGACCGCCCAGGCAAAAGCTCAAGACCTGGCTTGGCGACATCACGACCGATCTTCAGACCGCGGGCGCGCGGATGGCCAATGCGCTGATCACGGCGGCGCGTGCCGAGAAATGGCAGAGCGCGGACGGCAAGATCCACATTCTCGGCATCGGTGGCGACGAGACCACGCCCGCCTCGATCGCCCGCAACGCCGGCCTCACGCTCGCGGTGGATGCTGCGTCCGACGTCGTGGTGGACCGCATGCTGTTCGCCAACTGGACGAAGTCCGAGGCCGAGCGGGTCACGGCAAATTACCTGAGCTGGGCCGCGCGCAAGCAGATCCGGCCCGCCGGGATCTGGGCCGGAAACGATCCGATGGCGCTCGGCGCGCTGCGCGCGACGATCGCCGCCGGCCTCGTGCCCGGCGAGAACATCCAGGTGGTCGGCCTCAACTGGTCGGAGGATGCGCTGCGCGAGATCAAGGCGGGCCGCATGCTCCTGACCGATGGCGGGCATTTCCTGCTCGGCGGCTGGTCCATCATTCTCCTGCGCGATTATGCCGATGGCTGCGATTTTGCAGCCGTCTCGCCCCGCGTCGAGGTCAAGACGTCAGCGATCACGCGCGACAATCTCGCTTCGGTCGGCGACCTCATCAAGACCCGTGCGTTCGACCGGATCGACTTCGCGCGGTTCCGGGCGAAGGCCGGGCGCTGCGGTCAATATGACTTTTCCCTCGATGCGCTCATCTCGTCGCTGCCGGTCGCCGAAGGCGTTGCCGACTGATGCGCAAGGATGAGGCGATGACCGAGCCGGATCGCAACGAGCAGGCAGCGCCGCCGCGCTTGCGCTCGGTCGTCCACGCGATGATCTGGGCCACCGTGCCCGTTCTGCTGCTGGTGCAATTGCTCGCCTCCGCCGGCGTCGAGGCATCGAGCTTCTGGTCGCAGCTCAGGCAACTCGACGCCCGCATGGCCCGCGTCGCCGAGAGCCGGGCCGAGCTGATCGCCGAGCCGCTCTGGAAGATGCGCTACGACCAGGTCACGGGCGTGCTCAACGAGATCATGCACGACGAGACCATTGCGGCGGCGGCCGTCTATGACGATACCGGCGCTGCGATCGCCCGCGTGGTCGCGCGCCCCCAAGGCCAGTCGGTCGCCGAAGTCTCGCACCCGATACACTACAGCAACGGCAATATGGCCGTTCAGGCCGGCCGCATCGCCATCGCCTATTCGCGTGCGACGCTGTACGCGGATGCGGGCAGCCGCCTGCTGTTGCTGCTCGTCGTCGGGCTGCTGGCAACGTTCGCGACCCTGATCGCCATGCGCATCTCCGCCAACATCTTCATCGGCCGGCCGCTCGCGGCCATGATGTCGGCGATCCAGCGCAGCAAGCAGGACGGCCGGGCCTATCCGGCCGATGTCACGTCCTCGAACGAATTCGGGCAGCTCGCGCGCGCTTTCAACGCCATGCAGCACACGACGTCCGGCGCGCTGGACCGGCTCGGGCACATGGCGACGCACGATCCGCTCACCGGGCTGCCGAACCGGCGCTCCCTGACCGAGCGCCTCGCCGTGACGAGCCAGAATGGAGGCGCGCCGGATACGCTGGTCGCGTTCTGTTTCATCGATCTCGACGACTTCAAGGGCATCAACGACACCTTCGGTCACGAGGCCGGCGATGCGTTCCTGGTCCAGATTTCGCAGCGCCTACGTCGCGCGGTCGAAGCCGAGGACTGGGTCGCCCGGCTCGGCGGCGACGAGTTCGTCGTCATTCGCCCCGAGGTGAGCGACGAGCAGGCCGCGCACGCATTCGCTCAACGCGTGCTCGATGCCATTTCCGAGCCGATCCGCCTCCATGACAAGCAGGTGGTGCCGCGCGCCAGCATCGGTCTTGCCGTGCGCCACGCCGACGATCCGGAACTGTCGCATCTGCCGACGCTCGCCGACATCGCGCTCTATCACGCCAAGAGCAAGGCGCCCGGCACGGTCGCCGTGCTGGACGAAGCGCTTCAGCGCGACTATCGCCGCCGCAGGGATCTCGAGCTCGCAATTCCCACCGGCTTCGCCGAGGGCCAGTTCGAGGTCTGGTACCAGAGCCAGGTCGATCTCGACAGCCATGAGGTCGTCGGTCTGGAAGCGCTGATCCGCTGGCGCCATCCCGAGCACGGCGTGATCGGCCCCGGCGAATTCCTGCCGCTGATCGAGCGCAGCGGGAACAATGCGCGGCTGACCCGCTACGTGCTGACCGATGCCTGCCGGGCCTTGCAGCAATTGGCCGCTGCGGGCAGGCCGCAGCTGCGGATCGCGATCAATCTGCCGCCGTCCGAGCTTGCCGACCACTCGCTCGCCGCCGAGCTGCGCGCGACCTGTGCGCGCTTCGGTGTCGCGGCATCGATGCTCGAGCTCGAGATCACGGAAGGGTCGCTGATCAACAACATCGCCAGCGCCTCCGAAACGCTGCATCGCCTGCGGCGCCTGGGAGCCACGATCGCGCTCGACGATTTTGGCACGGGCTACTCTTCGCTCGCCCATCTGCGCCGGTTTCCGCTCGACAAGGTGAAGATCGACAAGGCGTTCATCAGCGAGATCCCCGACAGCGCCGAGGACAAGGCCATTGTCGGCGTCATCGCCTCGCTCGCCGCCACGCTGGGACTGACATTGGTCGCCGAAGGCATCGAGCGCGCCGAGCAGGCGGAGGCCATGCGCGAGATCGGAGTGCGGCTCGGGCAGGGGTTCCTCTATCAGCGGCCGCAGCCACTCGAGGCCGTGCTGCAATGGCTCGACGGGCAGCCGGCCGTGGCGAGCCGCGTCGTCTCTGACGGCCCATCGATCACCCCCGAATTCGCTGTCTGAGTAGCGGCTGGGTCACGGCTGCGTTGCGGTCCAGAGCATCGAGAGCCCCGCTGCGATCATGATCGCGTCCATCAGCAGGCGGAAGGTTTCCGGCCTCAGATGCAGCACGAAGCGTTTGGCGATGAAGGCGCCCGACATCAGTGAGGCGCCCGCGATCAGACCCTTGATGAAGACCTCCCCGGTCAGGGCGCCGAAACGCTCGAAAGTCACCGACTTCGCGAAATAGAGCCCCAGCGAGGAGGCCGCTTCGGTGGCGAGGAACGCGCCCTTGGACAGGCCATAGAACAGGAACAAGGGCACGCTGAGCGGCCCGGTCGAGACCACGATGCCGGTGAGATAGCCGATCAGCGCGCCGCCGATGGCGAGATGCCAGAGATTGGCCTTGAGCTCGTGCCGCGCCAGAAAGTGCCGCACCGGCACCATCGCGATCAGGAAGAGGCCGATGGTGAGATCGACGGCATGCGAGGGCAGTGCCAGCAGCGTCCGCGCGCCGAGCGCCGCCGCCGGGATGCCCGTGACCGAATAGGCCGCGCAGGCCCGCCAATCGACCTCGCGCCACCAGGCCAGGATCCGCGAAAAATTCGCCATGACGGAGGCCACCGCCATGATCGGCACGGCCTCCTTCGGCCCATAGGCATAGACCAGCACCGGCATCAGCATGATCGACGAGCCGGTGCCGACGATGCCGGAGATGGTGCCGGCGACGAGGCCGACGGCGAGGAGGAAGAGAAAGGCCAAAACAGCCTCCAGGAATCGGGAGAGTTTAGCCGCGGGCAGCGATGCGGGCGATCAGTCCTACGCGAGGGAGCCCATCGCGCTGCGCATGGGCATGCCGGTCTGGGCGCCGGCCTTGAGGCATTTCAAAGCCGCCGCTTCGCAACTCACTTCGAGCGCGCGTTGCAGCGACACGCCTTCGCTGATCATCGCCGCAAAGGCGCCGACGAAGGTGTCGCCGGCGCCGGTCGTGTCCACCGGCGTGATGCGCTGGGCGGGCGCCCGCAGGCGGGTGCCTTCCGCCGTCACGGCGAGCGCGCCTTGTGCGCCGGCGGTGACAATGCAGGTGAGGTTGCCGGACTTCGCGAGTCCGGCGCTTGCGGCTTCGTAGTCGGCGGACGCCAGGCCGATGGCGGTGGCGGCGTCGCGCGCCTCGTGCTCGTTGACGAGGAGATAGTCGGTGACGGCGAGAAGCTCGGTGACCATCTCACGCGTCATCTGCTCCGGAACGGGTGCAAGGTTCCAGATGACGGTGCCGGAGGCCGCGGCGGTTCTTCGGGCAGCTTCCAGCGCGTGCGCAAAGGGCACCTCCATCTGAAGCACTAGCACGGTGTCCAAATTGAACAGCTCGCTCGCAAGATCGCCGGCACGCGCCGTCATGTTGGCGCCGCTCGCCACCGTGATTGCGTTCTCGCCGGCCTGATCGACGGTGATGAAAGCGCAGCCGGTCGGCTCGTCGGCTCTGATGACGCCGTCGGCGTCGACGCCGTTGGCTCTGAGGTTCTCGATCGCGCTGTCGCCAAATCCGTCCCGGCCGACGCGGCCAGCCATGCTCACGCGTCCAGGCCCGGCGATCCGCGCGGCGGCAACGGCCTGATTGGCACCCTTGCCGCCGAAATGCGTCCGGTAGGACGGCGCCAGCACGGTTCGGCCGGGACCTGGAATCACCGGAACCTGCGCGACCAGATCGATGTTGAGCGATCCGAACACCAGGATCATGGCGGAGAGCCCTCAGCCTTCCTCGTCCATGACGCGCAGCTTCTCGACGCGGCGGCGGAAATCCTCGTCGGTGGAGAATTCGGCGGACAGGTACGACGACACGAGATCGACAGCGAGCCAGGCGCCGACGATCTGCGCGCCGATGCACATGACGTTGACGTCGTCATGCTCGACGCTCTGATGCGCGGAGTGGACGTCGTGGCAGACCGCGGCGCGGATGCCCTTCATCTTGTTGGCGGCGATCGAGGCGCCAACGCCGGTGCCGCACACCATGATGCCGCGCGCGGCTTCGCCCGACGTCACCTTCGCCGCCACGGCGCGGGCGATGTCGGGGAAATCCACCGGCTTGTCGTCATAGGAACCGACATCAATGACCTCGTGGCCGAGCTTGCGGATGTGGTCGATGACGGTCTGTTTGAGCGGCCAGCCGGCGTGGTCGGATCCGATGACGAGACGCATTCTTTGTCCTTCTTGATCTTTGCATTGATCGTGACAGCCGCGCGCGGCTGTCACGATATCTTTCCCCGTAGTTCAGCTGCGCATGTCCGCCGGCAGATCGACGCCGTGGAATTTCTTGTAGATGGCGTTGAGCTTGCCGTTCTTGACGTTGTCGGTGATCCAGGCGTTGAGCTTGTCCATCAGCGGCTGCTCACCCTTCTTCAGGCCGATCGCGAGGTCGAAGGTCGCCAGCGGAATCCGGGACTCGAACACGCGCGAGGGATTCTTCACGCCGATCTGGTTGATGATTGTCGCGGACGAGCCGACGCAGTCGACCTGGCCCGACACCGCCGCCGTCACCATGGTGGCATCGTCGTCATAGCGCGCGATCTTGAGGTCCTTGTCCTTCATGTTGGACAAGGTTGTGTCCTGCGTGGTGCCGCGCGAGACGCCGATCGACTTGTCCTTCAGGTCCGGCCAGTCCTTCACGGTCGACGATTTCAGGCAGCCGACGTCGGATTGCAGCGTCGCATAGCGCTTGGTGAAGTCGATCACCTTGGCACGCTCGGCCGTCACCGACAGGGTCGAGATGATGATGTCGGCCTTGCCGGTCAGGACGTTCGGGATGCGGGTCGCACCGGTGGTCTGGATGAATTCCAGCTCGAGGCCCCAATCCTTGGCGAGCATCTGCGCCACTTCGACATCGGAGCCCGTCGGCTTCATGGTGGAATCCATCATGCCCGAGGGCGGGATGGCGAGGTCGGTCGATATGCGGATCTTCTTCGCCTTCATGATGTCGTCGAGCAGATCGGCCGACGCGGGCGTTGCCGCCATCATGATGAGGCCGCACAACGCGGCGGCAGTCCCCAGCACCATTCTGTTGGTCATCCCTTGGTTCTCCTCTCCCTGTTATGATTTTAGGTTCCCCGTCCCCACGAATTGCGTGAGTTCGGGCGTGGTCGGCGACGTCAGGATCGAGGCAGGTCCGGTCTCGTGGACCTTGCCGCGATGCATGAACACGATCCGGTCGGCGATGCCCTTGGCGAAGCCCATTTCGTGGGTAACCATCACCATGGTCATGCCGTCAGCCGCGAGCTGTTCGATCACCTTCAGCACTTCGCCAGTGAGTTCGGGATCGAGCGCGGAGGTGACCTCGTCGAACAGCATCACCTTCGGCTGCATGGCGAGCGAGCGGGCGATTGCGGCGCGCTGCTGCTGGCCGCCCGAGAGCTGCTCGGGATAGGCGTGCAGCTTTTCATCCAGCCCGACCTGCGCCAGAACTTTTCGTGCGAGATCCTTGGCCTGCGACGTCGCCATGCCCTTCACCGCGCAGGGCGCGAGCGTGATGTTCTGCTCGATGGTGAGGTGCGGAAACAGATTGTAGCTCTGGAACACGATGCCGACGTCCTGGCGTAGCGCACGCAAGTTCACGTCGGGACGGTCGACGCGATGCCCGCAGACCACGATCTGGCCGCCGTCGACCTTCTCGAAGCGGTCGATGCAGCGCAGCGCCGTGCTCTTGCCGGAGCCGGAGCGGCCGATCAGGGCGAGCACCTCGCCACGTGCAACGGCAAAGGAGACGCCGTCGAGCACGCGGAGCGCGCCAAAGCTCTTCTGCACGTTGTGGAGCGACACGATCGGTTCGGAGGAGGGGGCGTTTTGCTGCATGTCAGGTTGGCGCGAGGTTGGACCTGCCACGACCCATCTGCCGTTCCAGCCTCTGGCTGAACAGCGACAGGGGATAGCACATGGCGAAGTAGGTGACGGCGATGATGGCGTAGATGGCGAACGGTTCGAACAGCGAGTTGTTGACGATCTGGCCCGAGCGCATCAGCTCGACGAAGCCGACCACGGACGCGAGCGAGGTGTTCTTGATGATCTGCACCATGAAGCCGACGGTCGGCGGCGTCGCGATGCGGATCGCCTGCGGCAGGATCACCTTGACCATGCGCTGGGTGCGGCTCAGCGCCAGGCCTTCGGCGGCTTCCCATTGCGGCTTCGGCACAGACTGGATGCAGCCGCGCCAGATCTCGCCGAGATAGGCCGCGACGTAGAGCGTCAGCGAGGCACCGGCCGCGACCAGCGGCGAGACCTTCAGGCCGATCGCGGCAAGACCGAAATAGCCGAGGAACAGGATGACGAGCAGCGGCGTGCCCTGGATCAACTGGACATAGATCGCACTGGCGAGCCGCACCGATTTCAGCGGCGAGATGCGCGCCAGTGCGATCACGAAGCCGACGATGCCGCCGCCGATCAGCGCGATCAGCGACAGACCGATGGTCCACAGCGCGCCCTGGCCGAGGAACATCAGGTGATTGATGTTGAGATGTCCGCCCATGGTCATCTCACAACGGCGTGCCGAGCCGGCGCCGGCGCGGAAACAGGAGGAGGCCGAGGCCCCAGAAGCCGGCACGCATCACCAGCGACAGGATGACGTAGAGCACGGCGACGATGATGTAGGTCTCGAACGCGCGATAGGTGTCCGACTGGATGTAGTTGGCGACCGCGGTGAGCTCCTCGGCCGAGATCTGCGAGCAGACCGAGGAGGCCAGCATCAGGAGCACGAACTGGCTGGTGAGCGCAGGATAGACCTTCTCGACCGCCGGCAGCAGGATGATGTGCCAGTAGATCTGGAAGCGCGACAGCGCGAGGCCCTCGGCGGCTTCGATCTGCCCGCGCGGGATCGCCTCGAAGCCGGCGCGCATGATCTCGGCGGTATAGGCGCCGACATTGATGGTCAGCGCGGCAACGGCCACGGTAAAGGCGGAGTATTTCAGGCCGAGGCTGGCGAGGCCGAAGTAAACCAGGAAGATCTGCACCAGCAGCGGCGTGTTGCGAATGGTCTCGACGTAAACCTTGCAGGCGCCCGCGATCAGCGCGTTGTGCGTGCCGCGTCCGACCGCCGCCAGCGTGCCGAGCAGGGCGCCTAGCACGGTCGCGAAGAAAGCCAACTCCAGCGTGAGCACCGCGCCGGCGAGGAAACTCGGCCAACGCTCCAGCACTGCGGGAAAATCGAGTTGGAGGCTCATCGTTCCAGGGTCAGCCGGTGGTCTGGTTGGTCATGCGGTCATAGACGCGGAACAGCGCTTGGTTGCCGTTGCTGCCTTCGCCATGGGCGCGCGCGTCGACGTATTGGCTGGTGACGAGCGCGGTGCCAGGCAGGGGCACGTTCAGGGCCTGTGCGTGCTCCTGCACCAGGCGAAGGTCTTTGAGCTGCAGATCGATCCGGAAGCCCGCGGAAACGTCGCCGGCGATCATCGCGGGGCCGAGCTTGTCCAGCATCCAGGAAGCGGCGGAGCCGCCGAGCAGCACCCGGCGGAGCAGGTTGAGATCGAGGCCCGAAGCGCGGCCGAGCGCGAGCGCCTCGCAGATCGCCTGGATGTTGATGCCGCAGATCAGCTGATTGCAGAGCTTGACGGTCTGGCCGGCGCCGGATGCGCCGACATGGGTGATGGTCGTGCCCATCGCGCGGAAGAACGGCTCGGCCTTGGCGAACGTGTCCGCATCGCCGCCGGCCATGATCGAGAGCGCGGCGTTCCTGGCGCCCACCGGCCCGCCGGAGACCGGCGCGTCGATGAAGCCGACGCCTGTCTTCTGCAGGTCCGAATGGATGCGGCGGACGGCGACCGGCGAGATCGTGCTCATGTCGACGATCAGCTTGCCCGGCGGCGGGGAATTCAGCAGGCCCTGCTCGCCGTAGATCGTCGCCTCGACGTGCGGCGTGTCGGGCAGCATGGTGATGACGATATCGGTGCCTTGCGCGGCATCGGCAGGGCTTTTGGCACGCGTCGCGCCTTCCTTGACGCTGTCGGCCAGCGCGGCTTCGTTCAGATCGAAGACGCGGACCGCGTGGCCCGCCGCCTGCAGGTTGCGCACCATCTCCCGCCCCATCGTGCCGATGCCGATGAAGCCGACCTTGCCCTTGTCGTTCCGTCCCATGTCGTCAGTCCGTTTCTTGTTTAATTGGCGTCTTGATTGAAGGGCTGTGCGCGATCAGCCCGAGGCACTGGTCTTGTCGATGTCGCCGACGACGGCGCGTCTGCGGTATTCGTCGCCGATGGCGAAATGCTTGCGCAGCGTCGCATCCGCGCGCTCGGGATCGCGCGCAATGAGGGCTTCGAAGATGCGGCGGTGATCGTCGACAAGGTAGGTCTTCATCGACGGGAAGGCCTGCACCAGCTCGCGGCGGCTGCGATGCGAATGTGTCAACAGGCCCGCCATGGAGGCGTGCAGCACGCTCAGCGTCTCCGAATGTGAGGCGACGACGATCGCGCGGTGGAAGTCGAAATCCGCCATGCCGCCGGCATCGGCTTCGTCGATGGTCTCGCCGATCTTCGTCAGCGCGCGCTGCAGCCGTTCGAAATCGGCGATGTTGGCGCGCTCGCAGGCGAGCCGGATCGCCTGGCATTCGATCGCGACGCGCGCCTGCATGACGTCCTCGAGCATGTCGGCCTGCTGGGCGAGGGCGAAGGTGAAGAAGTCGTTCAGCACCGAGACATCTGGCCGCGTCACGACGGTGCCGATGCGGTCGCGGATCTCGACGATCCCGAGGACGGTGAGGGCGCGCAGCGCCTCCCGGACGATTGGCCGGCTGACGCCGAGCAGGGTGGCGAGCTCGCGCTCCGAAATCAGGCGGTCGCCCGGCCTGAGCGAGCCGGTAAGCAGGCGCTCGCGCAGGAAGGCAAACACCTTCTCGAACCCCTTTTCGCCGTCGGCGGCTCGCTTGAACTCCATCCCCGTCTCTTGGTCTGATCGTGGTCAGACCAGTATGCTTACCAGGCCGCGGAGGTCAAGAGGCTTCCTTCCGAGTGATCAGCGGGGCGAACTCGATCGCGGGGCACCGCAATGATGAGGCTTCATGGCGCCGCCGCCGGCTCGGTTTGCATCTTTCGTCTGACGGCTCAGCCTTGAACGTTCCGACCGGCTCTCCTCGCGTGCTCCTGATGTTCGACGGACGCAAGGAGCTCCAGTTGGCTCGCCAGAGCGAGATAGGCGTTGGAAACGCTCAGAAGCACATTGGCGAGGCGCTTCGCCGATGTGGCATCATTCGCGCGCGCTCGATATTGCTCCGCAAGCTTGCGACAATCGTCGGGTTTGAGCATTCAGCCCCCAAAGAGAGCTGAACACCGCGTCGCGGTCCGGGTTCCTAATCGCGAGGCCCACTCTAGGTATACAGACGTCGTCGGTTGCGGCACACGCTCCGAGTTGCCAACATCCGTGCAAACCGCGATCATGGTGCAGTGACCCTCACGTCTCTCAAAAGCAACGTCCGACTCCTTTACGAGGGCGCAACGCCGGACGGCGTGCGCTTCCGTTATGCGCTGCTCATCTTCGATATCGTGACGGTGCTGTTCATTATTGCGACCTCGTTCCTGCCGCCCAGTGACATCGTCGAGACGCTCGACGTCCTGTTCGGCGTTATTCTGCTGGCCGACTTCTCCGGCCGGCTCCTGGTCGATCGGCATCCGTTTCAAAAATTCACCCAGCTCGCGACCTGGGCAGACATGGTTGCGATCGTATCCTTCCTGGCGCCGCTTGCCGGCGAGGCGGGCGGCTTTCTCCGGATTCTGCGGACGTTGGGCCTGCTTCGCGACTACCAGATGCTCGTGAGGCTGCGCCTCGATTCCCCGTTCTTTCGTCGCAACGAAGAGGTCATCTTCGCCGTCACGAACCTCGCCGTTTTCATCTTCGTGATGACCGGGATCGTTTACGAGACCCAGAAGTTTCGCAACGACGAGATCCGGAACTATGCCGATGCCCTGTATTTCACCGTCACGGCGCTGACGACGACCGGCTTCGGCGACATCACGCTGGCGGGTACGTTCGGTCGTCTGATCACCGTCGTGATCATGATTTTCGGCGTGACGCTGTTCTTCAATCTCGCCCGCGCGCTCCTCAGTCCCCACAAGGTGCGGTTTCCATGCCCGACGTGCGGGCTCCAGAGGCACGATGCCGACGCGGTGCATTGCAAGGCTTGCGGCACCGTCCTCAACATTCCCGATGAAGGGGCGATCTGAAGAGCCCTCGGCGCCACGTGGACGCCTTCGATGGTGACATCATGCCAGTGTTTTGCCCGACGGATCAACTTTGATTTCGGTTTACCCGTAAGTCATTGAGCGGACTGGGGCCAGCTACTGTGCATGGGGTTGTTTTCAGGTTTTATCGGGCGGCCCGCTGCTGACTGCGTTTGGGTCATCGCAATACCACCCACGCCGGCGCGTGATCGCTGGCGCCGTCCTCGCCGCGGATCTTCTTGTCGACGCCGGCTTTGGCGAGGCGCGGGGCGAGGGCAGGGCTGAGCAGGAGATGGTCGAGCCGCAGGCCCGCATCGCGCGGCCAGCGGTTCCGCTTGTAGTCCCAGAACGTGTAGATGCGCTCGTCCGGATGCAGCTCGCGGATCGCGTCGCACCAGCCTTGCTCGACCAGCGCGGCAAAGGCTGCGCGGCTCTTCGGCTGGATCAGCGCATCCTTGTCCCATGAGCGCGTCGGATAGATGTCGATCTCGGTGGGCGCGACATTGTAGTCGCCGGCGAGCACCACCGGCAGGTCCTGCTTGATGAAGGTGTTGGCGTGGCGCCGCAGCCGCGCGAACCAGTCGAGCTTGTAGTCGAATTTCGGTCCCGGCTGCGGATTGCCGTTGGGCAGATAAATGCTGGTGACGATGACGCCACGCACGGCGGCCTCGATGTAGCGCGCTTCGAGATCGGCAGGCTTTCCCGGCAAACGGTCGCGCGTCAGCACGGGCTCGGCATTGCGGGCGAGGATGGCGACGCCGTTCCAGGTCTTTTGTCCACGCCACACCGCGCCATAGCCGGTCCTTTCGATGGCGGCCGCCGGAAATTCGCCATCACTTGCCTTCAACTCCTGAAGCGCGACGACATCGGGCTTCGCCATTCGCAGCCATGCCAACAGATTGGGCAGGCGGCGGTTGATGTTGTTGATGTTGAATGTCGCGATCTTCATCTAGAGCTACCGGCTCTGCCTTTCGTCCCCGGAGATACAATGTCCAAGTTGAGCTTTGCCGCTACCGCCTTAGTCGTCGCGTTCTCCGGGGCCACGGCACAGTCAGCCGAAACGCGCGGCGCGTGCAAGGCGGACTACGACAAATTCTGCGCCGGCATCGCGCCGGGCAGCGGCATCGTCGCCTGTCTCAACGCCAAGCGCGACCAGCTCAGCGCCACCTGCAAGACGGCGCTGGACAGCAGAAAGAAGAAGTAGGTGCGGGTGGTTTAACTTGGCAGCGGCGGCAACGCCGACGGCTGTTCGATCGACGGTGGGGAAGGCGGCTGCCCGGCGTTCGAGGCGGGCTCCGGCTTCGTCAGCGGCTCCTCGACATTGCCACCCTTGTAGACGCGGGCATAGCGGCGGCCGAGGCTGGTCAGCACCTCATAGCCGATCGTGCCGAAATGGTGCGCGAGCTCGTCGACGGTGATGCCTTCGCCGAGCAGCGTCACCATGTGGCCGCGCCGCACCGCGTTCGGCGGCAGATCGGTGATGTCGATCGCGATCAGGTCCATGGAGATGCGGCCCGCGACAGGGCAGCGCTTGCCGGCCACGATGACATCGGCGCCGCGGGTGCCGTCATTGGAGCTGGCGGCGCGGAAATAGCCGTCGGCATAGCCGACTGCGATGATCGCCAGTTTCGTCGGCCGCCGCGCGGTCCAGGTGCCGCCATAGCCGACGGTCTCGCCGCGATCGATGCTGCGGATCTGCACGATGCGCGCCTTGAGGTCGACGACCTGCTGCATGGGATTGTCGGCCTCCGGCGTCGGGTTGACGCCGTAGAGCGCAGCTCCCGGGCGCACCAGGTCGAACTGGAAGGGCGCGCCGAGGAAGATGCCGGAGGAGTTGGCGAGCGCCGCCGGCACGCCTGTGAACTCACTGGCGATGCTGCGGAAGGTCGCGAGCTGTCTGGCATTGATCGGGCTGTTGAGCTGCTCGGCCGAGACCAGATGGCTCATCACCAGCGTGATGCCGTGGTCGCCGGCGTTGATGCGGGGGATGATGGCCTGCGCTTCCGACAGCGTCAGCCCGAGCCGGTTCATGCCGGTGTCGATGTGAACAGCGGCGCCCCCGTTCCAGCCGGTGCGGCGGCAGAACACGTCCCATTCGGCGAGTTCGTTGAGATCGCCGATCACCGGACGGCAATTGATCTTGGCGTAGTGCTCGCCGGTGTTCTGGAAATAGCCGCCGAGCACGTAGATCGTGGGCTCCGGAACGGCGGCGCGCACCTTGCGCGCTTCCTCGATGGTGGCGACGAAGAAGGTCTTGCAACCGGCCTTGCTCAGGGCGCGCGACACCTGCTCGGCGCCGCAGCCATAGGCGTCGGCCTTGATCACCGCCGAACATTCGGCCGGCACCGCGGTCTTCTCGAGCTTGCGCCAATTGGCGATGATCGCATCGAGATCGACGGTCAGCACGCCGCCGAAGGCGGCGAGCGCGGCAGCCTGGTTGGCCTCCGGGGAGAGGGGGCCGGATTGCGGGATTGATTTCGGGGCGGACGCCATTGTCATGGCGTCGTTTTACGCAAGAGACCGGCCCCGTTCAACCCGGGGAACAATCTAGTAGTCGCTGCGGTCCGGCAGCTGGCCGTCATGCGCGAGGTCGCCGAAGCGCGTGACCGAGGCATCGAAGTGCAGCTCGACGGTGCCGGTCGGACCGTGGCGCTGCTTGCCGATGATGACTTCGGCGCGGCCGACCGTGCGTTCCATGTCGGCCTGCCATTTGGCATGCTCTTCGGTGCCGGGGCGCGGCTCCTTCATGGCGAGGTAATATTCCTCGCGGAACACGAACAGCACGACGTCGGCGTCCTGCTCGATCGAGCCGGATTCGCGCAGGTCCGAGAGCTGCGGCCGCTTGTCGTCGCGCGATTCCACCTGACGCGAGAGCTGCGACAGCGCGATCACGGGAACGTTGAGCTCCTTGGCCAGCGCCTTCAGGCTGGTCGTGATCTCCGTGATTTCCTGCACGCGACTGTCGCTGGCGCGCTTGCCCGAGCCCGAGAGCAGCTGGATGTAGTCGATCACCAGGAGATCGAGGCCCTTCTGGCGCTTGAGCCGGCGCGCGCGCGCCATCAGCTGCGCGATGGAGAGGCCGCCGGTGGCGTCGACGTAGAACGGCAGCGACTGCAGCTCGATCGAGACCTGCCGGATCTTCTCGAAATCGGCCTCCGTGATGCCGCCGCGGCGGATGTGGGAGGAGGGAATGCCGGTGCGCTCGGCCACGATACGCGTGGCGAGCTGGTCGGCCGACATTTCGCAGGAGAAGAAGCCGATCACGCCGCCATTGGCGGCCTTCATGGTGCCGTCGGCCTGAAGCTCCGGCACGTAGGCCTGCGCGACGTTGTAGGCGATGTTGGTCGCCAGCGACGTCTTGCCCATGCCGGGGCGTCCCGCGACGATGATGAGGTCGGAATGCTGCAGGCCGCCCATCTTGGTGTCGAGGTCGCGCAGGCCCGTCGAAATGCCCGACAGCTTGCCGTCGCGCTGGAATGCCTTGGCCGCGAGATCGACCGCGACGGTGAGGGCCTGCGAGAATTTCTGGAAGCCTCCGTCATAACGGCCGGACTCGGCGAGCTCGTACAGCTTTCGCTCGGCATCCTCGATCTGCGCCCGCGGTTGGAAGTCGACCGGGGCGTCATAGGCGACGTTGACCATGTCCTCGCCGATGCCGATCAGGTCGCGGCGCAACGACAGATCGTAGATGGTGCGGCCATAGTCCTGGGCGTTGATGATGGTGGTGGCTTCGGCCGCAAGCCGCGCCAGGTATTGTCCGATGGTCATGCCGCCGACATCGGTATCGGCCGGCAGGAACGTCTTCAGCGTGACCGGGGTGGCGATCTTGCCCATCCGGATCAGGCTGCCGGCGGTCTCGAAGATGGTCTGGTGCAGCGGCTCGAAGAAGTGCTTGGCCTCCAGGAAGTCGGAGACGCGGTAGAAGGCGTCGTTGTTGACCAGGATTGCGCCCAGAAGGCTCTGTTCCGCCTCGATATTGTGCGGTGCGCTCCGATAGGCGGGAGTTCCGGCATCGGGCGCGAGTTTGAGAACGTTCGAATCAGTCAGTGCCATGGTCGGACGTGCTTAGCAATTTTCTTGGGCGGATGCGGGGCCGGGATAAAGCGCCGCCGCAGGTCAAAGCGGAAGCAAAAGCTGACCGCTATCAACCGCTCAGTTAAAATGGTGGATGATTAGCAGTCGCAGCACGCGCCGCGCTTGACTGGATTTTGGCGGAGCTCGCTCGGCGCAGAGGGCTGTGATCGCGCCGCGGAAAAATCCTGAAACCCGTGAACCCTGGGGGCTGACGCGCAGACCTACCGAGAGGCGCGCAAAATGACGCACGCTGACCGATTCGGCTCAGCTTCAGACCAGCAGGAGGTAGACCAGCGCAACCAGAGCCGCCCCAACGCCGGTGACGATCAGGGCGTAATCGGTGCGGAGGTCGTCCTGCACGTCGAATGAGGTTTGGGTCTCTTTGCTCATGGCGACGGTCTAAGCCAGGCCCGACCAGACTTCTGTGAACCAGATCACATCTCCCCGGATTCTTTCGGGTGTCATGTCGGAACAGGCGGATGGGCAGGGGATTATCTCATTCCCCGCCAACAGGGATACGAGGCGAACGATGCAGCCAGAACGGCAGCACCAGAACTGGCGAAGCGAGGCAGGCAGCCGGCTTTGGCTGTCGGGGCTGATCGCGGCTATGAAGCACGCGGAGCGGCCCGAGGTACGTCGCCAGCCGGTCGCCCCCGAAATCCTGCTGGAATTGCGGGCGCAATTGGCGTTAACGGCGTCTTTCCGGACGTCCGGGATTTCGACCCTGCGTCACTAGGATCCGGACCTATTCACCAGCCAGCTTGAGCTTCGGCATGGCCGCGCCCTCCCGGGCCCGCAGCCGGGCTTCTTCCTGCGGGATATAGTCGCGGGTCATCGGCACCACGCCCTGGCGACGGGTGATCTGGATCTGGAAGTTCATCATGGCTTGCTTGCGGAACGTCATCTCGCAGGCCGCGAGGTAAAATTCCCACATCAAGGCGAAGCGCTCGTCGTAGAGCTGCACGGCTTCCTCGCGCCGCGCCATGAACCGCTCGCGCCAGGCCTTCAGCGTCTCGGCGTAGTGCAGGCGCAGAATCTCGATGTCGCAGACCAGCAGGCCCGCGCGCTCGATCGCCGGCAGCACCTCCGAGAGCGCGGGAATGTAGCCGCCGGGGAAGATGTATTTGGCGATCCACGGATTGGTCGAATCCGGGCCCTGCGAACGGCCGATCGAATGCAGCAGCATGACGCCGTCTTCCTTCAGCAGCTCGGCGCAGCGCTGGAAGTAGGCGTCGTAGAACCTCGCCCCGACATGCTCGAACATGCCGACGGAGACGATGCGGTCGAACGTACCTTCGACGTCGCGATAATCCTGGAGCTGGAATCTGGCCGAGCCCGTCAGGCCCTTTTCGGCGGCGCGCGCATTGGCGACCTCCAGCTGCTCGGTCGACAGCGTGATGCCGGTGACGTCGGCGCTCGCGATCTCGGCGAGATAGAGCCCGAGGCCACCCCAGCCGGAGCCGATGTCGAGCACGCGCTGGCCATTGCTGACGAGAAGCTTCGCCGCGATGTGCCGCTTCTTGGCAAGCTGCGCGTCGTCCAGCGACATCTCGGGCGTCTCGAAATAGGCGCAGCTATATTGCTTGTCGGCATCGAGAAACAGCGAATAGAGCCGGCCGTCGAGATCGTAATGATGAGCGACGTTTTGACGGGAGCGCGGGCGGGGATTGAACTGCTTGAGGTGCCGCGTCAGGTAGCGCAGGTGCCACCACGGCTTTGCCCACTGCGGCAATGGGTCGGGTTGATCGAGCAGGATCGCGAGGGCATCAGCTATGGTGCCGCGCTCGACCACGAACTCGCCGTTCATGTAGGCCTCGCCCAGCCCCAGCTCGGGATTGACGAGGACCCTCCGCTCGGAGTCCGCAGTGACGAAGCGGACTGCGACCGGCTCGCCGGAGCCGTCGCCGACGGTGAACTTCGACCCGCTCGCGCTGGTCACCGTCAACGACCCGCGGCGGATGAATTGGGACAGAAATCGACGCAACAAACGGTCCATCGGCAATCCTCTCGAGCGAACCCGAAAGATGCGACTACCCGGCCTTTATAACTGACGCCCAGGCGCCGCAGCGGTTCCTATGCGTTTGCATTCAAATCTAGCGAGCCGGTTCCGGCTGCGCTAGTTGCACTGTGTTCAAAGTAGATATTCGAAAACCGCTTAATCACATCCTTGCGCGCGGACCTGCTTCCATTCGCGGCTCAATCGGTTAAAAGGTGACCGCCGCCGCGCCGGATGCCGGCTGCATTTGCGGAAATTCAACGGAGATGATGGGAATGTCGAGCCGAGCGCTCAGCCTCGCGACGGTGTTGCTTCTGATTGGCTTCGGTGCGGCTAATTCCGTTCTTGCGCAGGCGACGAACCTCGAGGCTGGCAAGACCCCGTCGCAGCTGTTCTCGCAGACCTGCAATGTCTGCCACAAGAGCCCGCGCGGGCTGCTGAAGTCCGTGTCGCCCGGCTCGCTGCCGGGATTCCTGCGCCAGCACTACACGACGAGTTCGGATATGGCGGGCGTCCTCTCCGCCTATCTGATCTCGAACGGTGCCACCGACACGCGCTATCAGGCCAAGGACGCCAAGAAGGACGGCGCCGCGCCTGAACAACAGGGTCGACGCCAGCGCGCGCAGGATGCCGCGAGGCCGGAGGGCGAGGGCGCTGCTCCTGCCGCCGAGGGTACGCGCCAGAAGCGTGCGGCTCGGCCGGCCGAGGAGGGTGCCAAGCCGGAGGGAGAGGCTGCGCCCGAGGCACGCAAAGGCAAGCGGCGCGCCAAGCCCGGCACGGAGGAAGCCCCGAAGGTCGATGCCGCGGCGCCGACGACCGACGACAAGAAGACCGAGCCGAAGCCGGAGCCCGTCAAGCCTGACAGCGCCAAGGTCGAGCCGCGCAGCGAGACGCCGGCGCTGCGGCCCGATCCGGTCCCGCAGGTGATGCCGGCCGCTCCAGCCGCCGCCAAGCCCGCTGAGCCGGCCGCGCCCAAGCCGGTGGAAGAGGCTGCTCCGAAACCTGCCGAGCCGGCCCCCGCGGCCAAGCCGCAGGAACAGGCGCCGCCCGCGACCGCTGCAGCCCCGCCGCCGGCGCCGCCTGCGTCCTCCGGTCCGCCGGTGCCGCCGATCTCGCGCTAAGTCACCCGGATCTTTCGATCGACGATGCGAAGGCCGCGCCCATCCGCGGCCTTCGCATCGACTTGACCGCCATTAGAGTAGTACTCTAGAGTATTGCTCTAGGAGGCGCCCATGACGGCGAGCGTACGAGACGATCTGTTGGCGGCCGGCCTTGCCGTGTTCGACCGCGTCGGCTTCGAAGCCGCGACGGTGGCTGCGATCCGCACCCGCGCGCGGGCTTCCAACGGCAGCTTCTTCCACGTCTTCGGTTCGAAGAAAGAACTTGCCGGTGCGTTGTTTCTGGAGGTCTTGCGGCACTATCACGCCGCGATACTGGCCGCGCTCGATCCCGGCCCCGACGCCGAGCGGGGCATCGATCGCCTGATCCGGGCGCATCTCGACTGGGTCGTCACCAGCCGGCGCGAGGCGCGCTACCTCTTCGAGATCTCGCGCAGCGAGTGGGGCGAAGACGTGCGCGACGCCCAGCGGGCGCAGAATGCGCGGCTTGCCGAAGGCATTGAGCGCTGGCGCGCGCCGCTGGTGGCAAGCGGCGAACTTCTGCCGATGACGCCGGTGATGTTCGTCAGCCAGCTGATCGGTCCGGCGCAGATTTTCTGCCGCGCCTATTTGTCGGGTCGCGAGCGCACCGATCCGCGCATCGAGGCGGACACGCTGATCGCCTGCGCCAATCGTGCGCTGAGGCCGTTCGATCGCATCAACAAGCAATAAGGGGAGATCGCATGCGGGCCGAAGCTGATCCGGAATTTGCGCCGATTGCCGAGCGCATCCACGCCAATATCGGCCGGCAGGGTTTCATGAACCTGGTCGGCGCCGAGCTCTCCGAATTGTCGCGCGGCACCTGCACCATCGCCGTGGAGCGCCGGCCGGAGCTGTTACAGCAGCACGGCTTCTTCCATGGCGGCGTCACCGCCTTCCTGGTCGACAACGCCACCACGATCGCAGCCGCCACGTCGCGCGGCCAGCCGGCGCTGACGGCGGAATACAAGCTCAATCTGTTGTCGCCCGCGGTCGGCGAGAAGCTGATCTGCCGCGCCCGGGTGATCAAGCCGGGCCGCCAGGTCGCGGTGGTCGCCGCCGACGTGTTCTGCGTCAGCGACGGCGTCGAGAAGCATACGGCCACCGCGCTGGCCTCGATCGCGATGCTGAGCGAGGACGTCGCTGCCAAAACGAAAAGCCCGGCCGCGTGAGGCAGCCGGGCTTTGATCGGGATCGTCATCCGGGTCTGGTCTTGCGGACCGTCCCGGAATGACGAGTTGAGCTGCTTACTTCTCTTCCGCAGCCGGCGCCGGCGCGACCTCGTCGTGCTGGGCTTCCGGATCGAAGAACTCGCCGGCGGCGGCGATCGCCTCGGCGGCCGCATCGCGATCCTCATTGCGGGTCGAGATGTCCTCGCCGCGGTTGATGCGCTCGGCCTCGTCCTGGCTGCGGGCAACCGTGACGGTGATCTCGACCTCGACTTCGGGATGAACGGCAACGGTGATCGAGTGCTTGCCGATGGTCTTGATCGGCGCGTCGAGCTGGATCTGCGGACGGGCGAGCGAAACGCCGTCGGCTTCGAACGCGAGCACGATGTCACGCACGTTGACCGAGCCGAACAGCTGGCCGGCTTCCGAGGCCTGGCGGATCACGATGATGTTCTTGCCCTCGATCTTCTCGGCGACCTTGGACGCCTCGGCCTTCGAGGCGAGGTTGCGCGCTTCGAGCTCGGCCTTCATGCCGTCATACTTGGCCCGGTTGTCGGCGGTGGCGCGCAGCGCCTTGCCGCGCTTGAGCAGGAAATTGCGAGCGTAGCCGTCGCGAACCTTCACGACTTCGCCCATCTGGCCGAGCTTGTTGACGCGTTCCAGCAAAATGACTTCCATATTCGTTCTCCTTTTGAAGTGCTCTCGAAGGTTTCAGTTTCGGGGTTGAACTCAAGGTGTAGGCAGTGGCGGCGGCTGCCGGCTGCGCAGGAAGCGTTCGCGCAAGCCAAACAAGGCATCCGCAAGCCCAAGGATCACCATCGCGACCACGGGCCATCCGAACACGACCACGGCGGCGTAGGTCGAGCCGAGCCAGAACGTGCGGCCGTTCAGCGCGAGCGTCAGCGTATGCAATACGGCGAAACCGGCCAGCGCATAACTCATCATCAGCGCGGCGGTGGCGATCTGCGCCACGATGCCAAGCAGCCCCCCGGTGAAGCAGAAGGCGAGGGAGATGCACAGCACCACCAGCGTCATCTGCGGCAGCTCGGTGGTCTTGAGGTCCGGCCAGGGACGGCGCAGCCGGCCCGACGTCGCGGTCACCTTGGCGCTGAGCCAGAGGTTGAGAGTGAGCGTCATCGTCGCGGCAATCGTGGCGGCGGCGGGTGCGATGCGCACCAGCGCGTCGACGAACTGGCTGGCTTCGCCCGAAGTTTGCGGGTCGGTGGCGCGCAGGAGGCGCGTCAGGCCACGGCGCAACGTGCCGGTGATGGTCTCCGCGTCGGTCCCGAGAGTGAGCAAAGCGGCCATCGTGGTCAGCGTCGCGAAGCCTGCAATCCAGAGCAGGATGCGGCCGACCGGGTACCACTCGACCTCCGGCTCCGCGGAGGGCGCTGTGCCGGTGGCAGACGCGGCGCTTCCCACCTGACGTCCGAGCAGGACGAGATGGCCGAGCCACCACGCCGGCAACGCGACGGTGACGGCGAAGGCGATGCAGTAGGGCAGGCCGAACAGGGCGCCGAGGCCGATCGCGGCGGCGATGCCACCAATGCTCGCGCAAAGCGGGCCCCAGCCGATCGCGGCGACCATCAGGGGGAGCGGAGCGAGATAGAACAGGACGAGCGCGATCAGCGCCCCCGAGATGATCGAGGCGAACATCAGGGCCGACGCAGCGCCGGCGATCAGGGCTATCAGTCCAAAGGCCATCATCAGCTGTCCCGCTCCCTTCGAGCGGTTAGAGGCGTCGCTTGCCCCAACCATCGGCGACCGGACGACCCGGAAGCCTTATGAGTTCGAAAAGTCGCGACCGGCGGCGCTAGCCGCCGCCGGTCGAATTGGTCGTATCAGCGAATGACGTAGGGCAGGAGGCCCAGGAAGCGCGCGCGCTTGATGGCGCGGGCGAGCTCACGCTGCTTCTTCGCGGACACCGCGGTGATGCGGCTCGGCACGATCTTGCCGCGCTCGGAGACGTAACGCATCAGCAGCTTGGAGTCCTTGTAGTCGATCTTCGGAGCATTGGCGCCCGTGAACGGGCAGCTCTTGCGACGACGGAAAAACGGGCGGCGTGCACCAGCTTCAGCCATGATTCTTACTCCCCATCCGTGGTTTCAGCTTCATCGCGCGGACGGCGCGGACCGCGATCACCGCGGAAACCGCCCTCGCGGTCGCCACGGAAGCCGCCTTCACGCTCGCCGCGGAAGCCACCGCCGCGATCGTCACGCTCGCGATCACGGTCGGCCTTGCGCATCATCGCGGACGGGCCTTCCTCGAGCTCCTCGACGCGGACGCTGAGATAGCGGATCACGTCTTCGCTGATGCGCTCCTGGCGCTCGATCTCGGCGATCGCCGCGGACGGCGCGTCGATGTTGAGCAGCACGAAGTGCGCCTTGCGGTTCTTGTTCATGCGGTAGGTGAGGGAGCGCACGCCCCAATTCTCGGTCTTGGTGATCTTGCCGCCGAGACCTTCGACGATACCGGTCATCTGCGCAGTCAGCTCTTCGACCTGCTGCGGGCTCGCGTCCTGACGCGCGAGAAAAACATGCTCGTAAAGAGGCATGGTCGTCCTTTCCTCATGTTGGCGCATCGCCCGGCGTCAAACCCTTAAGAGGCCTTCGGAAAGGACTCTGGGATCAAGCTCAGAAGGCGGAAACACGGGACGACGGGCCGACTGGCCCTGCCACACCAAAATCACGAATGATTTGCTGAGACCGTCCGTTCAGCTCCCGGCCGGGGTCTGCGGATGGGCGCCTTATACGGATTTTGGCCGGCTTTGCAAGGTGGAGGGGCATCTTCGAGCCGAGCCGGTCCGCCCTCCAACGGGAACAAGAACCCCATCCTCCATACCAAGATTCGGCTTGATCTGTTTGTTTGTATAACATACAAATAAATCAGTGAAAGGATCCCATGGCAGAAGCGTCGGCCGATGCGCCGCTCGAAGCGGCAGGCGACCCCAAGCACGCCGCGCGCGCGACGCGCTCGGCCGGCCGCAAGATGCGGTCACTGCTCCTGGATGCTGCGAGCCCGCTGTTTCGGGAGCGGGGGCTGTCAGGCACGTCGATTACCGACATCGCGGCCGCCGCGGACGCGTTCCCGAGCCAGATCACCTATTACTTCCGCACCAAGGAGGCGCTGTTTGTCGAATGCGCCTGCCGCGATCTGTTGTATCTGGCGCGGGCCACCGAGCAGGCGGCGCTCAAGGCGCGGACTCCCGGGGAATACACCCACGCGCTGGCCGAGACCGTGACGGCGAGCGATTCGGTCGCCTTCTTCGCCGAGGCGCTGACGCTGACGCGGCGTCGCCAGGATCTCGCGCCGCTGGTGGAGCGCACCATCGAGCGCCTGCACAGCGAGGGTACGCGCGCTTATGCGGGGCAGGTCGCGCGGCACGGCTGGCGCTCGCTGCGCGCGCCCGACGAAAGCTCGCGGCGGTTCTGGGCCGTCGCCATCGGCGTCATTCTCGAGGGCTACGCGATGGGCCGCTCGCCCGAGGCGCTCTGCGCCGAGATGCTGCGCGTGCTGGGCGAGCAGGCGAAATCCACTGAAGACACCGCCCGCCTGCGTCTCGTCGAGGCGCGCGAGGCATCCGACAATTCCAATGGAAAGGGTTAGGCCATGACCGCGCTTCGCATGCGTGCCCGCGATTTCCTGACCGACGATCAATTGGCCGAGGTGCGCCAGCGCGCGACGTGGAAAGGCGCTGCGCTGATCGCGCACGCCTGGACGCTGATCATTGCAGCCATCGCGCTGGTCGCGTGGTGGCCCAATCCGCTCACCTATATCTTCGCCGTCGCCATCATCGGCTCGCGCCAGCTCGGCCTTGCGATCCTGATGCATGACGGCGCACATGGTTGCCTGTCCGCCGACGAGAAAACCAATCTGACGCTGAGCCAGTGGTTCTGCGCCTATCCGCTGTTTGCGGAGACGCGCAGCTACCGGCGCTATCACCTTCAGCACCATGCGCGCACCCAGCAGGAGGACGACCCCGACCTCGTGCTGTCGGCGCCGTTTCCGATCACCAAGTTGAGCTATCGCCGCAAGTTCATCCGCGACATCACCGGGCAGACCGGCTACCAGCAGCGCAAGGCGCAGTTGCTCAACGCGCTCGGGCCAAAGGACTGGTCATGGCGGCAACGTGCAGCGCATTTCTGGGAGATGCTCGGCCCGCAATGTGTGGTCAACGGGATCATGTTTGCCGCGCTCGCCGCGGCCGGCGTGTGGTGGGCCTATCCGCTGCTCTGGCTGGTGCCGCTCTTGACGTGGATGATGGTCATCACCCGCATCCGCAATATCGCCGAGCACGCCGTCGTCCCCGATAGTAGCGACCCCTTGCGCAACACGCGCACGACGCATGCCAATTTTCTCGAGCGCCTGTTCATCGCGCCGTATTACGTGAACTATCACCTCGAGCATCATCTGTTGTTCTACGTGCCCTGCTACAATCTGCCGAAGGTGCACCGGCTGCTGAGTGCGAGCCGGTACGCCGATCGCATGGAAGTGCAGCCGAACTACGCTTCGGTGCTGCGGCTGGCCACGGCAAAGCCGAACCGCGAGGATCGGCCGGGGCAACTGGTGAACAGTGCGCGCCGAGCGCGGGCAGGAGCGGACGTCGATGCCAACCAGACCGCCGGCGGGTTTTGAGGGGCTTATTCCCCGTTGAATGCTGCTCCAAGTTCCCGTCTCGGCTTGACAGTGCGGCCCCGGACGGTGTCTACGGCCCCCTTTGGAGCATGATCCGGAACCATGGCCCAAGGAACCACGGCCTAAGGCCGGGCGTAAATCGGCTGCCGGTTCAGAACAGGGATCATGCCTGACAGCAGGGAGCGCCGATGACGGCTGCATTCACATTTCCTGGGCAGGGTTCCCAGGCTGTCGGCATGGGCAAGGCCCTGGCCGACGCCTTTCCGGTGGCGCGCGCCGTATTCGACGAGGTCGATGCCGCGCTCGGGGAGAAGCTGACGGCCATCATCTGGGAAGGTCCGGCCGAAACTCTCCAACTCACCGAGAACGCCCAGCCGGCGCTGATGGCCGTGTCTATCGCGACCTTGCGCGTGCTCGAGGCCGAGGCTGGTTTTTCCGTGGGACGAGACGCGGCCTTCGTCGCCGGCCACTCGCTCGGTGAATATTCGGCGCTGGCGGCGGCCGGCAGCCTGACGGTTTCGGATACCGCGCGTCTGCTTCGCACCCGCGGTCTCGCAATGCAAAAGGCGGTCCCGGTCGGCGCCGGCGCGATGGCCGCGCTGCTCGGTCTCGACTACGAGGCCGCCATAGAGGTCGCGGGCGAGGCGGCGCAGGGGCAGGTCTGCCAGGCCGCCAACGACAATGGCGGCGGCCAGGTCGTCGTCTCCGGCGACAAGGCTGCGGTCGATCGCGCCGTCGAGATCGCCAAGGCCAAGGGCGCCAAGCGCGCGATGCTGCTGCCGGTGTCCGCCCCGTTCCATTGCAAGTTGATGCAGCCGGCTGCGGATGCCATGGCGGAAGCGCTGTCGAAGGTCACGATCAAGGCGCCGGCCGCCCCGCTGGTGTCGAACGTGCTGGCGAGCGCCATCACCGATCCCGACGAGATCCGCCGCCGCCTGGTCGAGCAGGTCACCGGCACGGTGCGCTGGCGCGAGTCGGTGGCTTACATGGCCGGGCAGGGCGTCACCCGCTTCTTCGAGATCGGCGCCGGCAAGGTGCTGACCGGTCTCGTCAAGCGTATCGCGGACGGTGCCGTCGGCATTGCGGTCGGCGGCCCGAACGATATTGCCGCCGCCAAGGATGCATTGGCCGCTGCGAAGCAGGCTTAAAGGAGTCCATCAATGTTCGATCTGACTGGCCGAAAGGCGCTCGTCACCGGCGCGACCGGCGGCATTGGCGGCGCGATCGCGCAGGCGCTGCACGCGCAGGGCGCCACCGTCGCCATTTCAGGGACGCGCAAGGAGGTGCTGGACGAGCTTGCCGGCAAGCTCGGCGAGCGCGCCCACGTGCTGCCCTGCAATCTCTCCAAGGCCGATGAGGTCGAGGCGCTGGTGCCCGCTGCGGAAGCGGCGATGGGCCAGGTCGACATTCTCATCGCCAATGCCGGCATCACGCGCGACAATCTCTTCGTGCAGCTTCGCGACGAGGACTGGGACGAGGTTATCAACGTCAATCTGACCGCGACCTTCCGCCTGGCGCGCGCCGCGACCAAGCTGATGATGCGCAAGCGCTTCGGCCGCATCGTCGCCATCACCTCGGTGGTCGGCGTCACCGGCAATCCCGGGCAGGGCAATTATACGGCGTCGAAAGCCGGCCTGATCGGCATGATCAAGACGTTAGGGGCCGAATACGCCAAGCGTGGCGTGACCGCGAACTGCATCGCGCCGGGCTTCATCAAGACGCCGATGACCGATGCGCTCAACGACAAGCAGCGCGAAACGATTCTCACCAAGGTTCCGGCCGCCCGCCTGGGGACGCCCGAGGACATCGCAGCGGCCGCCGTCTATCTGAGCTCGAACGAAGCAGCCTACGTCACCGGGCAGACCATCCACGTCAACGGCGGCATGGCCATGATCTGACATCTCGTGCCGCGTCGCCTGTCACGGCGGTGCGGCATGCGGCAAACGGCCGTTTCCGGAGCGAAATGAGGCTTGTAGTCAAGGCAATTGAAGTATGATAACCGGACCTCCAACGGATGGGCAAAGAACGCCATTGCAGGTTTTTGAAACCCTGTATATTGGCGATGCGGAGCCTTTGGCCGTCGTTCGCCGGGGCCTCCATCGGTTAGGATGGGCCAAATCAAAGTTCGTAAGCGAAGGCAGTCAAACGACCACGACGGCTCGTATCGTCCCGGGGGGTCGGGTCTACAGGGAACAACACGAGGTTAAGCAATGAGTGACATTGGCGAGCGGGTTAAGAAGATCGTGGTCGAACACCTTGGTGTTGAACCCGAGAAGGTTGTCGACAACGCGAGCTTCATCGACGACCTCGGCGCCGACAGTCTGGATACCGTCGAGCTGGTGATGGCGTTCGAAGAGGAATTCGGTTGCGAGATTCCGGACGACGCTGCGGAAACGATTCTCACCGTCGGCGACGCTACGAAGTTTCTCGAGAAGAACGCGAAGAGCTAAGGCTCTTCAATTTCGCGGGGACAACATTGAAACCGGACGGGCCGCTTCGCAGCGGTCAGCCGGTTTCTTGTTATTGGCCGTGATTCTTTCGATGCGGAGTTTTCGGATATGAGGCGGGTTGTCGTCACGGGTCTCGGCATGGTCTCGCCACTCGGCTGTGGCGTCGAGCCGACCTGGAAGCGCATCCTCAACGGCGAAAGCGGTGCGCGCAGGATCGAGAGCTTCGATGTCTCCGATCTGCAGACCAAGATCGCCTGCACGGTCGTGCGCGGCGACGGCTCGAACGACAGCTTCAATCCGGACAAGTGGATGGAGCCGAAGGACCAGCGCAAGGTCGACGACTTCATCATCTTCGGCATGGCCGCGGCCGGTCAGGCGCTCGACGACGCCAACTGGCATCCCGAGACCGAAGAGGACAAGTGCGCGACCGGCACCATGATCGGCTCCGGCATCGGCGGCCTCAACGGCATCGCCGATACCGCGATCCTGCTGAAGGAGCGCGGGCCGCGCCGGGTGTCGCCGTTCTTCATTCCCGGCCGCTTGATCAATCTCGCCTCCGGCTACGTCTCGATCGCGCACGGGCTGAAGGGGCCGAACCATTCGGTGGTCACGGCATGCTCGACCGGCGCGCATGCGGTTGGCGATGCCGCCCGCCTGATCGCGCTGGGCGATGCCGACGTGATGGTCGCGGGCGGCGCCGAGTCGCCGATCAGCCGCATCGGCATTGCCGGCTTCAACGCCGCGCGCGCGCTGTCGACCGGTTTCAACGAGACTCCCGAAAAGGCCTCGCGTCCCTACGATAAAGACCGCGACGGCTTCGTGATGGGCGAGGGAGCCGGCGTCCTCGTGCTGGAGGAGCTGGAGCACGCCAGGCGGCGCGGCGCGAAGATCTATGCCGAGGTGATCGGCTATGGTCTGTCGGGTGATGCCTATCACATCACGTCGCCGTCGCCCGACGGCGATGGCGGCTTCCGCAGCATGTCGGCCGCGCTCAAGCGTGCCGGGCTGACGCCGTCCGATCTCGATTACATCAACGCGCACGGGACCTCGACGCCGCTCGGCGACGAGATCGAGCTCGGCGCGGTCGAGCGTCTGCTCGGCAACGCCGCCTCCAAGGTCGCGATGTCCTCGACCAAGTCGTCGACCGGCCATCTGCTCGGCGCGGCCGGTGCGATCGAAGCGATTTTCGCGATTCTGGCGATTCGCGATAATGTCGTGCCGCCGACGATCAATCTCGACAATCCGTCGGTCGAGACCGCGATCGATCTCGTGCCGCACAAGTCGAAGCAGCGTGAGGTCAACGTCGCGTTGTCGAACTCTTTTGGTTTTGGCGGTACCAATGCGTCGGTGATCGTCCGGCGCCTAGTCAGTTAGTTTGTGTTTGAGACGAATCCACCGTTTTGCCGTATTCGGCGATAGTCATGGACGTGGGCGCGTGCGTTTTTGGCAGGGCAAGCGATTGTCGGGCCGCTATTGAACCGGCAGGATTCAGGTTGTTTCGATGAGTGAAAGGCCGCCCATTTCACCCCGGAGTCCGCGGGCCGCGCTCGAGCCCGAGCAACTTCCGCCGCCGCCCAAGCGGTCGGACCGCGCGCGCAATCCGTTCGTCGTCGTCGGCAACGCCATCATCACCCTTCTGCTGATCGCCATGCTCGGCGCCGGCGGCGTCTATTATTACGGCCGCCAGGTGCTCGAGGCGCCCGGACCGCTGAAGGAGGACAAGATCGTCAACATCCCGCAGCGTGCGGGCAAGCGCGACATCGCCGAGACGCTGAACCGGGAAGGCGTGACCGACGTCAATCCCTGGGTGTTCATCGCCAGCGTCGCCGCGTTGAAGGCGAGCTCGGACCTCAAGCCGGGTGAGTATTCCTTCCAGAAGAACGCCTCGCTGCGCGACGTCATCGGCACCATCGTCGAGGGCAAGGTGGTGCAGCACGCCGTGACGATTCCCGAAGGCCTGACCTCCGAGCAGATCGTGGCGCGGCTGTCCGACAACGACATCTTCACCGGCAGCGTGCGCGAGCTGCCGCGCGAAGGCACGCTGCTCCCGGAGACCTACAAATTCCCGCGCGGCACCCCGCGCGAGCAGGTGGTCCAGCGCATGCAGCAGGCGCACAAGCGTGTGCTGTCGGAGATCTGGGAACGCCGCAATCAGGACATTCCAGTCAAGACGCCGGAGCAGCTGGTCACGCTGGCGTCCATCATCGAGAAGGAAACCGGCAAGGCGGACGAGCGCAGCCGTGTCGCCGCGGTGTTCGTCAACCGGCTGAAGCAGCGGATCAAGCTGCAGTCCGATCCGACCATCATCTACGGCCTCGTCGGCGGCAAGGGAACGCTGGGCCGGCCGATCAAACGCAGCGAGATCACGCAGCCCTCGCCCTACAACACCTATGTGATCGACGGCCTGCCGCCGGGCCCGATCTCCAATCCGGGCCGCGCCTCGCTCGAAGCTGCCGCCAACCCGGCCCGCACCCGCGACCTCTATTTCGTCGCCGACGGCACCGGCGGGCATGCCTTCACCGAAACCTACGACGCGCACCAGAAGAACGTCGCCAAGCTCCGCGCGATGGAGAAGCAGATCCAGAACGACACGGTCGAGCCGCCCGAGGACGCGCAGCCGCCGGCCGTTGCCGCGCCTGGCGCTGCCGACGCGCCGACCGCGGCCACGCCGGCACGGCCCAATCAGCAGAAGAGGCCGCCGGCAGCACGCCCGGCTGCTCCAGCCAATCCCCCACCGGCCCGGCAGGGCGCGGTGCAGGGCTCGCCGCCGGTGGTTCAGCGCTGAGCCTTGCGCGCAGATCGGCTTGCGGACATTGCCGATTCCACTTTCCGGCAAAATAGTCTTAAGATTCGCGTGGCTTGATAGCCTCGCGAATCCCGTGTTCCTGGAGAATTTGAACTGATGGCGCTGTCGTCCATGACCGGCTTTGCGAGATGCCACGGCGCAAGCGGGCCGTATACGTTCGAATGGGAGTTGAAGTCGGTCAATGCCAAGGGCTTCGACTTGCGCGTGCGGCTGCCGCAGGGGTTTGATGAGCTCGAGGCCCATGCCAAGAAGCGCGCGGGCGAGCTGCTCTCGCGCGGCACCGTCTATGCCAATCTCACCGTCAAGCGCACCAATGCCGCCGCCACCGTCCGCATCAACGAGGACGTGCTCAACGCGGTGCTGAAGGCCGCCGCGCTGATCTCGGGGAAGGTCGACGCGGTGGCGCCGAGCATCGACGGCCTGCTCGCCATCAAGGGCGTCGTCGAGGTCGCCGAGCCCGAGGGCGACGAGGAGGAGGACAAGGCAGCGCGCACTGCTGCCGCCGAGGCCTTCGACAAGGCGCTCGACGAGCTCGTTGCGATGCGCAAGCGCGAGGGCACTTCGCTTGGGCAGATCCTGACCCAGCGCGTCGACGAGATCGAGCAGCTGGCGAAGAGAGCGGAGGCCGCGCCCGGCCGCAAGCCGGAGGCGATCAAGGCGAAGCTCGCTGAGCAGATCGCAGCGCTGCTCGACACCTCCGACCGTTTCGACTCCGACCGCCTGATGCAGGAGGCGATCCTGATCGCGACCAAGGCCGACATCCGCGAGGAGCTCGACCGCATCGCCTCCCACATCGCGCAGGCGCGCGAGCTGATCGGCAAGGGCGGCCCGATCGGGCGCAAGCTGGATTTCCTGGCGCAGGAGTTTCACCGCGAGGTCAACACCTGCTGCTCGAAGTCGAACGACATCGAGTTGACCAACACGGGCCTCGCCATGAAGAACGTGGTCGAGCAGTTCCGCGAGCAGGTGCAGAATCTGGAGTGATCGATGACGACGGGCGGTCACGGAACTGACGGTGTCGAGCGGCGCGGATTGATGTTCGTGCTGTCCTCGCCATCAGGCGCGGGCAAGACGACGCTGTCGCGCATGCTGATCGACCGGATGCCGGGCTTGAAAATGTCGGTTTCTGCGACCACGCGCGCGATGCGGCCGGGCGAGGTCAACGGCAAGGACTATACGTTTGTCGATAAGGCGACGTTCGATGCCATGGTGAAGGCCGACGAACTGCTGGAATGGGCGACGGTGTTCGACAACAGCTATGGTACGCCGCGCGGCCCCGTGGATGCGGCGTTGTCGGCCGGCCAGGATGTGCTGTTCGACATCGACTGGCAGGGCACCCAGCAATTGAAACAGAAGGCGCGCGCCGATGTCGTCAGCGTCTTCATCCTGCCGCCCTCGGCCGCCGACCTCGAGAAGCGCCTGCATTCGCGCGCGCAGGATTCCGACGAGGTGATCCGCAAGCGCATGAGCCGCGCCAGCGACGAGATGAGTCACTGGGCCGAGTACGACTACATCGTGATCAACCACGCGGTCGACGAAGCCTTCGCCGAGGTGCAGTCGATCCTGAAGGCCGAGCGTCTCAAGCGCGAGCGGCGGATTGGCCTCGTAGGCTTCGTGCGAAGTTTGCAAGGTCAGCTTCAAGGTTAGGCCGCGACAGGCGCGGCCCTTCCTTCGCCAGCTGCTCCAGCATCGTCGTGATCGCGTCGACATCGACGGCATCGGTATCCCGACCTGCCGGCGCGTCATCGCGATCCGCCTCAATTTCGTTGGCGGCAAGCTTGGGTGCAGCAGCCCGATCGAACAACTTGATCTCGACCTTGTCGCTTCTGGACTCGACCGGTTTTGCGGCCGGAGCGACGGCACGTTGCCTGCGCGCGTCGATCAGCTCGATCTCGCGGCCGATCGCGGCGAGTTTCGTCACTTGTCTTGTCGGTTGCGGACGTGCCGCATCGAAGTCGATCGGGCGGGGCGGCTGGGCGGCGGCCGGCGGTGAATCGCGCCAGGGCGCGTGGCTTCCGTCATGGTCCTGCGGCGCCCAATCGTCCCAATGCCCGCGGCGGTCGGCGGCCCTGGCGCGGACGCGTCCGCCGGCGAAGCGGTAGATGACGCTGGCGAGGATGCCGGCGAGCGCCAGCGCACCGCCGATCACAAGCATCAGCATCTGCAGCGAACCGCCGGACTTGTCAGTCGTGCCATCGGCCGCGGGCGAGAGCGGAGCAGGGGATTTTGACAGCTTCGCGTTTGGCTGCGCGGCTGCTGCAACCGTGGTTTCCGCCGGCTGATGCGCTGGCGCGGTGGACGCTGTGGAGGCCTCGGGCCAGCGCGCGGTCACGGCCGGCTGCTGCGCGTTGGTTTCAGCGACGCTGCTCGGCGGCTGCGGCGCGACCGCGGGTGCATTCGCTGCAGCCGGCGCGGGCGCGGCCATGTTCGGCGTGCCCGCTGCGGCACTCGTCTGCGGCGCGATATATTCCGCGCGCGCGTTCTGCACGGCCTGCGGCGGTGCTGCATCCGGCTCGGATGTATCGGTCGTCGCCTGCGCGGTCTGTGCGGCTTTGCCGCCTGCGGCGCGCAGATACCAGCACTTGCGCTTCGTCGTGCGATCGAGGCGGTAGTACCAGTGCTGGCCCTGCGGCGTGGCATCCTTCGGCGAAGCCAGGCAGTCGGGCGCGGCGGCGGCCGTGCTCGATGGCGTCGGCGCGTTCTGCGATTCCGCGGCCAATGGCGCGCCCGCGAGGATGCTGGCGACGAGGGTCGAAATGAACTTTGCGGCGCGGTTGCCCATCCTGGTCTCCCGGTTACGCATGACGCAACTCTCAACGAGCCCCTTCTCGTCAAAGACTTGGGTGGCAATGAGCCGCAAATCCGGAGAGGATGTGGCTTGAATCGGGCCTGCGCGACGTTCGTTCCGCCCCGGATGAGACTCTCCCAACGTCACGATCAGAGTTCCACGCCACGACCTAAGCCGGTTGACACGATAATAAGTCAGCACTAATCATTAGTAATAACTTATGACAAGTCGAACAAGCGTGGCATGGGGCGGTGAGTGTCTATGGCTAAGGACAGCGCACAACTGGCCGCACTCGGCGATCCCACCCGCAGGCGGATATTCGAGCTTGTCGGTGCACGGCCACGCACGGTCGCCGAGATCACGCGACAGCTGCCCGTGTCCCAGTCGGCCGTCTCACAGCATCTCAAGGTGCTGCGCGAATCCCGCTTGGTTCGTGCAGAGCCGAAGGGCGCCAGCAACGTCTATTACGTCGATCCGGCGGGAGTCGGCCAGATGCGAGCCTGGCTCGACCGGTTCTGGAGCGACACGTTGGCCGCTTACAAACTAGCCGTCGAAAAACCATCGGAGGGATCCAGATGAACACACGTGTATCGATTGCGGCCGTCAAACATTCCATCGTCGTCGAGGCGCCGATCGAGCGCGCGTTCAAGGTCTTCACCGAAGACTTCGGCAGCTTCAAGCCGCGCGAGCACAATCTGCTCGCCGTTCCCATCGCAGAGACCGTATTCGAACCTCGGGTGGGCGGAAGCATTTATGATCGGGGGATCGACGGCAGCGAATGCCGCTGGGCGCGCGTGTTGGCGTTCGAACCACCCAATCGAGTCCTCTTGAGTTGGGACATCAGCCCGCGCTGGCAAATCGAGACCGATCCCGCCAAGACGAGTGAATGGGAGGTCCGGTTCATTGCGGAGACACCAAGCCGGACCCGCTTGGAGCTGGAGCACCGTCGCCTCGATCGGCATGGCGAGGGCTGGGAAGGCGTCCGCAGCGGCGTTGACAGCGATCAGGGTTGGCCGCTCTATCTGCGGCAGTTTGCCGAACTGATTGCCGCCAAGCGTTGACGCGCTTCCTTCCGACGCCGCGTCATGACGAGGAGAGGCCCTGTCGGGCCTTGCTCCGATCGGGCCCGGAAACTTCTCACCTCCGCAGCCGTTATTTCGCGGCTGAGGAGACGTCATGCCGGTCAAGGATCAGATCAAGAACTTCGCCAAGAAGCTGGTAGAGGAGCAGCCCGATGCAGCGACGCTGCGGGGGCTGGTACGGGCCCGCAAGCCCACGGCCATGCACTTTCGCGATGACGGCATCGTGCCGAACCATCCGCGCTTCCCGGCGCTGCTCTATCGCGGCGCGGTGAAGCTGAACGGTCGGCGCTTTCCGCCCGAGGTCGTCATCGACACGCTGTTCGACACCAATGGCTGGGGCCGGTCGTGGCGCGACACCGTGTACGACTTCGTCCACTATCATTCGCAGATCCATGAAGTGATGGGCGTGGCGCGCGGCACGGCGAGGATCGAGTGCGGCGGGATCAAGGGCCGCATCCTGAAACTGAAAGCCGGGGACGTGCTGGTCCTGCCCGCGGGCACCGGCCACCGGCTGATCGAATCCAGCCGGGACTTTATGGTCGTCGGCGCCTACCCGCAGGACGGCACCTATGACGAGTGCACCGACACGCGCCAGCGTCCCGACGCGGTCAAGCGCATCGCCAAGGTCCGCAAGCCGAAGACGGATCCCGTGCTGGGGAGCGGCGGACCGCTGCTCGCCGCGTGGCGGTCCGCTCAGCTTAGATAATCAGGCGAGAAATCCGCAAGTCTGCGCAGCTCGTCGGGCTGGAGCAGCTCGATCTCGCTGCCGTCCCAGGCGATCAACCCGCGATGCCTCAGCTCCTGGATGGTGCGGTTGACGTGAACGATGGACAGGCCACAGGCGTCCGCGACGTGGCGTTGCGTCATTGGCATCTGGAAGCAGTTGCGCTTGACGAGGCCGACGATCTCCAGCCTTGCCGCGAGCTCGCAGATGAGGTGCGCGACCTTGGGCAGCGCCGCCTGCGCACCGAGGCGGGCGATCCATTGCCGCGAGATGGCCGCGTCGATCAGCGTCTCGCGCCAGAAGACGCGGGTCAGGTGGATCGAGCTGTCGAGCAGCTGGCGGAGCTGGCTGTGGGCGACGGTGCCGACGATGGTCGGGCCGAGCCCCACGAGATCCGCGTCCATCGGCGAGACCAGCAGCGTGTGCAGGCATGGCATGTCGCCGGGAACATGGAAGGCGAGGGTCTGGCTGCGATCGCCGACGATGCGCGACTGGTAGAGGAAGCCGCTGACGACGAAGACACAGCGGCTCGCGGCCTCGCCTTGGCGCAGCACGATCTCGCCATCCGCGACCTGGCGCAGCGTGGACGGCAAGCCCGCGATCTGGCGGCGCTCGTCCTCGGACAGGCCTTCGATCGTCTGCAGACGGACGATGAATTTCGGATGTGGCATGGGCCTCGCGTGCAGCTTCAGCCGTCCCGCGGCACGGACGCCTCGGCCAGGCGACGCGACAGTTTCGCAAGCGTCCAGTCGGAAACCGGCACGGAGCGGAACTCGCGGATGGCGCGAGCGAGCTCCTGATCCGACATCGGCCGGACCGGCTCCCTCAGCGTTCCCTTCAGCAAGGCGTCGCTGATGCTGTCCAGATGCTCGCCGGCATCGGATGCGAACAGGCGCCGGATGCGCTCCAGGAGAGTGGTGCTTTTCATGTTAAGGCCGGCTGGTCCGAATGGGGGGATGGGGTGGCTGCGATCGATGCGTCGCAAGCCGGTTAGCAACCTGTGCTTCCGATCTGCGTTCTAGTCCGCTGAACGCAAGCCGGACGTATCATTTGATAGAACCGGCGCGATTTTTGGCGGCTCCATGGAAAAAGCTCACGACGTGCTGATACGGAACCTCGGCGAGCACACCGGGCTCGCAGAGGAGGATATGGGCGAGATTCGCGCGTTGACCTTCATGCTGCGCGATTTCGCAACCAATGAGGATTTCATCCGTCAAGGCGATGAGCCCGAGCATTCCGCTTTGGTCGTCTCCGGCATGGTAGCCCGCTATCACCTGCTCGGCAGCGGGCGGCGGCAATATCTGGCGTTCCATCTCACCGGCGATCTTCCGGATGCGCAGGGGTTGTTCATCGACCAGATGGATCACGGGCTCAGTGCGCTCGGGCCGGCGTCGGTGGCGTTCATCCCGCACCGCGAACTGTTCATCGCGTTCCGGCGGCGGCCGACCTTCGCCCTCGCGGTCTGGCGCGAGACGCTGCGCGATGCCGCGATCTTTCGCGAGGCCATCACCAACAACAGCGCCCGGCCGATGCAGACGCGCATGGCGCACTTGTTTTGCGAGCTGTTCTACCGCGCCCGCGCTGCGCAGCTGGTGCGCGGCAATCGTTGCCGCATGCCGATCAGTCTCACGCAACTCGGCGAGACGCTCGGCATGGCGATCGCGACGGTGAACCGGACGCTCGCCGATCTCAGGCGCAGCGGCGCGATGGATCTTCGTGATGGCGAGCTGGTCGTGCTGAAATGGCGCGAGCTGCAGCGGCTCGGCGATTTCAGTCCGACCTATCTGCATCTGAAGCGGCAGTCGCCGCCGCATGCGTGAGGCGGAGGCATCAACCCTCCGCGGGTGCCGCTCCACCGCGCACCTCGTGGAAATGCTTCTTCACCCAATCGTTACAGCAGCAGGCTCTCGCTTCGAGCGCTGCTGCGTCGAGGATCAGGATGGCGCCGCGGCGGGTCGCGAGGATGCGCCGCGCCTTGAACATCTGGATGACGCGGCTGGCATAGCTGCGGGAGACGCCCAGCATGCCGGCGAGCTGCTCGTGGGTGAGAGGAATCTCGGCTCCGCCGATATGTTCCTGCGCGGACATGATCCACTTGGCGGCCCGCTGCTCGATCGAATGCGCAGCGTTGCAAGCCGCAGTCTGCAAGAGCTGCGCGAACTGGCAGTCGGCATAGCGCGCGAAGGCCTCCTGGAGCGTCGCCGATCTCTGCTGCGCCTGCTCGAGCGCGCGCAACGGCAGCCGCACCAGGGTGCCGCCAAACTTCACGACCATGCGCGAATAGGCGAGCGAAGGGCTGGGGCCGGCGGCGATGCCGACCGCGCCCTCGCGCCCCACCAGCAGGCTTTCGACCTCGCGATCGTCCTCGACCGGCACGGCGAACGACACCAGCGCGGGACCGCATGGAAAATGGACCGCGGCGACGTCGTCGCCGGCGTGATGCAGGACGTAGCTCGCCTCGACGTCGATCGGCTGGAGGTGAGGCGCGAGCAGTTCGAAATCCTGATGATTGAGCTGCCGGAGCAGATCGTTCTGGGGCCGACCGGTCACATTGTGTTCTCTTGGGCGGGCCGGGAATCGGCGCCAGCGGCAAACCTACGTTTCCGCGGCGGAACCGACGGTTCCAAAGTGCACACAACGGACGTTCGAACGTTGAAAACCAGAGCACGGCGTCGCGGCTTCAGCGGGCTGGACGGCAGCGAGGATCGTCAGACGCAGCGGACTTCGCGATCCCCCGTCAGTCGGCCCTGTGACGCAGCGGCGCGGTAAGCGTCGATCGCCCGGTTGGCGAGCATCAATTGCCGGCGCTCACCGGTTCGAAGCTGGGCCTCGATGGCGTCGAGCAGGAAGTTCGCGCTCGCGTCCGGCGGCCCGAGCTCGCCGCTCTTCTCCAGGCAGCTCCAGGCGATGAAGAATGCGCTTTCGACGGTGCAACGGATCGACATGCGCAGCCAACGCGGCGCGGCCGCAGGCGTTCCGTGCGGCGGGCGAGACTTGCGTCGGACCCGCCGCGCCGCGGTCAGTTCTTCAGGACGATGCGGCCGACGACCTTGCCGGCACGCAATTCGTCGATCCATTTCTGCACGTCGCCCATCGGCTCCTCGCGCATCGGCGTCGGCTTGATCTTGCCGGCGCGGGCGAGCGCCATCAGCTCGTGAGCCTCCGCGAGCGTGCCGACCATGAAACCTTCGATGGTCATGCGCTTGTAGACCCATTGCACCATCGGCAGCGTGAACTGGCCGCCCATCAGGCCGGAGACCACGATCTTGCCGCCGCGCGCGGCAACGGCGACGGCAAAGGCCATCGACTTCTCGTTGCCGGCGAAATCGACGATCTCGTCGAAGCCGCCCTCGGTCTCCTTCAGGATGCGTTTGATCACGTCGGGCTCGGCCGGATCGTAGGCCACCGCGGCGCCGTTCTTGAGTGCGGTCTCGCGCGCGGCCGGCGAGAGGTCGGCGACCGTGATCGGCTGCTTGAACATCGCCTGCGCGAACGACAGGCCCATCATGCCGACGCCGCCGAGGCCGATCAGCAGCAGATTGCGCTGGCGCGGACGGTCGGCCAGGCGCTTGAGCGCGCCATAGGCGGTGACGCCGGAGCACATCAAGGTCGCGGCCTGGTTGACCGGGAGGGGATCGTAGTCGAGCAGATATTTGGCGTCGGGGACCAGAACGTGGGTGGCGAAGCCGCCGTCGATGGAGACGCCGAGGAAGCGCTGCTTGACGCAGAGATTCTCGTCGCCATTGGCGCAGTCGCGGCACTGGCCGCATCCGATCCACGGAAACACCGCCTTCTTGGCGCCGACGAGGCTGGCCGGAACATCGGGGCCGACCTCGTCGACGACGCCCGCGATCTCGTGGCCGAGCGTGAAGGGCAGCGTCATGCCGCGCGTGGTGTCGAGCTTCTTGCCGCCGCCGAGATCGGCATAGCCGTCCTGGATGTGGAGATCGGAATGGCAGAGACCGCAGCGCTCGATGCGGACCAGGACCTCACGGCCTTGCGGCTTGGGCGTCTCGACGATGGTCTCGCACAGCGGCGCATCGAACTTGACCAGGGACTGCCGACGCATCAACGCCATTTTCTTTCCTCCGGAATTCTTGGTTACTCGGTTTCGCTGCGTATATCCGCCAATTCACGCGCCATGGCAACAAAGCCGGAGATGGGAATGGTCTCGGCGCGCCGCGTCGCGTCGACGCCGGCGGCTCGTGCAAGCCGCGCCGGATCGACATTCAGTGATTTCAGGCTTTGCCGCAGCATTTTCCGGCGCTGGCCGAAGGCGGCGGCGGCGACCTGCTCGAGCAGCCTGCGATCGCAGGCAAGCGGCTCTGCGCGCGGCTTGAGGCGCACGACGGAGGAGGTGACCTTCGGCGGCGGCACGAAGGCGGACGGCGCAATGTCGAACAGGATCTTGGTCTCGCAGCGCCAGTTGGCGAGCACGCCGAGCCGGCCATAGGCCTCCTCGTCTTCGCGCGCGACGATGCGCTCGCCGACCTCGCGCTGGAACATCAGCACCATCATCTCGTACCAGGGCGGCCACGGCTCGGTAATGAGCCAGTTGATGAGAAGCTGGGTCGCGATGTTGTAGGGCAGGTTGGCGACGATCTTGGCGCGTTCGCCCGCGAGCAGCGGGCGTGGATCGAAGGTCATGGCATCGCCATGCACGATCTCGAGTCTGCCCGGGTAGCGCGCGGAAATATCCTGCAAGGCGGGGATCGCGCGCTCGTCGTGCTCGATGGCGATGACGCTGCGGGCGCCGAGCGCGAGCAGCGCCCGCGTCAGCCCGCCCGGGCCGGGGCCGATCTCGACGATGGTGGAATCCTCGAGCGGTGCGGCCGCACGCGCGATGCGCGCGGTGAGATTGAGGTCCAGCAGGAAGTTCTGGCCGAGCGATTTGCGCGCCGACAGCGCGTGCTGGCGAATGACCTCGCGCAGCGGCGGGAGGTCGTCGATCGCGCTCATCAGCTTGTCGCAGCCGCCATGCGGCTGGCGAGCCGCAGCGCGGCGATCAGGCTCGCCGGATTGGCCTTGCCCGTGCCGGCGATGTCGAAGGCGGTGCCGTGATCGGGCGATGTGCGGATGAAGGGCAGTCCGAGCGTGACGTTGACGGCGTCGTCGAAGGCGACGGTCTTGATCGGGATCAGCGCCTGGTCGTGATACATGCAGACCGCGCAATCATAGGTCCGTCGCGCCGCCTCGTGGAACATGGTGTCGGCGGGCAGCGGCCCTCTGGCCTCGATGCCTTCGTTGCGCAGCGCTTTCAGCGCCGGGACGATGACGGTCTGCTCCTCGTGGCCGAGCGAGCCGTCCTCGCCGGCATGGGGATTGAGACCGGAGACCGCGATGCGCGGCCTTGCGATGCCGAAGCGGGACTTCAGCTCGGTGGCGACGATGCGGACGGTCGAGACGATCAGCTCGCTGGTGAGCTCGCCCAGCGCATCGCGCAGCGAGACGTGGATGGTCACGGGCACGACGGCGAGCTGGGGCGACCACAGCATCATCACCGGCTGCGGCACGCGGCCGTTCTCCGCGGCGAGCTCGGCGAGGAATTCGGTATGGCCGGGATGACGGAAGCCGGCGCGGTAGAGCACGCTCTTGGCGATCGGGTTGGTGACGACGGCACCGGCACGGCCCGCGCGCACGTCGAGGACCGCCTGCCGGATCGAGGCGAGCGCGGCCGGCGCGCTGGATGAATCGGGCTTGCCGGGCTCGGCGGTGGCGCGCTCGCCGGTCGCGACCACGGGCAGGGCGTCCGTGAACGCGGAACCCGCTTCACTGGGGCCCACCGCGGCGATCCTGATATCGGCGCCGAGTGCCTTGGCGCGGCGCGCGATCAGGGCCTCGTCGCCGAGCAGATAGAAGGCGGGCAGGTTCAGCTCGCCCCGCCTGAGCCAGGCCGCGATCGTGATGTCGGGGCCGATGCCGGCGGGCTCTCCCACGGTGAGGGCAAGGGGCTTGGCTGCATGGGGCTTGGTTGCAAGAGGCTTGGCTGCGGACTCGGTGGAGGGCTCTGAGAAGGGCTTGGCCATCAGCGGTTGCGATATTCGATCATCGCCGCCTTGCGCAGCTCGTCGAGATAGGCCTTCTGCGTCTTCTCGTACTTCTCCTGATACATCTTCTCGCGGACCTCACGCTTCTTCGGCGTGTCGATCATGGTCGGCTTGCGCGAGCACAGCACCACCATCTCGATGCCGTTCTTGGTCATCTCGGGCGCGGTCAGGCGGCCGATCGGGGTGTCGTCGAGCACCTTGCGCAGCGGCTCCGGCAGCTCCGCGGTGGTCTTGGTGACGGTGTCGCGGATGGTCGCGTTCGGGGTCGAGCGGAACAGCGAATTGGCCTCCTCGCAGCTCCCGACGCGGGCCCGATAGGACTCGGCTTCTTTCTTCCGGGTTTCCAGGAACGCCGCCGACGAGCCGCGCGGCACGATCAGCACGATCGGCTGCATCTTGTACTCGGTGCCCTCGATCTGAAGCTTTTCGCCGGTCTGCGCCTGCACGGCCTGCGCGACGTCGCGCTCGCCGACCAGCAGCTTCTCCTTGAAGCGGCCGCGCACGAGGCTGCCCCAGACCATCTCGGCCCTCATGCGGCTCTTCAGCGTCTCCGGGCGGACGCCCTTGGATTCGAGCGACTTGGTGAGCTGATCCGGCGTGATGCGCATGCGCTGCGCCATGCCGTCATAGGACTGGTTGATGTCGGAGACGCTGGGATCGACGCCGTATTTCTTGCCTTCCTTGATCTTGACCTTGTCGTCGATCAGCACGTTGATGACCTCCTGCCGGCTGGGGGTCTTCTGTGTCGACAGCTGGTCGAGCTTGATGCGCTGCTCGATGTCGAAATCGGTGATGGGATCGCCGTTGACCATCACGGCGATGTTCTGCGCGCGCGACGGCGAGGGCAGGGCGGCCAAGATCAGCCCGGCACCGATGGCGAGAAGGAGGCGGAAGACAGGCAATGGCGTCGTCATGATGTCGCTCGCATGTCGGCCGCGTCGAGATAGGGCAAACGCGGCCGGCACTTCAAACCATTTACTGGAGGCCGGCGGAACTGCTGGAGGTCGTTGAGTTCGCCAGCGTGCGCAGGCCGATTTGGAACATGAACGCGTGGCTCAGCGTGGGCGGTGCGGTGCCCGCCGAATAGCTATACGAAGTTACGTAATTCGCCGCCAGCACGAAGCAATCGTCGACATAGCCGGCACCGAGCACATATTGGTTGATCTTGTTGGCCTCGAGGTCCCAGCGCGCCGAGCCCGACACCACCCAGTTGGTCGCAACCTTCAGCGAGCCCGTGGTCAGGATGCCCTCGCGGCGGGTCAGATAGCCCAGCTCCGGCTGCTCTGCGTAATTGCCGTACAACACGCTGACCGACCAGCGATTGAAGTTGGCGCGGCCTTCCGCCTCGAAGCGCTGCACGTTCCAGGTCTGCTCGTCCATGCGGGAGCGGACGCTGAACGTGTAGGTGCTGTTCGGCGAGTAGTTGGCGCTCGCAACGTAATCCGACCGCGGCTTGTCGAGGCCGGAGTTGAGGCCGGTATTGATGGCATCCTGCACCGTGAAGGAGTTCAGGCCGAACAGGTGGTAGGACTGGCCGAACAGCACCTTAACGGCGCCGCCCCTGTCGAACTGCGTGGTGGACTGCACGCCGACATTGGCGCGGCCGCCGCCCTCGACGCGGTCGTAGCCGGAGAACTTGTCGACGCTGAACAGGTTCGAGGCGTCGAACACCAGGCTCTGGGCGTCCTCGTTCGGCAGCCTGCCGGCATAGGTCTCGTTCGGCCGGATGATGATCTGCGCGATCGGCTCGAGGGTGGTCGAGCCCCAGGGCTGAACGTTGATGAAGGGATAGCGGTACTCCAGGCCCAGGGTCGGCATCAGGCGGAACGCCTCGGTGTCGCCGACGGGCAGGTAGTTCGACACGCCGGGCTGGTTGGAGACCGAGGACCTGATCGCGTCGGCACGCAGGCTCGCGAACGGCGTCCAGATCTGGCCGAACGGGTCGGTGAAGGACTTGCGCCACTGCGCTTCCGCGGTGAGGCGGGTGTAGGTGCCGGGGAAGCCGCGCAGCAGGCACTGCGAGGGCATCCGCGCCAGCGGATCGGCCGATGCCGTGGTGCACAGGCTGTTGGTGTTGGCGAGCGTCGTGATCGGGTCGAACACCGCTTCGTCGCGCGACAGGTTCACGAAATTGGTCTTGTAGCTGAACTCGCCGCCGAAGACGGGATAGTTGAGCACGTTGGAATAGTCGATCACCGGGTAGACGATCGGCACCTGGCTCTGGTTGCCCGAATAGCTCAGCCAGTACATCGTGCGCGCATCGAAGAAGCTGCGGTTGCCGACGCCGGTCAGATAGAGCTGCGACAGCGCTTCCGTCGGCAGCAACAGGAACGAGCCGAGCGGATCGCGGTACTGGTAGAGCCGGTAGTCCGAAAAGAAATAGTAGTCGGACATCAGCACGCCGTCCCAGCCCCAGACCCATTTGTCGTTGAGGGCGAACTGACCCTTGGTGTCGATGGCGCCGCGGAACTCGCGGTCGCCGGGCAGCCCCGCGAATGCTCCGGGATCGAGCTGGTAGATGCCGTAGGCACGGATCTGGTAGGCGCCGTCGATCAGGCGCTGGCGGAATTCGCCCTGCAGCAGCGCGCCTTGCCGCGACAAGAAGCGCGGGGTGATGGTCGCGTCCATGTCGGGCGCAATCGCCCAGTAATAGGGAACCTCGACGCCATAGCCCGTTCTGTCCGTGCCCGAAATATAGCCCGGCATCAGGAAGCCGGATTTACGCTTCACCGTCGGGTCGGGCGTCGAGAAATAGGGCATGTAGGCGAGCGGCACGCCGAAGAACTCGATCTGTGCCGTCTCGAAATACAGCATCTTCTCCTGCTGGTCGTGGATGATGCGGGCACCCTTGACCTGCCACAGCGGCGGCTTCTTCGGATCGTCCTTACACGGCGCGCAGGCCGTGTAGACGCCGTTCTCGAACACCGTGTAATTGCCGCTGGAGCGGTCGGCGCGGCTCGCGGCCATGCGCGTCTGGTCCGCCGTGTCCACGCGCAGCGAATCGACGAAACCGTCGCGGTAATCGTCGGAGAGATCCAGGATCTCGGCATAGGTGATCTTGCCGTCGGCATCCGTCATGCGGATGTTGCCCTCGGCATGCAGCCGCTTGGTCTTCTGGTCGTAGATGACCCGGTCGGCCTCGACGCTGGTGCCGTTGTAGAACAGCTGCACGTTACCGACCGCGGAGACGCGCGAGTTGTTGTAGTCGTAGTTCACCTCGGTGGCCTGAACCAGCATCTGGTTGTCGTTGGGGGCCTTTGGCGGCTTCGCACGCGGCGGCAGCGGATTGTAGGTGAAGCTCTGGGCCTTCGCCGGCGCCACGGCGGCAGCGTCGATCAAGCCGCCGAGCGAGGCAGCCGCGACGACGGCAATCAGGAGCCTGCGGACGGACAAGTCGCGCCCGTTCGCGCGCACCCATGTGCGCCGCGTCAAACGAGACACGTGCCCTCGGCGGACGGCAGTCACTATCCGTCCTCCTGATAGAGCAAGGCCAAAAAGCCGGTGAGGCCGCCCACCACAACGGGCAACCACGCCGCAGCGATCGGATGCATCAACTCAGCCTTGCTCAAGTCCTCAGTTACTTTCGACAGAACGTAGAGCAGAAAGCCTGCGCCCACGCCACTCAAAACCATCTTCTGCACGCCGCCCATCCGGAAGAAGCGCAACGACACGGAGGCCGCGAGCATCACCATGGCTGCGAGCAAAAACGGCTGTGCCAGAAGCTTCTGATACTGGAGTCGGTATCCGGCTGTCGCGAAGCCCGAGCTTTCGGAGGAGCGGATGTAGCTCGGTAGTTGCCAAAAGGACACAGTCTCGGGGGTGGAAAAGCTGTTGCGGACCTGCGCCTCGGTCAGCGTGGTCGGAATTTCCAGGGTGGCCTGGTCGATCGGCGGTCCGTCCAGCGAGAAGCGGCGGACGCCCTTGAACAGCCAGCGGCCGGCATCCAGCGTCGCCTCGCGCGCCTCGACCCGCTCCTTGAAGTGCTGGTCCTGGTCGAACCGGAACAGCGTCAGCCCGGTCAGCCGGATGCCCTGCTGCTCGCTGCGCGCCGCATTGATGATGGTCTGCCCGTCGCTGGTCATCTGGTTGAGCCAGAAGCCGGAGGCGTCCTGGATGCCGCCGCCGGGTGCGGAGCCGAACAGCTCGGCCTCCATGCGCTTGGACAGCTCGCGCAAATTGGCCGACATCGGGTTGTAGGCGACGGTGGCGATCACGCCGATCAGGAGCGCACTGCCGAGCGCGGGCGCGATGAACTGCCAGGCGGAGATGCCCGCGGCGCGCGCCACCACGAGCTCGAGCCGGCGGGAGAGGGCGAGATAGCAGGTCATGGCGCCGATCAGCATGCAGAACGGCGTCAGCTTCTCCAGGAGCTGCGGCACCCGGAACAGCGAGGTCTCGGCCACCATGAGCGCGGAGGCGGATGCAAGGCCCGAGGTCTTGCGCACCATCTCGATGTAGTCGACCAGCACCAGCAGCAGGAAAATGCCGCCGAAGACGCCGAGCGCCGCGACCACGAAGCGGCCGGCGAAATAGCGCCCCAGTGTGTTGGTGAGCATGCTCATGCGGTGGCCGGACGTCCGAACAGCCGTGCGATCCGTGCATTCGACCGGTTGATGGCCTCCATCAGGCCGGGAGGCGGTTCGACCACGACACCGCGGATGATCATCCAAAGCCCGACGCCGATGGCGCCGAAAACCATCGCATATTGAGCCAGCACCGCGCCCGGCGACTTCACCGCCATCACCGAGCAGGCGAAACCGGCCATGCGCAGGCCGAACACCGCCACGATCGAGGAGGCGATGGAGAAGTTGCGGCTCTGGCGAGTGGTGCGCGGCGCTCCGAGAAAGGCAAAGGTCAGCACCGCAAAGGCGAACGGATACATCGGCGCGAGCAGGCTGTCATGCAAGGCCGCGCGGAACTGCCCTGGAATCTGCTTGTAGACGGGATCGTTGTCGGATGGCGAGAACAGCTCCCAGAGATAGCGCTCGCGGATGCCGAGGGTGACGTCGCGGCCCTTGGCGAATTTCGACATGTCGAAGCCGTAGCGGCCGAAGGCCACGAGCGCCGGATCGCGCTTGCCCGCCTCGAAGCGCTGGAGATTGCCGGTTTCCAGCACCAGGAACGAGCCGGTCTCGTTCTTCACGACCTCGCCGTGCTCGGCGACAATCGAGACGCGCTCGTTCGGATCGCGGCGGTCGTCGATGAAGATGCCGGCGAGGATGCCGCCCGGTTGGCGTTCGCGAATCCGGATCGTGAGGTTCTCGTCGAGCCGGGCGAAGCGGCCGGGCTGCAGGATGTTGGTGAGCACGTCCGCGGTGATCTCGGCATCCCACTGCTTGATGCGCCGCATCCCGTCTGGGGCGAGATAGGCCGCGATGAAGGCGACCAGCAGCGCCACCACGCAGGTGGCATAGAAGAACGGAACGAACAGCCGGATCGGCGAGAAGCCGGCGGCATTCATCACGATGATCTCGGAATCGGTCGCGAGCTTGTTCAGTGTGTGCGAGATCGCGATCATCAGCGCGATCGGCGAGATGATCAGGACCAGGGCCGGGATCACGAGGCTGGTGATGCCGAGGAAGGTGAGGATGGTCTGACCCTGGCTCGTCATCAGGTCGATGCCGCGCAACGCCTGCGTAATCCAGATCACGCCGGTGAGGCTGACCAGGACCAACGCAAACGACGCCAGCGTCGTGCGGAAGATATACCTATCGATCGACCCCATGCGCTACCGCACGAATTCCCACCAAGCCCCAATTCCGATCGGAATTCCGGCTGCCCAACCAATCCCCGATCAGGGGATCCCCAAGGTCGGCCAACAGCTCTTCCGCCAGTTCATCCTCTCACTACCATCCCTTTGATCCGTCAACAAAATGGCTGCCCCGTGGCACCCTTATCATATGGTTAATATTTCGCTGTTGTGGCGTGGGGGCCACGGCGGAGCTTGGCATCTGCCGGGCGGGTGGCCCATAGTGGGGGACGCCTCAGTGAATCGCCGTTCAGCTCCGGTTGTGGCTGGAACGCCCGAACGACGAAAAGCCCCATCTTTTGGAGGAGTTATCCATGTCCGATGCCATCAAGGTCGGCTTTGTCCCGCTGTCTGCCGCCCCTCGTGGCATCCTGGTCGTGTTCTGCGACGACGGCCTGAAGCTCGGTCCGGCGACGGTCAAGGCCCTCGGCGGCGCTGCCGAGATTGTGAAGCGCGCGGCGGCTGCGGCCGCCTTCAAGGGCAAGAGTGGTGCTGCGCTGGACATTCTGGCGCCGGAGGGGGTGAAGGCGACCCGGCTGATCGTGATCGGCGCCGGCAAGGCGACCGGCCTCAAGGCCAACGATTTCCTCAAGTTCGGCGGGGTGGCGGCCAGCAAGCTGCCCGCCGGCACCAGCGCCATGACCATCCTGGCGGAGCTGCCGGGTGGCGCCCTGACCAGCGAGCAGGCGGTTGCGATCGCCTCGGGCCTGCGCTTACGCGCTTACAAGTTCGATCGCTACAAAACCAAGAAGAAGGACGGCGAGGAGGGCGGCGCGCGCGCCGACGTCTCGCTTGCGGTCGGCGATGCCGGTGCGGCGAAGAAAGCGTTCGCCGCGGCCGGCCATGTCGTCGACGGTGTGATCATCGCACGCGACTTCGTCAACGAGCCGCCGAACGTGCTTTTCCCGGAGGAGTTCGCCCGCAGAGCGGGTCAGCTCCGCAAGCTCGGCGTCAAGGTCGAGGTGCTCGACGTCAAGGCGATGCAGAAGCTCGGCATGGGCGCGCTGCTCGGTGTCGGCCAGGGTTCGGCGCGGCCGAGCCGCACCGTGATCATGCGCTGGGACGGCGCCAAGAAGGGCGAGGCCCCCGTCGCCTTCGTCGGCAAGGGCGTCTGCTTCGACACCGGCGGCATCTCGATCAAGCCGGCCGGCAGCATGGAGGACATGAAGGGCGACATGGGCGGCGCGGCCTGCGTCGTCGGCCTGATGCATGCGCTCGCCGCGCGCAAGGCGAAGGTCAACGCGGTCGGCGCCATCGGCCTCGTCGAGAACATGCCCGACGGCAACGCGCAGCGGCCGGGCGACATCGTCACCTCGATGTCCGGCCAGACCATCGAGATCATCAACACCGACGCCGAGGGCCGCCTCGTGCTCGCCGACGTGCTTTGGTACGTCGCCAAGAAGGTGAAGCCGAAATTCATGGTGGACCTTGCGACGCTGACCGGCGCCATCATGGTGGCGCTCGGCACCGAGCATGCCGGCATGTTCTCCAACAACGACGAACTGGCCGACCGGCTGCTCACGGCAGGCATCGAGAGCGGGGAGAAGGTCTGGCGCATGCCGCTCGGCCCGGAATACGACAAGCTGATCGATTCCCAGTTCGCCGACATGAAGAACACCGGCGGCCGCCATGGCGGCTCGATCACCGCCGCGCAGTTCTTGCAGCGCTTCGTCGACGGCGTGCCCTGGGCCCATCTCGACATCGCCGGCACCGCCATGGGCGCGCCGAAGACCGACATCAACCAGAGCTGGGGCAGCGGCTACGGCGTTCGCCTGCTGGACCGCCTGGTCGCCGACCATTACGAGCGCAAATGACCCGACATGACTGAAGTGCTGTTTTACCATCTGCAAAACATGACGGTGGAGAATGTGTTGCCGCCGCTTCTCGAGAAATCGCTCGAGCGCGGCTGGCGCGTCGTGGTGCAGTCGACCTCGGAGGAGCGCGCCGATGCGCTCGACTCGCACTTGTGGACCTATCGCGACGATTCATTCCTGCCGCACGCGACATGGCGGGTGAACGATGTTGCCGACCAGCCGATCGTGCTGGCGATCGAGGGCGGCAATCCCAATGGGGCCAATGTCCGCTTCCTGGTCGACAACGCCGCGCTGCCGGAGGACGCGCAGGGCTATGAGCGCATGGTGCTGCTGTTCAACGGCGACGATCCCGACGCGCTTGCGCTCGCCCGCACCGCCTGGACGGATTGCAAGGCGCGGGGATTTGATGTCACCTATTGGCAGGCCGACGACCGCGGCCGGTGGCAGAAGCGCAGTTAGCCGCAATTAATGATAATTTGCACTTTTCGGGCGATGCTGGCTTCGGCCACCTTCATGCCGCAAAGGGATGTTGGGACAATCGCTTAGGGCTGGTCCTTCACGTGGGGAATTCGTTTATCGTGCGACATCAAAAGCTTCCCGGCTCGCTCTTGATTGCGTTGGCTGCCGTAGCACCGCTGGTCGCGGGCTGCGCGGGCGGGGCCGATTTGCTGTCGAAGGATGCCGAATGGTTCCAGAAACCCGGCCGCCTCTTCATCAAGAACATCTCGATCGAATCGCCGCCGCTGACCCCCGACAAGCCGGTGCGGGCTGAGGATCTCGTCAGCGCCGACGGCGCCTGTCCCGGCATGGCGCCGCCGCCCGGACCGGCCGATGCCAATGCCTCGACGACGCCCGCGCCGATCGGCGGCACGGTCGCGCTCGGCCACACCGAATGCGACGTGGTGCGCGGCATCGGCGCGCCCTCGACCGTCAACCTGTCCAACGACGCTGGCGGCCGCCGCGTCGCCGTCGTCACTTGGACCACTGGTCCGCGCGCCGGCATCTACACGTTCACCGCCGGACGTCTGTCCTCGATCGAAGGCAATCCGGACCCGCAGCCGGTGCCGAGGGCGGCCAAGGGGAAGAAGAAGCAGGCATAGGCGGGGATCACTTCCGCAGCAGTGAAAGAATCTTCGCGCTCAGAGGATCGGCTTGGTGCTCAAGCGATCAGGCTCGCGAACGCGGAAACGGCCCTTCATCTTGAGGCCGTCACGCATGTTGAGACCGAGCAGAACGATGTTCGCTGCTCCGGCGGCCAGCTCGAGAGCCTGCACGGCGTAGAACGTGGTGTCGAACTCCGCGGCCTTCGCCTTGGAGGCAAGAAACAACGCGGCGGGAATCAGAATCAGGATGCCGTTGCCGGCAATGAACGGCATGCGTTTGATCTTCGCACCGATCAGGCCGGCGCGCCGCTGCTTTGCCAGGACGAATCCCGAGCCTCCCGTCGCCGCAAGCATCGGAATGAGCAGCAGGAAGCCCCACGGTATGGCGGTCTTCACCATGGCTATGGTCTCGTGTGACGCAAACAGCTCGGTGAGAGCCGTGGAAAGCCAGAAAGTCGCAATGGTGATCAGTGCGACCGCTCCCGCGACTGGGTGGATGATCTTGGTCATGGGTCTGCCGTTTTCGAAGCGAGCTACGCGACGCAGATGCCGGGCACCGCGACTTTCTGGAACAGGTGCGGGGAGGCGACCGCGGATGCAGGGTAAGCCGAGATCTTCGACCTGAACTCGGGGTGCGTGAACGCAGCCCGGAAGTCGGCATTCGTCTGCCAAACTGCGTAGTTCAGATACGTGGGGCTTTCGCCGATCGCCCGATGAAGTTGGGTGGAGATGAAGCCGGGCTGCCGCTTCATGAAGGCGGCATCGTCCTGCCAGACCTGGAGAAAGCTTTGTTCGTCGGCCTTGTCGAGCGTGAACAGATTCACCAGCACCAAAGGGCCGGTGTCAATGCCGAGCTGACGCTCGATGGGAAAGTCAGGGTCCAGTGGGCGTAAGCGTGCCATGACGAACTCCGTCGAGATGGTTTTATGATGTCAATATGGTACTATGGCCAATCTAGTAATTTGACATCATGATGTCAATAACTGTCTATGGTGACGGATGCGGAAATCCCAACGGACGCCGGCCGGCGATGCCCTGACGAACCTCATGCTTGACTTGTTCCGGCTGAACAGCCTGCTCCTGACCGCAGGGGACCGTTTGGTGGCCCCGCTCGGGCTCACCAGCGCCCGCTGGCAGATTCTCGGCGCCATCGTGCAGGCAGAGCGACCGCAGCCGGTAGCCTGGCTCGCCCGCGATCTCGGCGGCAACCGCCAGAACGTGCAGCGGATCGTCAACGACCTCCATGCGGAAGGCCTCGTTGCCTTCGAGGCCAATCCGCATCACCGCCGCGCACAGCTCGTCGTCCTCACCGACAAGGGGCGGCGCGCTTTCGACGCCGCCATGGCTTTGCAGATGCCGTGGGTCAACAGCCTTTCCGAAGGGCTTGCGGTCAAGGATCTGCAAACGGTTCATCGCATCGTCGCGGCACTGCGGACGAAGCTCGAGAGCGAAGCCGAGGCGCAGACGTGAGGTGGGCGATGGCGAGGCCGTGTGCAGGTCGCATGTCCTCCATCGAAGGCAATCCGGACCAGCAGCCGATGCCGAGGGCAGCCAAGTCCGAAGAGGAAGCAGACGTAAGGTAACGGCTACGGCCGTCCCTTCATTGCATCTTCGAACAACAGGATCTGACCGCTCAGTCCCCTGAATGTAGTTTTCTCGGGCCAAATTTTCTCGAGCTCGCCGAGCAGATGGCGGGTGAGCGGCTTCCAGTCCCAACCCGACCTTAGAGAATAGATGCTGAGGGTCATGCCTTCATCCGCACGAGTAGGATGGATACGAGCGAGCCACGGCTCGTCGTCCACGCTGATGCTGATTCCGGCATCGTTGCACAGGCTTACGCTCCGCCATATGACGTTTCCATCCTGGCTGTGTACGTTGCGCCGAATTGATAGCGCTTGCGCTTGACCGAAGTCGGCGAAGGTTTGCTCGAGTTTTTTCCATTCTTCGGGCGGCACCCTTAGATTTGCATGGACTTGTAGTCGGACGGGCGTGCGGCTGTCCCGGAAGAGATTGTGGCAGCTTTTGTCTCTTACGACGACCGGCAGGACGAAGACGCCGCATGTCAGAAGGACGGCTGCAGAAACGACACGCCATGATCGTTCATCAGACCCGGATATTCGTATGGCGGCCCAAAAGGTGAGGCCGCCAACAAGGCCCAACGAACCCAGGAGTCCTAAGGTGCTGACGTACTCGATCCAACCAAACGGGGGTGGTGCGCCGTTGAACCAATTGATCGTTGTCGGCGTGCCGCCACCGATCATGGAAATCAATGCTAGGACGCCGAATGGCATTGCCCCGACGGCGAAACCTCCGAGAGCGCAGGCCGCAATCCCGACGTGCGATCGCTTGCGGCTGATGAGAAGATAGAGGGGAAGACCGAGCAGCACTGCGTGCGCCGTTGCGACCATGAACGTCGTCATGGTCAGGTTCAGGCCTTGCGTGATCACGACGATATTGATCGTCTCTTCGATCTGCATGAAAGATGGGATGACGAACGCAATGGTCGCAGCGAACGCCGCAAGTAGAGCCGCAGCCAATAGATGCAAATGCCGCTGAAATCGCATGTCGAGTGGTGGCCCAGATTGTCGTGATCCCACAACTGACAACTTAAAGCATGATGCGGAAAAAGGGCGAAGCGGTTTTCCGGAGAGTTCATGCGCAGCGAACAGCCAAAAGCGTGACAGCTCAGGATCTCGTCGCGCATTAGCGCACCGCCTGATCAATTGCCGGCTGCTTGCCACGGGCCCGGTCGCAGTCGCTCAGATATCCGTCTGCGTTGGTGGCCCGACCATAATCGTGATCGCAACACTCCTGCTGACGTCGCTTTCGTGATGGCCGCGCGCCCCGGAATGCGCTTTGATGGCGCAAACAACAATCCGGAGGAAACTAATGCGGTTCATAGCCCTCGTATCGGCGCTGCTTTTGCCGCTCGGTGCGGCATTCGCCCAGGACTATCCGACCCGGCCCATCACCATGCTGGTTCCATTCGCGGCGGGCGGGCCGACCGACACCATCGCGCGCCTGACCGCGGCCGGCATGGCGAAATCGCTGGGACAGCAGGTCATCGTCGAGAACGCGACCGGTGCCGGCGGCACCATCGGCACGACCCGCGCTGCGCGCGCCCAGCCGGACGGCTACACGCTGCTGATCCATCACGTCGGCATCTCGACCGCGGCGGCGCTCTACCGCAACCTCAGCTACGACACCAAGACGGCCTTTGCGCCGATCGGGCTCGTGACCAACGCGCCGATGACCATCATTGCGCGGCCCGATTTCCCGGCCAACACGCTCAAGGAGCTCGTCGCCTACGCCCAGCAGCAGGGCGACAAGCTGACCTACGCCAACGCCGGCCTGGGTGCGGCCTCCCATCTGTGCGGCATGCTGTTCATGACCGCGATCCAGAAGCAGCTCACCACGGTGCCCTACAAGGGCAACGGCCCGATCATGAACGACCTGCTCGGCAAGCAGATCGATCTCACCTGCGACCAGGCGACGAACACGACCGGGCCGATCACGGCCAAGCAGGTCAAGGCCTACGCGATCACCACCAAGGAGCGGCTGAAGAGCCTGCCCGATCTGCCGACGGCCGACGAGGCCGGCCTGAAGGGTTTCGAGCTCGGTGTCTGGCACGGCATCTATGCGCCCAAGGGCACGCCGCCGGCGGTCGTTCAGAAGCTGACGGCGGCGCTGCAGACCGCGCTCAAGGATCCCGCGCTGATCGCCCGGTTCAACGACATCAACACCGAGCCGGTCCCGCAGGACAAGGCGACACCGGAGGCGTTGGGCGCGATGCTGACCAGCGAGATCGACCGCTGGGCGCCGATCATCAAGGCCGCCGGGCAATACGCGGATTGAGCTATTGCGTCCCGCCGGGCTTGAAGGCCGAGCGGGCAAAAAGCAGCTTGTTCAAAGGCTCGCTTGCCGGTGCCATAGTGCCGGTACTGTGCATGGGGTTGTTTTGCACGTTTGGTTGGAGTGCGGTGGAGACGTTAGCCCGCCGCCTCGTCGAACTGCGCGCTCGCCTCGAGCCATTGCTCCTCGGCGCGTGCCAGCGCGTCGGCGGCATTGGCACGCGCCTTGGACAGCTGCGCCGCCTGCTTGGGATCGCGCGTAAAGATGTCGGGCAAAGCGAGTGCCGTGTCGATCTTGGCGATGATCTCGCTGACGCGGGCGATCTCGGCCTCGGCTTCGGCGATGCGCTTCTTCAGCGAGCCGCGATTGTCCGCTTTCGGCCGCTGCGGCTTCTCAGGCGGCGCACTGCGCTCGCGCGGGGCTTCCGCGTTGCGCGTGGACAGCACCAGGCGGCGATACTCGTCGAGATCGCCGTCGTAATTGGTCACGGTGCGATCGGCGACTATCCAGAGCCGATCGGCGCAGGCCTCGATCAGGTAGCGGTCGTGCGAGACCATAATCACCGCGCCGGGAAATTCATTGATCGCTTCTGCAAGCGCGCCGCGGCTGTCGATGTCGAGATGGTTGGTCGGCTCGTCCAGGATGATCATGTTGGGGCCGAAGAAGGTCGCAAGGCCCAGGAGAAGGCGCGCCTTCTCGCCTCCTGACAATTTGCCGGCCTTGGTATCGGCCGCCTTGCCGGAGAAGCCGATCGCGCCGGCGCGGGCGCGCACCTTGGCTTCGGGCGCATCGCCCATCAGCTTGCGGACGTGGTCGTAGGCGGAGGCGTCCTCGTTGAGCTCGTCGAGCTGGTGCTGCGCGAAATAGGCGATCGACAGCTTGTCGGCGCGCGTCACCTTGCCCGAGAACGGCGCGAGCCGTCCCGCGAGCAGTTTCACAAGCGTCGACTTGCCGTTGCCGTTGGCACCCAGCAGCGCGATGCGGTCGTCGTTGTCGATGCGCAAGGTGACGCGATTGAGCACGGGGCTCGCCGGGTCGTAGCCGACCGAGGCGTTGTCGACGGCGATGATCGGCGGCGACAGAATCTTTTCCGGCGCCGGGAAGCTGATCTCGCGCACGTCCTCGGTGACCAGCGCCGTGATCGGCTTCAGCCGCTCCAGCATCTTGACGCGAGACTGTGCCTGGCGGGCCTTGGACGCCTTGGCCTTGAAACGATCGACGAAGGACTGCAGGCGAGCGCGCTCGGCCTCCTGGCGCTTGACCGCCTTGGCGTCGAGCAGCTCGCGCGCGGCGCGCTGCTCCTCGAAAGAGGAGTAGCTGCCCTTGTAGAGCGTGAGCTTGCCGCGCTCCAGGTGCAGGATCTGGTCGACCGAGCTTTCCAGGAGGTCGCGGTCGTGGCTGATCACGATCACGGTGCGCGGATAATGCGCAAGGTGATCCTCCAGCCACAGCGTGCCTTCGAGGTCGAGATAGTTGGTGGGCTCGTCGAGCAGCAGAAGGTCGGGCGCCGCGAACAGCGTTGCGGCGAGCGCGACGCGCATGCGCCAGCCGCCGGAGAACTCGGCGCAGGGGCGGAGCTGATCGGCGGCGGAGAAGCCGAGGCCGGAGAGGATCGCCGCCGCCCGGCTCGGCGCCGAGTGCGCGTCGATGTCGACGAGGCGGGTCTGGATCTCGGCGATGCGGTGCGGATCGGTCGCGTGCTCGGCTTCATTGAGCAGCGCGTCGCGTTCGAGGTCGGCCTTGAGCACGACCGAGATCAGGCTTTCGGGACCGTTCGGCGCTTCCTGCGCAAGGCTGCCGATGCGCCAGCGCGGCGGCAGGGTCACCGAGCCGTGCTCGGCCGCAAGCTCGCCGCGGATCACCTTGAACAGCGTCGACTTGCCGGTGCCGTTGCGTCCGACCAGGCCGACGCGCGATCCGGGCGTGATCTGCACGGAACTCTGGTCGATCAAAAGGCGTCCGGCGAGGCGGATGGAGAGGTCGGTGATGGCGAGCATGCGGCCTTGTCACCGCAAGGCGCGGCGAACGCAACTCGTTTTTGCGTTAGTGCGTCTCGCGCTCGCGCCGCTGCAGCTCGTTCAGGAGCTGCTCGAGATGGGTTGGAAGGCGCGGCTCGGGCCGGAGGCTCTGCTGCAGCCGTTCGCCCACGGCATCGCAAATCGAGCGGCTGGTGCGCCGGTCGATCTGTTCGCTGTCATTGGCAAAAAGCCCAGCCATCGCAAGGTTCCGTGTTCTCGAAGTAAAGACACGGTACCAAGTCATTGCCGGCGAAATGGTTTCGCTGGCTTTGGGGAAAGCCGGGTATTCTCGTAAAAATTGTATGAGCGGCGCTTTGTACGCTCAAGGCAAAGCCCCGGCGAGGGGGGCGCCGGGGCTTCTCTTGGAAGGTACCTGGGGGGCTTAGGTAGCCTTCGGAAGGTGCTGACGGATTCAGTAGCAGCGGTTGATCAGCCGCCAGCGGGGTCCCCAGGGGGTCGGGACCAGCCGGCGCACATAGCAGCCGCCATAACCGTAGGAGACGGGACCGCCGGCGTAGAAGCGCGGTCCGCCCCAGCCATGGCCGTGGTGATGGCCATGGTGATGGTGCGCGTGCCCGTGGTGCCGGCCACCGCCATGCCCGCCGCCTTGCCAATGAGCGGAGGCAGAGGTCGGCGCCAGCGCAGCTCCCAGCGCGACCGCGGCGACAGCGGCAAGCGAAAGTTTCCTCAACATGGTTATCTCCTGAAGACTGCCAGCGCGGGGCTATCGCGCCGATGGAAAGGCCGCCGAAACGGTCCGCCTGAGGTCAGGCTTCGGTTTCGATGGGCCCAACCTTACGCCGGGGAAGCTGAACCGGATCCTGACGGCGGTTTCAGATTGGGTTCATCTGGGTGAAATTGTCGTCATCCAGCGGATCGGAGCCATCCCCTCGCGGAAACCGCCTATGAGGCTGTTCCGCGGTCGCTTGCCGTCCGGCGAAGGCGCCGATATAAGCCCCGCAACCCCGAACCACCGCTTTCTCCCCAAGGACAAGATCATGGCCATCGAACGCACTTTCTCGATCATCAAGCCCGACGCGACCGAGCGTAATCTGACCGGCGCAGTCAACGCCGTGATCGAGAAGGCGGGCCTGCGCATCGTCGCGCAGAAGCGCATCCGCATGACCAAGGAGCAGGCCGAGACCTTCTATGCCGTCCACAAGGCGCGCCCCTTCTTCGGCGAGCTCGTCGAATTCATGACCTCCGGCCCGGTCGTGGTTCAGGTCCTGGAAGGCGAGGGCGCGATCGCCAAGTACCGCGAGGTGATGGGCGCGACCGATCCGTCCAAGGCTGCCGAGGGCACCGTGCGCAAGCTCTACGCCAAGTCGATCGGCGAGAACTCGGTGCACGGTTCGGATGCGCCGGAGACCGCCGCGATCGAGATCGCGCAGTTCTTCTCGGGTAACGAGATCGTCGGCTGATCCAGTCGGCAGACTAGAGGCGACCGGCGAAGGGACTCATTGTGGACTGGCTCTGGCAGATCTTCGATCCCGCTACGATCGGGAGCTTCTTTACCCAGTTCCGCAACGAGATGGCCGCACCGACTTTCTGGATCGCGGTCGGCAAGATCATCTGGATCAACATCCTGCTCTCCGGCGACAACGCGCTGGTGATTGCGCTCGCGTGCCGCGGTCTGTCGCCGCGGCATCGGCTCTGGGGCATGATCTTCGGCGCCGGCGCAGCGGTGATGCTCCGGATCATCTTCACCGGCATCGTCGCCACCCTGATGGAGCTGCCGTACCTCAAGCTGGTCGGCGGCCTTGCGCTGATCGTGATCGCGGCAAAGCTCCTGGTGCCGGAGAACGAGGACGAGAACGACGTCGCCGCTGCCGCGCATCTGTGGCACGCCATCCAGATCGTCGTGGTGGCCGACATCGTCATGAGTCTCGATAACGTCATTGCTGTCGCTGCCGCGGCCAATGGCAGCGTGCCGCTGCTGATCCTCGGCCTTACCATCAGCGTGCCGCTGATCGTCGCCGGCGCCGCGCTGATCATGGCACTGCTCACAAAGCTCCCGGTGCTGGTCTGGGCCGGTGCAGCGCTGCTCGGCTGGATCGCGGGCGAGGTGATGGCGACCGATCCCGGGGTCACGCCGCGGCTGCATGCGCTGTTCGAGGGGCCGTTCGGCGCCTCGCTGGACGGCGTGCTCGGCGCCCTTCGCGTTCCCCCGCAATTCGGCCATGGCGGGGCCGGTGGCGAGTATTTCTGTGCTGTGATCGGAGTCATCGTCGTGCTGGTGGTCGGCACCATTTGGCGCCGGCGCAGTCTCACCGCGGCTGCCCTCGAATCCTCCGAACGGCACGCCAAGGCCTCCACGGAGTGACGTTGAAGCGGTGATCGGTGCGGCCGCCCCTCCAGCGATGAGAGGCGTCCACATCACTGAGGCGCTTCCCGCGTTGGCAGGACGCGAGCGATCACCGGCCACGGGTTCGTCCGAATCCTCCCATCATTGCATTCGTATGACCGGCGCGCATCACGCTTCGCGAGAGCTCGCGTCGCGCGCGCGTGCGCGCGGGCGTTGCGTGGAGAGTGGTCGTTCGCAACCCTCACGCGATTTAGACCTTGTCTTATTATAAACTACTAAGATTCAAGGGTGCTTTCGTTGACTCGACGAGGGTTCCCACGGCACCTCGCCCCGACGTTCATGTTCATGAAATCGGAAGGTGCGATGTCGTCGAAAGTGTTTTGTCGTCCTGTTGCCGTTCTTGCCGCTCGCATCAAGACGCTTCTGACGTGCGCCAGCCCGAGAGCCCTCGCGGTTTCCGTAGTCTCCATTGCCTTGTGCAGCGACGGCGTCCTGCACGGCAGCAGCGCGCAGAGCGCTGCGCCCCAGGCCGCGGGGGGAAGCACGTTGCCGGCGGTGACCGTCACCGCAGACGCGCCGAAGCCGCGCGCGCGTTCACGAGCCAATCCAGTCAGGAGGGCGGGCCGCGGCGCGCCCGCGAACGAGCGGGCTAAATTGCAGGCGGAAGCGACCCCGACGGCTGCGAGGCCCGGTGCACTGCCGCGGACTTACGCAGGCGGGCAGGTGGCACGTGGAGGCCAGGTCGGTTTGCTCGGCAACAAGGATTTCATGGATACGCCCTTCAACATCACAAGCTACACGGCGAAGAAGATCGAAGATCAACAGGCCGTCACCGTCGCCGACGTCGTCAGCAACGATCCCTCGGTCCGTTTCACCGGCCAGACCGGCGGCATTCTCGATTCCTTCTTCATCCGCGGCTTTCCGATCGGGGAAGGCAATGTCGGGGAAATCGCCTTCCACGGCGTCTATGGCGTTGCACCGAACTACCGCGTGTTCACCGATTACGTCGAGCGCATCGAGATCGTCAAAGGCCCGACCGCGCTGCTCTACGGGATGGCGCCGAACAGCAGTGTCGGCGGCACCATCAACATCGTTCCGAAGCGTGCCGGGGATGTCGATCTCACGCGGGTCACGACTGACTACGCGTCAAACACCCAGCTCGGCACGCATCTCGACGTCAGCCGGCGGTTCGGCGAGAACCGCGAATTCGGCATTCGCGTCAATGGCAGCTATCACAACGGCGATACGCCGTTGGACAATCAGTCCCGCGAGGCGCATGTCGGCTCCGCAGCGTTCGATTATCGCGGCGAGAAGTTCAGGGCCTCGCTCGATTTCATCGATCAGGAGGAAAAGTTCGACGCGCCGACGAGACCGTTCCTGGTCGCAACCGGCGTCGCCGTTCCGACCGCGCCGGTCGGACGGCGCAACGTCACGCAATCCTGGGAATTTGCCAAGGTTCACGACAACTCGCTTCTGGCGCGCGCCGAATACGACGTGACTGACGCAGTGACGGTGTTCGCCAATGTCGGCGGCGGCAGGACCCAGGTCGACCGTCTGTTCGGGACGCCGACGATCCTGAACGCGGCTGGCAACACCACATCGACGCCGGGACGGGCGAAATTCGACATCGAGAGGAACGTGGCCGACGCCGGCGTGCGGGCCCGGATCGAGACCGGCGCGATCAGCCATGCCGTGAGCTTGCAGGGCAGCTACTACATGGACGAGGTTGTGCGCGGCTTGGTGAACGGCACGCCGGTGCTGTCCAACATCTATGCGCCGATCGCCCGTCCCCAGCAGTTCGTTGCGGCTCCCGCGACCGTGCCGCGGCTGTCGGACACCGAGCTGACCGGCATTGCGCTGGCGGACACCATGTCGGTTCTCCAGGAGCGGCTTCAGCTGACGATCGGCGTCAGGCAGCAGGGCGTTAGGTCGAACAACTACAACACCACCACGGGCGCCGTGAGCTCGGCCTACGACCAGACGGCGTTCACACCGATGGTCGGCGTGGTCGTCAAGCCCTGGAGCAACGTTTCGCTCTACGCCAACTATATCGAAGGGCTCAGCAAGGGCGATACCGCACCGACGACGGCGGCGAATCAAGGCGAGGTCCTTGCGCCGTATCTGAGCAAGCAGAAGGAAGCAGGCGTCAAGGTCGATTTCGGCACGCTCGCGACCACGATCAGCCTGTTCGAGATCACCAAGCCGTCGGGGCAGACGGGTGCCGGCAACGTCTTCCGGGCTGATCAGGAGCAGCGCAATCGCGGCGTGGAATTCACGGTGTTCGGAGAAGTGCAACCGGGCATTCGCGTTCTTGGCGGCGTGACGTTGATCGACGCGGAGCTGACGAAGACGAACACGCTGGCCAATCTCGGCAAGACGCCGATCGGAGTGCCCGAGGTGCAGGCCAATCTGTCCGCCGAATGGGACACCCCGTTCGCACCGGGGCTGACATTGGTCGCCAACACCATCTATACCGGGCACCAATATCTGAATGGGGCAAACACGCAGGTTGTTCCGGCCTGGACGAGGCTCGATCTGGGCGCGCGCTACACCACGCGCATCAACAACCGGCCAGTGACGGTTCGGGCCCTGGTCCAGAATGTGTTCGACACCAACTACTGGGCTGGCGTCGCGAGCTTCTCTGCGCTAGCGCAAGGCTCGCCCCGAACCCTGCTCTTGTCGATGTCGACCGACTTCTGAGCTTTGGCCTCCTCGGGCCGGCTGCGGAGCTGGATCGGGCGCAGACGACGGGTGCTCTGAATGGACCAAACAATCAGGGCACCACGTCGAGGCGGCTCGGCGCCCGCCCGATCCAGGATGATGCCCGGACGCGTGCAGCGCGCGCTGCTGTGGGTGCACCGTTGGTTCGGATTGATCGGCGGCATCGTCGTGGTGCTGATCGGCCTGACTGGAAGCTTCATCGTCTTCTACCGGGAGATCGATGTCGCCCTGAATCCGGCGCTCTATGCGCCCGCCGGTCCGGAGCAGAGCGTCACGTTAGCGGAGGTGATGCACGCCGCCGCAGCAGCGGATCCCGCGCCGATCGCGACGATCCTGGCGCCAGACCGGACCTGGCCGGTCTGGATCGTGATCCATTCGCACGAGACCACGCCAGGCAGCTACCCGAACCGGTGGACGACCATGGTCGATCCTTCCAACGGCAAGGTGCTCGGGCGGCGTGACTACGCCAACGCGTTCGCGCTCAAGGTTTACCGTCTCCATTTCACGCTGCTGCTCTACGAGTTCTGGGGCAAGGAACTGGTCGGCGTGGCCGGGTTCGTGCTGCTCGGCTTGGCGGTCTCGGGTCTCTTCCTTTGGTGGCCGAAGCCGGGGCGATTTTGGCGATCGATCTCGGTGCGCAAGAACGTCTCGCTGCTTCGATTTGTTCTGGACTTTCACGGTGCGGCAGGCTTTTGGGCGCTGTCCGTGCTCTTGTTGATCTCGATCACCGGCGTCGGCATCGTTTTTCCCGACCTGGTGCGGCCCATCGTCGGCCTCGTGTCGCAGCCGACGCCTGATCGCTCGCCGCGAGTCGAAATGCCGCCTCCGGCAGGGACGCCGGTGCTCTCACCTGACGCGATCATGCGACGCGCGCAAGAGGTCAAGCCCGGTGCGACGGTCGCCATGCTCAATCCGCCGACCGCAACGCGCAACACCTGGCGGGTGCAATTCCGTCCTGATGGAGCTGATCCCGCGGTGCGGTCGCGTGGAGCGATCTGGCTCGATCCGTGGAGCGGCGCTGTGGTGCACGACCGCACGCCGGGCACCATGTCGATGGGGGACCGCTATCTCGCCGAGCAGCTCTGGCTCCACAATGGCGCGACGTTCGGATTCGCAGGACGCCTGCTGGTGTTCGCGGCCGGCTTCGCACCGCTAGTCCTCTTCGTCAGCGGCGCGATGATGTGGCTCAAGAGACGGCCCGGGAAGATGAGGCCCGGCTGAGAGGTCAGCGCCTGACGATTGAACCGGCGCGGCCAACCAGGCGGGCGAGCTGACGGAAGCGGCTGCCGACGCGGTCGGCGACGAGGTCGCCGAGCCGGTGCTCGAACACCAGCATCAATTTGCGGCCCTGGCTGCGGAAATGCGTGGCTGGCAGGACGCCGGGACGTGCGGCCGAGATCAGATGCGCGACGCGGAACGCAGCGCCCAGGAGGCGCGCGCGTTCGAGCTGGGCCGGCGTCAGCAGCTCCTGCATGGTGATCGGCGGCTGGTTTTCCTCGCTGAGGCCGGCATAGCGATAGAACACCGACAGGCCGACGAAGGCGCGTTCGGTGTGGGTGATCGCGCCGAAATTGCCGTTGACGACGAGGCTGAGCGTCTGCTCGCCGCGATGATCGGGATGCACGCGCCAGCCGATGTCGGAGAGCAGGCACGCGGTGTGGCGGAGGCGGCGGTCCACTTCCGTCTCGCGCAGCTTGACGACGCGCACCAAGCGGTCGGTCCAGGCAATCAGCTCGCGCGCGTGCCTGGCCGAACGCGACAGCAGCTGGTTCAGCTCCTCCGCCGCGCAGATCAGCCCGTCCTTGTTGCGTTCGGTCTCGGGCAGCTTCTCGTGCAGCAGGCCCTCGCGCACGCCGAAGGTGGAGAACACGATGTTCTTTGGCTTCGCGACGCGGATGATGTGCTCGAGCACCAGCGCCGCATAGGTGAGGAGAGGGCGCCGCGCATCGGCGACGATCTCGATGTCGGCAAGCATGTCGGCGGCGGCGAGGCGCCGCAGGCGGCGCGAGAAGTCGAGCGCCTCGGCAGCCGGAATGGAATAGCCGTGCATCACCTGGAGCGGATAGCCGCTCTGGATGATGTGGATGCGCGCGAGCGCGCGCCAGGTGCCGCCGACGGCATAGAAGGTGCGACCGCGGCCGGCAGTGAGTAACTGGACCCCGTCGATCTCCTCGCGCACGATGCGGTCGGCGCGCTTGAGCGATTTGTGGGCGAGGTCCTGCAGTGCGAGGCCGCCGAGCGGCAGCGTCACGCCGCTGCGTACGGCGTTCCTGCGCACGTCGATCAGCTCGAGCGAGCCGCCGCCGAGGTCGCCGACGATGCCGTCTGGATGGTGGATGCCGGAGATCACGCCGAGCGCGGACAGTCGTGCTTCGCGCGAGCCCGACAGGATCTCGATCTTCACCGCGCAGATCCGCTCGGCCCTGGCGATGAAATCGGGGCCGTTGGAGGCGTCGCGGCATGCGGCGGTCGCGATCGCGAACACGCGTCCGACCTTCATCACCCGGCACAGCGCGCGAAACCGTTTCAGCGAGGTCAGCGCCTTGTCGATGGCGTCGGGCGCGAGCAGGCCCGTGCTCTGCACCTCGCGCCCGAGGCCGCACAGCGTCTTCTCGTTGAAGATCGGGATCAGGCTGCGCGCCAGCGCCTCGTAGACGACGAGGCGGACCGAGTTGGAGCCTATGTCGATAACCGCGACGCTCGAGCCGCGCTTGCGCGGCCGCTTCACGTCGCAAACCCCCGATCAGGATTGATGACGTTCGTTCCGGCGCGTGAGACGACGCGGCGAGGATTCCTTGAGCGACTTTCCACGGCCAGACAGACTCGGATTCGTCATGAAGTAGTTGTGGACGTTGAAAGGCTCCTCGCCCTTCGCGGTCTTCATACGCGTTGAAGACCCATCCGGCAACAACTGCCAGCTCTGCTCATTGTCCTTCAGGTTCGCGACCATGATCTGCTCGAGAACCTGCTGATGCACCGTCGGATTTTGCAGCGGACACAGCACCTCGACGCGGCGGTCAAGGTTGCGCGGCATCATGTCGGCGGACGAGATATACACAGCCGCTTTCGCGCTCGGCAGTCCCTGGCCCATGCCGAAGCAGTAGATTCGGCCATGTTCCAGGAAGCGGCCGATGATCGACTTGACGCGGATGTTCTCCGACAGACCGGGAATGCCGGGCCTGAGGCAGCAGATGCCGCGCACCACGAGCTCGACCTGGACACCGGCCTGCGAGGCCTCGTAGAGCGCGTCGATGATATCGGGATCGACCAGCGCGTTCATCTTCATCCAGACCGCGCCGGGACGGCCATGCCGCGCATGTGCGGTCTCGCCCTGGATGTGCTCGATGATGCGCTTGCGCAAGGTCAGCGGCGACACCGCCATCTTTTCCAGATCGCTCGGCGCGGCATAGCCGGTGATGAAATTGAACACGCGCGCGGCATCGCGGCCGATCGTCGGGTCCGAGGTGAAGTAGGAGAGATCGGTGTAGATGCGCGCGGTGACCGGGTGATAATTGCCGGTGCCGGTATGGACGTAGGTCGTCAGGCTGCCGCCCTCGCGGCGCACCACCATCGAGAGCTTCGCGTGCGTCTTCAATTCGAGGAAGCCGTAGACGACCTGCACGCCGGCGCGTTCGAGATCGCGTGCCCAGCGGATGTTGGCTTCTTCGTCGAACCGCGCTTTCAGCTCGATCAGCGCGGTGACTGATTTGCCGGCCTCGGCCGCTTCGGCCAGCGCGCGCACGATCGGTGAATTGTTAGAGGTGCGGTAGAGCGTCTGCTTGATCGCAACGACGTCGGGGTCGCGCGTGGCCTGCTGCAGGAATTGCACCACCACGTCGAACGACTCGTAGGGATGGTGGACGATCAGGTCCTTCTGCCGGATCGCGGCGAAGATGTCGCCGCCATGCTCGCGCACGCGTTCGGGGTGGCGCGGCACGTAAGGGGTGAATTCGAGGTCGGGCCGGTCGAGGCGGGTGAGCTGCGAGAGCTCGTTCATCGCCTGCACGCCGTCGACCAGGAAGATCTCGTCGTCGGCGGCGGAGAGCGCGTGCTGCACGAAGCTGCGCAGCTGCTCCGGCATCTTGGCGTCGATCTCGAGCCGGATCACCGATCCGCGGCGGCGGCGCTTCAGTGCGGTCTCGAACAGGCGGACGAGATCTTCGGCCTCCTCCTCGATTTCGAGCTCGGAGTCGCGGATGATCCGGAAGGCGCCTTGGCCGTGCAGATTGTAGCCGGGGAACAGGCGGTTGATGAACAGGGCGGTGGCCTGCTCCAGCGAGATCAGGCGCACCGTGCCATCCGCCGGCAGGCGGATGAAGCGGTCGATCTTGCCGGGCATGCGGATCAGCGCGTTCATCTGCTTGCCGTCAGCGGCGCGCGTGAGCTGCAGTGCGATGGTGAAGCCGAGGCTCGGAATGAACGGGAAGGGGTGGGCCGGATCGATCGCCAGCGGGGTCAGGAGAGGGAACACGTTGTGGAGGAAGTAGTCCTCGATCCAGGTTCGTTCCGCCTTTGTGACGTCCTTGCCGTCGACCAGCACGATGCCGACCTCGGCCAACGTGGCGCGCAGGTCGCGCCAGATCGCCTGCTGGTCGGAGGCGAGCTGGGAGACGGTGCGGTTGATCAGCGCGAGCTGTTCGGACGGCGTCAGGCCGTCGGGGCTGCGCTCGGCGATGCCCTCGCGGACTTGGGCCTTGATGCCGGCGACGCGAACCATGAAGAACTCGTCGAGGTTATTGGCCGAAATCGACAGGAATCGCACCCGCTCCAGCACGGGGTGGCTCGGGTTGACCGATTCCTCCAGGACGCGGCGGTTGAAATGCAGCCAGGACAGCTCGCGGTTGATGAACCGCTCGGGACTGGACGCGATCGCCGGAAGGCTCTCGGTTTCCGGGGCTTTCTCTTTCGTTTCAACAGCTTGCGCAGAGTCCATCAGAAGTCGGTCCATCCAGTTCACCCCAATTGCGACTCAAGCGCAAAAATCGGCGGGAGCATGTGTTAGAGCGATGACGTTTCGATGACATTGATGTTCCGCCCCCGCGCCGCGTCAAGCGGGCCCGCGAGCTTGTCAGGCGTCCCGGAGCAGCTCGGCGGCCAGCGCCCGGGTGACGGGACGGCCGAGCCGCAGGGCTTCGCTGTCGAGCAGCTCGACGGCCCGCCGGGCGGCAGCCGAGGACCGCTCCAGGCGCGTCGCGAGGTAGCCGACCACGCTCTCGTCCACATTGAGCTGGCGGTCGGCGCAGAACTTGACGATGAGGCCGCGGAACAGCTGGTCGTCGGGAGGCAGCAGCGTGACCGCCGGAACGGCCCGCAGGCGCGAGCGCAGGTCGCGAAGCTCGATCGGAAGCGCGGCCGGCGCCTCGCGGCCGGTGAACAGGACGTACGCGCCGTCCTCGCGGGCGAGGTTCATCAGGTGAAACAGGGCACGCTCGTCGAAGTCCCCAGCCTTGAGATCCTCGACCACCAGCGCGCCGGTGGCGAGCGCGCCGGGCACGTCCGTCGCGGTCAGCGCATTGGCGGTGGTCGAGCGGGCGCCGGCTTCCTCGGCCCAGATCGCGGCGAGATGGCTCTTGCCGCTTCCTTCCGGGCCCGCCAGCCACATGATCCGGTTCGGCCATTCCGGCCAGCCGTCGATGAGGCCTAGACCGGCCGCATTGGCGGGGCCTTCGAGGAAGTTGTCCCGGCTGAGGCTCTCCGCATGCGGAAGCGCAAACGCCAATTGTCGGGGATGAACGCGGCCTGCCACGCTTGCTCTGCTCCATGCCGGCGCGCCGGCCCGCTTGTAGAGATTCGACTTGATGGTGCGGGACTTGGCCTTTTGCTGGGCTGCTTCCCCGCTCATTTGGCCTCGATCGTGCTCATGTGCCGCAGCCACTCGACGAGATAGAGCGACACGGAGGAGAGCGTGAAGATCGTGACGAGACCCATCAGGATGATATCATAAGGCGCGGGCTTGAAGCCGAAGGCAAGCGCCGCCAGCACCAAAGCTGCGAATGCCACTTGTGCCACCGTGTTGAGCTTGGAGACTTTCGACGGCTTCATCTCGACCGGCCGGTCGAACAACCAGGACACGATCACGGCGGCGACAATCATGATGTCGCGCGAGACCACCAGGATCACGATCCAGCGCGGGATCGCGCCCCAGATGCCGAGCGCCATGTAGATCGAGACCAGCAGCGCCTTGTCGGCGAGCGGATCGAGCAGGGCGCCGAGCTCGCTCGTCATGTTGAAGCGCTTGGCCAAAAAGCCGTCCACGGCATCGCTGATGCCGGCGATCAGGAAGACGGCGAACGCCACCTCCATTTGGCTCGACACGATGGCCCAGACGATGATCGGGACCAGCATGATGCGGCCCAAGGTAATGATATTCGGAATACTCACGAAAGCGCTTCCCGGCACCGGTTCTGACCTCAAATCCGGCCCGTTGCAGGCTGAACCGGTTGATATGTCTACATAGTATAGCGGGGAGCGCCATGCGAGCCATTGCGCGTCCCCGGAATTCAACGTAACCAGCCGCAAACCCACTGGAAATCGGGCATGACCGACCGCAAAAACGGCCTCACTTACGCCGATTCAGGCGTCGATATCGACGCGGGCAACCGCCTGGTCGACCTGATCAAGCCGATGGTGCGCGCCACCGCGCGGCCGGGCGCCGATGCCGAGATCGGCGGTTTCGGCGGCTTGTTCGACCTCAAGGCGGCCGGCTTCAAGGATCCGGTCCTCGTGGCCGCGACCGACGGTGTCGGCACCAAGGTCAAGATCGCGATCGAGACCGGCCTGCATGGCGGCATCGGCATCGACCTCGTCGCCATGAGCGTCAACGACCTCGTGGTCCAGGGCGCCGAGCCACTGTTTTTCCTGGACTATTTCGCCTGCGGCAAGCTCGATCCGGAGGCCACGGCCGCCATCGTCGCGGGCGTTGCGGAGGGATGCCGCGAATCCGGCTGCGCTTTGATCGGCGGGGAGACTGCCGAAATGCCCGGCCTCTACAAGGACGGCGACTACGATCTCGGCGGCTTTGCCGTCGGCGCCGCCGAGCGCGGTACGTTGTTGCCGCGCAAGGACATCGCCGCGGGCGATGCCGTGATCGGTCTCGCTTCGTCCGGCGTGCATTCCAACGGCTTCTCGCTGGTCCGCAAGATCGTCGAGCAGTCGGGCCTCGGCTTCGAGGCGCAGGCGCCGTTCGCGCCGGTGATGACGCTCGGCGGCGCGCTGCTGACGCCGACCAGGCTGTACGTGAAATCCTGCCTGCGCGCGATCCGCGAGACCGGGGCGGTGAAGGGGCTCGCCCACATCACCGGCGGCGGCTTCACCGACAACATCCCGCGCGTGCTGCCGAAGCATCTCGGTGTCGGCATCGACCTGGCACGCCTGCCGGTGCTGCCGGTGTTCAAATGGCTGGCGGCCCAAGCCGGCATCGCCGAGCTGGAAATGCTGCGCACCTTCAATTGCGGCATCGGCATGATCGCGATCGTCGAGCCCGACAAGGTCGACAAGGTCGTCGAAGTCTTCACCGACGCAGGCGAGACCGTGGCGCAGCTCGGCACCGTGATTCCGGCCGAGGGCGAGCACCGCGTCGTCTATAACGGCCACCTCGACATGGCGCTATAATGACTGGCGCCGTGATGAAGCGCCGCGTCGCCATCCTGATTTCCGGGCGCGGCTCCAACATGGCTGCGCTGATCAGGGCAGCCGCCGCCGCGGATTTCCCGGCGGAGATCTCGCTCGTCATCTCGAACAAGGCCGATGCGCCCGGCCTCGAACGCGCCCGGGCGAGCGGCGTGACCACCGAGGTGATCGAAAGCAAGCCGTTCGGCAAGGACCGCGCCGGCTTCGAGACGGTGCTGCAGGCCGCGCTCGACAAGCACGGCATCGAGCTGATTTGTCTCGGCGGCTTCATGCGCCTGTTCACGGCCGAGTTCACCAAGGCCTGGTACGGGCGGATGCTCAACATCCATCCCTCGCTGCTGCCATCGTTCCCCGGCCTCGACCCGCACGGCCAGGCCCTGCGCGCCGGCGTCAAGCTCTCCGGCGCGACGGTGCACTTCGTCATTCCCGAGACCGATGCCGGCCCGATCGTGATGCAGGGCGCGGTTCCCGTCAGCGACCACGACACCGCGGAGACGCTGTCGGAGCGCATCCTCGAGGTCGAGCACCACATCTATCCCGAGGCGCTGCGGCTGCTCGCGACCGGCAAGGTCCGTATCGAGGGCGATGTCTGCAAGACGGCGGGAAGCGCAGCGTCGGAGAATTTTCTGATTGCGCCGGTGGTGCGCTGAAACGCGGTCTGGCTTATTCGACAAAATCTGCAGTCTCGCCATTGCGGATGTATCCGTAGATGCGAAACCCCTCAGCCGTTTCCTCTCCGGCAAACCGGATGCGTTTCAGGATTGTGCGGACACGCTCGCGCTGAGCCGCCGTCTCGACAGATAGTTCAGCCCATTCCATCCAATCCCCCCCGCCGATCGTCCAGTGATAGTGCCATTCGCCATCCCACTGGCTCAGGTATCCCGTTTCCAGGTTCTTGCAGCGAAATCGGGGTTGTTCGGACGGAGCTAGCTCGAGCACGGCCACGCGCAGTTCGCGCCATTTTGTGTCATTGGCGACCGAATAGTAGTCGGACTGCTGAGCCATCTGTCCGCCACAAACAAAATCCCCCGGCAGAGCCGGGGGCAACGTCATGATCGCTCGCATGCCGCGAGAGACATCAGGAAACCTTGAGGTTCTCCGCGGATGATTTGCCGCGGTTCTCCACGAGGTCGAATTCAACCACCTGGTTCTCGTTGAGGGTAGAGAGTCCGGCACGCTCGACGGCGGAGATGTGGACGAACACGTCCTTGTCGCTGCCATTCGGCTTGATGAACCCATAGCCCTTTGTCGGGTTGAACCATTTGACGGTGCCCTTTTGCGGCATCGCTCGTCTCCTCCACTAGATATAAAAACGACGCGGCCGCTTTTTCGCGTGCCACGCCACAAACGGGCTCCCGGAAGTCTGTTCGAGTCTTGAGGCGCAATGTCGCGAAACGCACAGCAAACGGCCAATTCCGATTGTGAACGTTATTGCAACATGAAATTCGCCGGCTAGCAAGCCGCGCGCGGATTTCAAGAGCAAGCCAGGTGCCTTCAAGCGCAATTTGCGACCTGTGGCAGCAGAACCACAATCGGTGCAATAGCCTCGGCCGTTATGCGCCAACCGGTTGACCCCTCGTGGCAGTTCGGCCCAAATCGCCGCAAGCGCCGCAGACCGTGTTGCATTTTTGCGCGCCGCCACTTCGCTTTCGGGATTCATCGTCATGCGCTGCGCCGCGCAGCTCTCCGGGAGACGGCAGACGATCGGGCTGGACCGCGTCCGGCGGATCGTGGCTGCGCTCGCGATGGCGTTTGCGCTGGTCGTGACGATGGCGGCCGTGAGCCCCGGCTTCGCGCAAAGCACGCCCACACCGACCCCGACGCCCACGCCGACACCCACGCCGTCACCGACCCCGATTCCGTCGCCGACCTCGACCAATCAAAATCAGTCAGCCGGCAACAGCATGCTCAATTTCGGCTCAGGCTTTCTGGAGCGGCTCGGCAATCAGGCCTCCGGCGGCGTCAACCGGGCGTTCCGCACCAATCCGGGCGGCGGCGGCGCCTCGGTGGCTGCGGAAGATCCGCGCTACCGCACCTGGTTCGAGGGCTATGGCCTTTCGGTCCGCACCGAAGCGCAAGGCGACTTCGTCGGCGACAAGCGCAAGACCTTCGGCGGCGTTGCCGGCTTTGGCGCGCGGCTCGCACCCGGCGTCAACATCGGATTCTCCGTCGACCACAGCCACACCGACATCGACGTGCCGCTGGCGCTGCAATCGGCAACCCTCGATCTGACCCAGCTCGGCTTCAGCGGCTCAATCGACAAGGGCCCGTGGACCTGGGCCTTTGCCGTGGTGCACGGCTTCGGCAAGGTCCATTCCAGCCGCGATACCGGCCTTGGCCTTGCGACCGCGCGCTATCGCGCCGCCGTGGACGGCGCGCTGACCGAGATCAGCTATTACTGGACCAAGGACGAGATGCGCATCGTGCCCAAGGGCGCGCTGGAATATGTGCGTGCCACCAGCGCCGCGTTCCAGGAGACCGGCGGGCTCGATCCGCTCAACGTCGGCTCGTCGGCGCTCTCGCGCGCGCGCATCATGCTCGGGGCCGAGGTCGGCCGCTATTTCATCATCGACCAGAAGATCCTGGACCTCTCGGCCTACGGCAAGTTCGTCGACAATTTCCACCAGGACCTCGGATCCATCCAGGTCAGTCTGGGCGCCCAGAACGTCATCGTCCCCGGCATCGGCGAGAGCCGTTACGGCGCGGATGCCGGCGCCTCGGCTTCGCTCAGCCTGACCAACGTGGCGAGGCTCTACGTCAATTACGACGGCAAATTTCGCAACGAGCTCACCTCGCACCAGGGCACGCTCGGCTTCGAATACAAATGGTGAGCTGACGCTCGCCTGCGTTAAGTCGGCGCCGTCGCCACGTATCCCGCCAGGCCGAAGCCCTCGCGCGCCGCCGTCATCATCGGCACCAGCGCGTTCGGATGGATGAACTCGTCGCGGAAGCAGGGATAGGTCCTGGCATCGAAGATCTTCTTCAGCCAGTCGACCACGATCTTGTGCCGCTCGGAGCTGCGGAACTCCTTGTGATAGGTGAGCCAGAGATCGGCGTGATGGCTGACGCCGAGATCGACCGCAACGAGCGGCGCACCGAGCGCGATCGATACCGTCGGCAGGAAGCCGATGCCGGCGCCGCGCTCCACCGCGTAGAGCACGCCCACCGACGAATTGGTCTTGATCCCGACGATGCCTTCGAGCGACTTCAGCCCGAGCACGCGGGCATAGGCGCCGTCGTCGACCTGCGGCGCGCTCTGCTTGATGATGCGGTGATTGTTCAGTTCGGCGAGCGTTGCCGGCACGCCGTAGAGGCTTTCATACTCCTTGGAGACGAAGGGATAGATGTGGAGGCGGCCGAGCTTGGCGACGATCAGATCGGGATTGGTCGGCGGCTCGAGCTGGATCGCGATATCGGATTCGAGCCGCGCGACGTCGGCCTGCTCCATCGCGCAGCGCAGATCGACCGTGATCTTGCGGTACGTCTTCTGGAAGTCGATCAGCCGCGGCAGGATCCAGAAATTGCCGGGGCCTTCCGTCACCGCGACGCGAACGGTGCCCGAGGTGTCGTTCGAGGACCGCGCCGCGCGGCGGAAGACGTTGAAGGCATGACGCTCCATATGCGTGACGTCGGCGATCATCGCGGCGCCTTCATCGCTGAGCGTCAGCCCGCTCTGGTCGCGCAGGAACAGCTTGCACCCAATGCTCTCCTCGAGCCGGTCGATGCGGCGCATCAGCGTGGTGGAGGTGAGGCCGAGCTCTTCGGCGGCATTCCGAAAACTTTTAAATTTTGCGCACGCTAAAAACAGCTTCAAATCATCCCAGGACGCGCCCAGGGCTTCTTCACGGTGCTGCATCATCGCAGCACCCCGGTGCAATAACTGCTGCATACTCCTGATCCCCAACCGCTAAGCTCGTCGTAGCGGGGCATGAAAGCCTCGAACGATAGAGGCGCGACATGAGTATGGAAAGGGGCACGTTTGCCGCAAGGCATGATTTCGATGCCTTGCCGCTGAGCCCGGACGTCGACGTCCGCTGTGCGCAATTTTCCGAAATTGGAGCGCTTTCGGAGATGGCGCACCGGCTGGTGCCGGGCGTGCAGATCGGGACGGCGGAGCTTGCCAAATATTACGTGTTCGATCCCCAGAGCATCCTGACATTCAGCCGCAAAGGCAAGCTCGTCGGCGGCATGGCCTTCCTGTTTCTCAATGACCGCGGACATGACGCGCTGCTGCTCGACGAGATTTGCCTCACCGCGCCCGAGACGCGTTATCTCGCATCGGCAGACGAAGACGTCGCTGCCATCTACATCTGGGCGATCGCGGCGACGGGCCGCGGCATCGCCGGTCTCGGTAAGGCCGCGGCTCATCTGCGGCAGATAAGGTTTCGCGATGCGGATTGCTATGCGCAGCCGTCAACGGTGGCCGGACGCGACATCATGAAGGCGACAGGCTTTGCGCCCGTCCCGAGCTTCCAACCCGACCTTTGGTGCTACGAGCGGCCCTGGCATCGACAGCCGATGCGCATGCCGGGAGCGATCATCCAATCAAGGAGCTTTGCAGATGCACGGTACTAGGATTCCAGTCGCCAAGCCCTGTTCCCGCGCCATCACCATCCGCCTCGCGCGCGACCCAAGCGATCTCATGCTGGTGACCGCCATCCGCTCGGCGGTCTACCTCGCCGAGCAGGATTGTCCGTTCGAGGAGGAGTTCGACGGCAACGACATGGTCGCGGCGCATTTCATCGGCTTCGTCGGCAACGAGCCTGCGGGCTGCCTGCGGGTGCGCTTCTTCGGCGATTTCGCCAAGGTGGAGCGGCTTGCGGTGCGTCACCAATATCGGCGCTCGCGCGTCTCGTTCAAGCTGGTGCAGGCCAGTGTCGATTATGTGAAGCGCAAGGGCTTTCGCAAGATCTACGGCCAGGCGCAGGACCGGCTGGTCGATTTCTGGGCCCATTTCGGCGCCAAGCCGCTCGGTCACAACCGCAAGATCACGTTCTCGGATTTCTCCTACACGGAGATGCTGCTGGAGATCGAGCCGGGCCCGGACGCCATCACGCTGGATAGCGATCCCTATGTGATTATTCGTCCCGAGGGCGATTGGGACCGTCCTGGCGTGCTCGATGCCTCGGCCGGGCGGACGGTGACCTCGCCGCTGCGGGACCTCGCGCTCGCCGACCGCTGAAACAGGTGCAGCTGCGCGCAACTCGATGCTGGTTTCAATGCACGATGATCCGCCGATCCTGGTCTGTGCGGATCTTCAGGTCGAGTACCTGACTCCCGGCCGCCGTCACGTTATCCGCGACGGCGATGCGACGGCGGCGCGCTGCCTGGAACTCCTGACGCTGTGGCGCAGCAATCTATGGCCGGTGATGCATCTGAAGCGCATCGCGCAGGCGGCCTGGTTCAATCCGTCATCCAGGCTGACCGATTGGATCGCGGAGACCAGGCCACAACCGGGCGAGATGACGTTCGAGCACCCGCTGCCCTCCGCCTACAGCTCGTCGCGGTTTGGCGGCCACATGTCCGCTATCCGCACCACACGCTGCATCCTGATCGGCTTTTCCCTGGACGAGACCATCCTGGCCACTGCCGTCGAGGGGTTTCACCGCAGTCATCGCTACCATGTGATCACCGACGCGGTGGCTTGCCGGCAGCCGGGCACGGACGATGCCGCGGCCTACCGGCATGCGGTAGTGGATGTCATTGCGAATTTTGCTACAGTCCAGTCCAGCGCCGAACTGATCAGAACCAGCGGCGCCGTTGCGGTGTAGGCGGCCGCGGCCGGTCGATGGGGTTGAGAATTGTCGCGGGGAGACGAGCTCAAGGAGCTGGCGAGCGATCTGTCGCATGCCGCCGAGAAGGCGCGCAGGCTTGGGCTGCCTACGACGGTCTACTTGCTCTCGATGGCGCTGATGGAGGTGAGGGAAGCCGTTTCCGCCACCGACGAAGTGGACGACGACGGCGCGGCGTGAGAGCTGCCCAGCCCGATTCTGCGATCCGCGGTCCTGTCATGTGCGGCTTTGTGCATCGCTGCTGAGCGCTTGCCGCCGACGAATTGGCATTGCAAGTTTTGCGTCGTGGCAATAGCCAAGTACTTGAGACAAGTACTCGCCATCGAGTGATGACGCCGGCCCGCCGGCGGCGTGACGCTTTTAGGGATCATCGCAAATGTCCATGCTGCCCAATTCGCAAGAGGCCCGGGATGTGGCCTATCAGCTCCATCCCTACACCAATGCGCGCACGCATCAGCAGGCCGGTCCGCTGGTGATCGAGCGCGGCGAGGGGCCTTACGTCTTCGACGCGTCGGGCAAGCGCTATTTCGAAGCCATGGCGGGCCTGTGGAGCGTCGGGCTCGGCTTCAACGAGAAGCGACTGGTCGAGGCGGCGCACAAGCAGATGCAGGCGCTGCCGTTCTACCATACGTTCTCCGCCAAATCGCACGGTCCCTCGATCGACCTCGCCGAGAAACTGGTCGCGCTCGCGCCGGTGCCCATGAGCAAGGTGTTCTTCACCAATTCCGGCTCGGAAGCGAACGACACCGTGTTGAAGCTGATCGCCTATCGCTCCAACGCGCTCGGCCAACCGCAGCGCAAGAAGGTGATCAGCCGCCTGCGTGCCTATCACGGCGTCACCATCGCATCCGCCAGCCTCACGGGCCTGCCGAACAACCACCGCTCGTTCGACCTGCCGCTGCCGAACATCCTGCATACGGGCTCGCCGCACTTCTACAAGGACGGCGCCCCCGGCGAGAGCGAGGAAGCCTTCGCCACGCGCCGGGCCGAGGAGCTCGACGCCCTGATCCAGAAGGAAGGGCCGGATACGATCGCGGCGTTCTTCGGCGAGCCGGTGATGGGGGCGGGCGGTGTCGTGGTGCCGCCGGCGACCTATTGGGACAAGATCCAGAAGGTCCTGAAGAAGTACGACATTCTTCTGGTCGCCGACGAGGTGATCTGCGGTTTCGGCCGCATTGGCAAGATGTTCGGCTGCGAGACCTACGGCATCAAGCCCGATGCGATCGTCGTCTCCAAGCAGATCACATCGAGCTATTTCCCGCTCTCGGCGATCATCCTGAACGACCGCATGTTCGAGCCGATCGCGGACGAGAGCAACAAGATCGGCGTGCTCGGCCACGGCTTCACCGCAGGCGGCCATCCGGTCGGCTCGGCGATTGCGCTGGAGAACCTCAAGATCATCGAGGAGCGCGGCCTAGTCGCACACGCGGCCGAGCTCGGTGGCTACATGCAGGGCCGCTTGCGTGAACTCGCCAGCCACCCGCTGGTCGGCGAGGTCCGCGGCGTCGGCATGATCGCCGCGCTCGAGCTCGTGCTCGACAAGGCGCGCAAGACCGCCGCCACTACGCCGGGCGCCGTCGGCGGCATCGCCAGCCGCATGCTCCAGGAGCGCGGCGTGATCTCGCGCAACATGCTCGATGCCATCGCGATCTGCCCGCCGCTGATCACGACCAAGACCCAGATCGACGAACTGGTGGACGCGATCTCCGGCGTGCTGAACGACATGAAGAGCGAAGTGGCGAAGCTGACGCCGGCGTAAGGCTCGTCGCTCTCACGTCGTCATTGCGAGGAGCTCTTGCGACGAAGCAATCCAGACTGTTTCCGACGAGGGATTCTGGATTGCTTCCCTGAACCTGTCATCGGGCCGCGCTTCGCGCGGAGCCGTTGGCTCGCAATGACGGGAAATCGGCGCGACAGCGTGCCCCTACGCCCGCTGCACCCCGATCACGCGGCCTTTCTCGATCGCGAGCGCGAGCTCGCCGCGCTTGAGCTTCAGCGCGGCGTCGCCGAACAGCTCGCGGCGCCAACCGCGCAAGGCGGGCACGTCGGCCTCATCGTCCGCCGCGATCTCCTCTAAGTCGTCGACGGTCGCGATCACCTTGCTTGCGACTGCGTGGCGCTCGGCGGTCATCCGCAACAGGACCTTCAACAGCTCGACGATGGCGGCGCCGTTGGAATTGTTGCGCGGTTTCTCCAGCTTGGGCAGCTTCGAGAAGTCCCGCGCCAGCCCCCGCTCGACCGCGGCGATGATGTCCGCGCCCCATTTGGATTTCTCGAACCCCTTCGGCACCGAGCGCAGATGGGCGAGCTTCTCCAGCGTGGTCGGCGCGTGGGTCGCGATATCGGTGACGGCTTCGTCGCGCAGCACGCGGCCGCGCGGCACGTCGCGGCTCTGCGCCTCCTGTTCGCGCCAGGCCGCGACCTCCATCAGCACCGCGAGGTCTTTGGGCTTGCGGACCCGCGTCTTCAGGCGCTCCCAGGCGCGCTCGGGATGGAAATCATAGGTGCGGGGGGAGGTCAGGACCTCCATCTCGATGGAGACCCATTCGCTGCGGCGGCGCTTCTTCAGGTCGGCGTCGAGCGCGGCGAACACGTCGCGCAGATGGGTGACGTCGGAGACCGCGTAATGCATCTGCTCCTTGGTCAGCGGCCGGCGCGACCAGTCGGTGAAGCGGTGGGTCTTGTCCGGGCGGTGGCCGGTGACCTTCTCGACCAGGGCGTCATAGGCGATGCTGTCGCCGTAACCGAGCACCATCGCAGCCACCTGGGTGTCGAACACCGGGTGCGGGATGATGCCCGCCTGGTGCCAGATGATCTCAATGTCCTGGCGGGCGGCGTGAAACACCTTGAGCACGCCCTCGTTGCCCATCAGCTCGAAGAACGGCTTGAGATCGATCCCCTCGGCCAGGGTGTCGATGACCACGGCTTCCTCGGCGCTGGCCATCTGCACCACGCACAGCAGCGGGTAGTAAGTGGTCTCGCGCAGGAATTCGGTATCGACTGTTATGACGGGGTGCTTGGCCAGCCGGCTGCAGGCAGCCGCGAGGTCAGCGGTGGTGGTAATTAAATCCATGAACGGCCCATGACACTTGGTATCAGCCGTTCCGCCGAAAGTGCTGTGATGTCAAGGGGCTCTAAGCGAATTCGAGCCTTGCATCGGGCCGGAATCGTCCCTTTCCGACGAAATTCCTATTCGTAACGGATCCGGTGCGAGGATTTGCGGGCGCAGGGCAGCGCCACCACGATCACGCACATGGCGACCAAGGCCAATCCCAGGAACTCGAAAACCAACAGATCCACGGCGAAATCTCCAGAAACATTGATAGATTTGTCGGGGGTGCGTTGAGGGTCTGTTAATTCTCGTGGTTACCGGCGCCAGGCCGGGCCGGATGGTGGACGAGAAGTTAATTGGGGCAGCCATGGTCACGCCATCAGCTTCGGCAAGCCGGTCGCGAGGATGTCCACGGCGGCGCGCACCTTCGGCGGCAGCCGGGGTGAGCGCGGCCAGAGAGCGTGGCACTCGTAGAGGAATTGGGGCTGACTGCTGAAGAGATTGACCAGCGCACCCGTGTCGAGGCGCTCGCGGACCAGCCAATAGGGAAGCCAGGCGAGACCCATGCCTTGTGCCGCGGCATCGGCAATCGCCTCCAGGTCGTCGAGTCGGAGCCGGCCCGATGGCATGATCTCGCGCGGAGGCGCGCCCTCCTGCGGAAAGAGCCACGGCCGGACACGCCCTGAGCCGCGATAGATGATCGCTTGATGGGCGGCGAGATCGTCGAGCGATTTCGGCTTGCCGCTCGTGCGCAAATACGACCGCGCGCCACATACCACCATGCGCTGGCTTGCGATGCGCCGTGCGATCAGGCCGGACTGGTCGTCGAGATCGCCGGTTCGGATTGCCAGATCGTAGCCGGCCTCGACGATGTCGGCAATCGGATCGCCGAACGAGAGGTCGAGTTCGAGATGCCGATATTTCCGCGCGAGCTTCATCAGCAACGGCGCAATGCAGTGCCGTCCCAGCAGGGCCGGCATGGTGACGCGCAGCCTGCCGCGCGGCTCCGACAACTGGTCGGCAACGACGCTATCTGCGGCGTCGGCCTCGCTCAGCACCGCGCGGCAGCGTTCGTAGTAGGCTTGGCCGGCGTCGGTCAGGCTCTGGCGCCGCGTGGTGCGGTTGAGGAGCCGTGCCCCGAGGCGTTCTTCGAGGAAGCGGACGTGCTTGCCCACCATTGGCCCCGACATCTCCAGGGCGTCGGCCGCAGCCGCGAACGAGCCGAGATCGACGGCCCTGACGAAGACGGCCATGCTGGTCAGGCGGTCCATGATTGGAAACTCCTGGTTTCGACTGTTGGCGTGCTTCGGCGATTTATCCCCTTCGTACGGAACGGCATAGCTCTATTCAGTTCAACTGTTTTGGAGTGCATCCATGGCCCGCGCCGTTCGCTTTCATCGCCATGGTGGTCCCGACGTGCTGCGCATCGAGACCATCGATGTTCCGCCACCGGCGACGGGCGAGGTGCAGATCCGGGTCAAGGCACTCGGCCTCAATCGCGCCGAGGCCCTGTTGCGAAGGGGGACCTATATCGAGCGCGCGACATTTCCGTCGGGGCTGGGGTTGGAGGCGGCCGGCATCGTCGAAGCGGTCGGGGACGATGTGACGAGCTTTGTGCCAGGCGATATCGTGAGCATCGTGCCGCCGCTGTCGATGGTGCGATGGCCGGCCTATGCCGAGCTCGCGACGTTTCCGGCCGAACTCATCGTGAAACATCCGCCGGAGCTCGGCTTCAAGAAGGCGGCGGCCGTGTGGATGCAGTATCTGACGGCCTACGGCGCTTTGGTCGACATCGCCCGACTTGGTCGAGGGGACATCGTCGCCATCACCGCTGCATCCAGCAGCGTCGGGATTGCGGCGATTCAGATTGCGAACCGGGCCGGCGCGACCGCGGTCGCACTGACGCGGACCTCGGCCAAGCTTCGGGCCTTGCGCGATGCCGGCGCGGCCCACGTCGTCGCCTCCGACGAAGACGACATTCGGGCGCGGCTGCAGGCGATCGCCGGATCAAACGGGGTCCGCGTCGTCTTCGACGCCGTCGGTGGTCCCGCGTTCGAGCCGCTGACCGCGGCCATGTCGCCGGGCGGAATCCTGATCGAATATGGTGGATTGAGTCCTGAGCCGACGCCGTTTCCGCTATTCAACGTGTTGACGAAGAGCCTGGTGTTGCGCGGCTACCTCGTGCACGAGATCATCCGCGATCCCGCGCGCCTCGCGCAGGCCAAGGCGTTCATTCTCGACGGGCTGTCGGATCGCACGTTGCAGCCTGTCATCGCCCGAACGTTCCGCTTCGAGGACATCGTCGAAGCGCATCGGTTTCTGGAGTCGAACGATCAGTTCGGCAAGATCGTGGTGACGATCTGATCGAGCACATTCCCAACGCATTCGGCGCCCGGCATGACGGGGCGCCGAAGCTTGTTCGTGCGATGGACTACCGATTTTACGGCAGCTTCAGCGACGTCTCAGCGTTGTACGGCTTGAGCGTCTCGTCGGCGGCTTTCTGGGCAGCGGCGAGGGCTTCCTTCGGCTGCTTCTTGCCGTTGAGGACCAGCATCACCTCGTCCTCGAGGTTCTTGCGCACCGGCACGGTCTTGTAGGTCGCGAACCACGGCTTTGCGACGTCGAGCTGCTCGACGGCGGTCTTGGCGTCCGGGTTCTTGGCCAGGAATTCGACCATCTCCGGCGTCTTGTAGGCGGCCATGTTCGGCGCGAAATAGCCGGTGGCGCGGCTCCACCAGCCGCTCTTCTCGGGCGAGGTCATCCACTTGATCAGCGTCCAGGCGGCCTTCTGCTTGTCGGCCTCAAGCCCGGCCGGCATGATCAGGGAGGCGCCGCCGATCGGCACCGCGTTGCGGACGTTGCGCGGGATGAAGGCGACCTTGTAGGGGAACTTGGCGTTGTCGCGCACGTAAGTGAGCGAGCCCGTCGACAGCATCATCATCGCGGCATTGCCCGAGATGAAGGAGGTGCTGACGGCGGGACCAGGCGTGGCGCCGGGCGTGTGGACCTTGTGCTTGTAAATGAGGTCATTCCACCAGGTCAGTGCACCCAGCATCGAGGGCGTGTCGTAATAGACCTCGCCGCCGAACTCCTCGTTGTAGTAGCGGCCGCCATTGCTCATGGTGAGCGTTTCCATCATCCAGCCGCAATAGTCGTAGGCGCAGGGGATCGCGATGCCCCATTGGGTCACCTTGTCGCCCTCGCGCTTGGTCAGCTTCTTGGCCCAGTCGGTGAGCTCGGCCCAGGTCTGCGGCGGCTTGCTCGGATCAAGGCCCGCTTCCTTGGCCTTGTCGGCGTTGATGTAGAGCAGCGGCGTCGAATTGTGGAACGGCACGCCGTAGACCGAGCGGTTGATCACGGCATTGCCGTGCAGCGCCGGGAAGAACTGGCCGAGGAACTGGTCCTTGGTGGTGCCGTCGGCCTTGATCAGCGCATCGAGATTGGTGAGCTCGTTCTCGATCTGCATGTCGAGCAGGAAGTTCGCTGACATGATCACGGCGGCCGGCGGCTTGCCGGCCTTGATCGCGGCGCGCGTCTTGATCAGCGTGTCGTCGTAGGAGCCGGTGTAGACCGCGGTCGCCTTGACGTTGGGATGAGTCTCGTTGAACTCCTTGATCAGGGTGCCCATGTCGCGGGCGAGCTTGCCGTCGACGGGGACGGGAAAGAACAGGTCGACCTCGGTCGGACCTTCGGCCTTGGCCGGAACGGCGAGGGCGCCTGCCATTGTGCCTACCATGGCAAGGCCGAGCATGAGCCTGCGGGAGAACAGCATCGGAAAATCTCCTATTTGATGCCTGAGGTGACGAAAGAGCTGATGAAGCGTTTCTGGAAGATCAGGAAGGCGACGAGCAGCGGCGCGATCACCATGAGCGTGCCGGCGGCGATGGTGCCCCAGGCCTGCGTGCCTTCGGCGGTCTTGGTGAAGACGGAGAGGCCGATCGTGAGCGGGCGCTTGTCCGGCGAATTGATCACCATCAGGGGCCACAGGAAGTCGTTCCAGTGGCTGGTCACGGAGATGATGGCGAAGGCCGAGAAGCTCGGCATCGACAGCGGCACGTAGATGTGGCGGATGCGCTGGAATAGGCTCGCGCCGTCGATCAGGGCTGCGTCTTCCAGCTCGGTCGGAATGGCCTCGAACGCCTGGCGCATCAGGAAGGTGCCGAAGGCCGAGGCGAAGAACGGCATCATCACCCCGGTGAGCGTGTCGTAGAGACCGAGCTGCGCCACCAGCGACAGGTTCGGCACGATCAGCAGCACCGGCACCAGCATCAGCTGCATCAGGAACAGGTAGAAGATCGGCGTCTTGCCGGCGAAATCCAGGCGCGCGAAGGCAAAGCCCGCCAGCGTGATCGTGACGAATTGCACCAGCAAAATGCCGGTGCAGATGATCGTGGTGTTGAGCGTGTAGCGCGGGAAATCGCCGATCTCCCAGGCGTCTCTGACATTGTCGAGCGTGGGTTTGAGGCTCGGCATCAGCTCGGCCATGGTGTTGATGCCGTCGGAGGCCGGCCGCAGCGTCGCAACGACCATCCACAGGAAGGGGATCAGCCAGACCATTGCGAGCAGCACGGTCAGGGCGAAGCCGAGCTTGGGCGTGATCTCGCCGCGGGTGGCGAGCGGGGCGTCCTTCCACAGTGTATCGATCAGCTTCATGGCCCGCCCTCGCGGTTCGCCATGGTGCGGAAGGACAGCGCGGTGAGGGCCATCAGCGCGGCCAGCGTCAGCAGCGTCGCCGCCGAGGCCTTGCCGATGTCGTAGTGCTCGACCGCCTGCTGGTAGATGTAGAACAGCACGAGATTGGTCGCGTTGGACGGCCCGCCCTGGGTCATGACGAAGACGTGGTCGACCTGCGTCACCGCATTCAGCGTGGCGATGACGGTGACGAACAGGAAGGTGGGCTTGAGCTCCGGCAGGATGATGTGGCGCAGCCGCCGATACGGTCCGGCGCCGTCGAGATGCGCGGCCTCCATCACGTCCTCGGGCACGGCCTGGAGGCCGGCGAGGAAGAACAGCATGTAATAGCCGGCGTTCTTCCAGACCGTGATGACCATGATCGCGTAGAGCGCGATGTCGGGATCGCCGAGCCAGTTCGGCAGCACCGGCAGCAGCCGGCCGATGTAATAGTCGAGCAGGCCGACATTCGGCAGGAAGATGAACAGGAACAGCGCCGAGGCCGCAACCATGGGGATCAGCACCGGCAGGAACAGCGCGGCACGCAGCGCGCTGGTCACCGCGTTGGTGCGCGACAGCGCCAGCGCGAACAACAGCGCAAGCGCAATGCTCGGCACCGCCGTGCCGAAGGCGTAGATCAAATTGTTGACGACGGCGCCTGCGAAGGCGGGGTCGGCAAGCACCGCGCTGATGTTCTCAAAGCCGACGAAACGCACCGGCGCCTTCGGCGTCGCGCGCTGATAGAGCGCATCGATCAGCACGCGCCCCATCGCGCCATAGGTGAACAGCGCGAGGAAGACCAGCGAGGGCAGGAGCAGCAGATAGGCCGGCAGCGAAGCCTTGACGCGGCTCGTGAACCGCTTCAGGAGGTGTAGACGCGGTGCCGCCGACGTCGCGACCGGGAGAGCCGCGGGTTCAGCGAGGCTCATCTCATCGCGCCCGGAAATTGAGCGCGTAGTCGCGGCCGTCCACTCCTGCCGGCGGCTCGAAGGGGAAGCGCAGACTCTGGTCGAGGAAATCGTGGCTGTGCACGACGAGGTTCTCGTCGTCGATCAGCACGACGCCATAGGCCGGCGGCTCGTGGCTGGCGAGATGCTCGCTGGCCGCAACGTCAAGCTCGAACCAGACCTGGTGGTTGGTCCCGCGCAGCGTCGAGAACGGGATCTTGCCGTAGCTGCCGAAGATCGGCCGGTGCACATGGCCGAAGAAGAGGTGGCGGATCCGCGCGCGATAGGGCGCGATGACTTCCGCGAATTCGGCGCTCTGCTTCAGCGCGATCTCGTCCATGGCGTGGACGCCGACCGGGAAAGGCGGATGGTGCATGAACACGACGAATTCCTGGTCGGCGGATGCGGCGGCGAGCGTGCTCGCCAGCCAGCCGAGGCGCCTTGCGCACATCTCGCCGGCATGGCTGGTCTCGTCCAGCGTGTCGAGGAAGACGAACAGGCCGTGCTCGGTGGTGCGCGTGCCCTGCACGAAGCCGTTGGCATCGCGCGGCGCCGCCTTCAGCGCGTCCAGGCAGGTGACGCGCTTGTCGTGATTGCCGACCATCGCGATGTAGGGAATCTTCAACGCCGTCATCGCCTCGGCGAAGTTGGCGTAGGACTCAGGCTCGCCCCAATGGGTGAGATCGCCGGTCACGACCGCAAACGCAGCGTCGGACTGGTGCTTGTTGATGTCGGCGATCGCCGCATCCAGCCGGGCGCGCGGATCGAGGCCATAGAGCATCGAGCCGGGGTTCGCGAGATGCGTGTCGGTGAGGTGGATGAATTTAAAGGGCATGGCGCGCCTAAATGGAGACGGTGGGAGGATCGGCGCCTCCGGCAAGACGGCGCTGTCAGCCCGTTAGAGCGCGTGTGTTTCAGTTTGATGACAGCGGTTCCCGCGGCCTGCTGAAGATGTGGACACGCCTCCGGGGGCAGATGCGACGCGGACGGCGCCTCACGATTGCGCTGCAGTGAAGGAGCTACCTTGCCGTGAAGATGCGGTCATGGTTTGCTGGGTCCAAGCCTCATTTGCATCACGAGTTTCCCCAATGCCGCCGCGAGTCTTCCGCAAGCTGGGATTGCTTGCTCTCTCCGTCCTGCTTGCCGTGTTGAGCACCGGTCCGCGTGCGACCGCGGCCGAGTTCAACTTCGCCCGCTACAAGGAGACCGATCTCGACGAATTCCTGGCGCGCCGGCGGCCCGCCACCGGCATGGACGTCTACCCAATGTCGCCGCTGAAGCTCGATGTCACGCTGGCCTCTCACGGCGAGCCGTGTGCCAACGGAGCGCTCAAGCGGTCTCTGATCATGAGCGGCATGCCCAAGCAGGATGCCGACAGCCTGCGGGCGACCAACTGCATCACGGTGCGCTCCGCCAAGGGGCGCGAGCTCAAGGTCTTTATCCAGGATGTGGTCTACGGCTTCCTGCCGGGCGAAGTGCCGGTCGGGGACAAGCTCTCGCTTTATGCGATCCATGCCTTCACGTCCCCTGACGGGCCGGGACTGCTGGTCAACGAATTCCTGACCCCGCGCAGCTTTCCACGTGCCGACAAGCCGGCGGACACGACGATGACATCCTGCGGATGCTGGACTCACGACGAGCATCCCGGTGTCGATTTCACCGCCGACAAGCCGGGCGCTCCGGTGGCAGCGATGGCGGACGGCGTTATCGTCAAGATCGAGACCGGCGAGCAGGCGCCGGCCGATTTCCCCGGGATCGGCGGCTGCGGCCGATACGTCGTGCTCAAGCACACCTATCCCAATGGCGGCATCGTCTACACGCGCTACGTCCAGCTCGGCCGCGTGGTCGGTCCGAAAGGCGAGACACTTAGGGTGGGAGCGACCGTCAAAGCGAAGGATACGATCGGCGAGATCGGCCCGAGCAAGGTGCTGCATTTCGAGCTTCGCCCCGTCGCTCCCGGCAACACGACGACGGACAAGGCCTGGAGCGAACGCTACGGCAAGATGCCGGACATGGAGTGGTCACGCTACGAGACCGTCGATCCTCAGAAATTCGACGTGGCATCGTTCGGCGGCGTCAGGAAGGCGACGAAGTAGGGGGTTAACGATCGATCGTGCGCAAACGCTCGATTTCGGCGATCAGTCTTGGAATGTCCTGCCGCGCGTGAGCGATGAAGTCCTGATCGGCTTCCGTTGCGCCGGTGAGGTAAATATCCTCGCCTTCGGTCTGGATGAAGTCAGATCCGCTGATATTCTCGCGCGTCTCGATGAACGATTTCCACGGACCGGCGGTAGCCTGTTCGCATCGCGCTTTGATCGCCTCGATCTCGTTGGCAGTGAGTGGATCATTCATGTCGGCGACTCTCCGTTGCCCGCTCGATCTCGCTTCGCAACATGGTCGGCCCACCAGCGGATCCAATCGCGCGCATAGGCCCTGTCGACCGGCGTGATCCAGTCGGCATCCTGGAGTGACAGCTGGAAAGCCTCCAACACTTCGCCGACAAATGGTTTGACATCGATCTCCGCGATATCTTGCGCATCAACCTCGACCACAGGGCCCTTTGCGCCGAGGTGCTCGACTGCATGCGCGTGCTCGGTCAGAAAGAGGGGCCGCCCGGATTCCAGCCTCACGAACATCGAGGCGGCCCAGCCGAGGCCGTCGTCCTGATAATGGATCAACGTGAAGCCGAAGCGTTTTGCGAGGTCTGCGATCCGAATTGCGAGGGAGCAGAGCGGCATTTCGGGTCCGGAGAACCGAAAGTCGTCCGGGAGTTGCGTGATCACGACCGATCGCTCTCAGTTCGCTGGACCAGAGTGACCGAGTGGGCGGACGCATTGCTGCCGGAGATCTCGCGTTTGCGCCGCGTTTGCTCGATGTGTCGATAGAGCCTCTGCAATTGATCGGCGGCTTCAACGCTACCTTGCTGGATTGCATGTTTGAGCCAGCGGACGGCCTCGTCCTGATTGGCCTCAACGGACAGCGTGCCCATCCCGTATTTGATGGCCAGCGCGGTCGTGTAAACCGGTCCGGCTCCGAGTTCGACCGCTTTCAGCAGGTGATCGAAGCACCGCCTGTCCTTCTCGAGATAGGGGAGGTTGCCGAGCCTTCGGTCATACGCGCTACTCAATTCGAGATGCGTTTCGACGTCTGCGGGGGCCATGGTAGTTTCGACCTCATCGATCAGACGATCGACCTCATCACGCACGAGGCCTGCATTCTCGCCCATCTTCGCGAGAATCACGCGTGCGGACATGTTGCCTTCCTCGATCGCTTGGCGAACCAGCGTGAGCGCTTCCGAATAGCGTCGGGCAACAAGTAGTTCCGCCACTTCGAGGCGCCATTCGGGATGCATATTCCGCTTGCCTCACGTCCCGCAGAACGTCTGCAACACGCGCTGATCCGGCAGCGGCGGATCGGCGTAGGCTGCATACTCCGGCTGGTCCTCGAACGGCTTCGCCAGCACCTTCACCAGCTCCTCGAACGGCGCGTAATTTTCGTCGTTCACCGCGGCCTGGATCACGGCCTCGACGCGGTGGTTGCGCGGGATGAAGATCGGGTTGACCGCGTGCATGGCGGCCTGCCGCTCGGCTGCGCTCTGTGGCTCCAGCGCGATGCGCGCGCGCCAGCGGCCGGCCCATTCGTCGAAGGCTGCGGGCTCCATGAACTGCGCGCGCACGTCGGCGCCCTCATCGGCCGCGGCGTCGCCCAGCTTGCGGAAGGTGAGGGTGAAATCGGCCTGGTTCTTGGCCATGGCATCCAGCAGGTCCTGGATCAGCGCATCGTCGCCGTCGCGCTCGGTGAACAGGCCGACCTTCCGCCGCAGGCCGGCCTGATAGGCGGCGCTGAACTGATCGGAGAACGCGCCGAGAATGTCCTGCGCCTCGGCCACCGCCTTCTCCTGCTCGTCCGAAAACAGTGGCAGCAGGCATTCGGCGAGGCGCGTCAGATTCCACAAGCCGATGCGCGGCTGGTTGGCATAGGCGTAGCGGCCCATCTCGTCGATCGAGGAGAACACCTGGGCAGGATTGTAGGAATCCATGAAGGCGCACGGACCATAATCGATGGTCTCGCCCGAGATCGAGCTGTTGTCGGTGTTCATCACGCCGTGAATGAAGCCGACCAGCAGCCAGCGCGCGATCAGCTCGGCCTGGCGCGCGACCACGGCGGCGAGCAGCGCGTGATACGGCCGCTCCGCCTGAAGCAGCTCCGGATAGTGACGCGCGATGACGTGGTCGGCGAGCCGGCGGATCGCCTCGGTGTCGCGGCGGACCGCGAAGAACTGGAAGGTGCCGACGCGGATGTGGCTGGAGGCGACGCGGGTCAGCACCGCGCCGGGCAACGCGGTCTCGCGGATGACGTGCTCACCGGTGACGACCGCGGCGAGCGAGCGCGTGGTCGGGATGCCCAGCGCAAACATGGCCTCGCTGACGATGTATTCGCGCAAGACCGGGCCGAGCGCCGCGCGGCCGTCGCCGCGGCGGGAGAATGGGGTGGGGCCGCTTCCCTTGAGCTGGATGTCGCGGCGGACGCCGTCTTTGTCGATAACCTCGCCGAGCAGGATGGCACGGCCGTCGCCGAGCTGCGGCACGAAATGCCCGAACTGGTGCCCGGCATAGGCCATGGCGATGGGATCCGCTCCGGCGGGAACCGTCTTGCCGGCCAGGATTTCCGCGCCTTCAGGGGTCTCCAGCACATCAGGATCAAGCCCGAGCTGGACCGCCAGCGGCCGGTTCAGCTTGATCAGCCGGGGCGCGGCGACGGGGGTCGGCGCGACGCGGGCGAAGAAGTTGTCCGGCAGCGCCGAATAGGAGTTCTGGAAGGGGAAATGCACCGTCATGACCTCAAGATAGGGCTGGAACGTCAATCGGCAAAGGTTCGCCCCCGGATAAGCCAAAAATGGGCATCTGAGGTCCAAATCCGGCCGTTCCCTTGGTTGCCGCCCCCGTCCTGCCGGGGTAAACCCTGCCGCAACTTCGGACCGGCCATCACGGGCCGTTCGATTCGCTTCCTTCAGACATTGATTTTGGGACGACCATGCATCGCTACCGGTCACATACATGCGGCGCGCTCCGCGAGAGCAACATCGGCGAGACCATCCGCCTCTCCGGCTGGGTCCATCGCGTCCGCGACCATGGCGGCGTGCTGTTCATCGACCTGCGCGACCATTACGGCCTGACCCAGTGCGTGGTCGACCCGGACTCGCCGGCATTCTCGCTGGCCGAAAAGCTGCGCTCGGAATTCGTGGTCAAGATGGACGGCAAGGTCCGCCGCCGCCCCGATGGCACCGACAATGACGACCTGCCGACCGGCAAGGTCGAGGTCTACATCAGCGAGATCGAGGTGCTGGGACCGGCCGGCGACCTGCCGCTGCCGGTGTTCGGCGACCAGGAATATCCCGAAGACATCCGCCTCAAGTATCGCTTCCTGGATCTGCGTCGCGAGAAGCTGCACCAGAACATCATGACGCGCGTCGAGATCATCAAGTCGATGCGCCGGCGCATGGAGGGGCAGGGCTTCTTCGAGTTCAACACGCCGATCCTGACCGCGTCCTCGCCGGAAGGTGCGCGCGACTTCCTCGTCCCGTCGCGCATCCATCCCGGCAAGTTCTACGCGCTGCCGCAAGCGCCGCAGCAGTACAAGCAGCTGCTGATGATGTCGGGCTTCGACCGCTACTTCCAGATCGCGCCCTGCTTCCGCGACGAGGACCCGCGCGCCGACCGTCTGCCCGGTGAGTTCTACCAGCTCGACGTCGAGATGAGCTTTGTGACGCAGGAAGACGTCTTCGCGGCGATGGAGCCTGTGATCACGGGCGTCTTTGAAGAGTTTGCCAAGGGGAAGCCGGTGACCAAGGGCTGGCGCCGGATTCCGTTCGCCGAGGCGTTGCTCAAGTACGGCAGCGACAAGCCGGACCTGCGCAATCCCATCGAGATGCAGGACGTCTCCGAGCATTTCCGCGGCTCCGGCTTCAAGGTGTTCGCGCGCATGCTCGAAGATCCCAAGAACCAGGTCTGGGCGATCCCGGCACCGGGCGGCGGCAGCCGCGCCTTCTGTGACCGCATGAACTCGTGGGCGCAAGGCGAGGGCCAGCCCGGCCTCGGCTACATCATGTGGCGCGAGGGCGGCGAGGGCGCAGGTCCTCTCGCGAACAACATCGGGCCCGAGCGCACCGCCGCGATCCGCGCGCAGCTCGGCGTCAAGGAAGGCGATGCCGCCTTCTTCGTCGCCGGCGATCCCGACAAGTTCTGGAAGTTCTCAGGTCTCGCCCGCAACAAGGTCGGCGAGGAATTGAACCTCACCGACAAGGAGCGGTTCGAGCTCGCCTGGATCGTCGACTTCCCGATGTACGAGTACAACGAGGACGACAAGAAGGTCGACTTCTCGCACAACCCGTTCTCGATGCCGCAGGGCGGCCTGGAGGCGCTGAAGTCGCAGGATCCGCTGACGATCAAGGCGTTCCAGTACGACATCACCTGTAACGGCTACGAGATCGCCTCGGGCGGCATCCGCAACCACGTGCCGGAAGCCATGGTGAAGGCGTTCGAGATTGCAGGTTACGGCGAGCAGGAAGTGGTCGACCGCTTCGGCGGCATGTACCGCGCCTTCCAGTACGGCGCGCCGCCGCATGGCGGTATGGCCGCCGGCGTCGACCGCATCGTGATGCTGCTCTGTGGCACCACGAATCTGCGCGAGATCTCGCTGTTCCCGATGAACCAGCAGGCCATGGACCTCCTGATGGGCGCTCCGTCGGAAGCCACCACAAAACAGCTCCGCGAGCTGCATGTGCGGGTCAACCTGCCGCAGAAGTGAATTTGACGGTTTCTAGTCTGGTGCCCCGGACGCAGCGCGGCACGCGAGTGATGCGCTGCTGAGCTGGGGCCCAAGAATTCCGGTGAACTTGCTCTTTTCGTCTTCGTCGTGTTCAAGTTGACGTTAATCGTGACATCGATCTAAGGTCGCGTCGTGGACGGAGAGCTCAATGAGCAACAGTCGCGTCGCCGCCCTAGTCTTGGCAGTGATTGCGCTGCTTATCGCCGGCATGATGCTCGACTTTTACTGGGACTGCCGCCTCCTGAAGGGGGGAACGATGAAAGACTGCATGCCCGGTCGCCCCGGACCGACGGGACTTCACTGACGACACGAGTTGAAGCCCTCCCGAGCCGCATCCGGGAGATCGAACTATAGCCCCGTCGAGGCCTCGATCCTGAACTGCGCCAGCGCGCTCTGCGGGTCGGTTTGCGAGAGCTGCATCAATTGCATCAACGGCACCTTGGCGCGGGGCGTCAGCTTGATGGTCAGCGTCTGCCCCGGCGCTTCCACGAATCCGGCGAGCGCGTCGACCGCGCCCCTGGCATCGCTATTGGTCCCTGCGATCTTCTCGCCTTGCGCCCTGATCATCGCGACGATGGCGCTGCGGGCAGCATCGCGGCTGACATTCTGCATGCGTGCGAACTGCGCCACGACGAGATCGACCACGCCGCCGTCACGCAGCGAGGCCTCAAGCGCGCCGGTTTCGACCAGCGCTGCCTGACCCATCGCCTGCGCCGGGTCGGTCGTGAACAGGCCGCGCGGCACATTGACGAGCGCGACGCGGGTCTGCAGCCTGGCGAGGTTGCCGAGATCGAGCGTAGCGGGGGCGAGCGCGAACGCGCCCGACGATTCCGTCCAGGCCGCGCCGAGATCCAGATCGATCGCCAGCTTGTCCACGCCTGCCACGATCAGCGGCTGCAGCCCCGGATTGGCGGGATCGGTCGGCGCGACCATCTTCACGACCAGATTGACCTTGCTCGGGATCGGCCCGACGAACTCCCCCCAGTTCAGGCTGATCGTATCGATGGTGAAGAGCTGCCGCGTCGTCTTGTACGGCGAGACCACGCCCTTGATCTCGGCACCTTGGAGCACGCGGAATAGGCCGACCATCTGATCGGGCGAGGGCGGCCGTCCCGGCGTTTGGAGACTCGCCGCCCAGCGCATCAGATTTGCCACGCTGAAGGACTTCAACGCGAAGCGGTCCATCTTGAACTGGCCCTGCGGCATCGGGATGTCGAGGCCCTCCAGCGTTATTCTGTCCTGATCGTATTTGACCGCGTCGAGCCGTCCCGTCCCTTGCGGCGTCTCGGCCGTTTGCCGGCCAATTTCGGCCTTGCCGATCTGGAAGCCGTCGAAGAGGTCGGCCACCTTCTCGATCATGTCACGCGACTGTGCCGGCGTTGGGATCGAGCCGTCGGCCGGCACCAGCGCGATGATCTCGGCCGGCCGGAATTTCGAGGGCCGGATGGCAATGTCGTCGAAGGTGAACCCGTCCACCTGCATGCGCATGCCGGGAGCCGCCGTCACGACATAGGAGTTGACCGAGATGCGCCGATAGATCCTGTGAAAATTGTCGTCGTTCGATCCTTGCGGATCGAGCGCAGCCCTCACGGCGGTTGGGTCGAATTCGTAGATGGCCAGGCCGGACAATTCGCCGGTCATCTTCGCGGGCCTGCCCGGCTGGGTCAGGTCGACCGTAAGGGCGACGCGGTCCATCTTCGCCGTTTCGATCTTGCCCCGGTTGACGTTCTGGATGGACACGCCCGAATAGACATAATCACCGCCGCCGGCATTGCCGCCCGCATCGACGTTGACCTCGAGGGTCGGCACCGCGATCTCCGACGCCGAGATGTTCGCGTATTGCGCGAGGATGAAGCGGTACATGTCGATAATCGAGCCGGTCACCGGCGTGCCCTCTGCGCGGGTCGGGCCGGAAAAATTGCGCGCGGTGATCTGCGGGAGCTTGTAGTTCGCCTTCACGGTGATCCGCTCGGTGGATGTAAAGCCGACCTCGACGCCCGACGCCTCGATGCTGTCGGCCGAGAAACGAGCCTCGTCCGGCTGGCGCACACCGACGGCCGTGATCTTGGCGACCTTCAAGGTGGCGAGCTGCGCCTGGGCAGGCTCGACTTTGATGTCCTCCACCGTCAGCGTCCGGGTCGCGAGCTCGAACCCGATCTTGCCATGGCTCGCCTTGCCCCCACCCGAGCGGATCTGCGCGAACACCGCCTCGACCTCGGCGGTCGCCCGGTTCTGCACATACAGATTGAAGCCGAACCATCCGCCCGCGGCGAGCACCGCTGCCACGACGAGGCCGATCAGGATTCGCTTCATTCCCAGCTCCGATTGCCGATTTTGGATCGCGCAACCTGCCATATTCGCGAAACGCCGCGCGGTCCAGAGAAAGCTATGGTTTCAAATATTTGACGGCGCGCCCTGTTGACGGGGATGCAATCGGATGTTGCCACCGGGCCTTCGGCCGTGCTTCATCCCGTTTCCATGACCCGGAAATACGGTCCGCTTGGGCCGTCGAATCGCATTTTTGAGGCCGGTAACGCGAGGCGAGACACCGCATGTCGTCCTATTCTGATGATCTCCACCAGGCGGCGCTCGCCTACCACCGTCTGCCGCGCCCTGGAAAGCTCGAGATCCAGGCAAGCAAGCCGCTTGCCAACCAGCGCGACCTTGCGCTGGCCTATTCGCCAGGCGTCGCCGCGGCCTGCACCGAGATCGCCAAGAACCCGGCCGAGGCGGCCACGCTCACCACGCGCGCCAATCTGGTTGCCGTGGTCTCCAACGGCACCGCGGTGCTCGGCCTCGGCAATATCGGTCCGCTGGCCTCCAAGCCGGTGATGGAAGGCAAGGCGGTCCTGTTCAAGAAATTCGCCGGCATCGACGTGTTCGACATCGAGATCGCCGCCGACACCATCGACCGTGTGGTCGAGACCGTGGCCGCGCTGGAGCCGACCTTCGGCGGCATCAATCTGGAGGACATCCGCGGACCGGAATGCTTCGAGATCGAAGCGCGCTTGAAGGAGCGCATGAAGATTCCGGTCTTCCACGACGACCAGCACGGCACTGCGATCATCGTCGCCGCCGCCATCACCAATGGTTTGAGGCTGAACGGCAAGAAGCTGTCCGAGGTCAAGATCGTCGCGTCGGGGGCAGGGGCCGCGGCGATCGCGACACTCAATCTCCTGGTCTCAATGGGCGCGCAGCGCAAGAACATCTGGGTCTGCGACATCGACGGCCTCGTGCACGAGGGCCGCAACACCTCGATGGACCGCTGGAAGGCGGTCTATGCGCAGAAGACCGACAAGCGCACGCTCGCCGACGTGATCGGCGGCGCCGACATCTTCATCGGGCTCTCGGCGCCGGGCGTGCTCAAGCCGGAGATGGCCAAGGCGATGGCCGACAAGCCTTTGATCATGGCGCTCGCCAATCCCGTGCCGGAAATCATGCCGGAAGAGGCGCGCAAGGCGCGCCCCGACGCCATGATCTGCACCGGCCGTTCCGACTACCCGAACCAGGTCAACAATGTCCTCTGCTTTCCCTTCATCTTCCGTGGGGCGCTCGACGTCGGCGCCACCGCGATCAACGAGGAGATGAAGCAGGCCGCCGTCGAGGCGATCGCGCAGCTCGCGCGCGAGGCGCCGTCGGATGCCGTCGCGCAGGGTTTCGACACCGGCGAGACGCAGGGCTTCGGTCCGGGCTCGCTGATCCCGAGCCCCTTTGATCCCAGGTTGATCTTGCGCATCGCGCCGGCCGTGGCGAAGGCGGCGATGGAATCGGGCGTCGCAACGCGCCCCATCACCAATTTCGACGAATACACCGCGCTGCTCGAGCGCTTCGCCTTCCGCTCCGGCCTCGTCATGAAGCCGATGTTCGCCAAGGCCAAGACCCAGCCGGTGCGCGTGATCTATGCCGAAGGCGAGGACGAGCGCGTGCTGCGCGCCACGCAAGTCGTGCTGGAGGAAAAGCTGGCGCGGCCGATCCTGGTCGGCCGTCCGTCGGTCGTGGAGGCGCGCATCAAGCGCTTCGGCCTCTCGATCCGGGCCGGCAAGGATTTCGACCTCGTCAATCCCGAGGACGATCCGCGCTACCGCTCCTACGTGCAGTCCTATGTCGAGGTCGCCGGTCGCCGCGGCGTGACGCCGGATGCAGCCCGCACCGTGGTGCGCACCAACAATACGGTGATCGCCGCGCTTGCGGTGACGCGCGGGGAAGCAGACGCCATGCTCTGCGGCGTCGAGGGCCGCTACATGAGCCATCTGCGCCACGTCCGCGAGATCGTCGGCTTCTCGCCTGGAATCAGCGACTATGCGGCGCTGGCGCTATTGATCACCAGCAAAGGCGCCTTCTTCATCGCCGACACGCAAGTTCGCCCCAATCCGAGCGCGGAGGAGCTTGCCGAGATCGCATCGCTCGCCGCGGTCCACGTCCAGCGCTTCAACATCAAGCCGAAGATCGCCTTCGTCTCGCATTCGGATTTCGGCAGCTACGACACCGATTCCTCGCGCAAGATGCGGCTGGCGACCCAGCTTCTGAAGGACAAGCATCCGGAGATCGAGGCCGACGGCGAAATGCAGGGCGACACCGCGCTCTCCGCAGCTGCGCGAAGGATGGTGCTGCCGCATTCCAAGCTGGAGGGCGAGGCCAACATCCTGATCATGCCGACCCTGGATACTGCCAACGTCGCCTATCAGATGATCAAGTCGCTGGCGGACGCGCTGCCCGTCGGCCCGATCCTGGTCGGCCCGGCGCGCCCCGCGCATATCCTCACCCCCTCGGTGACGGCACGCGGCATCCTCAACATGACGGCCGTGGCCGTGGTGGAAGCGCAGGAACGCGCCTCGCGGCAGCAGCCGACGTTGTTTACGTAAGGCACCGCTGTCGCGCCGCTGGAGGTGCAATCCTTCTCCCCTTGTGGGAGAAGGTGGCATAGGCGGCCTTCGGCCGCCGTTCTTAGCGACGCCGAAGCGAAGCTTCGGCCGTGGCGCCGGATGAGGGGGCTGTTTCCGCGAGTCGGGATCTCGCGAGTTGCCCGTGCCGATAGATACCCCTCATCCGTCTCGCCCTTCGCGGCGAGCCACCTTCTCCCACAAGGGGGAGAAGGGAAGAGACCGGCAATTTTGAATTCCTATCAGTTCGCCATTTCCCCGTTTGTAAACCGGCGCACGACTCTCCATAATCTCCTCAAGCGTTCTGCGCTCTGAGCTTGCCAAGAGGCCGATCATGCCAGCGTTCGTGACTTTCGGGCGAATCCTGTTCGCCGTGCTGTTCATCTACACGGGCGCGACCAAGCTGTTTGCCATCCAGGCCACCGCCGACGTCATCGCAACCAAGCTCGTGGTGCCCGATGTCGTCGCGCCTTATGCCCAGCAGGTCGAGACGGCGACCGCCATGACCACGCCGCAGCTCTTGGCGATCGCGATCGGCGGGCTCGAGATCATTGCAGGGCTGATGATCGCGCTGAATTTCGGCGCGCGTTTCTTCGCGATGCTGCTGATCGTCTACGTCGCCGTCGCGACCGTCCTGTTCTACGATTTCTGGAACATGGCGGCGCCCGACAACGCCAAGATGCTGGTCGACGCGCTCAAGAACCTCTCGATCATCGGCGCGCTCTGCATGATCATCGGCTATGGCCGCACCACGCGTCCGGCCGAGGCGGCCTACGGCGACGTCTAGCGGTCACTCCGCTCTCGGCGGCGCGATCTCGCGCATCCAGCGGGAAATCGTCGCGCTGCTCGCTCCATCGCTGCCGCGCTGTCGGCCGAGCAGGGCGGCCTCCCGTGCGGCGCGGGGCGTGATGCCGTAGGCGGCCTTGAACGAGCGCGTGAAATGCGCGTCGGTGCCGAGCTGCCAGCGCCGTGCCACCTCGCTGATCCGGGGGCCCCGCGCGCCCGAATTGGCGAGGTCGAAGAAGGCGCGGTGCAGCCGGCGGCTGCGGATGTAGTCGGCGATGCCGCCGACCGGGGCGAACAGCCGGTACAGCGAGGCCCGGGACAGGCCGAAATGGGCGGCGATCGAATTGGCCGACAGATCCTCGCTGGCAAGGCCAGCCTCGATATATTGGCGGATCCGCATCAAGGACGGGCTTGCCGCGACGCCATGGTCGGCATCGGCCTCGCCCCGTTCGATTTCGTTGCGAAGGCACGCGGCCAGCAGCGACACCGTGCCCTCGACCACGGATTGGCATTCGTCGAGGCTCATGCGCGGGGCAAATTCGAACAGGGCGGTGAGATGCCCCGCCAGCAATCGCGCGATCACGCTGCTGCCCGGCAGCACCAGGCCATGCAAATCATCGACCCGCAAGAGATGGGCGGCGAACATCGGGCGCGGCACGACCAGCGTGACATTCTCGAACGCCGTCGCCTTGGTCTCCAGCGCCTGGGCGAGATCGAACAGGCAGATGTCGCCGGCTCGTACGCGCATCGGCCGTGTGCCGGCAACGCCGTCATAGCCGCCCTTCAGATAGAGCTGGAGGATGATGTGGTCGACGCCGCTGCGCGCGATCGTTTCGGCCGTCCGGCGGAAACGCTGGCCGCTGGCACGGCTCAGCCCGATCAGCACCGGTCCCATGGCGTAGGAGCTGAGGTCGGCGCGAAACGGGCCCGGTTCGCCGGCGGCGAGCTCGTCCACCTCGAACAGCGTGGCGACGGCTTCCCGCCACGCTGCGATGTTCGCCTCCGTCTCCATCTGATCGGCGCTGAAGCCGAATGCCGGCAGCAGGGACGATATCGGGGCGACATCGTCATTCAATCCGGAAGCGTCCGTCGGACTAGTCGTCGTGCAGTCGTCGCTCATTCTGGCCGTGGGTTAGTTTTTGCTCTTTTGTCTCAGTCTATTGATGCGGTGTGTCGCAGCCGTTGGCTCGTATTGACGCCGCGCCGCGGACGTTGGCTATAGCGCCACGACCGCCGTCGGGGCCGATTTTCGGGTCTCGGCAAATATGCTAGCCGGCTTTGCGCTGGCCGGCGGCGGGACCAATTTTAGCACGGCACATCAGCAATATGCGGAACGGTATGATGTTGCAGGTACTGTGCATGGGGTTGTTTTTCCAGTTTGGGTCGGAGCCGGCGTAAGCGCCGCCACTGCCGGCAGGCTACCCCCGCCGCCACGGGGTCACGGTCACTTCATGCGCCGCGTCGAGGAGGTAGGGCGCACCCGGCCTCATCCCGTGCGCAGCCAGCACCTCGTGAGGCGTCCGCTGGGGCACGCCGACGAAGCAGCCCTCGCCGCCGGGCAGCCGCACATGCGGAGCCTCCGACAGCCAGAACGTGTCGTAGCGGTCCATGAACAGGTCGAACACGACCGGTCCGCCGATGACGGCGACCATGCCGGATGCGACGTCGGCGAAGGCGCAGGCCTCCTCGAAGCTCGCATGCTCAGGATTCCACAGCGTCGCGTTCGGCATCTCCGGATCGACGGTGAGGTCCCTGATCTTGCGGGTCAGGATCAGCCGCTTGCGGCTGGCCGAATTCGGCTGCTGCTCGTGCGAGTTGCGGCCGTGCACGATCAGCGCGGCGCGATCGAGCGCCTGCTCGAAGAACCGCTTGTCACCTTCGAATTTCAACGTCTCAGGCATGATGTGCGACGGATCGGCGAGCATGCCGTCCGCGGAGACGATGACGTAGCCTTCGATACGGAAAGACAAGTGCGACGGCTATTCGGAAACGGTGGTCACCACCGAATTGACCGGGCGCTGGCTCACCGTCGGCAGCTTGAGATCCTTGAGCAGCTCTTGGTCGTATTCCGGCAGCGTCGAGGCCGGGAACTTGGCGCGCATCGCTACCACCTTGTAGCCGCCGGCCTTCAGCCGCTTGAGCAGCTCGGGCAGGGCCTCCGCGGTGTGCTTCTGGAAGTCGTGCATCAGGATGATGCCCTTGCCCTTGGTGTCGAGCTTCTTCATCACGGTCTCGACGATCTTCTCGGGCTTGGAAGCCTTGAAGTCGAACGAGTCGATGTCGCAGGAGAAGCTCGCGACATTGCGGTTGCCGAGATAGGTGACCATCTCGGGCGGATGCTGCAGCGCCGGGAAGCGGAAGAACGGCGCGGGCGAGATGCCGCCGAGCGCCCACTTCACCGCCGCGAAGCCCTTCTCGATCTCGTCCTTGCGCTGCGCTTCGTTGAGCTTCTTGTTGTTGAGGTTGGCGTGCGACCAAGTGTGGGCGCCGACGGTGTGGCCGGCTGCGTAGACCTGCTTGAGGACCTCCGGCTCGTAGGTCGCGTGCTTGCCGATGATGAAGAAGATTCCGGTGGTGCATTCGTCCGCGAGCGCCTTCAGCACCGCGGGCGTGTTGCGCGGCCAGGGGCCATCGTCGAAGGTCAGCACGACCTCCTTGTCACGCAGGAAGTCGAGCTCCTTGAAGTGCTCGAAGCCGAAGCCGGGACCACCCGTGGTGTCGATCTCGACCGTGCGGGCGACGCCGAGGGCGCCCGGCGTGTTGCAGGCCGCGCGGGCCGGCTGCGGCGGCTGTTTCGGCGGGGGCGGATTGACGAAGCCCGCTGGCGCCGCAGCCGCTGCTGCGGGCGCTGGACCTGGGGACGTTGCGGCCGCTGGTGTTGCCGCCGGCGCGGCTTGCGGTGCGGCCGCGGGCTTCGCGGCCGGCGTCTGCGACCATGCGGCGCCGGAGAGCGCCACCGACATCGCACCTGCTAAAATCAGTCCTGCCGCCACGCGCATGGTGATGTCCCTCGAGATTGATCCCGTTGTTCCGCCGTGGCTTTTCGCCTGCGGCAAAAACCGTCCTGCCCAAAACAATCCTAGCCTAGATGGTGGGCCATCGCCATTGCAACGGCTGTTTGATGCCGCGTCGCAATTGTGCCCAGCCGGATGGCGTGCACTTGAGTCGTGCACGTGAGTCAAGTGTCGGCCAGGGCCCTTGCAATCGCGGTCTTGATCCGCGTGTCGGCCGGATCGACGGCGGATGGAAATACCTCCGCGATATAGCCGTCGCGGCCGATCAGGTATTTGTGGAAGTTCCAGCGCGGAACTTCCTTCGGTCGGGCTTCCGCGGCCCATTTGTAGAAGGGATGCGCCCTCGCACCGACCACCGCAGCCTTGGCCGTGATCGGGAAGGTAACGCCATATTGGTGGTGAGCGGTCTGCGTGATCTCGCTGCTGCCACCGGCTCCTGGCCGCCGAAATCGTTGGACGGCACGCCGATCACGGTGAGTCCGCGCCCGCGAAACTCGTTCCAGATTTCCTGCAGGCCGGCATATTGCGGCGTGTAGCCACAGAGCGAGGCCGTGTTCACCACCAGCAGCGGTTTGCCGGTGAACGTGGCGAGGCGGATGTCGTCGCCTGACAATGCGGGGAAGGAGAAGGCGTAGGCCGAGATCCGGCTCATGGCGCCATCGGCGAGGGCGCGCGTGACAGGCGCGAACGCGCCCGCAAGCGTGACGCTCAGCACGGTTCTGCGATTCATCATGACGGCGTCCCCCGAGATGATCCGAGGGCAGATTACTCCGCCACTGCGGCCTCGCGCGTCAACACCGCGTTATCGGTCCTGCGAGAGAGCTAGTACAGGCGGACGATGAAGTCGGTACCTTCGCCGGTCTCGCCCTGGTTGATGCCCTGGTCGGAGACGATGATCGAGCCGCCTGACGTCAGCATCTCGTTGATTTTCGCCATGGTCTCAGTGGGGACCGAGATGCGGTTGAGGGCTTCGGCTGGGCTGTCCGGCGTCACCACCGGTTTTGCGGCGACGGGGATCACGGCGGCACCGCGCTGGCGGCGCGCCACGCGGTTGTCGTCCTCGCGCGCCACGGAACGGGCGGACACGGGCAGCGACACCACCGACCAGTGCAGCGTGTTGGCATCGGCCTTGTCGAGCTCGGCGGTGAAGACATGCGTGCCGAGCGGCCGGTCGCTCGCGGCGATCGTGACAGGCACCTCGAACAGCGGCGCAAAATTCTGCCGCACATAGAGCTTGGAATCCTTGCGGCTGATGAAGACGGCAATCTGGCCGGCCCGCTTGGGTGTGTCCGGCTTTGCCGCCGGCGCAGGATCGGTGAGGCGGCCCTCGTCCTTCTTTGCATCGGGTGCGGTGGCGAGCGCCGGCGCATCGGGTGCCTTCGCGGCTTCCGTTTTGACCGGGTCGACCTTGTCGGCAGGCTTGTTCTCGGTCGCCGGCTTGGCGGCGTCTTCGGACGCAGGCTTGGCCGCTTCGGCCGTCTTGACCTCGTCGGCCGTCGCCGCGGCTTCCTCGCGCGCAGCCGCATGGCCGGTGGTCACGTCCGACAACACGGTGTGGCCGACCGAGGTGCGCAGCTCGACCACGCTGTCGGCGCTGGCCGTCTTGGTCTCGACCGGCTTGGCTTCGGTCGTGCCCTTATAGGCCTTGTCAGCGACATTGGTCTGCGGCGCGAGGCTCGCGGCGGGCTGCGGCGGCACGCGCATGGAGGCGAGCACGGGATGGGAGAAGCTTTGCGGCGACACCTGGCCGGGCGCCACGATCACGCGCGCGCCCATCCTGGTCCAGTTCCACATCTTCATCGCGAACGCCATGGGCATGCGGATGCAGCCATGCGAGGCCGGATAGCCCGGCAGCGCGCCAGCATGCATCGCGACGCCGGACCAGGTGATCCGCTGCATGTACGGCATCGGCGCGCCGCTATAGAGGTTGGAACGGTGGAATTTGTGCTTCTGGATGATGCTGAACACGCCCATCGGCGTCGAGTGGCCCTTCATGCCCGTCGACACCGGTGATTCCGCGAACACGCCGGCTTTGTCGTAGATCGTCATCTTCTGCCGGTCGATCGAGACGACAATGACGAGTGGCCCTTGCGGCTTGGTGCCGGCTTCCTTCTCGACAACGACGTCCTTCTTGCTTGCGGCGCCGCGCTTTTGCGGCTTCTGGCGCGGTATTTCGGGAAGCCGGTTCGGCCGGGCGTAGTAGGGCCGGTCGGAATAGTCCGTCCAGTAATAAAATGCTGCGTTTGCTTCGCTGGTTGCGCCGATCGCACCCGCCGCCGTCAACATGGCGACCTGCCACAGCCGTGCCGGCTTGGCAGGCGAACCCCACCCGTTCACGCTGTTCATCCTCGAATCCATTATCCAAATCAGACGTTAGTCTCGCAAAGGGGATACGCGTTCACCAGCAGCGCGGTTCTGCCATCAGCTACTTTTGTCCAAGGCGTAGCAAAAAAGCCTCACGGAGCGGTAAACGGCGGCCGGGTCCGCTCCTCTGCCGCCTTCCTGACCGCCGCTTGCGTTCCTACATTGCGGGGACTTGTTAGCGGAGAACTTCATGTCATCTCGTTTCCCCGGTCTTTCGAGCATCCGTCTGAAAGGCCTCGCTTTATTCCTCCTGGCTCTGACCGCGCCAATGGCGTCGGCATCTGCGGCCGACGAACCTGATCTGATCTTCCGCCGCTCTACCGTGTTCAAATGGATGAGCCCGAACGACAAGCTCGCGACCTATGGTCTCGACGATCCCGAAGTCGAAGGCGTCGCCTGTCATTTCACGGTGCCGGAGAAGGGCGGCTTCAAAGGCTGGCTCGGCCTTGCCGAGGAGGTCTCGGACATCTCGCTGGCCTGCCGCCAGGTCGGTCCGGTCAAGTTCAAGCACAAAATGGAGCAGGGCGACGACATGTTCCGCCAGCGCCGGTCGCTGTTCTTCAAGAAGATGCAGATCGTGCGCGGCTGCGACGCCAAGCGCAACGTGCTGGTCTACATGGTCTATTCAGACAAGCTGATCGAAGGCTCGCCCAAGAACTCGACCTCGACCGTGCCGATCATGCCGTGGGGACCGGCGGACGCAAACGTCCAGAAGTGCGGCGAGTTCTTCACGCAATGAGGCGCTCCGCGTTCACTCCTGCAACGCGCTCGCGTTCACCCGGCGGCGATCGCGCGGCGTCGCAAGGCGCGATCCGGTCAGTCGCACGAACGTCTGCGGCGCCGCCTCGAGGCCGCGGCTCGATTGCAGCGCCATTGCGCCGGTGCTGCCGCGAATGATCGGTTGATCTGCGCGCTCCGTCGGTGGATTTTCATCGCGCGGCGTTGCGCGATTTCCCGCCATCATGGCCATCCCTCACGTGAATGCGCCCGATGATCCGGGCGTCTCGGTTTCGATGGCTTGGGTCGTTGCTGAACCAATTCCGGTTCGACAGGATCCAGCCTTCTTTTGCCGCCCTTTCAGCAGAAAACGTAAAATGCATGTGAAGCGCGCGCGGCGGCCGCGTGACAACGCCTGGGCGGGGTGCACGTCCGTGCCGGCGCCGGAACTTGGCAGGCGACTTTGGCCTGCCGCCAGACCTATCTGAAATAACTGGCATTTTCCGAGAATTGTTTCGTCGCCGTGGCCGGGACGAAACAATTCTCACGAAGACGAAACCATTTTCAGTTTTTCGCGCATCACGCGCGAAACCGCCCATGGTTATCAGGCTGATAACGACGACGGCGCACCGCCGGTCACAGAATTGGGACACAGATCATGCGCGCGCTCAGCTTCATCCTTGCTTTCGGTTTCGTGCTCGCCGGCTCCTCGTTGGCGGGTGCGCCCGACGGCAATCTCCCCGGTGTCGGTACCTTCCAGTACAGCGGCTCGCCCGTTGCGGTTCCGGCCGCTCAGCCGATCATGGTCGCCGCGCGCTTCTGACTGCACACAACGAAACAGCCGGCAAAACTATCATGTTGCTTCGTCTCTGCGCCGCAGCGTTCGTGTCCCTTCTGACGATCAACTCCGTTCAGGCGCAGGTCCGCTCACCTTCCAGGCTACCCGATCCGCGTGGCGAATTCGTGCGCCAGTGTGCGCCGCACATGCTCGGGCGCTGGCAGCATCCGGAAGCGGTCTGCGGCTGCCTGCACGATCACGCCGCCGCGGCCGTCGAGGATCGCGATCTGCGCGAAGCGCTGCTGCGCGGCATCAGCGAGACCGGCGTGCCCACCATCGAGACAGATTGGGTACCGGCCTCCAAGCACAGCGAGATCGGCCCGACCTTCACCAAGATCGCCAAACCGACCCTGCAGTGCATGTTCGATCCGGCGAAATAGTCCTGGATCCTTACTTCGTTTTCGGTCCGTGCCGGGGCACGCAGGAACTCGTGCGCGAGACTCCCTTGTCGGTCATCTTCGCGCCGCGCACTTCCCTGAGCTGACCGGCGGGGCAGGTTCCGTCATCCACGTGCACGCGCTGGCCGAGCTTCAGATCGCCGATGTCCTGCTCACGTCCGACTGTGGCAGCGCGTGCCGTCGAGACAAGCGCGATGGAGATCAGCAGCGAGAGGCAGGTCGCGTGGCGCAGCAGCATGATGTGAGGTCCCGGAATCGATGCCGCAATCTAGGGAGCGGCGGGCGATTCTGATAGTGAAGCTTCGTCAGGCCCGGCGGGCCGGTTTTCCTTTTGCGGCCAAGGCTGCGCGCGATTCCCTCGCGAGACGTTCCGCGGACGCCACGAGCTGCGGCACGGGATGTCCGGAAAATCCCAGCACGAAGCCGGGCAGGGGACGCCCGCGCGAATAGGTGTCGGCCAATAGCCAGCCTTCGGCGCCGGCCGCCTGCTTGGCCAGCGCCGCCACCGCCGGATCGACGGCAGGATCGAACCGGGCGACAAGATGCAGGCCTTGTGAGGGCACCGGCACCGAAAGCGCGCCACCGGATGCGACTTCCAGCCTCTCGGCGAGCACGTCGCGCGCCTCGCGATAGAGTTTCCGCACGCGCTTCAGATTCGCGGCGAAGGCGCCGGAATTGAGCATGTCCGCCACCGCGCCCTCCATCAGCGTGCCGGGAAAGCGGTCGAGCGCCGCCCGCGCCGCCGTCACCTCCGCGATCAGGCGTTCGGGCAGGGCGCAATAGCCGATGCGCAGGCCCGGAAACAGCGTCTTGGCAAAGGTGCCGAGATAGATCACGCGCTGGAGCCGATCGATGCCGGCGAGCGACATCAGCGGCGCGCCGTCATAACGGAACTCGCTGTCGTAATCGTCCTCGAGCACGAATGCGCCGGCCTGTTTGGCCCAGTCCAGAAGCTCGAGCCGTCGCGGCATCGACATCTGCACGCCAAGTGGAAACTGGTGCGACGGCGTAACGTAGGCCGCGCGCGCGGACGGTGCCGCGATGCGGCCTTTGGCGACGCGCATCCCGTGCTCGTCCACCGCGACAGGCACAGTGCGATAACCGCAATGGACGATGGTTTTTCGCGCGGCGGGATAGCCCGGGTCCTCGCACCAGACCTGGTCGCTGGATTTCAGGATCGCGCTCAGCACGATGCGCAGCGCGTGCAGCGTGCCCGAGGTCAGCATGATCTGGTCGGGATCGCAACGCAGCCCCCGCGCCGACAACAGATGGTCGGCGATCGCCACGCGCAGCTCGCGGCTGCCGCGAGGGTCGCCATAATGCAGGTGCTCGGTTCCGAATGCGCGCATGCGGCGGCCGACGAAAGCGCGAAAACGCTGCACGGCGCGTTCGTCGATATGGGTGCAGCCAAGCGCAAACGCGCCTTGCTTTGGCGCTTCGAGAACGACCTTCGGCTTGTTCGGCTCGGCGGCGCGCTGGGGTATACGCGCCGCGACGAACGTTCCGGAGCCGACCGTCGCGTCGGCAAAGCCGTCGGCGATCAGGCGCTCATAGGCGGTGACGACGGCGTTGCGGCGGAAGCCGGTCTGCCTCGCCAGCGTGCGCGACGGCGGCAGCGGCTCGCCCGGTCTGACCAGGCCGGAGACGATCATCTCGCACAGCGCCTGATAGAGCCGGTGCGCCGCGGAAGCGCCGGCCGTGACGTGAGGGCCGGTGAGGTCGAGCGGAAGCTCGGGCTTGGCTCGGGAGGACGAATTGGTCGGAATTTTTTGCATGGAATTGGAACTATCGCAGACCAAATGCGCCGCTACAACTGCTCCGGATTTCTTCCATCCGAGCAGGAGCGGCTGTGAGCCAGACCGAGACCTCGAATTCCTATCCGACATCGGCACGCAACCAGGTGAAGCGCCGGCACGACCGCGGCTTCTATGATCACGACACGGTTCATCGCATCCTGGATTCCTCGATGCTGTGCCACGTCTCCTACGCAATCGACGGCCAGCCCTATTGTACGCCGACCTTCTTCTGGCGCGAGGGCACCAGGCTGTATTGGCACGGATCGAGCGCCAGCCGCATGCTGCGCAACCAGAGCAAGGGCGAGCGCGTCTGCCTGACGGTCGCCCATCTCGACAGCCTCGTGCTGGCACGCTGCGGCTTCAACCATTCCGCCGACTACCGCGCCGTGATGGCGTTCGGCACGGCCTATCTCGTCACCGATCCTGATGAGAAGGAGCGCGCGGTGATCGCCATGGTCGATCGCTTCTTCCCGGATCGCACCGCCGGCCTGCGACAGAGCACCACGCAGGAAATCAAGGCGACGTCCTTCATCGCAATGGAAATCGAGGAAGCCTCGGCCAAGATCCGCGCCAAGGGCGTCGCCGACGATGACGAGGACTATGCGCTGCCGGTCTATGCGGAGCGCATTCCGGTCCGCACCGTGCTCGGCGCCCCCGAACCGTGCCCGCGCCTGCTCGATGGTGTCAGCCGGCCTGCGACTCTGAACGGCTATTCCGAAGGCCGGCTGCTCGAAGATGCATTGCGGGATGCATATTTTCTGGAGTACCCGAACGGCTGAAATCGGCTAGTTTGCGCGCTCCCTGGGACCATTGGAATGTCTGGAGTCGCCCGAATGAATGCCGAAACGCAGCAGAGGATTCTTGACGCCGTCGACAGCGGCTTCGAGGCTCAGCTCGCAACCACCCGCGATTTCGTCGCGATCCCTTCGACCCGCGGGGCGGAGGGACCATGCCAGGACATGATCGGCGATCTCCTGCGCGAACGCGGCTACGAGGTCGACGACTGGCATATCGACGTCGAGGATTTGAAGGATCTGCGCGGCTTCGGTCCGATCGAGCACGACTTCTCGAAAGCGCGATCCGTGGTGGGAACTTACCGTCCGAGAACCAATGGCGGCAAGTCGCTGATCCTGCAAGGGCACTGCGATGTGGTGCCGGCCGGTCCGCTGGAATTGTGGGAAACGCCGCCATTCGCGCCGGTCATCAAGGACGGCAAGATGTTCGGCCGCGGTGCCTGCGACATGAAGTCCGGGACGATCGGTGCGCTCTATGCGCTGGACGCGATCAAGGCCGCGGGCTTCAGGCCGATGGCGCGGATCCATTTCCAATCGGTCATCGAGGAGGAGAGCACCGGTGTCGGCGCACTCTCGACGCTGCAACGCGGCTATCGCGCGGACGCCTGCTTCATTCCGGAGCCGACCGGCGGCAAGATGGTGCGCTCCCAGGTCGGCGTGATCTGGTTCCGCCTCCGCGTGAAGGGGCATCCGACCCACGTTGCCTTCGCAGGCTCCGGCGCGAACGCGATCATGGCGGCATATCACCTGATCCAGGCGCTGCAAAAGCTCGAGATCGAATGGAACGAGCGGGCCAAGGCCGACCGTCACTTCAAGACGCTCGACCATCCCGTCAACTTCAACGCCGGCATCATCAAGGGCGGCGACTGGGCCTCGAGCGTGCCGGCCTGGTGCGATGTCGACTGCCGGATTGCGGTGTTGCCGGGCTGGTCGATCGCCGATCACCAGAAGGAGATCATGGCTTGCGTCGCCGCCGCTTCGCGCAACCACCGCTTCCTCGCCAACAATCCGCCGCAGGTCGAATGGTCCGGCTTCCTGTCGGAAGGCTATGAGCTGACCAACGCCGCGGAGCCCGAGGCTGCGTTCGGTAAGGCCTTCAACAGGGTCTATGGCGGTACGCCAGAGGACCTCGTCTTCACGGCGCTGACCGACACGCGCTTCTACGGCCTCAACCACGGCATCCCGAGTCTGTGTTTTGGTGCCAGCGGAGGCGAGATGCACGGCTTCAACGAGTTCGTCGACCTGGAGTCATTGAAGAAGGCGACCAAGGCGATGGCGCTGTTCATCGCGGAATGGTGCGGCGTGGAGAAGGCGTAGCGGTCTCCCCATCGCCACTGCGGTAGGGTGGGCAAAGGCGCACTTGCGCCATGCCCACCACCTTTCTCTCGGATGAACCAAGATGGTGGGCACGCTCCGCTTTGCCCACCCTGTACCCTCGTAGCGGTCGCTGCCCAATCCACCGGCTCCCTCAATCCTTTAAGCTTAAAAGAAAGACTAGGATGCCGCCCTGACCGGTGGCAGACTGGCTTCGGTTCGTCGGACGAGTCCTCGGGAGCAACGATGCGCGATTGGGATGACGCTTACGCCAATTCGGCCCACATCTCGGGCTCGGACAAGATGCCGGCGCTGTGGGCGGAGCGGGCAGCGGCCTACCGCGCCGGGCTGAAGAAATTTCGCCCCGACATCGCCTACGGCGCCGGCGAGCGCCAGAAGCTCGATCTGATCCTGCCTGACGGCGACAGCAAGGGTCTCGTCGTCTTCGTCCATGGCGGCTACTGGATGCGCTTCGACAAATCGACCTGGACCGATCTCGCCGAAGGTGCGCGGCACCATGGCTGGACGGTGGCGCTGCCGAGCTACACGCTGGCACCGGCTGCCCGCATCTCCGATATCACTGCGGAGATCACTGCCGCGATCGCCAAAGCGGCATCGCTCGTCTCGGGGCCGATCCGGCTCGCCGGCCATTCCGCCGGCGGCCATCTCGTCACGCGCATGCTGTGCGACGACAGTCGGCTCGAGTCCGCCGTCTACAACCGCATCGCCGGTACGCTCTCGATCAGCGGCCTGCACGACTTGCGTCCGCTCCTGAAGACGGGAATGAACGAGACGCTGCGCATGACGATGGAGGAGGCGACGCTGGAAAGCGCGGCGCTGCATCTGCCACGAGGGCATTCGCCCGTGACGGCCTGGGTCGGCGGCAGCGAGCGGCCCGAATTCATCCGCCAGTCCGATCTGATGGCGAACATCTGGACCGGCTTCGACGTGCCGACGCACCTCGTCGTCGAGCCCGGCCTCAACCATTTCACGGTGATCGACGGGCTCAAGGATCCGTCGTCACAGATCACCGCGCGCCTGATCGGCCTCGATGAATGAGACCAGGGACGATCGATCGAGAGGGCCAGCCATGACGTCCAGCGATTACGATCCCACAAGCGAAGGCGCCGAGACCGATTTCACCCGGCGCATGTCCTACGGTGATTATCTCGCGCTGGACGCGATCCTCGGTGCGCAGCATCCGCTGTCGGAGGCGCATGACGAGATGCTGTTCATCATCCAGCATCAGACCACGGAACTGTGGATGCGGCTCGCCATCCACGAGCTCGCGGCTGCGCGCCGTGCGATCTCACGGGATGAGGTGCAACCCGCGATGAAGATGCTGGCCCGGATGTCGCGTATCTTCGAGCAGCTGAACGGGGCCTGGGACGTGCTGCGCACAATGACGCCCAGCGAGTATACCCGCTTCCGCTCGCAGCTTGGACAATCCTCGGGCTTCCAGTCGCGGCAATACCGGCTGATCGAATTTCTGCTCGGCAACCGCAACCACGCCATGCTGAAGCCGCACGCGCACGATGCGGAGACGATCAAGCTGCTCGAAGCCGAGCTCGCGACGCCGAGCCTCTATGACGAGGTGCTGCGGCTTGCCGACCGCAACGGGCTCAAGATGCCTGCTGCGGTGCTGGCGCGCGACGTTCGCGAAACCCACAGCTTCAACGAAGGCGTGCTGCAGGCATGGCGGATCGTCTACGAGGCGCCGGAAACCCACTGGATGCTCTACGAACTGGCCGAGAAGCTGGTCGATTTCGAGGACTATTTCCGGCGCTGGCGCTTCAACCACGTCACCACGGTCGAGCGCGTCATCGGCTTCAAGCGTGGTACCGGCGGCACTGGCGGCGTCAGTTATCTCAAACGCATGCTCGAGGTCGAACTGTTTCCCGAACTCTGGCGCGTGCGTACGATTCTGTAGGGATGTCCATGACCCGGCTTCGCGTCTACGACGATACTAGAGCCTTGTTCCATTTGCCTGACGGCGTGATCTATCTCGACGGCAACTCGCTGGGTGCGCTGCCGCTGGGCGTTGCCGAGCGTGTCAACCGCGTGATCACCGAGGAATGGGGCAACGAGCTGATCCGCGCCTGGAATAGTGCAGGCTGGTATGTGCAGCCGCGCCATGTCGGCGACCGCATCGCGCGGTTGATCGGCGCGGAGGCCGGCTCGGTCATGGTCGGCGACACGCTGTCGCTCAAGGTCTATCAGGCGCTAGCTGCCGCGCTCGACATGAGCGTCTCGCGCAAGGTGATCCTGTCGGATACCGGTAACTTCCCGACTGACCTATACATGGCCGAAGGCCTGATCGCGACGCTCGGACGGGGCCATCAATTGCGCCTGGTAGCACCGGAGGAGATCGAGGACGCATTGTCTGAGGAGATCGCCGTTCTGTACATCACCGAGGTCGACTACCGCACCGGCCGCCGCCACGACATGGCGAAGTTGACAGCGAAAGCGCATGCGCTCGGCATCGTCACGGTCTGGGATCTCGCCCATTCCGCCGGCGCGCTGCCGGTCGATCTCACCGGGAGCGGTGCCGATTTCGCCGCGGGGTGCACCTACAAATATCTCAACGCCGGCCCCGGCGCGCCGGCCTTCCTCTATGTCGCACCGCGCCATGCCGACGGCGCGCGCGCCGCGCTGTCGGGGTGGATGGGCCACGCAAAACCGTTTGCTTTCGAGCTTGCCTATGCGTCCGCGGGCGGCGTCGAGCGCATGCGCGTCGGCACCCCGCCGGTGCTCGCCATGGCGGCGTTGGAGGCCTCGCTCGATATCTGGGACAAGGTCGATATTACCGAGGTTCGTGCGCGTTCGCTGGCGCTGGGCGATCTCCTGATCGGTGAAGTCGAGCGCCGTTGTCCGCAACTCAAGCTCGTGACGCCGCGCGACCATGAGCTGCGCGGCTCGCAAGTCTCCTTCGCCTTCGCCGGCGGCTACGCCGCGATGCAGGCCCTGATCGCCCGCGGTGTCGTCGGCGACTTTCGCGCGCCCGACATCATGCGCTTCGGCCTCGCGCCGCTGTACATCGGCGAGAGCGAGATCGTGCGGGCCGCGGAGATCATCGAGGAGGTGATTTCGGGGGAGGTGTGGCGACGGCCGGAGTATCAGGTCGTGCATGCAGTGACGTGAGGGTGGTCTCGTGCCCCGGACGCAGTGCAGCGCTTCCCGGCTCTGCGCGCCGATGTCAGCATCGCCATTACCTCGGACGTCATTGCTTTGCGGCTTGAAGCAATTCACGTTGAGCCAACAAGAAGTTGGGAGGAGATCCGATGACGCCGCTCGAGAAACTTAAAGCGATGAAGATGCCGTTCGCCGAACTCAAGGGCGTCGAATTTGTCGAGGCGGAGAAGGACCGCGTGGTGGCGCGGATGACGGTCCGGCCCGAACTCTGCACGCTTCACCACACCATCCACGGCGGGGCCGTGATGGCGCTGGCCGATTCCGTCGGCGCGGCAGCGACCGTGATCAATCTGCCCGAGGACGCCAAGGGTACGACCACGCTGGAGAGCAAGACCAATTTCATCGGTGGGGCCAAGGAGGGGGCCACGGTCATCGCCACCGCCACCCCGGTGCACAGGGGTCGGCGGACCCAGGTCTGGACCACCAGATTGGAAACCGAGGACGGCAAATTGGTTGCGGTGGTGACCCAGACCCAGCTGGTCCTGTGAAACTACGGGACTTTGATTTTATTAACGAATTGATCGCTTCGGTGCCCGAAACTTGGGCAGGTCTCCGTCTTGAAAATCATGGTGCGATGCACAATATAGGAGGCCTAGGGATTCGAACGCCTCCTCGAGGGAACACCAAGAGGAGTTCTGACGTGGTACTTGAAGACGCCGTCCGTACCGTTCCCGGCTATGTGCGGACCCTGATCCAGCAGGAAGAATTGCCGCTCCTGCGCGATCACCTGCTGAGGCTTGATGCCGGCAGCCGGCACGACCGTTTCAACGGCTTTCTCGACGACAGCTTCATCGAGCGCTACGCCGCCCGCTGTGCCGAGGACGGCACCGTCATCGTTGCCTATATCGTCGAAGGCGTGGTGCGCGGCGCGGCCGAGCTGCACCCGCCGGAGGACGGTTCCTTGCCGGAGGTCGCCTTCAGCGTGGAAGCCTCCGCGCGCCGCCAGGGCGTCGGCACCGTGCTGTTCCGCCGCCTGATCGCAGAGGCCCGCTGGAAGGGCTACAAGCAGCTGCGCATCACGACGGGCGCGGACAATCATGCGATGCGGGCGCTCGCCAGGAAGTTCGGGGCCCATCTGGCTTTCCGCCATGGTGAATCGACCGGCACGATCGACCTCGCCAAGACGCCCGAGGCCGAGCTTGCCGATCTCGCGGCCTCGCCGTTCACGGCCGGGCGCGCGCTTCTCAGCTTCAACAGCACGTGCTGGAAGCTGATCTCGAGCATGTACGGCAATCGCGCCGCATAACCGGGAAATGCGGACAGGAATCAAAAAGCGGACCGGCCAGGCCGGTCCGCTTTCGTGTTCGGTGCGATGAAAGGAATGCTCAGCTGCGCGTGCCGGCGCCGAAGCGGCGGACGACGCGGCGTTCGACCACGACGGAGCGCTGCGCGCCCTGTTCGCCGGCGATCACGCGGGTGGCGGTGATGCGGCTGTTGGAGCGGGCCTGCTTCTTCACCTCGGCCTGGACGACGTCGAGCGGCATCCCCATCAAGGCTGCGGCGATCTCGGCCTGCTGCGCCTGGTCGTCTGTGATGCCGACAGCGGCGAAGATCGCCTCGTCCAGGGTCGGGGGATCGTGGCGGACGCGCCGCGTGCCATATTTGGTATTCCAGTCTGCGCTCATAACGGCCTCATCTTGATGCCGGGATACCTAGTGCCGCCAATGTTGCATTGCAATATGAAATCGGTGCGGCATCTCAGCTATGCACCGGTCTGGTGTCACAGCGGTGACGCAGCACCTGCGCCGACCTCCAACCATTGCTGAGGCCAACGGTTCAGGGCGGCGTGTCCAGCTTCGGTGAGCCGGTAGATTCCCCGCTCCGTGCGTTCGAACCAGCCATACACATTGTTAAGCAAGATCTTGCCGGCATCGGGGCAGCGTTCGCGCAGCTCGCGCACCGGCTTCGGCCCTTCGGCAAGGGCCGACGCGCAGGCCAGCGCCTGCTGGCGATAGGCCGTCATGATCGGTGCGCGGGTGCTGCCGCCGAGCACGGGGTCGCCCTGGCGGCGCTGATGCTCGGCGACGAGACGCGAGCGCACCTTCGGCTCGCGGCGCGGCGCCGCGGTCGGCGGCTTCACCAGCACTTCGACCTGGCCGCGATCGGTCACGCCGAGCATGCCGAAGCCGAGGCGGCGGCAGAGATTGCGATAGCGCGCGTCGCTCTCGCGTCCCTTGCCGCGCGCGGACATCTTCGCTGCGATCCAGACCTCGTCACCGGCCGGCGCGCGATCGACCGCCTGCAGGATCAGCTCGAGATTAAAGGCAAGCTTGAGCTCGCCGATCACCACCACTGGCGGATCGCCCGCGCTGAGGCCGACGAGATCGCAACCACCGATCTCGCCCTTGACCGTGAAGCCGAGCTCTTCGAGGAAGCGTTTGACGGGCAGGTAAAGCGCGGTTTCCAAGGGACGTCCGATCGGAGAATCAGTTGCAGCCAGTCTAGAGCGTTCTCGGCCCCGATTGAATCGGAGCCGGTGCCTCTAACGTTTTGATCGGAACGCGACTACACCCGGCCACCGACCGGGATCAGGGCGCCCGTGACGCCGCTCGCGGCATCGCTGGCGAGGAACAGGATGACTTCGGCGAGCTCCTGCGGCGTCACCCATTTGGAAAAGTCGGCTTTCGGCATGTCGGCGCGGTTGGCCGCGGTGTCGATGATCGAGGGCAGCACCGCGTTGACGGTAACCTTGCCCTTCCACTCGTTTGCGAGGGCCTCGGTCAGGCGATGCACGCCGGCTTTCGACGCGGCATAGGGGCCCATCCCGTTGCCGGCCTGCAGTGCGCCCATGGCGCCGATATTGACGATGCGGCCGGCCTTGGACTTGGCAAGGTGCGGCAACGCCGCACGCGAGGCGTTGAGCGCGGTCAGCACGTTCAGCGCATGCATGCGCTGCCACGTCGCGATATCGCCGTCGCCGACGGTCTCGAAGGCAAAGCCGCCGGCGATGTTGATCAATGCGTCGAGCCGGCCGAAATGCTTTGCCGCCGCATCGACGGCCGTTCTCGCCTGCGCTGGGTCGGACAGGTCAACGCCCCCGATGTCGATGTGGTCAGCGCTTGCGGCGGTTTGCGAAGGTGCGTGATCGATGCCGGCCACGCGCGCGCCGCGTACCAGCGCCGTTTCTGCGACCACCTTGCCGAGCGCGCCGCCTGCGCCCGTCACGATCAAGATCTTGCCTTGCATGATCGTTCTCCCGGCACAGCCGCCCTATGCTTGCAGATAGCGCGCCTTCAGCGCGTCTCGCTCTGCCGTGCCGAGCTTGAGCCCGTCGCGCAAATAGGTTTCGAGATCGCCATATTCGCTGCCGACCGCTTCGAAAGCGGCCGCAAGGTACGAGGCCTCGACGCTGCCGATCGCGTCGAGGACGTCGGCGGGCAGATCGAAGACGTTCGACGGGTCGCGCTTGTAGTGCCGGTTGGTCAAGAGATAATCCTCGGCGATGACCTCGTCCGCCACGCCGAGCGCATGCAGGATCAGCGCGCTGGCGAAGCCGGTGCGGTCCTTGCCGGCGGTGCAGTGAATCACGAGCGGCGCGCGATCTTCCAGCAAATGACCGAACAGCGCGCGGAAGCTGTGCGTGTTGTGGCGCACATAATTGCGATAGGACTCGCGCATGAGCTCGAGCGCCACGGCCGCGGTCAGCGTGCCCTTCGCGAGCTCGGCGCGCAGCCCGGCCACGACGGTCGGTTCGATCGGCAGCGAATGCACCGTGATCTCGTCCACGACGCAGATGCCGGCCGCGCGCTCCTCCAGGCCACGGAAATCGAACGCGCTGCGCACGCCCAGCGCGCGGACGACCTCGATGTCGGCAGCAGTGAGCTGGCCGAGATGGTTGGAGCGGAAGATGTGCCGCCAGCGTGTGGTGCGGCCATCAATGGTCGGATAGCCGCCGAGGTCGCGGAAATTGCTCGCACCCTGAAGGGCGAGATGGCGGGCGGGGGAGTCCTTCAGGGAGGAGTCTTGCATGGGATGAGCTTGGGTTATGGTTCCACCGGATGCACGTTTGGCGTCCTTGCGGTCTATTACAGGGGGCGATCATGGGCCGGCACAAGGCCATTGTTTTGACGGTCAGCATGCTGGCGGGCGCAATGCTCGGTGCGCGGCAGGCCGATGCGCAGACCTTCCAAACCTACCGCTGCGCCGATGGTACGCAGTTCATCCTAGGCTTTTATGACCACGACAAGCGGGCCTTCGTCCAGATCGATGGCCAGCCGGTTACGCTCGCCAAGCGGCTGGCGGTTTCGGGGATGCGCTATTCGGGGGCGGGAGTCACGCTGAGGATTCCCAAGACCGGGCCCGCTACGGTCAAACACCTGAAGCGGCCGGTTACGGCCTGCGCGGTGGTCGACAAGCCCGGGATCTAGGCGCGGGCGCGCCTGGAATTAAAAAGGGCCGAAACGCCGTTGTTTCGACCCTTTTTCAAACTGCCGCCGGCCGCTTGCGAAAGCCCGGCGCTGTCAGACCAGCAGCTGGCATCAGCGTTCCCATTTGGGCTTGGCTTCGTCGACCGCATCCTGGTGATACCAGCTGTCGCTGCAGATCGAGACGTTCGCGGGCAGCGAAGCCTGATCGGCGGGAAGGCGGGTCTCGCCATAGCGGCGTCCGGCGAGGGCCGCACGGCCGCCGACGGGGAATTGGTAGATCTTTGCAGATCCGTGACTCAGACCATTGTTCATCATTGCGATTCTCCTTGGTCGAAGCGCCTTGGCCTCCATGGTGCGCCCGACTCGTTCGATTGTGGTTACTGGAATCCCCATATCGGCCGCTCATCCCCGATTGGAAAGTGCTGAAAAGGAAATCAGTTTCCGCTCAATTTGTAGGCAGGAAGCCTTCTGCATCCTCCAAGGCACGCTACCGCTGACCAACGCGTGGGCCATTCCGAAGGTTGCTGAGGAGGGGTGGGGGAGTTTGCGAAAGTTACCGGACGTTGATGCGCGTTTCATCGGCAATGCGCGGTCGGCGTCCGCTGCTTCTAAATCGGGCGTTTTCCGCCGGATTTTTGCAGCGCAGCTTCGGGCCAAGGTGCGCGGCTATGACGCACGGTGCCGTGGAGGGCCCGTCTGTGGCGAAGAGGAGCCGGAAGCGGTGGAAAACCGCCCGTACTGCGGCCTTTTGGCACGCGAAATGCTTGGGAAAGGCTGGCCGATGATGGCCGGGTACAAACGTGCGGGGGCCCTCCCGGGCCCCCAACCTTTCGCATCATCTACAGAGAGGCTCAATGACCAAGTACAAGCTCGAGTACATCTGGCTCGACGGATATACGCCGACTCCGAACTTGCGCGGCAAAACTCAGATCAAGGAATTCGCGTCGTTCCCGACGCTCGAGCAGCTTCCGCTCTGGGGCTTCGACGGCTCCTCCACCCAGCAGGCCGAAGGCCACAGCTCCGATTGCGTGCTGAAGCCGGTCGCGGTGTTTCCGGACGGTGCGCGCACCAACGGCGTGCTGGTGATGTGCGAAGTCATGATGCCCGATGGCAAGACCCCGCATCCGTCCAACAAGCGCGCCACCATCCTGGACGATTCCGGCGCCTGGTTCGGCTTCGAGCAGGAATACTTCTTCTACAAGGACGGCCGTCCGCTCGGCTTCCCGACCGCCGGCTATCCCGCGCCGCAAGGCCCGTACTACACCGGCGTCGGCTACTCGAACGTCGGCGACGTCGCCCGCAAGATCGTCGAAGAGCATCTCGACCTGTGCTTGGCTGCCGGCATCAACCATGAAGGCATCAACGCGGAAGTCGCCAAGGGCCAGTGGGAGTTCCAGATCTTCGGCAAGGGCTCCAAGACCGCTGCCGACCAGATGTGGATGGCCCGCTACCTGATGCTGCGCCTCACCGAGAAGTACGGCATCGACATCGAATTCCACTGCAAGCCGCTCGGCGACACCGACTGGAACGGCTCGGGCATGCACGCCAACTTCTCGACCGCCTATATGCGTGAAGTCGGCGGCAAGGAGTATTTCGAGGCGCTGATGGCCGCCTTCGAGAAGAACCTGATGGACCACATCGCCGTCTACGGCCCGGACAACGACAAGCGTCTGACCGGCAAGCACGAGACCGCGCCGTGGAACAAGTTCAGCTACGGCGTTGCCGACCGCGGCGCTTCGATCCGCGTTCCGCACTCCTTCGTCAACAACGGCTACAAGGGCTATCTGGAAGACCGCCGTCCGAACTCGCAAGGCGACCCCTACCAGATCGCTTCGCAGATCCTGAAGACGATCTCGTCCGTGCCGACCGACAAGAAGGCCGCGGCCTAAGATCCTCCCGGCCCGGGCTGGGGGCTGGCCCGGGTTGGCATTCAATCCGCCGGAGCGAAGGCTCCGGCGGATTTTTGCATTTTGATGACAACCGTTCCTGTGCCTGCCGACCCGGGCGCCGCGAAACTTGTCCATCGCCGCCGAAAGCGGGATAGAGTGCATCCGGATGCGCGCAGGGCCGGGGACACGGCTGGTGATTGAAGGCTTCTACAAAGTCAGATTTCAGCTCGGCGATACCGTCGGCCGCAGCGTGATGCATGCCGGCGACGGCAAGATGCTCGGCGGCAATTCGGCCTTCGCCCATATCGGCACCTATGAGAAGACCGACAGCGGCGTCGACATCGTGATCAAGACCGTCCGCCATAATCCCGATCCGAGCTACCGCGCCATGGCAGGCACCGACGATGCAACCCTGATCGCGAAGGGCTGGGCCGACGGCGATCTCTATCGCTTCAAGGGCGAGCTCAAGGAGTTGCCGGGCGTGCCGTTTCAGTCGCTGATGACGCCGATCACTGACGAGGAGGTGCCGATCGCCGGCGCCGTCGGCGAAGCCGGCATCAGCGACGGTCTCTACTCCATCCATTTGCGCATGCTCGACGGCCTCGACGGCGGACTCACCGGCGTGATGCTGCTGAACCAGGGCCGCATCCTCGGCGGCGATGCGGCTTTCTATTATCTCGGCAGCTACACCGCCGCGAAGGGCCGCTGGAAGGGCCAGATCCTCAACCAGGAGCACACGCCGGCCAAGGACGATCCGATCTTCGGCGGCCACGAGGTCGGCATCGGCTTCTCCGGCAGCTACGACGCGGAGCAGGCGGTGCTGGAGGCAACCGCGCTGGCCGGCAAGCGGAGCTTGCGCCTGACCGCAGCGCTCAAGCTGATGCATCGCGCCTGAGCCACCCATCGCAGACGCGAACCGACTTGAGCCTTGAATTTGCCGGGCCACAGACGCAACGTGACGATCATGCGGACTTTCCTCCTTGCCATGCTCTTTGCGCTCGCCGTGCCCCTGACGGCGCAGGCGCAATCGGCCGACCTCGTGTTGTGTGACCGTCTCGCCGCCGATCCCAGCGATCCCGACAAGCCGGCTGACGTGAAGGGCGTCGCGGAGATCGCTTCCGCCGACATCGCGACCGCGGTCAAGTTCTGCAAGCAGGCGGCAAACGCCTCGCGCCGCGCGATGTTCGCACTCGGCCGCGCCTATGCGGCCAACCGGCAGACCGCAGAGGCGATCGCGGTCTGGCGCAAGGCGGCCGACAAGGGATCCAGTGCGGCCATGGTCGAGCTCGGTGTTACCTACGCCACCGGCTCGGGCGTCGCCAAGGACGAGGCGCAGGCGCGTAAGCTTTTCGAGAAGGCGGCGCAGGCCGGCAACCCGCGCGGCGTCAGCAATCTCGCAGCGCTCGGTGGCGCAGGTGGCGCCGCGCCGGCCGATCCCGCCCAAGCCCGTGCGCTGCTCGGCAAGGCCGTCGAGACCAATCCGGAAGCGCAGTACCAGCTCGGCCTGATGTTGTCTGAAGGCGATGGCGGCGCAAAGGACGATGTCGCGGCGCGCGCGCTGTTCGAGAAGGCGGCGGCGCAAAACCATCCAGGCGCGCTGGAGCGGATGGGCGCCTTCGCGCAGGAGGGGCGCGGCGGTGCGAAGGACAAGGACGCCGCAAAGGCCTACTACGAGCGCGCCGCCGCGCTCGGCGACGAGGATGCCAAGAAGGCGCTGGAGCGCATTCGCTGTCCCTATGCGATCAAGGACAAGCAGGGCAGGCTGGTCACCACGCTGTGCTTCTAAAGCGCGATGCGATCAGGATGAATCGTCATCGCGCTTTAGCCTATTGTTTGAGCATGATCTTTTCGGAAAACCGCTTCACACTTTTCCGGATCATGCTCTAGTTCACTTCATGTAGTAGGCGAGATCGTTGCGGGCATCGCGGTAGGTGGTCTCGAGATAATGCGGATATTTTCGCGCGGCCTGTTTCACCGCGCGCGCCACGCAATCCTCGAAATCGCCGTTCCAGTCGAAGTGCTTGTTGTAGGCGTCTTCGAATTTGACCGCCGTGATGATGGCTTGCCGGATCGCCTGATCGTCGGCGCGCGGATGAGCGCGCTTCACATAGCCGAACATCGGCCCTTCATGGGCGTGGGCGCGTTCATGGCGGTACTGGATGATGAATTCCTCCGGCGAGAAGGTGCGATTGACCCGCACCTCTTCGGCGGTGGGGCGGCCCGCGATGGCCTCCAGGCGGTAGCGTTGGCGCCAGAGCGCGTAGGCGGCATCGAGCAGCGGCTGCTTCGCGGCGCCGGCGATGATCGCGCTGAGCTCGTCCTCGGCTGATTGCGTGTCCATGCGCGATTGGTCGTGCGTCCGTGGGAGCAGGTTCGAGCCTGGCACCGGTCGGCCGAGGAGCTTCTTTCGGAGGCCGGCAAACAAACCTCCAAAACAACCCCATGCATAGTAGCCAAGTCCCTGAAAACATTGACTGCGGGTTTTACGAAGTGGAGTTTTGACCCGTCGGGCAAAACAGGGGCATAATGGCATCATGGCGGGCGAAGGTCCCCGGGGTGGCGATGCGCGGAAAAGCCGGTGGCTTCGCTGTGGCGTCGATGCTAGGTAGCCCGCAATTCATTCTCAATTTGCAGGTTCAGGACGTTGCTGGACGGGCTCTACAAGGTTGAATACGGCATCAACGATGGGTTCGGCTGCAGCATCATGTGCCTGCACGACGGCAGGATGCTTGGCGGCAATTCTGGCTTCGCGCATCTCGGTACCTATGTCGAGCGCGACGGCGAGATCATCGCCCAGGTCATCACCGAGCGGCACAACCTCGACCCCAGCTACAAGCCGCTGATGGGCGCCGACGTCGCCTCGATCGGAGCGCGTGGCCGGCTCTACGGCAACCAGATCCGTCTCGAGGGCGGCGCGGACACCATGCCCGGCGCCAGGTTCTGGGCCAATCTCACGCGCCTCGACGACGAAGGCTTGCCGCCGAGCGGAACGGTCGGACCGGGCGGCATCGCCAACGGGCTCTATGGGATGGGCTTGCGCGCTCTCGACGGCGTCGATGCTGGACTGTCCGGCGTGATGCTGCTGATCGACGGGCGCATCCTCGGAGGCGATGCGTTCTTCTACTATCTCGGCGCCTATTCCTCGGCGGACGGCCGCTGGAAGGGCGAGATGCTGAACCAGGAGCACACGCCGGCGAAAGGCGAGAACCCGGTGTTCGGCGGCCTCGAGGTCGGCATCGGCTTCTCCGGGACCTGCACGGAAGACAGCGGCGAGCTCGAAGGCATCGCGCTCGCGGGAAAGCGGAGCCTGCGGCTGACGGCGTCGCTCAAGCTGATGCGAAGAGCGTAGGGCGCCGATCGTTCTGTCGCGTCTGCTCCGGAGGCGACAATCAAGTCGCGCATCTGGATGTCCGCATTGGGCCATAGGCGCCATTAACCAACCACACCTAGCAATTAGCAAGAAAGCGCCGAACCAGTTCGGCGACCTTATCGGTCGCCTCGTCCAACGCGAAATGACCTGCTTCAAGCAGGTGGACCTCCGCGTCAGGCACATCGTCGACGTACGCAGTTGCCCCCGCCACGGTGAACGAAGGATCGTACTTTCCCCAGACCACTAGCATCGGTGGCTGAACTTCGCGAAGCCATTTCTGCCAGCGCGGATAGGATGCGACGTTGCTGCGATAGTCCAGGAACAATTTCGCCTGAATATCCGCCTGACCCGGACGGGAGAGAAACGCGTGCTCGTCGGTCCAGCTATCCGGATCATACCGCTCGGGATGCGGGCTGGTCCCGACATGCCGCAGCCGGGTTGCCTCCAGCGAGGTGAAATTGGCCTTGAGGTTATCGAGTTCGCCGGCCGGATCGGCCCAGTACCTGCGGCGGGCGTCCCACAGCGAACTCAAACCCTGCTCATGCGACACCGCGTTCTGGACAACGATGCTGCGCACCCGTTCGGGATGAGCGAGCGCTAGGCGGAAGCCGACGGGCCCGCCATAGTCCTGAACGAACAGGACATACTTGGCGAGGCCGAGCTTCGTCACAAACGTGTCCATGATCTGCGCGAGCCGGTCGAACGTATAGGTGAAATCGGATGTCGGCGGCGCGCTGCTGTGACCGAAGCCGGGATAATCAGGCGCAATCAGGTGATATCGATCGGCAAGGAGCGGCAGCAACGGCTCCCACATCCGCGATGAGGATGGAAAGCCGTGCAGCAGCAGCACGGTCGGCGCATCGACCGACCCTGCCTCCCTGTAGAAGATCTCGAGGCCTTCGATCTCGATGCTGCGATAGGCGATCGACTGTCGTGTCGAACGCAGATCGCGATTTGTTGCCCGCACGCTCATACCGATCTCCTAACCATAGAGAAACGGCGCGCTGAATTGGATCAGCATGAGCAACGCGATGAGGGCGAGTGCCGCCAGAACACTTGTCTTGCGCATGGTCACATTCTCCTCGTTCGCTCGACGGGATCAGGCTTCGCCATCGACATCGATGATCGCCCCTGCGAATGCGCGCGGCGCCTCCTGGGGCAGATTGTGCCCAATGCCGCCCGAGATGGTCCGATGCTCGTACTTGCCAGAGAATTTTTTGGCGTAGGCGGCCGGCTCCGGGTGCGGCGCGCCGTTGGCGTCGCCTTCCATGGTGATTGTAGGCACGGCGATGGCAGGACCCTGCGCGAGTTTCGCTTCGATGTCCTCGTATCTAGCCTCGCCATCGGCAAGCGCCTGCCGCCAGCGGTAATTGTGAATGACAATCGCGACATGATCCGGATTGTCGAAGGCGCTCGCGCTGCGCTCGAAAGTGGCATCGTCGAAATTCCACTTCGGCGACGCCAGCTGCCAGATCAGCCTGGAGAATTCCCGGCGATACTTGTCATAGCCGAGCTGGCCGCGCTCGGTGGCGAAATAGAACTGGTACCACCATTGCAGTTCCGCTTTCGGCGGCAGCGGCATCTTGCCGGCCTGCTGGCTGCCGATCAGATACCCGCTCACAGATACCATCGCCTTGCAGCGTTCCGGCCACAGCGCCGCCATGATGTTGGCGGTCCGCGCGCCCCAGTCGAAGCCGGCGACAACAGCCTTCTCAATCCTAAGCGCATCGAGTAAAGCGATCATGTCTAGCGCAATCGCCGAAGGCTGACCGTTGCGAAAGGATGTCGGGGAGAGAAACCGCGTCGATCCGTAGCCGCGAAGATACGGGATGATCACGCGATAGCCGGAGCCGGCGAGCAGCGGCGCGACATCGACGAAGCTGTAGATGTCATAGGGCCAGCCGTGCAGCAGCAGGACCGCGGGTCCATTTGTCGGGCCGGTCTCCACATAGCCGACATTGAGCAGGCCAGCATCGATCTGCTTGAGGGCAGAGAAAGCCGTATTCGTGCCCGGCTTGATCGCTGGTAGGCTGCCCGATTTCGTCCGGTTGAGATCCGCATCGGCTGCGGCGGTCAGCTTGGTAAGGCCAGCCTGCGAGGTGCCGGCCAGAGCAAATTGAGCCGTGGCGAGCGTCATCGCGGCGGTGCCGAAGAAGTTGCGGCGCTGAACGTCGATCTTGTCGGACATGGTAATTTTCCTGTCGTTGGCCCGTCCAGCTTTCGGTCGAGCTTGGTTGCGAGCTCACTGTGCAACGACACGGCGATTTCCGCCCGTTAACTGATGTTATTTGGCGCGAAACGGCGCCATTCCGGCGGTTCGCATGCCGGTCCAGCCTTCCGCGGGCGGCCATTAACATCGCTTTACATCTATGAACTCGCGCCGCGCGCGTAGGCGGCGGCACCATGGCCAGGTTGAAACGGGGAGAATTAGACATGATTCCGCTCCTGGCCGAAGCGATCGAAGCTCATGGTGGCGAAAGCCGCTGGCGGGCGCACGGCCGTCTCAGCGCATCGTTCGTCATCACGGGCGAACTCTGGGACCTGAAATGCGTGCACCAGAGTGGCCTTCCAAGGACGGTGCATGTCGATCTGCACCGGCAATGGGCGTCTGTCGACGATATCGGCAAACCTGGACAACGGAGTGACTTCACCCCCGACCGCGTCGCGATCCTGTCCGGCGGCAGCAGGACAATCGCCGAGCGCAGGAACCCGCGCGCATCGTTCGATGGCCACGACATGCGTACCGCCTGGGATCTACTGCACCGGGCCTATTTCGGCGGCTACGCGCTCTGGACTTGCCTGACCGTGCCATTCCTGCTCACGATGCGCGGCTTCACGCTGCGCGAGATCGAACCATGGCGCGAAGGCGCGGAAATCTGGCGCGGATTGCGGGCCGTGTTTCCGGAGAGGCTAGCCAGCCACAGCCTCGAGCAGGACTTCTATTTCGGACCCGACATGCTGATCAGGCGCCACGACTATCACGTGCAGATCGCCGGCAATTTTCCTGCCGCCCAATACTTCTCCGAGCCGGTCGTGATCGACGGCATCACGATTCCGACCAGGCAGCGCGCCTATCTGCGCGACCGTGATTTGAAGCCGATCCTGGAAGATCTGATGGTCGGCATAGATCTATCTGTGGTTCGTTTCAGCCCGGCCGAGTCGAATGCCGGATCGTGACCCTATATTGGGCGCATCTCCCATGACCTAACTGTGTATTGATTTGAAGCTCCGCCCGCGACATGCTTCCTCATTGGCCTCGACCGCAGTACTGCTAATTTTCCCGGAATAGTTGTGAAATGCGCGAAATAAACGGCAACGAAGCAACGCGCGCGCCGCGGATTGCATCGCGACGATTGTCGAAGTAGCGGGCGATGCCTTCCAGCCTCCCAGCAAAGCACAGAGGCGCACAGCCATCTCGCGCGAGCGAGCCTGATTCCCTGGGCGTAAGATTCGGCCGGTTTTGTCTTTACGAAAAATCCCGATTGCTCGAAAAAGATCAGGGTCCCGTCAAGATCGGTAGCCGCGCGCTCGACATTCTGTGCCTGCTGGTTGGTCGTGCGGGAGACATTATTCACAAGGACGAGTTGCTGGCGCACGCCTGGCCGAACCTGACGGTGGACGAGGCCAGTCTCCGCGTCCACATCGCAGAGATCCGAAGGGTGCTCGGCGACGGCAAGGACGGTGCGCGCTTCATCACCAACGTACCCAATCGGGGATACTGCTTCGTTGCGACCATCGAACAGCGCCAGCCGGCGCAGGATGCCCCGAAGCCGGCGGCAATGGTCTCGGGCGAACCGTCGTTTCCGCTGCTGCTGACCCGCACGATCGGACGGGAAGATGTGGTTCAGCGCCTCTCGGAGCGATTACTCGCCGAGCAGTTCATTACGCTGCGGGGACCTGGCGGCATCGGGAAGACGACGGTTGCGCTTGCGGTTGCCCACGCATTGTCGGGCCGCGCGCAGGAAGTGCGCTTCGTCGATCTTGGGCCCCTGAAGGAAGGCGAGCTTGTTCCAAGCACCGTCGCTTCGGCGCTCAATCTGGTCGTGCAAACCGCGGACCCGACCTCAAGTATCGTGCAATTCCTGGGCGGCCGGCGCGTCGTGCTCATTCTCGACAGCTGCGAGCACGTCATCGAACATGCCGCACGGCTCGCCGAAGCCATCTATCTGCAGGCGCCTGGCACCAGCATTCTTGCCACCAGCCGAGAATCCTTGCTGGTTCAGGGAGAGCAGATCGTCGAGTTGCCGCCGCTCGCAACCCCCCCCGCGGACCAGGCGCTCACATCGGAGGAGATGCTGGCCTATCCGGCGGTCCGGCTCTTTACGGAACGAGCGACGGCGGCTGGATACAGCGTGGAGATGAGTCCCGACAATATGCGGCTCCTCGCCGGCATCTGCGAGAAACTCGACGGCATCGCGCTCGCCATCGAGCTCGCGGCCGTTCGCCTCGGCGCGCACGGCCTGCGCGAGATCGATGCGCTGCTGGACGGTCGGCTGAAACTGGAATGGCGGGGGCGTCGTACGGCACCGCCGCGCCACCAGACGCTGAGCGCAATGCTGGACTGGAGCTACAATCTCATCACCGACGCCGAACGGCTGGCGCTTCGGCGGCTTGCCGTGTTCGCCGGGGCGTTCACCCTGGAAGCTGCAATAGCGGTTGCCGGAGCTGAGCCCGACGACGAGCAGGTCATCGACATGATCGGGCAACTCGTCGCCAAGTCCCTGCTGTCAGCCAGGCCAATCAAATCGTCGATGCGGTATCGGTTGCTTGACACCACCCGGACCTACGCGCTGAAAAGGCTCAGCGAAAGCGGCGAGGCCAATACCATCGCGCGACGGCACGCGGAATACGTGATGAGCGCGCTGGTCCGTAGCGGGTCGAACGGAAATGCCCTAGGCCTGCCGGCGCGCTCCGAACTGCTCGGCGACGTGCGTGCCGCGCTGTCATGGGCCTATTCGGATGAAGGTGCGGCAGAATTGCGCGTTCCCTTGAGCGGCGCTAGTGCTCCGCTGCTCGTCGAACTGAACCTGCTCAACGAGTGCAGCCGGGTGGCGCAACGCGCCCTCGGAGCGCTCGACGACACCAACCGCGGCGGAATCTGGGAAATCGAACTGCAATCGGCGCTCGGTCACGCAGCCATGTTCACAGAGCGCAACAGCGAGCAGGCCGAGGCCGCGCTGCTACGAGGGCTCTCCGTCGCAAGGAAATTGTCGGATCGACCCAACCAATTCCGGCTGCTGTCGCGCCTCAACATGTTCTACCGGCGAACCGGCGAATGCGACCGCCTGGTACCGTCCGCGGAGGCAGCCGAGGAAGTGGCACGCGAGATCGGCGATCCCGCAGGACTTGCCGGAGCAAGCGTCCTGCTCGGCGTTTCCCATCATTTGGCCGGCAATCAGATCCTTGCGCAGCATCACCTCGAAAAGGCCATGCAAAACGACATCGCGCTGCGCGTTGCCGGTCCCAGCCACTTCGCCTTTGCGCGCACGCCACGCATTCCGCTGGCGCGAACATTGTGGTTGCGGGGATTTCCTGATCAAGCGGTGGAACTCGCCCGTGCGGTCACCAATGATGCCGCGCCAAAAGACGTTGTGATGTACAGCATCGCGCTGTGCTGGGCTGCATCAGTATTTGGCTGGGTCGGCGATTGGGCGAGCGTGGAAAAATTGACCGCGCGCCTGAGCGAACACGCCTTGATGCACGGCTTCGTTCCGTATCAGGCCGTGGCCGACGGATTCCGTGGTCAGGTGATGGTAGCCCGCGGCGACGTGAAGGACGGCGTCGATCTTCTCCACGACGTGCTGCCCCGCCTGCACGCCGACCGCTACGAACTCTACGCATCCGGGTTCAGCGCCGACCTAGCGCAAGGGCTAGGCCGGCTAGGGCGGGTTGAGGAAGCGCTTGAAGCGCTCGACAACTCGATGTCCCGTACATCCGCCGGCGGTGAGATTTTTGATATGCCGGAGTTGCTCCGGCTTCGCGGCAAGCTGAAGGCCCAGGGCGGCGACGAAGACGGCGCGAGGCAGAGCCTCAAATCATCCATTGAACTCGCCGAGACGCAAGGCGCGTTGTCCTGGCGGCTGCGCTCCGAGATTACGCTGGTCGTGCTTTCCGGCAAACAGGGCAAGAAATCCGCGCTGACGGCTTTAGCCCAGACGTTGGCTCGCTTCAGTGAGGGGCTTGAGACAGCCGATTTGCAGTCGGCTCGCGGCCTGCTCCAGTCCTGATCATTCTCGGTGGGCGACGCTTCGCGTTATCGCGAGGCAAGCAAGCGGCCCAGCGGAGCATAACGCGCTTTTACATCACCTAACGAGCAATCTCCCAGGTTCTGCGCAAGTGTGGCGGCGTCACGAACCGCCTGGCCGGCCATATCGACGGCCCGCAAACCAAGGAGATTAAAATGATCGCGCAGTCCACTTCCGAAACGATCGACCAGGATCGCCGCCAACTGCTGGGTACCGCCGCCATGGGCATCGTCGCCGCGGGAGCCGTCAGCCTTCTGCCGTTGCAGCCCGCCTCGGGCAAGACCGCTGGCGAAATCCGCCCCTTCCACGTCCATGTTCCCGAGGCCACTTTGATCGACCTTCGTCACCGCCTCGGCGCGACGCGGTGGCCGGAGAAGGAGACCGTGACTGACGACAGTCAGGGCGTGCAGCTCGCGACCGTCAAGAAGCTGGTCCAGTACTGGCAGACGGACTACGACTGGCGCAAGGTGGAAGCACGGCTCAATGCACTGCCGCAATTCATCACCGAGATTGACGGGATTGACATCCACTTCATTCACGTTCGGTCCCGGCACGACAATGCGCTGCCGCTGATCGTAACGCATGGCTGGCCCGGCTCGATCATCGAACAGCTGAAGATCGTTGATCGCCTGGTTAATCCCCTTGCCCACGGGGCGGCAGCGTCGGATGCTTTTGACGTGGTGATCCCGTCGATCCCCGGCTACGGGTTTTCCGGCAAGCCCGAGACCACCGGCTGGGATCCGCAGCGCATCGCGCGCGCCTGGATCGTGTTGATGAAGCGGCTCGGCTACATGCGGTTCGTCGCGCAAGGCGGCGACTGGGGCAACGCCATCACCGAACAGATGGCGCTTCTCGGCGCACCCGAACTTGTTGGCATCCACACCAACATGCCTGCAACTGTTCCTGACGACGTTGCGGCTTCGCTCCAGGCCGGTGGGAAGCAGCCGTCAGGTCTCGAAGAGCAGAACGCGTGGAACCAGCTCGACTTCTTCTACAAACACGGCCTCGGCTACGCTATCGAAATGGCCAACCGGCCGCAGACGCTGTACGGCATCACGGATTCGCCGGTCGGCCTCGCAGCATGGATCCTCGACCACGATACACGCAGCCATCAGCTTATTGCCCGAGTCTTCGGCGGCGAGACCGCCGGGCTCACGCGGGACGACATCCTCGACAACATAACGCTGTACTGGGTGACGAACACGGCAATGTCATCGGCGCGACTTTATTGGGAGAACAAGCTTCAGTTCTTCCAGCCGAAGAATGTCACTATTCCGGTCGCAGTGAGCGTGTTCCCGGACGAGATCTACGCCGCCCCACGGAGTTGGACGGAACGTGCCTATCCCAAGCTGATCCATTTCAACCGGCTTGATCGCGGCGGACACTTCGCCGCCTGGGAGCAGCCCGAGCTGTTCAGCGCGGAGATGCGCGCCTCGTTCCGCTCTTTGCGTCAATCGTCCTGAAAAATGGAGGCGCGCGAGGATATTGCGCGCCCCCATCAGCACCTGACGCCCCTTGCCACTCAAACCAAACACGGCGTGTTCACCTGATGGCGCCGACAATGGGAGTTTCCAATGAGAATCCTGATGGTCATGACTTCGCACGATCAACTCGGTAACACCGGCCGCAAGACCGGTTTCTGGCTCGAGGAATTTGCGGCGCCCTACTTCACCTTCCTTGATGCCGGCGCGGACATCACCGTAGCTTCGCCCCGGGGCGGTCAGCCGCCGCTCGATCCCGTCAGCGATACGCCGGAAGGTCAGACCGACCTGACCAGGCGATTCAAGCAGGATCCCGGAGCGCAGGCGGTTCTTGCCAATACGCGCAAGCTGTCGCAGATGAAGCCCGCAGACTTTGATGCGGTATTCTATCCGGGTGGTCACGGCCCTATGTGGGACCTCGCCGAGGATCCGGATTCCGTCGCGCTGATCGAAGCCTTCTACAACGCCGGCAAGCCGGTGGCGGCCGTCTGCCATGCGCCGGGCGTGCTCCGGCACGTCACATACAACGGCGAGCCGATCGTGAAGGGCAAGCGCGTGGCCGGATTCACCAACAGTGAGGAAGAAGCGGTTGGGTTGACGAAGGTCGTGCCGTTCCTTGTCGAAGACGAATTGAGGCGGCTGGGCGGGCTATTTGAAAAGGCGCCGGACTGGCAGAGCTTTGTCGTCACCGACGGAAGGCTCGTCACCGGCCAGAATCCAGCCTCGTCAAAGGCCGGCGCCGAGGCGCTGCTCAAGCTCCTGAAGCCTGCAGCCACCCGCGGCATCAGGCTGCAACGCCGCACGCCATCTTATTGGCGCGTCACCTTCGACCTTCCGCCGCTGAATATCTTTGGGCCCGAGAACATTCCGCAGCTCAACGAAATCATCACGGCGATCGAGACCGACCCGCAGGTCAAGGTGGTCGTGTTCGACAGCGCAGTCGAGGGCTTCTTCCTGACGCACTACAATTTCTTCGCCCCGCTGGAGGAGTCGACGAAGATTCCGCCGGGGGCCACCGGACTGCAGGCGCTACCTGACCTGCTGGTCCGTCTGAGTCGCGCGCCGGTCGCGTCAATCGCCATGGTCCGTGGCCGCGCCACCGGCGTTGGCAGCGAACTGGCGCTGGCGAGCGACATGCGCTTTGCGAGCCGCGAAAATGCGATCCTGTCGCAATGGGAAGTCGGCGCTGGCCTCGTGCCGGGCGGCGGCCCAATGGCGCGGCTCCCGCGCTTGATCGGCCGGGGTCGTGCCCTTGAGGTGCTGCTAGGCGCCGATGACATCAGCGGGGATCTTGCGGAACGCTACGGTTACGTCAATCGATCGCTGACGGACGCAGAACTCGACGGCTTCGTTGACGCCCTGGCCAGACGAATCGCCTCCTTCGACAAGCAAGCGATCGCCGAGACAAAGCGGCTGGTCAACGTCGCGAGCCTGCCGTCGGATGCGGACATCGCGCCCGAATGGGACGCTTTCCTCGCGTCGGTCCAGCGTCCGGCCAGCCAGAGCCGAATCAAGATCCTGCTCGATCGTGGCTTCCATCGGCCGGGCGATGTTGAGAACCGGCTCGGATATCACGTCGGCCGGCTGAACAACTAACCATCCGGAGAATCCGCGACAAGGGGCTGCCCCGAGGCGGCCCCCTCTCAGGTCTTCGCTAGCAGAGGAGAGGTTATGATCCTCGAGCATCAATTGGATGAGGATACATTCCGAGCGATTCTGCCGGAAGAAATTACGTGGGAGCCGTTCCCGGCGTTTCCAGCGGGCGCACGTCTAGCTGTTATGGTTGGTCACCCCGCCGAACCGGGGCCGTACCTAATTTGGGTTAAAGTACCGCGCGGAACGAAGCTTATGCCGCACAAGCATCCGGAGGACCGGATCTACACGGTCATATCCGGGGTCTTCTATATCGGCCTTGGAGAAGCCTTCGATGACGACAAGCTCAAGGCCTATCCACCTGGGAGCGTCATTGTCCTCCCGGGCGAGACCTGGCATTTCCACTGGGCGAAATCAGGTGAGTACGTCACGCAGGTCTCGGCGCTCGGTCCGCTCGGCCTCGAGTATCACGACTCGCGAGATGATCCGCGCGGCAGTGCGGGGGCCGCAATCGGAAGCGAGAGGAGCAATGGTCGTCTCTGCGACCACAGCAACTCCGCTTCGGGTGAATTCGCCTATCACATCGATAAGCAGTTCCATCATACTGCAGTCATCGATCCGCGACGACTGTTCGTCAGCAGGGAACGGATTGAATGAGCGGGTTGTCGCATGACCGCAACGGGTCACAAGCTGCGGTCCGACCGCTCTGCTCGTCCGGTCCGGTTTCTCTCCGAGAGCAGGCTTCGCGGCGGTCATGGGCAGTTCGGCTGAGGGCCAATTGACCTGACATTCGATGCAAAAGCGCGTCGGTCCGCTCACGGCGGCGGAAAGGCTCCTGCTATTGGCCCGACGACGTCGCGGCCAGCTGCCGGTCGATGGGATCGAACGAAAATGAAACGAGATGCTACGGGTATATCCGCTTCGGAGCGACCATCCTGGCCGATGAGTATCAATCCGGCGCCGCCATTTGCCACATTCAGAATGATCGGCTCGCCGCTCCATGTCTTGATCGGGTCCATTCCGATGATGAGAAATTCGCCGATAGGCTGGTCGAAATATTGAAGACGCAATTGCGGGCCGACTTCGGCCGCAGCGAGTTCGAGGCCGAACTGCTGGGCGCGTGCGTAAACGTTAGCCAAAGTCACGGTATCGGACGTGAATCCAAGCTGCGCAGGCGATAGATCGAGAAGCTCCACATATGTCTTCCGAGAGCTAACGGTGAACGTCGACCTAGCAAGGATTTCAGCGGCTTGACCACCGACATTGCAGCCCTTGCTGTCGAGTTCGTTGCGCAAGGCAAGAGAGTCGGCGAAGGTACCTATTGTGATCGTTTTCCATGTCGCAACGTCGCGCGCGGACTTAATAGGCTGTTGCGACGCCGGAGCCGAGCGCGTCTTGAGCTTCAGCTTGTTTTGCAACACGTCGCGCGCCGCGCATTGAGCGGACGCGGCGCTCGCAAAGGAAATGACGCAGGCCGCCGAGAGTATGGAAGCCAAAAGGTAGAGGAAAGGTCGGCTTGCTTGGTTATGACCTGCCGCGCGCCGGGCTCGGCTTGTGAAAATACACATGGCAAATGACTTTTCTGAAAACGTTTGGACCGAAAAAGCCCAATTCCGGCAGCGGACGCTGCGCCGACGCGATGCCCTTCTCTTATCCGGCTTCTTCCAACCGTACTCCGTTTAACTAAGACAGCATGTGAACCAGCTCACAGCCTCCTTCGACGCGTGCTTACGCGCTTACATCACCGGCGCCGAACTTGTGATCAACGGCGGCTACCTGCCGCAATAGCCCGCTGCCACGGCGGTACGCGCGCTCAGCATTGTACGGCATACAGCGCGCGTCCGCCGTGATGCAGCTCGATTGAAGAAAGAGTAGGGAGCACGCTTGGCAACGTCTAAACTATCACAAGAGCCATCGCCCTGACATCATGCTCTGGCGTTCTCGTCTCCTACCGCCCGCCTCAATCACGCTTTAGTCACCTCACCACCTGAGGAGCAGAAATTGAACCATCCCGCGCCGCCTCGCTCCTCTGGTTGCCTGCTGGCCCTGATCATCCTCGCATCGGTGGCGGCCCCGGTGCCGGCGCACGCACATGTCAAATGGTTTGCGCCCTATATTGTCGGAGCGCCACCACAGTCGATCGGGGCCACGTTGACCAATGTATGGTTCTGGACCGGCATTGCGCTCGTGCTGGCATTCTTCCTCGCGTCACGAGCCATCGAGAAGTCGAGCGCCGGCGAGACGATCCTGCTGGCTATGGATCGCATCACCGACCCTCTCTGGATGCGCCTCGACGACTTCGTGCGCGTCGTCATCGCCGCCTTCTTCGTGGCGATCTTCGCCGTCGGCGGCGTCTACCTGACGCCAGATCTCAAAACGCCGGCCGAATGGGTGTCCTGGACCCAGCTCCTGATCGCCGGGTTGATCTTCTCTCGCAAGACGCAGCCACTTGCGGCTCTCGGGATCATCGCCTTGTGGCTACTCGCGCTGCGCGACTATGATGTCTTCCATTTGCTGGACTACCTGGCGCTTGGAGTCGGTGTCGCCGCCTATCTGGTGTTGGAGGCTTCATCCAATCCGGAATGGCGCAACCATCGCTTCGAGGCGCTGCGCTGGGGCGTCGCCATCGCACTGATGTGGTCGAGCCTCGAAAAGTTTGCCTATCCGGACTGGTTCTACCCGCTCGTGCAGGAAAAGCCCTTCTTGACCTTCGGCATGCCGCGCGACGTATTTATTCCGATGGCAGGCGTCGCCGAATTCACGATGGGATTCGGCTTGATCTGGACGCCGCTTGTCCGCCGGCTGTCGGCCATCGCTCTTTTCATCATCTTCAACGCAGCCGTCTATCCGTTCGGGCGAACCGACCTGATCGGACACGCGCTCATCATGGCGGTCGTCGTTGCCATTGCTGCCGATCATAGTCGTGAGGTGCATTTCCTGCCCGCACTCAAGCGAAGGCTTGCCGGCGTCCCGGCCGGACTTGCGGCGGCGCTAGTCATTTTCACAACGGGTTACTGGGGACTGCACATTGCGATTTATGGCCTCGAAGGAGACATCGGAACGCTGGCTGGAGAGCGGCTGACCCATACGCCGAACCCCGAACATCCGCATGGCATGCACGGCGCTGCGGCGATAGGGTTGACGGCTCCGGATGCCTACCGCGCCGCCATGGACCGCATGCACGGTCCGATGATGCGAGGCATCACCAATGCTGATCCCGATACAGCCTTTGTGCTCGGCATGATCCCTCACCATCAAGGCGCAGTCGACATGGCCGAGATCGTCCTCAAGTTCGGCAAGGATTCTCGAAACCAGCACTTTGCTCGCGAGATCATCGACACCCAAAGGCGGGAGATCGGCGAGATGCGGACATGGCTCAGTCAGAAGAACATTCCGCAACCGTGAGGAAGGGCGATGAGCGCGACAGGCTCCGTCGTCCTGATTGGTCCCGCTTGAGCGCAACAGATGCTCGGCAGGAACAAACATCACGTCAGTAAGCAGCCAGCTCTTCTATCGATCCAAGCTCTTACGAAAGCACTGAGCAGTCCACAAACGGTGCGGCCAACCAAGCAGTTCGCTCTCCATCACGACAGGCCGGGGGTTACCCCAAGCCGACCGAGGCCAGGTAGCTTGAGCGCCGGGCGTCGGATGTCGATGCCGAGAACGGCGCCGAAGAAATTGATCTCCAGACCTTCGACCCAGCCGAGCGAGAAGCCGATGTATCCGGCAAGCGAGGCGTAGATGCCCGTGCCGGACGCCGTTACGCCGAACCATTTGCCGGTGTACGGGAAGTCCTTGCCGATCGCGGTCGGCGGCAGGACGGCCCGGAGCTCAGGGACGGAATCGAGTGCGGCCTGCACGAAGGTGTTCGAATTGGGCCCAGGCCAGACGCTGTAATCTCCATAGGATCGAAACCTGTAGTTTTCGACCACATGCCTGATCTTCGGGATCAGCGCCTCCGCACGCTCGCCATCGACGGCCACGACGATTTCAGGCACAGCGCCGAACCATCGCCCGTCCGGAGCGAAGCCGTTGGTGCGGATCGGCTCGCCCCAGGCCGTGTAGTCGTACCTTGTGTAGGTCGGCGCATCTTTCTCTTTGACGACGATCCAGGTGTGAATCGCGAAGATGCCGCGCCATCTCACCGTTCTTGCTCCGAACACCCGGATGACGGCCTCACGGTGGTCGGTCGCGGAGGTCAATAGACCCGCGCTGGAGCGGTCGGCCGTTTGCCAGTTCTGGCGGCCATCATCCAGCCAAAAATATCTCGCCGCCGATGCGGCAAGCGGTGCGAAGACGAGGAACAGAAAGATGAGCAACGGCTTTTTCAAGGGAGTGGTACGGCGGGGATCTTCGGCAAACATATAGTTCGCATCGATGTCGACGCCATAGCCGCCGCCCCCGGTCGCCGAACGAGCCTGTCACCTCGGTCGGACGGGCACAAGATCGATCGAGTTGTTCCGCAACGGATGGAGCACACGCATGGACATGAAGGAAGCCGCGGCAATGACCGAAGCCTCCGGGCTGACGGACGATCAGGGCGGCATGGAGCGGACTTCAGGCCCGCGGCCGGGTTCCGGAGAGCAAGGAGGAGCTTTTGCTCCGCAGGCCCGCACGCCGTCGCCAGAGCCGGCGAAGCGATGGGCCGACCAGTTGCGCGAGGTGACGGTGAGGGCGCCGTTACGGTCCTTGCTCGTCGCTTTCCTGGCCGGAGCATGGATCGCTCGCCGCCGCTAGGAACTGTGACAAGAAGCAAGCGGTTTCAGGCGCTGGCATAGGAAAGGGTGGACGATGAGACTTCTGGTTTTGGCCGCGACTGTCCTTCTGGGCACCATCTCGTTTTCCATGGCGCAAAGCTCAGGAGGCGGTTCGGGAGGTGCTTCCTCCGCTGGAGGGGCGGGCGCAACCGGTTCGGGCGGCGCTGGTGGCTCGACGCTCTCGAACGGGACGACGCTGAGCGGAACCGGCGGTTCGCCGGGGCCCAACACGCTCAATGCAAAAGGCCAGGGAACGACGGGCCAGAGACTCGGCGTGACCCCGTCCGGTCAGGAGGGTGGCGGATCTCGACCGTCTTACAACACGCCAGCCGCAAACGCCGCCGTCCAGCAGCTTGGAAACACCAACACGGGCATCCTTAAGAAGTAGCGGTGATCAAGGCGGCGTGTCCACTCGCTGTGGCGGCGGCGCTTTGACGTTCGCCCTGCAGTGGACCAGGAGCAGGCACCTGCAGGTCCAGATCGTTGAGCGGCCGCAAGGGCTGCTCACTTGCATTGCAACTCGAGCCTTTTGAATCGGCCTGTGCAATTTCGGGCCTAATTGAGAAGGTGTTGGCTTCGCAGGAAGCCAATCGCGCTTGCGACGCCGTCTTCGACGCGGATCGCTTCGCCAAGGCGGTTCGCTCGCTGCTGAATCAACGGATTTCCGGTGGCCTCTGCGATCGCGGCGGCCAGCCAATCGGCTGAAAGGTCCCTCACTCCTCTTGATCTTGGTCCGACACCCAGATCATCGATGCGCCTTCCCCAGAACGGCTGGTCGCCAAAGAAGGGACAAATGATACTCGGCTTGCCAGCTCGAAGCGCAGCCCCCGTAGTGCCGGCCCCGCCGTGATGGACGCAGGCCGACATCAGCGGGAACAACTGCGCATGCGGTGCGCCTTGGATGAAATGGACGTGACTGGCTCCGAGATCGCCTCGAAGAGCACCGCCGCCGACCGCTAGAACGCCGCGTTTCCCAGCCTTGGCCAATGCCTCCAGTACGAGTTTCGTCAGGGACGTCGGGTCGACACCTGGCATGCTGCCAAAGCCCACATAAACAGGCCGCTCATCGCCCTCTACGAAGCGCTGGAGTTGCGGGTCAGGCTGCCAAACGTCGTCGCCTCCCAGGAACCAGTACCCAGTCACCGCGACAGTATTCGGCCAGTCCGGCGGAACGGGCACGACATGCGGACTATAGGCGTAGAGCGTCGCGCGAGGCCGCAGCTTCTTCTCCGGCGTGTTTGCGAGGTGGAGTTCGGTGGCCCGCCATTCCCCGATCATCCCGCGAAAGAGGGCGTAGGCGCTGTGAGCCATCGCGCTGTGCGTGAGTCTGTTGAGGGGGCCAAGCGAGCGGAACGGCACGAGCGGGCTCGCGAACGCTGCTGTCGGTGTGAAGCCAGGCAGGGGAGAAGCCAGAACGGCAGGGCAGGATAACTTTTCTGCGATATGCGCCGCGGCGATGGCCTTCGGGTGATAGATGATCAGTTCTGGACGAAATCGTCGGGCGGCTTGCCATTCGGCGCTGAGCTGTTGGCGGCCGATCGGCCTGAACTGCTTCAGCATCCTGAAGCCAGCCATAAACCCCGCACCGCCCGCCATTGCCGCCTTGGCTTCCGGGGTTTCCAGGAGGGCGAGATATTCACTCGGAAGATGCGCGAAAGCGATGCCGCGGCTCACGACGAACGATTCGAACTGCGAGGGCGCGGCGATCAGCACTTCGTGTCCGGCCTGCTTCAGACCGAGCGCCAAGGCGAGATAGGGTTGCACGTCGCCGCGGGTGCCTAGTGTATGGATTGCGACTCGCATGCTTCTGACCATTGAGAAATGGATTGGGACGACAACCGCTGCTCAGACAAGCCGCTTCTGATGAAGCTTTGATCTCCCGGTAGGATCAAACTTGCTGGCGGCTCGATAGTTGTTTGTCCCTCCCCAGTTCACTGACCACACCCCACCCATGTGTCGCAATCGGGCGCGAGTTTCTGCTCACTGGTCAGACGCTCGGGTTTCGGGAGATCGAGAGATCGGCCGATAGTGTGACGGCCCGCCAGGCTTTATTGTTTGAGCCTCATCGTTCAGCGACGCCAATGAGTGCGGTCGAGCTTATCGGCAGCACCGGACGACCATCGGCTCTGGCCCGCACCTCGGCAATCACCGCCGCCTTTTCGATCCAGGCTGGTCCAGTCGGGCGACATGCCAAAGAGCGTGTCAGGCGCGTCGAGCGCCGCGACGTCGAGCAGAAAATCATGAGTCACCGTGTCGATCCGGGGATTGCGATAGCCGGCAGCGACGAGGGCGCGGGCGAAATCGTCCGGATCGCTCAGGGCCTGAACGGCTTCAGGCATTGCCATGCCCGGCCGATCAGGGAACAGCTTTTGCCGCACTTCGCCCAACAGGAGGAAGGTCGCCGCGCCCCGATCCTGCCAGGTCGCAACCACGCCATGCCCGCCGGGGCGCGTCACCCGTCGCATCTCGGCCAAACCCTTGCGCCAATCGGGGAACATGATGACACCGAAGATCGAAAAGACGGCATCGAAATGCGCGTCGGGCAGGTCCAGCGCCTGTCCGTCCATGACCCGCGCCTTCACATTGGGCAGACCAGCAGCTGCGATGCATCCGACCATGCCGGGCGAGAAGTCGGTCGCCAGGACTCGTGCGCCGGTGCGAGCGGCTGCGAGGGCGAGCGCGCCGGTGCCGGCTGCCACATCGAGAACATGACTCTGAGGCGTCAGGGTTACGCGCGCCAGCGCCGCCTCCGCAAACAGGGCGGTGAAGGGGTGCGCGGTCTCTCGATAATGCCTGGCTGCGCTGTCCCAGTGGTCTGGATCCTCGAACTGTTGCACGTCGGATACCTCACGAGTCATGTAACTTCATATGTATCATGACTGCGTGCCCTTGCCAATGATGGGATGCGTGCGAAAGATCAGCCGATGCGAAACGACAGCCGCCTTTCTCGAATGCTGCATGTGCTGCTCCACATGGCGCGACATGACGGCCCCATGACCTCGGAGGCGATCGGCACGATGCTGGGGACCAATCCGGTCGTCGTTCGCCGCACATTGGCGGGGCTGCGCGATGCGGGCTATGTCCGGTCGGACAAAGGGCATGGCGGCGGGTGGGTCATCGCGTGCGACCTCGAGCGCGTGTCACTTCTCGATGTCTATCGTGCGGTTGGTGGTCCCCGGCTATTTGCGATCGGGAACGAGCATTCCAATCCAGACTGTGCGATCGAGCAACTCGTCAACGCAGCGGTGGACGATGTCCTTCGCGATGCCGAAGCATTGCTGGTCGAACGGTTGGGCGCGGTGAGCCTCGCAGACTTGAGCAAAGGTCTCGACGCGCGCTGCGCAGGCGATCCCAGGTGGCAGCTCGAACGGGTTGGCCGCTAAAGCTCTCTTCTTGTCGTAATTCCGGCTGCTCCGGCCAATGCCGAGAAGTGAAGCGTCTTCTTGCCATGGGGCATTCAGCGAGGCGCGCCGTTCGTCCGCAGGGATCGCACGAAATCGATCACGGCCAGCACCACGACGCAGACAACGATGATGATGAGCGGAATGGCCTTGATCCAGACCAGCAGGATTCCAAGAAATGCGATCATGAGCGCGAGGCCGATGAGTCCGGTGATCAGATTGGTCATCGCACTTTCCTTTTCTCCGCGCCCGGAGCCGAGTTCGATCCGGCGCTCGGGGCGTTGCGCCGACCGCTGCCACGCATGCGCCCGATGCTCTTGATCAGCCAGTGCGCCGTGCGCAAGAGGCGGGCGTCGTTGCCGCGGCGGCCGACGAGCTGGACGCCCAGCGGAAGGCCCGATTCCGAGCGCATCAATGGAAGGCTGATGGCGGGGACGCCGAGATAGGTCCAGAGCGAGCAGAAAGCCGGGTTGCCGGTCGTTTCAATGGCGGGCGCCGCGCCCGGTGCTGCGGGCGTCAGGATGGCGTCGTATTCATCGAAAAGGTGGTCCAGGGCCTGGTTGAGCGGCGCAATCCCGGCCAGAGCGTTGCAATAATCCGCCGCAAGATGCGCGCGGCCGCGCGCGATCGCCTCACGCAGGCGCGTGCTCAGCCTGTCGCCGCCGCGCTGGTCATCGCGCCGCAGATTGTGCGCCATATCAACTTCCATGATGATGCGGTGCATATCGACGGCCCCGTCGAAGCTCGGCCCAAGCTCGACCTCGCTGCACGCTTCGCCCAAAGCGTCGACGAGCTCGGCAAAGGCTTCACGCATCTCCGGCTCGGCCTGATCCCAGACCGGAGAGCGCACGAAGGCAAATCGCGGCGGCAACGGCGGCTCGCTCGCCGCGATCACAGAGAATGGCGGGCGCGCAACTGGCCGGGTGTCCGGATCCTCCGGGTCGAAGTCGACCATGACCTCCGCCAGCAGGGCCGCGTCCTCGACGTTGCGCCCGAACACGCCGACATGATCGAGCGTGCGCGACAATTGGAGCGCGCCGCTGCGTGGAATGAGGCCATGCGTGGGCTTGAACCCGACCACGCCGCAGAAGGCGGCAGGACGGATCACCGAGCCGTTGGTCTGCGAGCCGATGGCACCCGGCACCATCAGCGCCGCGACGGCCGCGGCGGAGCCCGAGGACGATCCGCCGGGGGTGTGATTTGGGTTGTGCGGATTTCGGGTCTTGCCCGGATTGTAGTACGCGTACTCGGTGGTCACCGTCTTGCCGAGGATCACCGCTCCAGCCGCCCGCAGACGCGCCACGGCGGCCGCATCGCGCCGCGGCGTGCGTCCGGCCCACAGCTCCGATCCGAATTCCGTCGGCATGTCGCCGGTGTCGAAGATATCCTTGATGCCCACGGGCACGCCATGCAGCGGGCCTGTGGCCTTGCCGTGCTTGCGATGATCGTCGGCCGCCTCGGCCTGCCGCATCGCGTGGTCGCGATCGAGAAACGCCCACGCATGGATATCGCGATCGACCTCATCGATGCGCCTGAGGCAGTCGCCGACGAGCTCCACCGAGCTGAGCCGGCCGTCGCGGATGCCGGCCGCGGCGTCCGCGAGGCCGAGCGCGTTGAGACTCATGCGCAGCCTCTCGTCGGTTTGCCGGGTCCGCTCATCGCGCCCCATAGAGATAGCTCGGCAGCCACAATGCGATCCCCGGGAAGATGTAGACCAGTGCCATGGTGAGGAAGACCAGGCCGACGAACGGAAGCGCGCCGGAGAAGATGTCGGTCAGCTTCACCTCAGGCGGCGCCACGCCCTTCAGATAGAAGGCGGCCATCGCGACCGGCGGCGTGTTGAAGGCGGTCTGCGTGTTCAGTGCGACCAGGATGCCGAAGAAGATCGGATCGATGCCGTATTGCGGAAGCAGCGGCAGGAAGATCGGCACAAAGATGATGATGATCTCGGTCCATTCCAGCGGCCAGCCGAGCAGAAAGATGATGATCTGGGTCAGCAGCAGGAACTGGATCGGCGAAAGGTTCATCGAAGTGAAGAACTGCTCGACCACCGATTGTCCGCCAAGGACGGCAAACACCGCCGAAAACGTCCAGGATCCAATGAAGAGGTAGCAGACCATCGCCGTGGCGCGCACGGTCAGGTACACGGATTCGCGTATCATCTCGTAGTTGAGCGAACGATAGGCAGCCGCCAGCACGATGCTCATGAGGGCTCCCACCGCGGCCGCTTCCGAGGGCGTCGCCAGCCCAAACAGGATCGCGCCGAGCACCGAAACGATCAGCAACGCGAGCGGCAGGAACGACGTGGCGAGCGCCCAGATGACCTTTGAGGTCGGCACGTCGGTCTGCTCGCGGGGCAGCTTCGGCGCGAGCGCGGGATTGATGATCGCGCGCGTCATCGCATAGAGGACATACAAGCCGGCCAGCATGAACCCCGGAAAGAACGCCGCCGCGTAAAGCTTGACCGCCGAGACGCCGGCGGTCGCCGCATAGACGATCAGGAGAATGCTCGGCGGAATCAGGATGCCGAGGCAGCCACCGGCGCAGACGACGCCCGCCGACAGCTTGGCGTCGTAGCCCGCTCGCAGCATCGCCGGCAATGCCAGCAGCCCCATCAGCGTGACGACGGCACCGACGATGCCGGTGGCGGTCGCGAACATGGCGCAGGTGATCAGCGTGGCCACGGCAAGTGCGCCCGGCACGTTCTTCATCGACAGCTGCAGCGAGTAGAACAGGCGGTCGAGGATGTTTGCGCGCTCGATCAAATAGCCCATGAACAGGAACAGCGGAACCGCCACCAGCACGTCGCTGGATGTGACCTCGAACGTCTTCTGCACCAGAAGCGTGAAGATACGGTTCTGAAAGAAGTCCTGACCGGGGGTGTAGTAGGCGTAATAGCCGAACGAGACGCCCATCGCCATCAGCGTGAAGGCGATCGGGAAGCCGAGCATGATGATGAAGATGAAGAGGCCCAGCATCAGCATGCCGAGTTGAGGATCGGTCATGCGCCTGGTCCCTTCTCGCTCTGCGGCTCAGCCGCGTGCTGCTGATGTTCGCGGATGACGAGGCTCTCGGTCTCCTCCACGTCGTGCAGGCGCTGCGGCCATCGACCGGTGCGGATGCACAGCACGCAGCGGATGATCTCGGCGACCCCTTGCAGGAACAGAAGGAAGCCGGTGAGCGGGATCAGCGCCTTCAGTGGAAACACGGGAACGCCGGCCGGACTGAAGATGCTGACTTCGCGGAAGCGCACCGACATCTGGGCGTAGTTCCAGCCCGAATACATCAGCGCCGCGATCGCCGGCAGGAAGAACAGGATATACAGGACGAGGTCCATCGTCGCCTGGGTGCGCGGCGACCAGAGGCGGTAGACCACGTCGGCGCGGACATGGCCGTTTCGCGAGAGCGTGTACGCGCCGGCCATCAGGAACATCGCGCCATAGGTGATGTAGCTGATGTCGAAAGCCCAGGTGGTCGGCGCACGCAGCACGTAGCGCACGAACACCTCGTAGCTGACTCCCAGGGTGAGAACGAGGATCAGCCAGGCGAACGCCTTGCCCACCCACGTGCTGAGCTCATCGATGAAGAACAGGAATTTCGTCATGCGAGCTGAACTCGCTGCGAGCAGTCCATCCGGATGTCCCCCTCCAACTCGTGGGCGGCGCTTCAATTGCGCCGCCCTCGCGATAAGACCTGACGCGATCCCCCGCGACAGCCGTCAGACCTTGAGCACGCCCGGGAAGTGATGCTCGAAGGCGCCGCGGTAGTCCGTCGCGTTGTTCATGTTGTAGTAAACCACGCGGCGCACCCATTCCTTCTGCGAGTCCATCACCTTCTTCATGAACGGATCCGAGCCGAGCTGGGCGATCAGACCGTCCCACGCCTTGATCTGCGCGTCGAACACAGACTTCGGTGTGCGCTGGACGTTGACCTTGTCCTTGTTGATCAGCTCCTGCAGGTCCTTCGAATAATAATCCATTGCCTTCCATTCGTTGGCGGAGGACACGGCCTCGGCGGCGTATTGCAGGATCGCCTGCTGTTCCTTCGGCAGCGCGTTGAATTTCGTCCGGTTGAACATGATCTCGAAATATTCCGTCGCCTGATGATGGCTGCCCATCATGTAGTTCTTGGCGACATCCTGCGCGCCGAAGCGCCGGTCCGAGGTCGGATTGTTGAACTCGAACCCGTCGATCACGCCGCGCTCCATCGCGGGTACGATCTCGCCGCCGGGCAGCTGCGCGACCGATGCGCCCATCGCCTGGAAGAGATCGGCGGCCAGACCCACCGTGCGATATTTCAAGCCCTTGAGATCGGCGTCGCTGGTGATCGGCTTCTTGAACCAGCCGAGCGGCTGGGTCGGCATCGGCATGGCGAAGAAGCTCTTGATGTTGACGTTCATGATCTTAGTCTGGAGTTCCTCGAACAGCTCCTTGCCGCCGCCGTTGTGGATCCAGCCAAGGCCTTCGTTGGCGTTGAAGCCGAACACCGGGCCGGTGCCGAACAGCGAGGCGGCCTTGTGCTTGCCGTACCAGTACACCGTCACCGTGTGTGCCGCGTCGATCTGGCCGCCATGAACGCCGTCGAAGACCTGGAACGGATGCACGACCGAGCCGCCGACCAGATAGTCAATGCGCAGCCGGCCTCCGGCCATATCGTTGACGCGCTTCACATAATCTTCGGCCATCTCGTTGAAGACATCGGCCTTGCCCCACGAGCCCTGCATCTTCAGGGTCGCTGTCTGCGCCCGGCTGACTTGCGGCATGGCGATGGTGGCAGCGCCGGCCGCGCCGGCGGTCAGCAAGAATTTGCGACGAGTTGTTCTGGTCTTTTCGGACTTTGCAGTCATGGACGTCCTCCCTGGCGGCCTGATTGTTCGAACGCGTTTCGACGCGCTTGTCGTTGTGAACCGCTGGAGGTATGCCGCATTCCAGCGACTTTGATCACAGTTTGGACGCATTGCCGGCATCCGACAAGCCCCGGTGTCGCATTATTGGTCTTAGACGTTCGACTCCAGGCAGTTCGATATTCACGCGCATGTCGCGGCGCAGCAAAGATGCAGCCGGACTTCAGCCAGTGGTGCCCGCCCGATGCGATTCTGGAAAATTTCGCGGCTCCTCAGGGCTCGCGTGCCGTCATAGGATCGGATCATCCGGGCTTCATTTCCAATCCCGTTCGTTGTGAACTCGACCTTGGCGGCGGAAGCAGATCTGGACATCCAGCCCGGCCGTTGCCGCGAACAAAAGCACAGAGGGGGGATCATCATGCTTGCGTTGTCACGCCGCGATTTCCTGGCACTCTCGACGGCGGCCGCCGCCGTCGGCCTCGCCGCGCCCGCGCGCGGGGCGATGGGGCCGAACGACAAGTACGATCTGGTGATCCGCGGCGGCGAGGTGCTCGATCCCAGCCAGTCGCTGCGCGCCAGGCGCGATGTCGGCATCCGCTGGGGCACGATCGAGGCGGTCCAGGAGGCGATCCCGGCGGAGCGCGCGCTGAAGAGCATCGACGCCTCAGGCAAGCTGGTGATGCCCGGCCTGATCGATCTGCATTGTCACGTCTATCCCTACGGCTCGGCCATCGGCATTCCCGCCGACGAGCTGGTCCAGTTCCAGGGCACGACGACCGTCGTCTCGGCGGGCGATGCCGGCGTCAACAATCTGGCGGCGTTGCGCCGCTTCATCGTGGCCCAGACGCGGGCGCGGATGTACGCCTTCGTCCACATCGCCAATAACGGCCTGTCGGCGTTCCCGGTCGCCGAGCTCCACAACATCGATACAGCGCAGACCGAAGCCTGCGCCATGGCACTGGCCGAGAATTCGGACTTCCTGCTCGGGGTCAAGGTGCGCATGTCGGAAAACGTCATCTTCAAGCATGGGCTCGAGCCGCTCAAGCGCGGCATCCAGGCGTGCGAGATGTGCGGCTGGCCGGCGAAGATGATGGTACATATCGGCGGCGTCGAATCCAAGGAGCTGATGTCGCAAATCCTCGACCTGATGCGCCCGGGCGACGTGCTGACGCATGCCTATTCGGGCGCCCCGAACATGTCGAGCGTGTTCACGAATATCGTTCAGGACGGCAAGCTGCTGCCTGCGGCTCTCGCGGCCAAGCAGCGCGGCGTCATGTTCGACGTCGGGCATGGCGGCGGCAGCTTCGATTTCACCGTGGCGGAAGTGGCGATCCCCGGCGGATGCGCTCCTGATACCATCTCTTCGGACATCCACGTCTTCTCCGGCAATTCGCCGGGGATTCCCTTCCTGCCCAACGTCATGAGCAAGTTCATGACGCTCGGTTTCACGCTGGAGCAGGTGGTCGCAATGGCAACGACCGCGCCGGCGAAGATCATCAGCCGCGCGCCGAAGATCGGCACGCTGCAGGTCGGTGCGCCCGCCGACGTCGCGATCATGGAGCTGGTGGAGGGACCGGTCAGCTTCGTCGACACGCGCAATAACAGGAGGGAAGGGAAAGCCCACCTCAAGCCGATCCAGACCGTCATCAACGGCGTGCCGTTCGGGCGGCCGTATCAGGCGCCGTTCTCAGTAAGATAGAGAGGCGGCGCCGGTCTCAGGTCTCTTCGAGATTCGGCGAAAAGTTCTTACAGGCCGAGCGTTGATCTCCGGGCCTTCGACCCAGCCGATGGAAAAGCCGACATATCCGGCAAGCGAAGCATAGATGCCCGTGCCGGACGCAGTTTGCCCGACCCATTTGCCCGTAGGCCCCGAACCGAGCGGTCACGAGCGAATGGGCTGAATCCCGGCCTGTCCCGGGCTTCCCCTCACGCCCCGTATGGCCTATGACGCTGCAACGCAAAAATCCCCCAAAAGTCACTCATGATCCGCCTCGACAACGTCAGCAAGCAAGCCGGCCACCAGATCCTGTTCATCGAAGCCTCCGCGGCCCTCAACAAGGGGGAGAAGATCGGTCTCGTCGGCCCGAACGGCGCCGGCAAGAGCACGCTGTTCCGGATGATCGCCGGCGAGGAACTGCCCGACGAGGGTCAGGTCTCCATCGATCGTGGCATCACCATCGGCTATTTCAACCAGGACGTCGGCGAGATGAGTGGCCGCAGCGCGGTGGCCGAGGTGATGGACGGCGCCGGCCCCGTCAGCGAGGTCGCGGCTGAATTGCGCGAGCTCGAGGCCGCCATGGCCGACCCCGACAAGGCCGACCAAATGGACGAGATCATCGCCCGCTATGGCGAGGTGCAGCACCGGTTCGAGGAGCTCGACGGCTATGCGCTCGACGGCCGCGCGCGCGAGGCGCTCTCCGGCCTCGGCTTCAGCCAGGAGATGATGGACGGCGACGTCGGCAAACTCTCGGGCGGCTGGAAGATGCGTGTGGCGCTGGCGCGTATTCTTTTGATGCGGCCCGACGTGATGCTGCTCGACGAGCCGAGCAACCATCTCGATCTGGAAAGCCTGATCTGGCTGGAAAAATTCCTGCACGATTACGAGGGCACGCTGCTGATGACTTCGCACGACCGCGAATTCATCAACCGCGTGATCTCCAAGGTGATCGAGATCGATTCCGGCTCGCTCACCACCTACACCGGCGATTACGAATTCTACGAGCAGCAGCGGGCGCAGAACGAGAAGCAGCAGCAGGCGCAGTTCGAGCGCCAGCAGGCCATGCTCGCCAAGGAGATCAAGTTCATCGAGCGCTTCAAGGCGCGCGCCTCGCATGCGGCGCAGGTGCAGAGCCGGGTCAAGAAGCTCGACAAGATCGAGCGGGTCGAGCCGCCGCGCCGCCGCCAGAGTGTCGCGTTCGACTTCCCGCCGGCGCCGCGCTCGGGCGAGGACGTCGTCGCACTCAAGAACGTGCACAAGGGCTATGGCTCAAAGCGCATCTATGACGGGCTGGACTTCATGATCCGCCGTAAGGAGCGCTGGTGCGTGATGGGCGTCAACGGCGCCGGCAAGTCGACGCTGCTCAAGCTGGTTGCCGGTGCGAGCGAGCCGGACGAGGGCACCGTGGCGCTGGGCGGCAGCGTCAAGATGGGCTATTTCGCCCAGCACGCGATGGATCTGCTCGACGGCGAGCGCACCGTATTCCAGTCGCTGGAGGACGCGTTTCCGACGGCGGGGCAGGGCTCCTTGCGCGCGCTCGCCGGCTGCTTCGGCTTCTCCGGCGACGACGTCGAGAAGCGCTGCCGCGTGCTCTCGGGCGGCGAGAAGGCGCGCCTCGTCATGGCCAAGATGCTGTTCGACCCGCCGAACTTCCTGGTGCTGGACGAGCCCACCAACCATCTCGACCTCGCCACCAAGGAAATGCTGATCAACGCGCTGTCGGATTTCGAGGGCACCATGCTGTTCGTCTCGCACGACCGGCATTTCTTGGCGACGCTGTCGAACCGCGTGCTGGAGCTGACGCCGGAGGGCATCCACCAATATGGCGGCGGCTACACCGAATATGTCGCGCGCACCGGCCAGGAGGCGCCGGGTTTGCGGAGCTAGTGGTGGGCGGTAGCCCGGATGGAGCGAAGCGCAATCCGGGATCCGTGTGCGACGTCGGCGCTCGTGTCGTGCCGCGGGACCATCCCTGGATTGCGCTGCGCTTCATCCAGGCTACGGGCGGCCGTGATGGACCGGTAGCCCGGATGGAGCGTAAGCGTAATCCGGGATCAGTCTCCGCGTTCACCAAAGCTGCCGCTTATCTCGCCGGCTCCTCCCCAATCGGGAGGTAGAATACCAGCGCGAACGTAGTGATGGAGCGAGCTGTAGGGCCACTCAATCGCCGCTGCAACGAGCCCGTGCTTGACCGGATTGTAGTGAATGTAATCGGCGCAGCGCTCGAAATCCGCATCGTTACGAATTGTGTGTTCCCAAAATCGCCGCTGCCAGAGCGCGTACTCGCCGCGATGATTGCGGCAGATCGGTGCGCCGGAAGCTGCCAGCCGGTGTGTGAAGGCACTCTTGATGCGCTTCCAACGACCCGCCGTTCGGCACGCGTTACGCGAAATGCGCTGCGGAGCTCGTCGACATGATCAACCAGCACGGATGACATTCGATCGTCCAGCGTGACGGTGAAGAAGAACATCCCGCCGGGTACGAAATTTCGCCGATAGCGAACCATGCGAGGGACTTTCCCGGATTGCGCTTCAGTCGGGCGAAGGATGGGCCGAAGCCGCGCAGGGCAATCCGGGGAGTGCTACAGGGACAGTCGTGCCGGTGCTTGGTCTGCCCCGGATTACGCTGCGCTTCATCCGGGCTACAACTAGGGCGGCCCTCCGGGTCCGGATCATGCTCTAATAAGCATAGAACATCCGCTGAATGTCCTTGGTGTCGGTCGTCTTGGTCAACGCCAGCATCAGCAAGATGCGCGCCTTCTGGGGATTGAGCGTATCCGAGACGACGAAGTCGTGCTCATCGTCCTTGGCCTCGCCATTGCGCGCGACGATGCCGTTGCCGACACGGCTGCTGCGAAGGATCACCACGCCCTTCTTGCGGGCATCGTCGAGCGCCGGCTCGACCGCCGGGCGGGCGAGGCTGCCGTCGCCTACGCCGGCATGCACGATCCCCTTGGCGCCGGCGGCGACAAAGGCGTCGATCGCGACCCGGTTCATGTTGGCGTAGCCATAGACGATGTCGACCTGCGGCAGGACATCCAGCTTGGATACGTCGAATTCGGAATCCGCCGTGTGCCGGCGGGTCGATTGGCGATAGAAATACGGCTTGTTGCCCTGCATGTAGCCGAGAAAGCCGAGTTCAGGCGTGCGAAAGGTGTCTGCCGTGGACGTGTTGTTCTTGGTGACGTCGCGTGCCGCGTTGATCTGATCGTTGAGGGCGACGAGCACGCCCTTGCCCACGGCCTCTTCACTGCCTGCGAGGATCACCGCATTGAAGAGGTTGATCGGGCCGTCCGCGCTGATCGCGGTCGACGGCCGCATCGCACCGACGACGACCACGGGCTTCTTGCTCTTGACGACCAGATTCAGGAAATAGCTGGTTTCCTCGATCGTGTCGGTCCCGTGCGTGATCACGATCCCGTCCACGTCGTCCTGCGCGAGGAGCGTATTGACGCGCTTGGCGAGCTTCAGCCAATAATCATTGTTCATATTCTCGCTGGCGATCTGGAAGACCTGCTCGCCCTTGACGTTGGCCACCGTTTTCAACTCGGGGACGGCGTTCAAGAGGGTCTCGATGCCCACCGTGGCTGCGGTATACCCGATGACGGTGGTGCTGCTCGCCCCGCTGCCGGCGATCGTGCCGCCGGTTGCGAGAACCATGACGTTGGGCAGGCCGGGGCCTCTCGCGTTGGCAACGTCAACGATCATGAGCAGCGCAAAGAGCACGCTCATTATCGCCATCATGTGATCACGCACGCGGAACTGCAACATCTCGTCCATCCTTTGCTGGAAGCCTCGTTGATGCGCCCCGGTTCGCTCAGCGTCGCATCATCTGTCAGCCGCTGCGTTCTGTCTAGGGTCGCGGCGCGTTTGCTTTACGCGCTCGGCGCGTGTCGGAAACTGGCGGCGGGGAGGCACAAAAAGCAAATGGCCGGGACATTCTCGCGCGAAGACGCGCTTCTGCCCGGCCATGACGGCATTTCGGTTGTGGCTTTGCTGAAGAAGCCGGGAACGGACTGCGCGTTACGCGCTGGTCTCGCACTTCTTCATGAAGCTGTTCTTGGCGGCGCCGGCGAGCGGCTTGCCGTCGGCGCTGACGGCCTTGGGCGCGCAGGCGTCTTCCTTGCACTTCTTCAGAAACGAGGTCTTGGCGGCGCCGGCCAGCGGCTTGCCGTCCTTGCCGACGGCCTTGCTCTCGCAGGTTTCTTGCGCAAGGGCCGAGCCCGCTGCGAAGGTGGCAACGATCGCAGCGAGAAAAATCCGTTTCATCATGGGGGTCTCCTGAACCAGAAATGGCCGGGAGAGTGGAGCCGGGAATCGTGGCGCAATCAAGCAGGATGAGCACTGGGCCGCCCGGTCGCCCGCTGATTTTTGCGCGCCAGCTCGGAAGATGTCGCCTCTGTTGCAGTGCTCGCTGACCGCATCGGGCGATCCTGCTAGCGTCGGTCCCTTGAGATGGAGAGGAAGCATCGTGATGGACGCCGCGATCCCGCACGACCAGGCAGCCGATCGGCATTCCCACCTGGTTCGACCCCAAGACATGGATTGGCAGAAGACGCGCTTTCCGGGCTGCGAGGCCAAGACGCTACTGTTCGATCGCCGTACGGGGCTGATGACCGCCTTGATGCGTTTTGCGCCAGGATCGGTGCTGCCCGATCACGAACATGTCGGCATCGAGCAGAGCTGGGTGATCGAAGGCGCGCTCGTCGACAAGGAGGGTCCGGCCAAGGGCATTGCCTGCAAGGCCGGCGAATTCATCTGGCGCGAGGCGGGGAGCCGGCATGCCGCCTGGTGCCCCGACGGCGCGTTGATCTTGGCGATCTTCCAGGTGCCGAACAAGTTTTTCGAGGCCGACGGCCGCGTGGTCGATGCCGCTGGCCAGGACTGGGATGAGACCTGGGGACACACCGCGGCGCAGCGGGCGCAGAGCGCCTGATCGCCTTCACGCGCCGCGCATCAGCAGCGCCTTGAAGTCGGCCCGCGCGCGCTGCGCCTCAGTGCGCGCGACGTCGGAGGCGTCGCCCATGCCGAAATAGCCATGGATCAGGCCGGGGCCGTCATGGTGCTTGACCTTCACGCCGGCGGCCTCCAGCGCCCGCGCATAGGCGGCGCCTTCGTCGCGTAGGGGATCGAACCAGGCGGTGGTCACGACCGCGGGCGCGACGCCGGCCAAGGAGGCGGCCCGCAGCGGCGAGACGCGCCAGTCGCCGGCGTGCGCGGGATCGGCGAGATAATGGCCGCAGAACCATTCCATCGTCGCCCGCGTGAGGAAGTAGCCCTCGGCGTTCTCGCTGCGCGAGGGATAGCGCGCGTTCTCGCGCGCATCGGCATAAGCGCCGACGACGTCGGTGACCGGATAGACCAGCAGTTGCGCGGCGAGCTTGATGCCGGCCTCCCGACAGGCGATCGCGCTCGTCGCTGCGAGATTGCCGCCGGCGCTGTCGCCGGCAACGCCGAAGCGCGTTGCGTCACCGCCAAATTCCGCGACGCGGCCAAACACGTCGCTGACCGCGGCGAAAGCATCCTCGAAGGCGCCGGGAAAGCGCGTCTCGGGCGGGCGGCGATAGTCGACGGAGACGACGACCGCGCCGGTCTCGATCGCAAGGTTGCGCGCCTGCCGGTCGTGGGTTTCGAGATCGCCCGCAACCCAGCCGCCGCCATGGAAGAACACCACCGTCGGTGCCGGCGCGGCGCCGACCCGATAGACCCGTGCGGGAAGCAGACTGGCGCCGCCTTTCACCCTGATATCCTCGACGCTATCGACCGGCGGCGGCGGAATGGCGGCACGCGAGGCAGCGAGTGCGCGCAAGGAATCGCGGGCGCTCTGTGGCGTCATGACCGTGGGATCGCGCATCGGCATGAGCGGAATGATCTGGGCGATGACGGGATCGAGCGGTGCGGCCATGGGCTTTCCTCACAGGGTTCTTGGTCTTGCTTGGTCATTAGCATAGGTTTTGCGGGCCGCATCGGCAACCGGCGTGCGTCGCGAGGCCGGACGAACGGGCAGGGAGGTTCACGAGGTGGAATTCGAGACGCTGGTCCAGTCGCGCCGCAGCGTGCGTGGCTTCAAGAACGAGCCGGTGCCGCGCGCGGTGATCGAGGCGATCATCGAGAGCGCCAAGCGCGCGCCCTCGTCGATGAACACCCAGCCCTGGCATGTCCATGTGCTCACGGGTCATCCGCTGGAGGAGGTGCGTCGCCGCAACATGTCGGAGATGGCCGGCGGCGCCAAGGTCAAGCGCGACATCGTCAGCCATGGCGAATACCAGGGCGTGCATCGCACCCGGCAGGTCGACATCGCCAAGAAGCTGTTCGGCGCGATGGGAATCGCACGCGACGACAAGCCGATGCGGCAGGACTGGGTGCTGCGCGGCTTCCGCCAGTTCGACGCGCCGGTCTCGCTGGTGCTGACCTATGACCGCGTGCTCGATCCCGGCGCGGTCTGCCACTTCGATCTCGGCGCGCTCTGCTACGGCATCGTGCTCGCGGCGTGGGACCGCGGGCTCGGCTCGGTCATCAACGGGCAGGGCATCATGCGCTCCGACATCGTGCGCGAGGTCGCCGAGATTCCGGAGGACGAGGTCATCATGACCTGTGTCGCGATGGGCTATCCCGACGACGGCTTTGCCGCGAACGCCGTGCGCTCGGACCGCGAGCACAACCACCAGTTCGTGCGTTACGTGGGTTTTGCCGATTAGCACGAGCAAGAGGAGATTATTCTCTGGCGGAAAATTTTTGGTGCGGTGTCGCGAGTGGCCTCTTGCAATCTCGAAGTCGCGGGAGGAACAATATGCGGACTGAGAGGTTTGTTGCTGGCGCGAGGGAATTGATATGCGGCGGCTGGCTAGCCTGGTTCGGCGGTTCTTCGGTCCGCGACTGCGGCCCAAGATCGATGATGATCCAAGTCTTCCTTTCACACCCGAAGAGTTCGGCCGGCTGATTCGCAGCGGCCGGCACGAGGACATGAAGCTGCTGGCCGACGGGCTGGCCTGCCGCTCCATCCCGCGCCGCGCCAGCCATCGTGCGACGCATTAGGCTGCGCTCGAGACGGGTCACAGCGCTCACCGCGTGAGCGCGACCTGCTTGAACGCGCGGACTAGCGCCTTCTCCAGCTTGCCTGTCATCTCGCACAGAACGTCGTAGGCCTCCGCGCGCGGCATGGTCGGCTTGTAGTGCCGGTGCTCGATCAGGGCTGCGAAGATGTCCGAGATCGTTAGAATCCTGACGATATCGCCAATGCTCTCGGCGCAGAGCGCATCGGGATAGCCGCTCCCGTCGAGGTACTCGTGATGATGGCGGACGGCATCGAGAATCTCCGGCGAGATCCCGTCATGGTCCTTGAGAAACGTATGGCCGGCGGCGGGATGCGTTTCGATCAGCGCGCGCTCGGCGGCATCGAGGCGGCCCGGCTTGTCGAGGATGGCGAGCGGAATCTGCGCCTTGCCGATGTCATGGAACATGGCCGCCGAGTAGAGACGTTCCAGGTCGGCCCTGCCGACGCCAAGGCTCAGTCCGAAGTCGATCGCGACACCGGTGACGAGCAGGCAATGCTGATAGGTTCCTTCGTGGTGCCGCCGCACCGTCATGAGCCACTCCGTCAGGCCATGGCGGGTGATGCGATCGGCGATCTGGCGCCCCGCTTCCTTGGTGGCGTTGACGTCAAGCGGCTGGCCCAGGGTGACAGAGGTAAACATGGATGCGATCGCGGTCGCGGCGGTCTCGACGGCAGTGTCGGCCTGCGCGCTCTCGCGCGACGCGGCCGAGAGCGGATCAGGCGGATCGGACAGCGCCGCCAGCAGCCTCGCCCGGTTGATGGTGCCCGGAAGGACCAGTGTCGCTCCAAGCGCATAGGCCTGCGAAACGGCGACATGCGAGGTGTGCTCCAGCAGGAAAATCCGCTTCTTCGCCTTTGCGAGCTTGCCCGCCCGTTTCTTGATCGCCGCGATATTGTCGACATCGCGAAGCTCGGCGCGAATGACGATGGCGGACGGCACCTCTGACAGCTTGGCCTCGGCGTCCAGCCGCTCGCCCGCGACGGCGAAGCGTTGCTCGAGGAGCGAGCACACACCGGCCAGCTTGTCGGACGTGTCGGCCAGCACATGAACGAATGGGCGCGGCGCTGCAGCGACCGCGACGCTGCCAAGGCTGGTGGGTTCGAGTGTGGTTTGCGCGTTCTGCACGGATATGCCCCGGAATAGCGCGGGCTCCAATCGATGGGTCGAATTCTCGGTCTATTTGGCCTGATCGGAGCTCTGCGCTGCGGCAGCCGGCGTAATCGCCTGCTTCTTCTTGCTTTGTGCGGTGACGAAGTGGATGCCAGCAGTGGTGCCGTCGATCCAGACCAGCTCGCAGCGCCGGTAGGCCAGGCCCGTCGACGACAGCAGCATGAAGAATTCCTTGGCCTGGAGCACGTCCAGCGTGCCCTCGACCTCGACCTTCGCGCCCGTCTGCGAGACGTCGAGCAGGACGCAGCTGCGCCGCCAGGTGCCGTCGGATCCCATGAGATTGACCGGCTGCCTGTGGTCCATTTTCACGCGAAAGGCTTTGCGACCGTCAAACTTCATCGGCTAACCCCCATCTTTTTTGCGTCGCGATGTCCCCGACCGCACTCCTTGGCGTTTGCGGCAATTTCGCCCCACCGCACCGTCCACTGGCTGGTCGACAGCAGCAGCGTCTCGAAAATGTGCTGCGCGCGTTCGCGCTCGGCGAAAGAAAGCCGTGTGCCGCTGCGGTTGCTCAGGATGGCGAGCGTGGTCTGCCAGTTCAGCCGCGAGGCGCGGCAGGCCATGACGAGAGCCTCGCAATCCTCGTCGGTCATGACATGCTCGACGATCTCGATGGGAGCGCCTGAAAGCACCGACAGCGCGGTGATGAGGTTGGCGGTCTCGCCGCGGATGGCGAAGCGGTTCACCGTGGAATCGTTCAGCTTGCCGATGCGGCTGAGTGCAACGATCTCTGGCCGTGCGCTTGCATAGGCGGCCGCGGAGGGTAGCTTGGTGACGATGGGTGCGGCCGTTGCGGCTTGAAGCGAGACGGTAGCGTTCGGCCCGATGCCGGATTTCGGCGCCGGCGAGGCCGACAGCAACTTCCGCATGACTGTGTCGGGCGTGTCGGGCCTGAGCGCCAGTGCCTTGGTGAGTTCGTCATCCACAAGGCACTTCTCAACCAGCGCAACGTAAGCGGCTTCGGAGAATCTTGCCTCGCTGTTGCCGATCAGCGCAAGACAAACGCTGGAAGTGCCACCCTTGATCAGCGTCTCCATCACCCGTGGATCGATCGGCGCGCGGCCGGCGATGGCACATTGCTGCCGTACGCCGCTTGCGGCTGCGATCAATGTGAGATCGGCCGTGGACAGTGACTGCGAGCGGAGCAAGACAGGGCAGGCGACTTCCGGATCGTGGTGCGAAGCGAGACGTCGGACGGTGTTCCGCGGAGCCACTTTGAGCTCTGCGAGCGCCGCGCTGACATCGATCAGCGTGCTGGCCTCGACCCGCTCGATCAGTCGCAGCAGGACGCCGTCGACCACACCGGCGAGCAATTCCTGGGACCGACCGCGGCTGCTTGTGAGCAGTTGCAAAAGGCCGAAGAGAATGCGGGCGCACCGGTCCAGCGAACACGTTGCGACCGCGTTCTCCAATTCGGCCAGCTTGTCGGCAGGCGAATTTGCCGTCATGGCAGGAGCCTGAAATGAAATAAATTGCACAATCAAACGACGGTTATTCCGCCGCAAAGGCGTTAATTTGAATCTTAAATGGCAACGGCTTCGGTATTGGCGCACCGCCTCAATCGCAGGAAACGCTATCGAAATTCGGCGAGACAGGGTTGTCCCGGATTGTTCTTTCAACCGGCCCGTCTCCAATTGATCAGGGCACGTTAGGATCGATTCTAACGAAATAACCGAAGGAGGCAGCGAACGGCACCCCGCGGCCGGACGCACATTCAGAGCGGCGCGGCATTTTTCATATTTCCATGAACAGCATTGACGATGTGCCGAGGTCGGCACTCAAAACATTTCGTTTTTCAGACGTCGACGAATTTCGAAGCGCCATACGCGGGCTGAATTTCGAATTCACCCCTTTTGTGCGGAAGATTTCGGCTGAGCAGACGATCCTGGCCCTACCGGGCTGCGACGTGAATTTGACGCGCGCGTTTCCGCGGGTGGTTGACGCACAACTCGTGGAGAATTGCACGGCGATCGGCTTCACGATGGATGATCTCAACGTGCCAATTCGCTTTAACGGCTCGCAACGGGCGCGACCCGCCGTGGTCATTGGCAGCGGCGGGGCGGCCTACACCACCATCGAGGAGGTGCAGCGGCAAATCGCCTCGGTGATTTTCCGGCCCGAGGTGAGGGATCGTGGCTGGCCGCCCACGCTCTCGAGCTTCAAGATTTTTGAAATCTCCACGGCCGGCTTGCAGCGGTTGCGCGGCGTGGTTAGGGAGGTGCTGGCCGAGGCGACCGGGCCGATTTCGGCACCGGAGCTCTTGTTGAAGGGCGCGGCGATGAAGGAGTCCCTGCTCGGAGCCGTTGACGAGGCCTTTGCGACGATCGTTCCGGCCCGCTGGACCTTTGCACCCAACGACGGACGGAATTTCAGGCTATTCCAGGACATCCGCGCGCTGCTGTCTGACGACCTGTCGGAGCCGATTTACAGCGATGAGATCGCGCGCAAGCTGGGGCTGTCCGTTCGGACCATGCACGACGTCGTGCGCCGCTATCGCGGCATGAGCCTGCACCGCTATTTGCGTCTGCATCGGCTGTGGCTGGTGCGTCGGCGCCTTCTCGCCGGGGCCGATAGCGTCAAGGCGGTCGCGCTGGCGTATGGCTTCTGGCATCTCAGCGATTTCTCAAGAAGTTACCGCGACCAGTTCGGCGAGACGCCGTCGCAAACACTGGACCGCGGTCGCGGAAGGTAGAACGATAAATCGGGTAGGGCTGGGCGCCGGTTTCGTGCTACCGTTCGGCCATGAGCAATCGCATTCTCGTTCTCTACGGTTCTTACCGTTCCGACCGCATGGGCATCCGCCTTGCGAATTTCGTCATCAACCGGCTGCGCGATCGCGGCGAGGACGTCGAATTCATCGACGCCAAGGCGATCGGGCTGCCGATGCTGGACCGGATGTACAAGGAACATCCCAAGGGCTCGGCGCCGGAGGCGCTGGAGAAGCTGGCCGGGCAGATCCGCGGCGCCGACGGATTCGTCTTCGTCACCGGCGAGTACAATTGGGGCATGCAGCCCGGGCTGAAGAACCTCACCGACCATTTCCTGGAGGAATGGTTCTGGCGCCCGGCCGCGATCGTGAGCTATTCGGCCGGCCGGCTGTCCGGCGCGCGCGCAGCGACCGCCTGGCACGGCACCCTCTCGGAGATGGGCATGGTGGTGATATCGAGCACCATCGGTGTCGGCCCGATCGCGCAGACGCTGTCGGACGCCGGCGAGCCGATCGGCGACGGCGGGAAGGCTCTGGAGCGCTCGTTTCCGCGCTTCGCCGACGATCTGACCTGGTGGATCGAGGCGGCGAAAGCACAGCGCGCGCGCAAGGCGCCGCCGTATTGAGGTCGCGTAGCCTGGATGGAGCGACAGCGTAATCCAGGGTCTCGCGCGTCAACGGCACTGTCCCGGATTGCGCTGCGCTCCATCCGGGCTACGACTTCGCGTGCTACGCCGCCCGGACCTCACCGAGGAAGCGCTCGAACTGGCCGGCGAGATCGCGCGACTGGGTCGAGAGCTGCTCGGCCGCGCCCAGCACCTCTCTTGCCGCGGCGCCGGTGTCGTCGGCGGCGCGCTGCACGCCGGAGATGTTGCTGTTGACCTCCTGGGTGCCGCGGGCAGCCTCCTGAACGCTGCGGGCGATCTCCTTGGTCGCCGAGCCCTGTTCCTCGATCGCCGCGGCGATGGCGGTGCCGATCTGGTCGATCTCGGCGATGACGTCGGCGACGTTGCGGATTGCCGCCACCGTCTCGTCGCTCGCGGTCTGGATCGCGGTGATCTGCTCGGAGATCTCCGTCGTGGCCTTGGCGGTCTGCCCGGCCAGCGACTTCACTTCGGAGGCGACCACGGCAAAGCCGCGGCCGGCCTCGCCGGCACGGGCGGCTTCGATGGTTGCATTTAGCGCAAGCAGGTTGGTCTGCTCGGCGATGCTCTGGATCAGCGTCACGACGTCGCCGATCTTCTGGGCGCCTTCGGCGAGCGTCCGCGCGGTGTCGCCGGTGCGGCGGGCATTGTCGACGGCACGGGCCGCGATCTCCGTGCTTTGGGCGACCTGACGCCCGATCTCCGCGATCGAGGAGGTCAGCTCTTCGGTGGCGCTCGCGACCGTCTGCACGTTGGTCGAGGTCTGTTCGGAGGCGGCGGCGACCACGGCGGCCTGGCTGTTGGTCTGCGCCGCCGTCGAGGTCATCGACTGCGCGGTGCTTTCCATTGCAGCAGAGGCCCGCGACAGGCCGCCGACCAGCTCGGTCACCTTGGCCTCGAAGGCGCGGGTGAGATCGTCGAGCGCCTGGGCGCGGCGCATCTTGCCGTCGTTCTCGGCCTGCTTCTCGGCCGCGAGCCGATCGGCGCGGATCATGTTGTCCTTGAACACCTGAACGGCCGCGGCCATCGCGCCGATCTCGTCGGAGCGCTCGGCGCCCGGAATGCTCTCCGCAACCTCGCCGTCGGCGAGCCGCGACATGCGCGTCGTCAGGCCGACGATCGGCGCGCAGACGCGGCGGCGAACCGTCACGATGAGGCCGGCGCTGGCGATCAGCACGGCGACAAGGCCGACGAGCGCGATCGTGAAGCTGGTGTGCGCGGCCGACGAAGCGCCGGCGAGAATCTGCTCGGCGTTGTCGTAGAAGGCGTCGCGGACGCCGATGATGGTGCCGAGGCCGCGCTGCGTGGCGGCGTAATAGGTGTCCATGTCGTGTTCGTATTTGCCGGTGATCGCGCCGTCCTTCACCAGCTTGAGCTCGCGGCCGAACTCCTCGACATAGATCGCGTTGAACTTGTCCAGGGCCTCCGCGACATTCGCCGGCGTTGTTGGATTGCCGCGCAATTCCTGCAGCGACATCACGATCTGATCGTTGCGGCCCTGCGAGCGGGCAATGTCGGCCTTCTCGGCGTCGGTCGCCGGCTTCTTTCCGCCGAGGAGGTTCTTGTGCAGGCTGGAATTGAAGCCGCCGACGTCGCGCAGCGTCATCGCGACATTAGCGTAGCTGGCCTGCCGGTAAGCGTCACCGTTCAGGATCGCCATGCGGCGGACCTGCTCGTTGAGCAGCGCAGTCACGCCGCCGTTGAGCACGGCATTGTCGGCGACGATCTTCTTGGCCGCGTCTTTGCGCGCCTCGGCGGGACCCGCCAGCGCCTTGTCGATGGCCTCGCGCAACGCGGTGAACTTCGCGTTGATGCCGTCGATGTTGCTGCCGATCGTGGTGCCGTCGTCGAACGGGCCGGGCAGCTCCTTGCGCAGCGCGTTCATCTTGTCGCGGGCGCGGTCGGTCTGCTTGCGCAGCTTGTCCTGCTCGGCCAGCAGCGCAGGGTCGATGGCCGCAGGTCCGTAGAGGATGTTGGTGGAAAAGCCGCGCTCCGGATTGAGATAGCGCGGGATGTCGCTGACCGCACGGACGATTGCGAGCCGCCCCTGCGCTTCAGTGATCCGTTCCATGGTCTGGTACTTCGTCGCGGCGACGTAGACGGCGAGACCGCCGCCGACGGTCGAGAGCGAGACGATGGCGCTGGTCAGGAGCGTACCGATTTTCATGATCTGTCCGGCAAATAACGGAGAAGTATTTTGCCCGGACGATAGGGCGGCCATGTTAATCTGCGGTTTACGCTCCCTGGCCGGCTCAGCTGTAGGTCGCGCTGACCGATCCCAGCGGACCAAAATCGGCAACGTAGGTCTCGCCAGCCTTGGGCCGGAGCATACCGGTCAGCGTGCCCGTGCTGATCGTCTGGCCGGCCTTGAGACCGATGCCGGTCCGCGACAGCTCGTTGGCAAGCCAGGCCAGCGGCACCAGCGGGTGGTCAATCGCCTCTGCAGCGGAGCCGCGGCGTCTCTCGATGCCGTTGCAATTCAGGACGACATCTTGAGTGGCGACGTCGCGGCTACGCCAGTCGGCGATGGGCTCTCCGAGCACGATCGTTCCTGATCCGGAGCCGTCGGCCATGATCGCCGGCATCGGTGGAAACGCCGCATCGTGAATGAAGCGGCACTCCGCGAGCTCGATGCCGGGATGCAACGAGACGACGGCGTCGCCGACCTCGTCCACCGTATAGGGCTTCGCGCGCGGCGGCAGATCGGCGCCGAGACGCGCCTGGAACTCGACTTCGGGGATCGGGCTGCATTGTCTGGCATGCTCGACGCTAGCGGGCGAGCTCTTGATCAGGGGCGCGAACACCCGCCCATAGATCGGCGCGGAGATGCGAAGCTGACGCTGGAGCCCCGACTTCATGCCCGCGATCTTCCAGCCGACGACATCCCAGCCGAGTTCTTCTTCCACCATCTGCGCGACTTGGTACGCCGTGTCCGCATCCGGTGGGACCAGCCGTTCGTCGAGGCCGCTCTGTTGCCGGCCCTCGCGACGCAAATCGGCGAGCTGACGGGCGAGTTCGCGTTGCCGGGATAAGTCCATTGCGCGTCTCCAATCTATTTTTTTGTGCAGGCGAGGGCGGTTGCGAGGACGATCTCCAGTTCCTCCTGAACCTGATCGAGCGCGTCGGCGCTGCGGCTGGCGCGACACATCGCGACCGTGCCTTCGATCGAGGCGACGACGAGCGTTGCAAGCCGCTCGGCGCGCTCGGCAGCCAGTCCTTCGCGCAACAAGGCTGCTTGCATGATCCGCCGCCAATCGGCGAACACGCCGTCGGCGAGGTCGAGCAGGTGCTGCTGCGCGGCCGCGTCGTCCTTGTCGCTGGGCTCACCGACATAGCGATCGACCGCCACGGCGAGCACAGGGCAGCCGGCCTCGAAGCCGGTTGCCTCCAACTGGCGGCGCCATGATGCGACAAAAGCCTTGAGGCCGCCGATCACGCCGCGTTCGTTCATGGCTTTCTCCAGAGGAATGGATACCTGCCGGCCGGCGAAGGTCACGGCTTCGGCGATCAATTGCGGCTTGCCGTCGGGGAAGTGGTGGCTGATCGAGCCGCGCGGCGTCGCTGTGTGGCGGACCACGTCGCGCATGCTGGTGGCGTTGACGCCGCGGCGGCTCATCAGGTCGGCGGCGCCGGCGATCATCCTGTCGCGTGTGGTGGCAGTCATCGGGAATCCTGCAATTGGCCATCTCCATCTAGACTATGACACTTGACATAGGCAAGCCGTGCTGAGATATGACGAGTGTCATATTCGTGGAGAGGTGCCGATTTGACCATCATTACCGTCACCGCACCGGCCGGACGGCTCGGCCTGCCGCAGCGCCGGCAGCTTGCGGAAAGCCTGACCGACGCCGTGCTCGAGCCCGAGGTCGGCCAGAGGGCGCCGGCGGCCCGAATGGGGTTCCAGGTGCATTTCCACGACCTTCCGTCCGACAGCATGGCGATCGGCGGCCGGTTGCTGTGCGACCAGGACAAGCCGCGCGACATCATCACCGTCAACATCGCCGTCATGAACGCGGCCTGGCCGGCGGCGGTGCGCGCCGAGGTGATCCGCAACGTGCTGGCGCGGCTTGCGGAGGCCTGCGGCATGCCGGCGCCGTCGCCGACCTGGTGGGTCAATTTCGAGATCATCGATGAGGGAAGCTGGGGATCGCGCGGCGGCGTGCTCTCGATCCTTCAGCTGCTGGATTCCGGCGTGTTCACGCCGGCCCGGATCGAGGCGATCCGCGCGGCGCTTCAGCAGCCGGCCTGACTTGCTGCCAACACCAACAATCGGGAGACGAGCACATGAGCGAAGGTCAGATCGGCACCGAGGTGCACGGCCACGTCCTCAAAATCATCATCGCCAACGCCGCGAAGAAGAACGCGTTCACGCCTGCGATGATGGAGCAATTGTCCGATGCACTCACCGAATTGCACCACAACGAGGCCTATCGCGTCGGCGTGGTCTGCGCCGAGGGCGGGGATTTCACTGCAGGTCTCGATATGCCCAAATTCTTCGGTCCCACCGCGGAGAAGCGCAACACCAAGGACGGCAATGTCGACCCGTTCGGGCTCAACAAGCGCTGCCGCAAGCCGATCGTGACGGCCGTGCAGGGTATCGTCTACACCATCGGCATCGAGCTGATGCTCGCCGGTGACATCGTGGTTGCGGCCGACGATGCACGTTTCTGCCAAATGGAGGCGAGGCGCGGCATCGCACCGCTGGGCGGCGCGCATTTCCGCTTCCTATCGCGGGCCGGCTGGGGCGATGCGATGTATCATCTGTTCCTCTGCGACGAGTTTTCGGCGCAGCGCGCGCATGCGATCGGTCTCGTCCAGGAGGTCGTGCCTGCAGGCGAGCAGATCGAGCGGGCGATGACGCTCGCCGCCATGATCGCGCGCAATGCGCCACTCGGCATCCAGGTGACCAAGGAAGCGGCGGCGAACTATGTCGAAGCTGGCGAAGCGGCTGCGATTGCCTACATCCCGAAAATTCGCGATCGTGTGCTCGGCAGTGCCGACGCCAAGGAGGGCATCCAATCCTTCATCGAGCGTCGCGCGGCCGTCTTCCAAGGACGTTGATCGGCGCCTGCTAATGCCGAGCCTGATCCAGCCTTTCGAGGATATCCAGCGTAGCGCCATCGCGTTCGCCTGCGAAATATCGGGCGAGCGCCTGATCGAAGACGGGCTCGTCGGAGACCGCGCCGAACAGCGTCATCGACGAGCGGAATTTGGCGTCATCCGGCGCGCCGAGGATCGCGTTGATGGTCCGGCCCTCGACCGCGAGCACCAGCCTGGTGCATTCGATCAGCCGGCCGCCCAGGATAGGGTGGACGAGATAGGCCTCGGCCTCCGCGCGGGAGCCGATGGCATATCGCTGCGACATGGCGCTGGCGCCGAGACCTGCGACCTGGGGGAAGATGAACCACATCCAGTGAGTCTGCTTCCGGCCCCTAGTCAGCTCGCCCAAGATGTCGCCATAGACCGGGTCTTGGGCCTGGACAAAGCGATCGAGATCGAACGGATCGGTCATTGGATACCTTAGGGGATACCTTTGGAGGGCCTTGGCGGCCCCGATTATGCCTAACTTTTGGCTCCCAATGTGGTAGCTGGTATAGAGTCTCTCCGGGTGGGGGTGGGTAAGCCCCCCGGGGGTCGATTTGGGGATCTGATGGTTTCCGACGCAGCACACGCCGAGAGGCTGTTGTCGCGCCGCCGTGTCGGGCGGGCTGAAACGATTCTGCTGTCTGTGGCCGCGATGGCGCTGGCGCTCGGCGCCGCCGCGTGGGTCGCCGATATCAGCGATTCGACCCCGCTGGTCTCCGCGGCGTTGCCGCCGGCCAATGCCCCCTCATTCGAGGACCGTTTCGCCTCGGCCTCAGCCGGCCCGTCGCCGCGCGAGCTTGGTCTGCGGGTGCTGGAGCGCTCCGCGGTGAATGCGGCCCAGCTCAAGCTGCGGGATGCCAAGGCCATGCTGGCCCAGAAGCTCCAGGGCGACGACTGGCGCTCGATCCTGACCGAGGACGACCGGTACATGACCGAGGAGGCGAGGCGCTCGCAGCGCGCCGACGCCATCCCCATGCCGCGCGCGCGTCCAGTCCAGGCGGACTTCTCCGCTCAGATCGCCTCCAGCCAGGCCTATGCGGACACCAATCTCAGGGTCGACAACCGCAATTTCTTCGAAAAATTCACCGACAAGATCAAGCTGGCCTCGCTGACGCCCGGCGACGGCCTGCTCGGCAGGGGGCCGGACCTCGCCGCGCTCGGCTACGATTCGCGCACCGCGGTCTATGACATCTCGGCCAAGGCGGTCTATCTGCCGAGCGGCGTGGCGCTGGAAGCCCATTCCGGCCTGGGCGCCTTGATGGACAATCCTGACCATGTCGACCGGCGGATGGTCGGCGCGACGCCGCCGGCGATCTACGATCTGAAGCCGCGCGAAAAGCCGTTCCACGGCGTCCGTGCGCTGCGCATGACCCCGGTCGAAGGCACCAGCGCGCTTGGCCGCGTCGGGCTGCTCACGCACAATTACCTGCTCGGGCCGCGCGGCGATTCCAACGGCTGCGTCTCGATCAAGGACTATGATCGGTTCATCAAGGCCTACGACAATGGCGAGTTCAACCGCCTGGTCGTGGTGCCGAGTCTGCGCGGCGCGGCGACCGCCTCGCAGCGCGCGAGCACCGATTCCTGATATTCGCCTGCGACGGCGGGGCTGCCGTTTCCCCTTCGTTAAGCCGTCCTCGTCCAGAAGCAGCCCATGAGCGATCCATCCAATTCCGAGACCCCGCTGCGCACGACGTTCAAGATCAAGCTGAACGGCGACACGCTGGCGATCGCGACCGTCGGTCAGGCCTATCAATTCCTGACCAACTTCAAATCGGTCGAGTGGATGGAATTTCGCTCGCTGCACGAGGACGCCGTCGCGGCCCTGGAAGGCGCCGCCGGTAACGCCATGCTGGCGGTGCAGGCAACCAACGCCGTGCGCGCGCTGTTCGTCAGCGCCAAGCTGCTCTGAGAGAATCTCTCCCTCTGGCCTGATCCGTCGCCCTCGAACCCACTGCAAGGCGGGTGCGACGAAGGCTTGCGCGTCCGCGCCAGGGAGAGGGAATATGAAATTGGCAGAATTCATTGCAGGCATCGACGTTGGCGCGGAGCAACCAACCGAAGCCGCGCTCACCGCCTTCGAGACGTCCATCGGCTGTCGCTTGCCGGACGACTATCGCCGCTTCCTGCTGGCCTGCGCCGGCGGCTATCATCAGGGGGGCGCCGACTTCAACTGGCCGCATGGGGACTGGGCGGGTTCGGTGCAGGAGGTCCTGGGATTGCGGTCCGACGAGTGCTCGCTGGTGCAGACGCGCCAGACGCCGCAATGGCCGACCGTCGATGAGCTGTTGTGGATCATGAGCGACCACGGCGGCAATCCGATCTGCATGACGATCGACAAGGCCCATTTCGGCGAGATCTGGTTCATGGACCACGAGATGGCCGAATACGAAAAGCCCTGGACACTGGCGCAGGCGATGTCCGATCAATGGGGCTATGTCCTGCCGCTAGCACCGACGTTCAGCGATTTCATCGCCGGCCTGTACGAGGAAGCAGCGGCCGCCTGAGGCGAGGCCGGGCCGAGCGGGCGGGTCCGCCGCGACATGCTGGGTCCAGCTGGTCCACGGTATCCGGTGCAAGCCCGACCTTTCTTTTCCGTCGCTTGAACTCCGCTCCCGGAACGGGCAAACGGTTCGCCAAGAAACCGTGGCCCAGGCCATCCATTCGACGCTGAGTTCAAGGGAGACCCATCATGAAACGCCGTACATTCCTCCAAGGTGGTGCGGTCGCCGGCGCGACCACGCTGGTTGCGGCCCCTGCGATCGCGCAGAGCATGCCCGAGATTAAATGGCGCCTGACGTCGAGCTTCCCGAAATCGCTCGACACCATTTACGGCACGGCGCAGACATTTGCGAAATATGTCGCCGAGGCCACCGACAACAAATTCCAGATCCAGACCTTCTCGGCGGGCGAGCTCGTGCCCGGCCTGCAGGCGCTCGATGCGGTCAGCACCGCATCAGTGGAGATGGCGCAGACGCCGCTCTATTTTTACATCGGCAAGGAGCCGGCGCTGGCCTATGCCACCGGCGCGCCCTTCGGCATGAACCATCGGCATCAGGAATCATGGTGGCACTTCGGGGGCGGCGCCGACCTCACCAACGAAGCGCTCAAACCCTTCAAGGCGCACGCCATCCTCTGCGGCAATTCCGGCACCCAGATGGGCGGCTGGTTCCGCAAGGAGATCAAGTCCGTCGACGACCTCAAGGGCCTGAAATTCCGCATCGCCGGCATGGGTGGCCATGTGCTGGCAAAGCTCGGCGTCGTGCCGCAGCAGATCGCCGGTGGCGACGTCTATCCGGCTCTCGAGAAGGGCACGATCGATGCCGCCGAGTTCGTCGGTCCCTACGACGACGAGAAGCTCGGCTTCTACAAGGTCGCCAAATACTACTACTTCCCCGGCTGGTGGGAAGGCGGTGCCATGTTGCACATGATCGTCAACGACGAGAAATGGAATTCGCTGCCTAAGCAATATCAGGCGATCGTCAACCAGGCGGGCGCGGCGGCCGGTGCGTGGATGCTCGAGAAATACGACAGCGTGAACCCCGGTGCGCTAAAGCGGCTGATTGCGAACGGCACCGAGCTGAAGGCGTTCCCGCAACCGGTGCTGGAGGCCTGCTACAATGCGACTCAGGACCATCTGAACGAGCTCGCCGCCAAGAGCGACCTGTTCAAGCGGACCAAGGAGAGCCACGACGCGTATATGAAGGAGGTGCTGTTCTATACGCAGATCGCGGAGAATTTCTACGACAACTATCTGCTCAGCAAGACGCGCAGCAAGACCTGAGCGGAAGAGGCGAGGGCGCGGTGTTTACGCCGCGCCCAGCTTCGTAGCCCGGATGGAGCGCAGCGCAATCCGGGAGAGTGCCGGGTGATGCGCGAGACCCGGATTGCACAAACGGGCGGCGCTTTCGCGCCGACCGTTGGCTCCATCCAGGCTACGGGACCGCGCCTCCACTCACGTAACTGCGCGGAGACATTAACCAGCCATTAACCATATCGGCCGCATCGTTAACCATTCAATAACAGGGAACGAGTCGGCCGCCATGGAGGCTGCAGCAAAGGTCCAACGTCAGATGGTGCGCCTGCGCGGGCGCTCCTATGTGGCTTTCGTGTTCACGCCGACGGTTCCGGTCCAGGACTGGCTGCACGAGATCGACGCCACGATTGCGCGCTCGCCCGGCTTTTTCGCCGGACGGCCGGTGGTGATCGACCTGTCTTCGGTCGATCTCAGCCAGGCCGGCATCGGCCATCTGCTCACCAGCCTGCAGGACCGCAACATCCGCGTGCTCGGCATCGAGGGCGTGGAGGAGGCAAGGCTGACGCCGATGATGCCGCCGCTGCTGTCGGGCGGACGCAGCTGCGTGGTCGAGCCGAGCGCGCCGAAGAAGGCCGAAGCGAAGGTCGAGACCAAGCCGACGTCGCTGCTGCTTGAAAACCCCGTGCGCTCGGGCCAGACCGTGATCTTCCCGGAAGGCGACGTCACCATTCTCGGCTCGGTCGGCTCGGGCGCCGAGGTCGTCGCCGGCGGCTCCATCCACGTCTACGGCGCGCTGCGCGGCCGCGCCATGGCGGGCGTCAATGGACACACCAGCGCGCGCATCTATTGCCAGAAGATCGAGGCCGAACTGCTTGCAATCGACGGATTTTATCAGACCGCCGAGGACATCGACGAGGCCCTGCGCGGCAAGCCGGCGCAGGCCTGGCTGCAGGGGAATACCATGCGAATTACAGCACTGAACTGACCAGCAAAGGAGACATTTCAGATGAGTAAGGTACTGGTCGTGACATCAGGCAAGGGCGGGGTCGGTAAGACCACGACGACCGCCGCGCTGGGAGCTGCCTTGGCGCAGCGCGGCGACAAGGTGGTCGTCGTCGATTTCGACGTCGGCCTGCGCAACCTCGACCTCGTGATGGGCGCCGAACGCCGCGTCGTGTTCGATCTCATCAACGTGGTGCAGGGCGTCGCCAAACTCCCGCAGGCGCTGATCAAGGACAAGCGGCTGGAGAATTTGTGGCTGCTGCCGGCGTCCCAAACCCGCGACAAGGACGCGCTGACGGAGGAGGGCGTCGGCAAGGTCATTGCCGAGTTGCGCAGCCGGTTCGACTGGGTGATCTGCGACAGCCCGGCCGGCATCGAGCGCGGCGCTTCCATGGCGATGCGCTTTGCCGACGAGGCCGTGATCGTCACCAATCCGGAAGTCTCCTCGGTGCGCGATTCCGACCGCATCATCGGCATGCTCGATTCCAAGACGGTGCGGGCCGAGAAGGGCGAGCGCGTCGAGAAGCATATTCTCATCACTCGCTACGATCCCTCGCGCGCCGCGCGCGGCGAGATGTTGACCATCGACGACATCCTGGAGATCCTTGCCACGCCCTTGCTCGGCATCATCCCCGAGAGCCAGGACGTGTTGAAGGCCTCCAACGTCGGCACGCCTGTGACTCTGTCGAATGCCGATGGAGCGCCGGCACGAGCCTATATGGACGCCGCTAAGCGCCTCTGCGGCGAGAACGTGACAATGCACGTTCCTGCCGAGCGCAGAGGATTTATGGACCGGCTGCTGCGACGGAGGGCTGCATGAGCATGGGTCTGCTTCGACTCCTCCGCGGCAAGAAGGCCACAGCACCCGTCGCGCGCGAACGGCTGCAGATCCTGCTTGCCCATGAACGTGGAATGCGCGGCCAGCCCGATCTGCTCGGTGTGCTGCGTGAGGAAATTCTCGCTGTCGTGTCCAAACATGTGATGCTGGACCCGACCAAGGTCATCGTCCGGCTTGAACGCGGCGACGAGGTCTCGACCCTCGAGGTCGACATCGAGGTGCCCAACGATTTCGAGGGCAAGAAGGTGGCGGTCGCGTAGGGGACGCGGCCGCAGACTCCCGATTCTGGGGTGGGTGCGAAGGCGGTCCGCCGGGCATGGCGGGCCGCCTTTGTCTTGCCGTTCACATCGATTGGACGGAACGCGCCCCGCGCCTCGATCGTTGTGAACCACCCGCGGCAGCGTTGCACCGCGGCAGGTCAGACGGGAGAGCGCCCATGATGTCCGAGGTCCAGGTCCATACACTTGCCCGGCAGATGCTCGAACAGCACGGCTTTGCTGCGATCGCGAAGGCCGCTGAGCAGGCCCAGGCCTGCGAGGGCCGCGGCGAGGCCGATGAGGCCAGGGAATGGCGTCACATCGTGGACGCCATGAAGATCATGCGCGGCCCGCATCAGAGCTGACACTCGAACGCGCGAGTTTCAACGCTCGCCGCGATCGGCGCCTTGGGACGAATTGCGGTTCTGTGTCTGCGGCTGCGCGCGCTCGCCCGATTCCTTGCAGGGCAGCGGTTCCCACGAGCCGTCCGGCGCCTGCTGATAGGCACTGCAGGACGGCGAGGTGGACTTTTCCCCGCCCTTCTGGGCGTCGGAATTTCTCGCCAGTGCGGGCGCAGTCAGCACCGCGGCGGCTGCAATCGCGCCGGCGAAAACGAAATGGATACTCCGCATGAGGACCTCCTGTTCGAATTCGGAAAGAGGCCGCATGCTGTGAAAAATTATGACGATTTTGGGCCGCGGCAGAGGTTCCGTCGCGGCGTGCTTAACGGGGCGGCGCGCTAGCCACCCTTGCTGCGGATCAGGCCGGCGAGATTGGTCTTCTGGGCTTCGCACCAGCCGGACATGCCGAGGCGGCGCTGGTCCATGTCGGTCGCCTGGGTCGCGATCGCGACCTCCGCCATCAGGTCATCGTCCTGCTTCTCGCCCATCTTGCCGCCGGTATGCAGCCAGGCGATCGCCTTGCGCACCTTCTCGGTGGTGCCGTCGGGCAGGTGCATCTGCTGCGCCCTCTGCACGAGGTCCTGATAGGCGAGATCGGTGTTGGGGCACTCGACCTTGGCGGCGAAGGCCTGCAAGACCATCGTCACATAGGTCGATCGCGGCGGCGCATCGCCCGCGAGGGCCGGCGCGGCCAACAGCAACAGGCCCGTCATCAGAAAACCGGTGCGCATCCCTGGGACCTCCTCCATTTTATCGAGAGGCTAGCGTCCGGCGCGCCGCTCGGCAATGGGATCGGGACACAATTGTCGCCGATCGGCCCAGTAGGCTAACCTGCGCTCCCCAGCATCGGAGCGCGATATGAGCCTGTTCAGCACGCCGTTCGATCCCACACGCGACACCGCGCTCGTCACCGGCGCAGGCAACGGCATCGGCCGCGCGATCGCGCTCGGCCTGGTCGGCGAGGGCGTCCGCACCGTGTTCGCGGATGTCAGCGCGGAGCGGGTGCGTGCCGCGATCGGCGCGAGCGAGAGGCCAGGTCTCGCCGTGCCCTGGGTCGGCAATCTTGCCAGCCTCGAGGCCTGCGATGAGCTGCTGACATCAGCGCATTCCGCGCTGGGCGAGGTCACGCATTTGGTCCACAGCGCCTCGCCGCCGCGGCGCGAGGCGGATCACTTGCTCGCAGTCGATCGCAACACCTGGCAGGAGATGCATGCCGTCAATCTCGATGCCGGCTTTCACCTGGCGCGCGAGCTCGCCAAGCGGCTGATCGCGGCGAAGCGGCCGGGCTCATTCCTGTTTCTGACCTCGCTACATGCGGGCACGCCGCGCAACCTGGCGCATTACTCGACGGCAAAGGCCGCCATGGCGATGCTGGTGAAGGAGCTGGCCAAGACGCTCGGACGCTACGACATCCGCGTCAACGCGCTGGTCCCCGGCGCGATCGCAGCCGGCGGGTTCGTCGCCGATCCCGCGCTGGCGCGGCACATTCCGCTCGGACGCCTCGGTAAGGCCGGGGATCTCGCACCGATGGCGCTCACGGTGCTGTCGAACAAGCTGTCCGCTTACGTCACCGGCGCAGCCTTCGTCGTCGACGGCGGATTGTCGCTGACGAACTGGTTCGAGGCGCCGGTGCTGGATTAGCCTAGCGCTGCCAGGCCGGCACCGGATCGAGCGGCGTGCGATAGACCTCGTTGTGATCGCGATCGGTGACGCGCACCGCGCAACCTTTCTGCTGTAGTTCGGGCTTTACCTGCGACAGCTCGCAAGCCAATTGGTCGGCGCGATCGGAGGCAACCTCGATGTCTTCGAGGATGATTCCACCCTGGTTCTTGAACTCACCACCAACCACGAGATCGAAAGAATAGTAGGGCATCCGAATTCCCCGGTGTGACGATCTGAGCTTCAGTGCAAGTCTCAACACATGTCGGATGGTACCACTGAGTCGACATCTATCGAATGAACAGAGCGCGCAATCTCTGGGCTTATGGCGCAGAAATGATGTGCAACGTGCGGGCTCGTTAAGAGTTTATTAAATATACCCGCGTGATCATTAGGCATGGAATTGCAGCAGAACCGGGCTCCGGGAACCGGCAGCTGCAAGAGAAGGCCGCCGGCATAGATCCCGACGGCCTTTTCTCTTGAGCGAGACGTCGCTCACCGTAATCGCCCGGAGTTAACGCTTCACATCGACTCGGACAGCGTGCGTGAGCGCGTGACAGCAAGGCTGCGTCGCTGCTCTAAAGCGCGATGCGATCAGGATGAATCGTCATCGCGCTTCAGGTTGTTGTTGTTTGAGCATGATCGTTCGGAAAACCGCTGCGCACTTTGCGCTTACGCGGCCCTTCGGGTTCGGATCATGCTCTAGCGCAGCGGCATCGGCGGACGCACGATAGGTCCGTCGTCATCAGCAACGGCTTGCGTCGTCGTGGTCGGCGCAGCCGGCGGCGTGGCGGCGGCGGCCTGCGATAGCGGCGGCGAAGGCGCGAGCGGCGCGGGCGAAGAGGCCGGCATGTAGGTCCGCGTTACAGGCGGCTTGGGCTTGCGAACCGGCGCCGCCGCAGGCTGCGGCGGGAGCGCGGCTGCGCGCGCGCGCGGATCGACCGGCGGCCTCGCCTCGGTGACCGGCTTCGGTGCGGGAGGCCTCGCCATCTCACGCGCCATCTGCTCCTGTCCGGCTTTCAACTCGGCGATGTTGGCCTTGAGCTGCTCGATCTGCTGCGCCATGGCGGCGAGATCGCGTGTCATCGATTGCACCGATTGCGCCGCGTCGACCGACTGTGGTGCCGCGGGCGCAGTCGCAGCTAGCTGAGCCGCGGGCGGCGCAGCAGCTTGATCTGCCGTTTGGTTGGGCGCGGCTTCCGCTGCGGTAGGCGCAGCCTGGGCGGCGGCGACCGGCGCGCTTTGCTGCGGTGTCGCAGACAACAACGAGGTCGTCGGGAGCAGCGAGGTCAGCACCGGCGTCCATTCGGCCAGTAACTGCTTTGCTGTGTCGCCGTGCTTCTCCCAGGCGATGCTGGCGGCCACGCTGGCGCCGGCAAGCAGGAACGTGACGAACGCCCCGCGCAGCCACTTGCCGACCGAGGACCGCTTCTTCATCACGGGACCATCGCTGGACGTGACGCGGACAGCGGTGTCGATCGACGGTGCCGCAGTGGATTTTCCGTAGACGACGTTGATGCTTGGCTCGGGCGCGCGCGCCGGCTCCAGAGTGAACTTCGGCGTGACCTTGGGCTGCGGGGCAAACTTGGGTTCCGGGGCAAACCTGGGCTCCGGACGCGGCGCGATCTCTGGCGCCAGCGCAGGCGACACGCTGGCGGGGCGCGAGGCCCGCACGATCTCGGGCGAGATCTGGACCGCGTCGTGAGGATCGTTGTCCTTGACCGTGTCTTTCACGATCTCATCGACGATTTGCTTGGCGTTCAGCGTCGCGAGCATCGCAGCTCCTTTGAAGCCCAGTGTTCGAGGTTAAGGCATCCGCATTGGCGCGGGGCTGATCCGAGGTGAGGCCATACCCGGTCCCCATGTCGCACGAGTCCAGCCGGGTTTGACCAAAGCAAGGCGAGGGGATGGAGATGATGCGACACTCTTCCGCCCTTTGTGGTGATGGAACCCAATTTGCCGAACACGCGCATGTGTTCCTGCACCGCCTTGTTTTCAGCACGATTTTGGCAATATCTGGTGACGGCGGGGGCGTCGTTATTCCGCTATCGGGGGGCCGGCGGTGCCAAGATCTCTACTCGTTTTGTTCGTCGCAGCCCTGCTGCCGCTGGGCGGCTGCATGCAGACGACACTTTCGCCATCGACGGATGCGAGCATGACGCCGCGCGACCGTCAGTTGCTCGCGCACGCGCCTTACGCCAAGGCGAACGTGCCCCAGCAATATCTGCGTCACATCGTCGATTACCACCGCAAGGAGCAGCCGGGCACGATCCTGGTCGATACCGACGCGCGCTACCTCTATTACGTGCTGCCCGAGGGCAAGGCGATCCGCTACGGCGTTGCCGTCGGCGAGGAAGCCATGGCGTTCTCCGGCGTCGCGCGGGTCGGTCGCTTGGCGGAATGGCCGGACTGGGTCCCGACCGCGGATATCCAGGCGCGACTCGGTCCCTATCCCGCGCGCGTTCCCGGCGGTCCCGCCAATCCGCTGGGCGCGCGGGGCATCTATCTCTATGTCGGCAACAAGGACACGCTCTATCGCATCCACGGCACCAACCAGCCTGAATATATCGGGCAGGCGATCTCGTCCGGCTGCATCCGGATGCGCAACGAGGACGTCATCGATCTCTACGACCGGGTGAAGCTCAATTCGATGGTCGTGGTGCTGCCGCCGGGGCAGAGCGCGCAGGCCGCAGCAGGCGGGCGCTGGCGGGGCTGAGGTCTGCGCCGGTCAGTTCGAATTTAGGTGCGTTGTCACGCTCTAGTTCTCAGGCCGGGCGACCCGCCATTGCAGCGTCGTGGCGTTGCCGTTGGCGTCGCCCGGCGCCTTGTCGGCGGGCGAGGTGTAGAGCGGGCGATAACGGTAGGCCCACATCTTGCTGCCGTCGTTGCGGTTGATCACGGTGAAGTCGCCGACGGCCCTGGCGTCGGCCGTTGCGGCGAGCGGCACCCAGCTCTCGATGCACTTGCCGTTGCAGTTCGACGTCTTTCCCGTGGTGTCGCGCTCATAATAGTAGAGCGTCATGCCGTTGAGATCGACGAGCTTGGGCCCCTGCTTGGTCAGGATGACCTTCGCGGGAGCCGTTGGCGCCTCGACCTTCGGCGGAGGAGGATCGCCGCCGCCATGGCCCCCTGCGACCGCCTGAACGGTCGAGAGCGCGACGGCCGCGGCCACAACGAGGAACCTGAACATCCGAAACTCCGCCCCGCAAAGTTAATCGCGCGTTAAGCGCCCCAATGCGGCCGACGTTAGCAGCCGAAGGTTAGTTCCTGGTTTCGTGCGCTGCGACAATTACGGACATGGTCCGCGATCAGAGCTGCGCATCGCGCAGCGGCGCGCGGCTGAGCTCGTTGCCGGCGGCGATGGCCTTGCGCAGCAGCCGCATCAGCTCCTCACCCTCTTTCGCGCTGAGGCCGCGCAGCATGATGCGCTGCGCGGATTCGACGGCCGGGGTGATCTTGCGCAGCGTGCGGCGGCCCTCGTCGGTGATCTCGAGCTCACGCGCGCGGCGGTCGCGGCTGGAGGGGCGCCGCTCCGCGAGGCCCTTCTGGACGAGGCGATCGATCACGCCGGTGATGGTGGTGCGATCGTAGGCGATCAATCCGGCGAGCGTCACCTGATCGAGCCCCGGATTGGCCTTGATGGTTGCAAGCGCGGCGTATTGCACCGGAGTGAGATCGAAGCCGGCGTCCTCGACCTCGGCCAGGAACACCGCGACCGAGATCTGCTGGAAGCGGCGTGCCAGATGTCCGGGCATGTCGTTGTTGTCTTTCACCGAAATCTCCTCCGGGGCAGAGCGGTGCGCATCATTGACAAGTATACTGATAGTCAGCATACTGATCAATAAGAAGCAGAATTTGCGGGGGAGGTGCTCATGCAGTTCCATCTCAATGGATTTCAGCCGGGCGACCCTGAAATCGCCGATCCTGCCGCGCGCGTTCAGGCATCGGGAGCGGCGGGCGCCGTGCCTGGCGAGGTCGATGTCCTCATCGTCGGCTGCGGGCCGGCCGGCCTGACGCTCGCCGCCCAGCTCGCGCAATTCGCCGACATCAGGACGTGCATCGTCGAGCAGAAGCCGGACCGCCTCCTCGTCGGCCAGGCCGACGGCATCGCCTGCCGCACCATGGAGATGTTCCACGCCTATGGCTTCAGCGAGCGTGTGCTGAAGGAGGCCTGTTGGGTCAACGAGACCACGTTCTGGAAGCCGGATGAAGCGGCGCCGGAGAAGATCGTCCGCAGCGGCCGGGTGCAGGACGTCGAGGACGGGCTGTCGGAATTCCCGCACCTCATCCTGAACCAGGCGCGCGTCCATGATTGCTTTCTCGACGTCATGCGCAAGTCGCCGGCGAAGCTCGAGCCGTATTACAGCCGACGCGTGCTTGATGTGAATGTCGATCCGGCGGCCGGTGCCGACGATCATCCCGTAACCGTGCGCCTCGAACGCGTCGATGCCGCGAACGAGGGCAAGGTCGAGACGGTCAAGGCCCGCTACGTCGTCGGTTGCGACGGCGCCCGCAGCACGGTGCGCAAATCGATCGGGCGCGAGCTGCACGGTGATTCCGCCAACCACGCCTGGGGCGTGATGGACGTGCTGGCCGTGACCGATTTTCCGGACATCCGTTTCAAGTCGCTGATCCAGTCGGCCAGGGACGGCAGCCTGCTGATCATTCCGCGCGAAGGCGGCTACATGGTCCGCATCTATGTCGAGCTCGCCAAGCTCGATGTCGGCGAACGCGTTGCCAATCGCAACATCACCGCCGACGACGTGATTGCGAAAGCGCAGCGGGTCCTGAAGCCGCATCGGCTCGAGGTGAAGGAAATCGCCTGGTGGTCGGTCTACGAGATCGGCCAGCGCCTCACCGACAAGTTCGACGACGTGCCGGAGGGCGAGATCGAGACGCGCCTGCCGCGCATCTTCATCGCCGGCGATGCCTGCCACACCCACAGCCCGAAGGCCGGGCAGGGCATGAACGTTTCAATGCAGGATGCCTTCAATCTCGGCTGGAAGCTCGCCGCCGTGCTGCGGAGGCAATGTGCGCAAAGCCTGTTGCATTCCTATTCGGCCGAGCGCCGGGCAGTCGCGAAGGAGCTGATCGATTTCGATCGCGAATGGGCTGATATCCTCGCCTCCGCCGCCAAGGCCGGCGGCGCCGATGCCGCCAAAACGCAGGACTATTTCGTCCGGCACGGACGTTTTACCGCGGGCACGGCAACGCATTACAAGCCGTCGATGCTCACCGGCGCGGCCACGCATCAGCACCTCGCGCAGGGCCTCATTATCGGCACGCGCTTCCATTCCGCGCCGGTGATCCGGCTGGCGGACGCCAAGCCGGTACATCTCGGCCATGCCGCACGGGCCGATGGCCGCTTCCGCATCTACGCGTTCTCGCCCGATGAGAACCCGGCAGCGTCGGGCTCGGCCATTCGTGCCTTGTGCAATTTCCTCGCGGAATCCCGGAAGTCACCTATCCGTCGATATACGCCTGTTGGGGCTGACATCGACAGCGTGATCGATCTGCGCGCGGTGTTTCAGCAGGACCATCGCGAGCTCGCCATCGAGGCGATGCCGCCGATGTTGCTCCCGAGCAAAGGCCGTTACGGCTTGTACGACTACGAGAAGATGTTCTGCCCGGATCTCAAGAGCGGCCACGACGTCTTCACGATGCGCGGCATCGATCGGACAGCCGGCTGCATGGTCGTGGTGCGGCCCGACCAGTATGTCGCGACCGTGCTGCCGCTCAACGATTTTGCCGGGCTGGCCTCGTTCTTCGACGCATTCATGCTGCCGGCGAGGTGACGCCGAAAGCGCCGCGCGGGCCGTTCCGCCCGCGTTTCCGCCGCCGAGCTCTGGCTAGCCGCAACGAAAGCCCGGCCTTGGTGCCGGGCTTTCCGCTCCCGCGCGATCGGGTTCCGTGCGCGTACAATTTAAGAAAGTTCTTCGCGGGCAGATTTCATCGATCGTAATATGTCTATCCAAAGCTGTAAGCATCCACTCGGGGCAGCGGGGCACCGGAGGATGACGATGAGACAGAGCCAAGCGGAGACGCGCCGTCAGCAAAATGTCGCGAAGCGGTCGATGACCAAGGAGGCCAAGCAGCTGGCCGGCCTGATTGCCGGACTGCGCGAATCCCTCGAGGAGATCCACAAGGAGCGGGCGGGCACCAAGCTGTCGGGCGCAGAAATGGGACTACTCGATGAGCGTCGCAACAATCTGCTGCTCACCATCGCAGCCCTCAATGACCGCCTTTCGGCGGTGCAGGGCCTGATCAATCTCGGCCGCCCGCACATTATCCGCGTGCACTAGCGCCGATCCGAGGCAACGAGATCGGCTCTGTTGCGACGGCACGGGGCCGGCCACAGGCCTCGTGGATGGCACCAAATTGCCACGCTCCCGGCGAATTGCCGCCAAAGCCCGCTGCCACGACAAGGCCGGGTGCAGGGCGACGCAAGGGGATGCGAATTGGCCTACAAGATGGTCGCAGAACGCGACAACGAGAAGTACAGTTTCGCCCGCGAGAGCCGGTTGCTCATCGTGGCGAAGGCGAAAGTGTGGGCGAGCGAGGGGTGGCGGGTGGTCGTCACCGACCAGGATGGCAAGGCCTACGCGCCGTCCGAGCTCGATCAGCTGTCCGCAGCGTGATGGTGGGGCGCGACCTCTTGCTCAGAGTCGGCACCGCGCGCATCAACGCACGGTGGTCTCCGAGAACAGGTTGATGATCACCACCCCTGATACGATCAGCGCGATGCCGACGAAGGCTGCGGCGTCCAGGATCTGACGGAACAGCACGAAGGAGACGGTGGCGGTCAGGATGATGCCGACCCCGCCCCAGATCGCATAGGCGATGCTCAACGGGATCACCCGAATCGCCACCGAGAGCGCGTAGAACGAGGCGACGTAGAACAGCACCATCGCCAGCGTCGGCCAGGGACGGGTGAACTGCGCGGACTGCTGCAGGAACGCCGACGCGGTGACCTCGAACACGATGGCGAGGGCGAGAGCCGTATAGGCGTTGAAGGCGGAGGTCATGCGGAGGCTGTGTCCGGACCGACGGATGGCTGACGTGCGACCGGAAATATCACGCGGGAATGACGAGTCCGCGACAGGACGCAGCGCTTGCGTCGCCCGACGTTTGACTCTACGGACCTCTTTCATGCTCGTCATCTCCATCCAGAGCCAGGTGGTCCACGGCCATGTCGGCAACAGCGCGGCCGCCTATGCCATGCAGGCGGAGGGCGTGAACGTCGCTGCGGTGCCGACGACGCTGCTGTCCAACCATCCGCGCTATCCGAGCCTGCGCGGGCGGGTGCTCGAGACCGAGCTCGTCGCCGATCTCCTGAGGGGAGTCGAGGAGCGCGGCCTGGTCGACGAGGCCGCGGTGGTCGTCACCGGCTATCTCGGCTCGCCCGGCAATGCCGCCGTCATCGCCGATTTCGTCGAGCGGGCGCGCACGCGCAATGGGAAGCTCGTCTATCTCTGCGATCCCGTGATCGGTGACGACGGCCGCGTCTATGTCGCGGACGGCATCCTGGACGTGCTCCGCCACCGGCTGCTGCCGACGGCGAACCTGACGACGCCGAACCAGTTCGAGCTCGAGCTGCTCTCTGGGGTCGCAATCGCCGACGCCGAGAGCCTCAGCGCGGCCTGCGCGGTGCTGGCTGGGGCAGGCACCGACGTCGTCGCCACCGGCTGCACCCTCGCTGACACGGCGGCGGGCCAGGTGGAGACGATCCTGTGCACTGATGGGCGATTGTCGCGCTTTGCGACGCCGCGCCTGCCGATCCGTCCCTACGGCACCGGCGATCTCCTCACCGGGCTGATCGCGGCGCATCTGGCCAAGGGCGAAGCAATGGAGTTGGCGGTACGGCGCGCGGTCGACACGGTCTTTGCCGTGCTGGTGCGCACGCAGGCCGCCGGCTCGGCCGAGATGCGGCTGGTGCCGCTGCCGACGGCAGAGCGCAAGCCGTAAACCGTCAGGTCGCGCGCTTGCCGGCCGATTGCGCCGACTTCTGCGGCTTGGCCGCCGGGCCCTTCTGCTCGCGCGCGACGTCGGCCTTCGGCGGCTTGGCGCTCGCAAGGCCCTGTGTCTTCTTCGGCTTAACGCCGGCAACGTCCTTGCGGTCGAAGGTGCCGCGCTTCGAGATATATTCCTGGCCGTCGATCGGGCCGACATGGGGCGGATCGCGGCCGAGATAGGGTCGGCCGATGCCGTACGCCTTGCCGTTGGCATCGACCCACTTCCACAGGATTTCGGTCGAGACCCAGCGCTGCGCCCTGTTGCTGCCTTGCGTGCTGACGATGTCTGCCGCCATGCCGTGACCGTAGCCGCCGCGCGTGCTGCCGCCGTGATAGGAGCGGTTGGAGGCGGCCTTCAGGCCGCTCGCGATCGACTGGCGATAGTCGTCGCGGAACGCGCTGGTGATGCCCGGCGACAGGCCGGCGGCTTCGGCCGCGAGCATCATGCGGAACAGCTTCTGCTTGAAGCTCTTGTCCATGCCGCCGATGACGTAGTCCATCATCGACATGCCGGCGCGCTCGGCCGCATGCGGATCCTTCCAGGTGAAGTCCTGATCGACCAGCTTGGTGAAGCTGCGCATCACCGTGACGGTCTTGCCCTTGCGCTTGATGGTGACTGCGCGCCGCTCCTGCACCTTCATCGTGTCTTCCTTGGCGGTGCGCTGATAGAGCGCCCAGAGGTAGCGGTCGATGCAGGCCTCCATGACGAAGCATTCGTCGAGGACGGCGATGTTGTCGGCAGGCGGTGACGCCTTGCGCGCAGGCGCAACGGGGTCGCTCGCGATCGCCGCGGCCGACAATGTGTCCGTCGTCACGATCTCGGTGGGATCGGTGGATGCGAGCTTGACGGGCTCCGCCACAGGGGCGGGGGCAACCTCGCCGACGACGGGCTCCGGTTCAGGCAAGATCGGCGGCGCGGGCACGGCTTCCACCGGCAGGATCAGCGCCGGGTCGGCCGAGGCAAGCTTGATGGTGGAGGCGGGCTCTTCCGGCGTTGCCTCTGCCGGCGCGGGAGGGTCGGGCAGCGCAGTGACGGTGGCTGCGATGTCGGCGGTCAAGGCGAAGCGGTCCTCAAGGGTCGCAGCGCGCGCCACGTCGGCGAGGTCGATGCGGCCGAGATCCTTGGCATGATCCTTGGCACGATCCTTGGCGCGCGAGATGGCGGCCGCATTGGCGGCGCTGTTTTCGATGAGCGCAGGCGCATAAGCGGAGAGAGACAATGCTAGCCAGCCGGCGAGAACGGCCGAGGGACACGACACTGCCACCAGAAGAGACCGCCGATCGTTCATGATCCCTGCCTCCAAACGGTCTGCTCGAACAATCTTGCCCGAACAGTGATGATGCAAACAGTCTGACGAAACAGTCGCACGGAAAGGCACGCAGCACGTCGATTGTTCGGGCCACGGTGTGGCGGCGCAATGGCGCAAATCGGGGAGTGCGGGCTTTTCGGGGCAACTGTGGCCGAGGTGCAACGCCCGGTTCCATTTGACGTTGCCGCAACTTTGTTGCGGCTGGTGCGTTGGAGGCGCCATGACGCATCCCTCCCTTCGTCCCATGGACGCCTTCGACCCCACCGAGCCCGCCATCCTGCACGATCGTCTCTCCGACACGATCATCACCTGGACCGCCGACCAGGCCGAGGACTACCGCCGCGCCAGCCGGCCCGGCGCGGATGGAACCGTGGCTTGGAAGACCTATCTCTTCGATGGCTGGGGCAACGTGCTCGGCGGCTGAGCACCTCCTCTGGAGGCGCCGCGTCGCAGGCGGCGTGATTCGCCCAAATCCCTGGACGCATTAGGCATAACGTCATGCATTGCATGCGATGTTGCAATGCGGCGGTGTATGTCGCACTGCAGCAAAATACGCCTAAATAGGCTCCGACTCTCACACCTCGGAGCATCACCAATGAACAAAAAGACCTTGTCGATCGCCGCCTTCCTGACGATCGCGGGCGGTACCGCGGCTTTCGCCGCCGAGCTGCCGACCTATGAGGCCAACGGATTCCCGGTTTCCCCGCTGCAGTTGCGCGTGCTCGGTGCCGCACATCTCGAGCAGCAGGTCGCAGCGCCAAGCGCAATCGCCTCGGTCCACCAGGCGAAGGTGCTCAGCCCGCGCAAGGTGAAGACCGCGGACGTAATCACTGGCGCGGGCCGCTAAGCTCGCCGCGCGCGCAGGCTTGACGGCGAGCGGCCGTAGAGTTCGGCGAAGGCGGCGTTGAACCTGCGCAGGCTGCCGAACCCGGCCGGGAATGCGATAGCGGTCATGCTGTCATCGCCGGCATCGAGCAGGCGCTTGGCGCGCTGGACGCGCAGTGTCTTGGCGAGCTGCTGCGGCGTAGCGCCGACATGGCGCTCGAACAGGCGCGCCAGATGACGCGACGAGATGCCGAGCCGCGTCGCGAGATCGACCACCGAGGCTTCATCCAGCGCGCCGTCATCGATGAGCCTCATGGCCCGGGCCACCGTGGAGCGCGTGCCGTTCCAGGCCGGGCAGAAAGGAGCGGTCTCGGGACGGCAGCGCAGGCAGGGCCGGAAGCCGGCGGCCTCGGCAGCCGCCGCCGTCGGATAATAGACCACATTGCGCGCCAGCGGCTGCTTGGCCGGACAGACCGGCCGGCAATAGATGCCCGTGGTCTTCACCGCCGTGAAGAAGCGGCCGTCATAGCGGGGATCGCGGCGCAGGCGCGCGGCGTTGCAGACATCAAAGCTCAACATGATCGCATGGTAGCGCATGGGGGCGGCGGCGGAAGGGCTGCCGGATGACCGAGTCCGATTGCGGCGAGCCGCGGCTCGCACCGCGGCCTAGAAGGCGGTTCTCATCGCAACACGGCCGGAGACCCCATCGTGACCAGCCCGAGAGACGTCGTACTGAACGCCTGGAAGACCTTTTCGTCACGCGATCCCGAGCGCATCGCAGCACTCTTCACCGACGACGCCGAATGGATCGCGCCGAAGGCCAATGCCACCGCCGTCGCGCTCGATCATACCGATCACATGGTGGGAGCGCACCAGATCGCGCGCTTCATCGCGCAGGAGATGCACCGATTGTTTTCGGACATCGATATCGTCTTCCGCGGCGTGTATGTCGACGGCGATGTCGTGATCGTGGAGGAGCGGATGCGCGCCACGCTGCCGGGCGGCAAGCCGTACGAGAACGAGTATTGCTTCGTGTTCGAGGTGGTGGGCGACCGGATCAGGCAAGTGCGGGAATACATGGATACGCGCAAGGGATGGCGGATGGTCTTCGATGAGGGGCTGTAACACGCGTAGTCGGCATCGCCCTCGCGTGACAGCCCTGCAGCCGCGTGGGTTGAGCGGCTCAGCGAGCCGACATATCGAGTGATCCATGGATCAGCGGACGAGCGGCGCCGACGCTCAGAAGAAGGATGCCGCGCCGGCACTGCTCGGCGTGGTCTGCGGGCTTGCCGCGGCGCTGTTCTGGGCGCTCGGCTTTGCCGCCACGCGGCACGGCCTCAAGGCCGGCTTCACGCCGGTCGATCTGCTGGTGCATCGCTATGTCTGGTCGGGGATCGCCTTCCTGCCCCTCGTGTTGCGCGCCGGACTCTCCGATCTCTGCGGCATCGGCTGGGGCAGGGGGCTCGTGCTGATGGTGCTCGGCGGTCCCGTGATGTCGCCGATCTCGTACATCGGCTTCCTGTTCGTCCCGCTCGGCCATGGCAGCGTGATCCAGCCCTCTTGCGCCACGCTCGGCGGCCTCCTGCTCGCCGCCGTCGTGCTGAAGGAGCGGATCTCCGCCTCGCGCCTGACCGGCGCGCTCGTCATCGTCGGAGGCCTCGGAGTGATCGGCGCGGAATCGATCGGCCACATCGGTGCCGACGGCATTCAGGGCGATCTCATCTTCGTGCTTGCCGGATTCATGTTCGCCGGGTTCGGCGCGATGCTGCGCCGCTGGCGCGTCTCGGCCGTGCCGGCTGCGCTGGTCATCAACGTGCTGTCGCTGCTGCTGGTGCCGGTCTACGTCGCCACGGTGGGTCTCGCCCACATTGCGTCGATCGGCATGACCGAGAACGCGATCCAGGCGCTGGCGCAGGGCGTGCTTGCCGGCCCCGCGGCGCTCTATCTCTACGCCGTCTCCGTCCAGCGTCTCGGCGTGGCCCGCGCCGCGGTGTTTCCGGCCTGCGTGCCCGCGCTGACGCTGCTCACCGGCTGGCTGCTGCTCGGCGAGCCGCCCACGATGCTGCAGACGGCAGGCCTCGTGACGGTGCTGTGCGGGTTCTACCTGGCGCAGCGGCAAAGCTAGCGGACCTCACGCCTTCTTCACGAACTCCGACTTCAGATTCATCGCGCCGATGCCGTCGATCTTGCAGGCGATGTTGTGGCCGTCGCTGGCGTCCTGCAGGCGGATGTTGCGCACCTTGGTGCCGCCCTTGACGACCGAGGACGAGCCCTTGATCTTGAGATCCTTGATCACGATGACACTGTCGCCGTCGGCGAGCACATTGCCGTTGGCATCGCGCACGCCCGCATCCTGCGCCGTGTCCGCGACCGCGTCCGCCGCGCCGCTCCATTCATGGCCGCATTCCGGGCAGACCCAGAGATCGCGGTCCTGATAGGCGTGCTCGGAATTGCAGGTCGGGCATTTCATCGTGTCGGTCATGACGGGTCTTGTCTCGCGCGTTCGTTCGCGGCGCGACCGTAGAGGCGGGAACCGGGAAAGCAAGCAAAAGCTGCGAGCAGCGCGGGCTGGCCGCGCCTGCCGGTGCGATATCACCGGGCGATGCTTGCCGACGCTTTCAATGAGGCAACATCGCCGCCGCGCGTTGAGCTGCATCAACGGCACTGCGCGCGGGGATCGTATCGTGTCTTCAGGAATGACCGCCGGAGGCAGCGATGGACGACACACTCAGACGAAAAATCCAGACCTTGCTGGACCAGCACCGCACGATGCGGATCGCGACGCTTCGCGCTGATGGCTGGCCGCAAGTGACGACCGTCGGCTATGCCAACGAAGGTTTCACCATCTACTTCCTCTGCGGCCCCGACAGCCAGAAGGCACAGAACATCTCTCGCGACGACCGCGTGTCGCTGGCGATCGATGACGATCCGGCGCAAGTGATGGAGATCACCGGCCTGTCGATGGCGGCGCGGGCGGTGGCCGTGACCGATCCAGCCGAGGCCGAGAAGGCGATCGCGCTTTTGATGGCGCGCTATCCCGAGCAGAAGGCCATCGGCCTCCCCGTGCCGAAGCCATCCGAGGTGCGGCTGATCCGTCTCACACCGACGGTGATCTCGCTGCTCGATTATTCCAAGGGATTCGGCCACTCCGATCTCGTGACGTGCTGAGGACGCGAGCTGCGAGCTGGCTTGATGCAGATCAAGCTGGCGTCGTGGTGCACATCTAGGCTGCTCCACGATTCAAATGCCGTGAGGTCGGGCGATGTCGCACAATGTTCGAATCTCCATCGGCATCGCCGTCCTGATCGCGCTGTCGGTGCTGTTTCTCTTCAGCCTCGTTCACACCGCCGCCGGGGCGCCGAGGCCCGGCTCGCGCGCGGTCGCCGCAGGTCATCGCCTGGCGCAGGCGTGGTGCCAGTCGTGTCACGCGATCGAGCCGCACATGGCCGGCTTCTTCGACGAGGCACCGAGCTTCCAATCCATCGCCGACCGCAACGGCACCACCGCGCTCTCGCTCAAGGTGTTCTGGCGGACCAGTCACCAGACCATGCCGAATCTCGTGATCTCGCCGGAGCAGGCCGAGGTGCTATCGGCCTATATCCTGAGCCTGAAGCGCAATTGAGGGCCGGCTCAAGCAAGTGTTGCGAAAACAACCCCATGCACAGTAGCCATCCCTATGGAATTACTCGGGGTTTTTCCTGACTTCGGCAAAATCGAACAGGATTTGACCCGTCGGGCAAAACAATGGCATGATGCCATCGTGGGACGCGGTCGGGGGCGTCAGGTGCGGCACCATCCCGGATTACGCTTGCGCTCCATCCGGGCTACGCTCGCTTCGCAACTTGCGACGAGTTCCCTCATGAGCTTTCTCCTCAACATCGACGTTCCCGACGTGGCGAAAGCCACGACGTTCTACACCGAAGCCTTTGGCCTCTCGGTCGGCCGCCGCTTCGGCGCCGACTTCGTCGAGCTCAACGGCTGGCCCGCGCCGGTGTATCTCTTGACCAAGCAGGCTGGCACCATCGGCGCCGGCGGCGACCGCCGCCGCTATGAGCGGCACTGGACGCCGATGCATATCGACGTCGTCGTCGACGATGTCGACGCCGCCGTCGCGCGTGCGCTCGCTGCCGGGGCGATCCTGGAAGTGCCGGCGAGCGATGCGCCCTATGGGCGGATCGCGATGCTGGCCGATCCGTTCGGGCACGGTTTTTGTCTGTTGGCGTTCAGCGCGCAAGGGTATGACGCGTTGCTGGAAGGTGCGTAGCCTAATCCGGGCCGAGCGTGCTGAGCCACCCGGATTGCGCTTTGCTCCATCCGGGCTACGATCGCCTGCGGAAGGCTGCGCCGACATTGGAGCGACATGGCAAAGAAGCTGAAGACGTACCAGACCTCGCTCGGCTTCTACGATCAGGCGATCGCCGCGCCCTCGATGAAGGCGGCACTTGCCGCCTGGGGCGCCAGCTCCAATCTGTTCCATCAGGGCGTCGCCAGGGAGACCGACGACCCCGATGTCGTCGCCGCGACCATGGCGAAGCCGGGCGTGGTGCTGAGGCGCCCGGTCGGCTCGAACGGCCCGTTCACCGAGAGCGCGGAGCTGCCGACTGATCTCGGCCCAGGTGAGGCCAAGCCCAAGCGCAAGTCCAAGAGCAAGGCCGAGAGCAAGCCGACGTCAAACAAGCGTCCCGCCAGGACGGCCCGGAATGCATCCCGCGAGATCGATGATGCGGCCGCCCGCAAGGCCGCAGCAGCTTTCGAGAAGGAGGAGCGACGGCGCGAGGCAGCGCGTGCCAAGGAGGAGGCCGCCCGCGCCAAGGAGCGTGCCCGGCGCGACAAGGCAGTTGCCGCAGCGGAAGCAGCGCTGGACAAAGCAAGACGCGAGCACGAAGCGAAGGCCGGCGCGATCGAAGCCGAGCGGGCCGCGCTCGAGGCGCGCGCCGAAGCGGAGCAGGAGCGCTGGGACAAGCAGAGGCACAAGCTGGATCAGGCGCTGCGCCGCGCGCGCGAGTGAGAGGCAGGTGCCGACGTCCGGGAGTTCTGTTGCTCATCCAGACCGTCATACTCGCGTCATTGCGAGCGGAGCGAAGCAATCCAGGCTCCCTCCGCGGAAAGATTCTGGATTGCTTCGTCGCAAGTGCTCCTCGCAATGACGGGGAGAGGTCGGAGCGCCAAAGCGCACAGCGCTTATGTCCGCACCTCGCGCGAAATTTGCTTGCCTCGCCTGGCATCCTTTTGCACTCTCCGCGCGAAGGAGACCAACGCATGACCAAGATGACTGCCGCCTGTGCGCTCGGAACCGCCCTGGTTCTGAGCAGCCTTGCAATCTCGGACGCCGAAGCCCGGACGCGGAGAGCCGTCGTCGTTCGCGCGCCGCAGGAGCGGCTCATCGTCACGGCGCCGGTGCTGAGGCCGACGCCGTGGGATTACAACATCGTGCCACGCTATCGCTATCGCCCCGAGCACGACCGGGTCGATCCCTACGGACCGCCCTTGGTGCCGTCCTATGTGCGCTATGAGGGATGGCGCTGGCCGTATTGGTGGTGAAGGCACCGACCGACGCCAAACTGATCGGCGCATGAGGGTGGGTGAACTGAGCAGAGGCACGACGTGCACCTGCTCGTCATGATCACCACTCTCTATCGGCAGAGAAGCGAAAGGGGCGGGGCTGCGCCGCCCGTGCTCCTACGGCCGCCCCGGTCCTTGCCTCTGATAACCAGGGGTTGTACGCTGCACTGCAGAAAAGTGCAGTGTAAATGGATCGGCTGAAATGAGCGTGGTTGAGAGCGTGGCGTCCGAGCAGCTTGCGGAGCCGAAGATGCCGCCGGGCGTGCTGACCGAAGGTCCGGTGGTCGAGGCCAAGTTTCGCGATTCCTACATCTCGTTCGCCATCATGGTCGGCGGCTCGGTCGCGGCGCTGGTCTGGGCCTTTTGGCAAGGCATCGGCTGGGTCGAGGTTTCGGTCTTCGCCGGCACGTTCATCATGTCCACGATCGGCATCGGCTTCATGCATCGCTACTTCGTGCACCGCAGCTTCCGCTGCGGTCCGGTGATGCGGACGATCTTCGCCGCGCTCGCCACCATGGCGGTGCAGGGCTCGATCCTGAAATGGGTGAGCAACCACCGGCGGCACCATCTGCACTCCGACCGGCCCGGCGACGTGCACAGCCCCTATTACGACGGCGGCGGCAATCCCTATACCAGCTTCGCCAAGGGCATGACGCATGCGCAAGGCGGCTGGGTGTGGGACCGCGAGACCACCGATGCCAGCTACTACGCCAAGGACATCCTGGCCGACCCGATCGCGATGTTCTTCACCAGGACGCGCTGGTACTGGTACGCGCTCTCGGCGCTGATCATTCCGGGCGCCATCGGCTATGCCTTCGGCGGCGTGCGCACGATGATCGGCTGCATCCTGTTCGCCGGCCTGTTCCGCAGCTACCTGATGACGATGGCGACCTCGCTGGTGAACTCGGTCTGCCACAGCGATGGCCGCTGGGGCTACCGCCGCTTCGAGACCCATGACGGCACGACGAACGAGCTGGTGACCACGCTGCTCACCTTTGGCGAAGGGCTGCACAACAACCATCACCGCTTTCCGCGCGACGCCTACATCTCGCACGCCTGGTACGAGGTGGACATCAACGGGCTGATCATCCTGGGGCTGGGGAAGGTCGGGCTGGTGCATGATATTTTCGCGGCGGGCGGTGCCGGCCGCCAACGTGCGGCGGATGCAGGGCCGGGCGAGCCTGCGCCAGCCGCCGTCGGGAATGCCTTCGAGGGCGACGACCGTCGCTCCCCCGGAACGTAATCGTGCCCACCATGGCCCGGCGCCGATGCGGCGGGGGAGTGCACTTCGAACAGGTACGCGGACAAATTGAAGTTTGATGGCTCGCCGTCTCTGCGTGCAGAGTTGGCGATTGGGTAAAAGTGGCAAAGTGGAGACTGTCAAGAATACATAGAGGTAGAACGGCATTTATCCCCGTAATAAACCCAATGCTGCTTGGGGTTCTGGGCGCGTATTGGGAGGACAGTCATGGCAAGTGTCGAACAATTGCACAGACGGGACGGAGTGAACTTGGTCCAACTCGAAGCGGACATCACTTCGATCCGGTCGGGAAACTCCATTACTTCAGTTAATCTGCCTGATTACGTCGAGCACACCGCGGGGGTGTCCCGGGTCGGTGCGCTCAGTGCAGAAGCGGTCATTCGCGACTATGAGTCCGCTGCAAAAGAGATCGAGGCCATGGGCACCGAGTTGATCGACGCTGCGCAAAAATGCGAGGCGCTGACGGCCCAGGTTCATGATGCGATCGCCTTCATGCGAGAAACGGCGGCAGGCTATCGTGAAGAGGGACGGAAGATCTTCAAGCGTATCGAAGAATGCGCGCTGTTCACCGAAGACGTTCGCAAGACCTGCGAACAGGTCAAACGCAGAATGGCTGAAGTCTCGGTCGGCCCTTCCGATGAGGAGCTTGCGCCGCAAGAGCCCGAGCTGACGGGGATCGCGGCCAAGGTGACGATGAGCGAGATACGCTGAGGGGAGCGTAGGGTGGGTTAGCTGCGCGACTGCGCAAGGCGCAGCTCGCGCAGCGTAACCCACCACGTCTGCCTCCGCTGAAATCAAAGTGGCGGGTTACGCCAGCGGACTGCGCTTCGCGCCGTTGCAGGCTAACCCACCCTAAGGCTCTTCAAATCGCGCGCCTTCGCGAAACGGGCTCACCAATCCGGATCGCCGTAATAATAAGGGTCGGCCATATAGCGCGGCGGCATCCAGCCGCCTCGCGGCGGCGGCCTCGGCCGTCGTGGCGCGGCGTCTGGTGCGTGCGCCCGGGCACGCGCAGCCGTGTCGTTGCTCACCACGCTGCGCACGACGGGCTTGGCGGCTGCAGAGGCGGATGACGCCGATGACGCGCTCAGTTGCGTTTGCAACGCCTGGACCTGCGCGGCGAGGCGCGCATTGTCCGCCGCGTCCTTCTCCTGCGCGGCCTTGAGCTGCTCGATGGTGGCGGCCTGGTCGCGCAGGGTCTGCTCGCTGCGGCTCTTCAGCTGCTCGAGCTTGCCGCTGATGTTCGCAAGCTCGCTGGTGATGGCCTTGAGCGATTGCGCGAGCTCGGACGATGACGGCTCGGCGGCAGTGGCGGCAGGCTTTGGCGCGCTTTCCGCATCCTTAGGCCCCGGCGGCGCAGGCACCGGGCTCGGCTCATCCGCGGCGGCCAGCAGCACCGTCGCCGGCTGCGCCGGACTTTCCGCCGCGGACGCTTGCGGGGGCGCGCTCGCGGGTGGAGCCCATCGCGCCATGATGGACTTGCCGATCGATGTCGCCTCGTCGCTGTATTGCGATGCGACGGCGGCACCGAGAAGGCCGATCGCCATCACGAGAATGGCCAAAGCGCGCATCATGGCCTTGTCTCCCCTCAGGCCCTGATTGCGTGGCTTGGTGTTTAGAACCCTGGCATCCGGCGTCGGCGCCTTGTTTGCGGAGGTGGCGGCTGCCGTCGAGGCGGCGCTTGCGTGCGAGGTCCGCGGGGCTTCGCTGTTGCGTTCCATTCCGGAAACCAGCCGGTCCAGCCGCGCGAGGTCTTCCTCTGCGCTCTTGATCCTGTCGTAGGCCCGCGCCAGCCCACCGTCGGCGCGCGCCTCGTCCGGCTTGGCGGTTTCAGGCTTGGCCGCATCAGGCTTGTCGGTATCGGGTTTGTGGTCGTTCGTGTCAGGCATCGATGCGCTCTCCATCCGGTCGGGCGTCAATGGGAGGCAGTCCGATCAAGGATAGGTCTCGCTGCTATCAGACACAACGCGTGTGCAAAGGAGAAATTATGACGGGCGAGGGAGCGGGCGGCGTGAGCGCGTAGGATGGGTTGTCGCCGCGACTGCGCAAAGCGCATTTCGTAGGGTAGTCGAGCGGATCGAAGCGATCCCAGGGGCGTCCAGCCCCGCGGCGCCATGAGCGTTCGCTGACGGGAACGGGCGCTAGTCCATTCCGTTTCCTTTGAGGGGCTTGTTCGAGGAGGACAACATGAAAGCAATGATCATCGCGCTTTCGGCTGCCGTTGTCATGGCTACAGCCCCAGCCGTGTTTGCTCAGGGCGTATCGAGCAAGACGCCAGGTCATGAGATGCAGCAAATGGGTTCCAAGAAGGGCGAGCCGGGCGCTTCCAGCTACGCTCCGGGACATAAGAAGAAGCAGCAGGCGAAGTCCTCGAAGAAAACCAGCCCCGGCGCGTCGAGCTACGCTCCAGGAAGAACTACAGGGCAAACCACAGGTCAAACCACAGGCGCGGGCACCGGGTCGACCACCGGCACGAAGTCAGGGTACTGAACTCCAGGCGGTCCTCAGGCGCGTAGGGTGAGTTAGCTCCGCGACGGCGCAAAGCGCAGGTCGGGAGCGTAACCCGCCTCTTTGATCTCGGCGGCGGAGAGGTGGTGCGTTACGCCGGCGGACCGCGCTTCGCGCAACCGCCAGCTAACCCACCTTACGTCCCGCGGCGCCGCAATGTGCACCCGTCGTTAGTGACGTATCGTGCGGATTTCGAGCGTGGTCTGGGTGAGCCTGGCCACGAACCCCTCAAGATGCATGACCCTTTCTCTGGTCAATTGTTCATGCAGCTCGGCGATCTTCTGGGATTCGGCGACAAACGAGTCGCAGGCCTGTTTCGCGTACGCCATCTGAAGCTCAAAGGCCTCGACGGGTGAACGCGCCGTCGCGAGCTTTCCCAGGAAGCTCCAGGCTTGCTCAAGCGAGGTCCTGATGTAGTCGCTATAGGCGTCGGCAATCGCTTGCGTGCTGGCCTGGAAGGGTTCGACCGGTACGACGGGCGGGCTTGCAGCTAGCTCCATCCCGGAAGCCTCGTCCGGCAAGGCCGCAGCCGAAGGTATCTCCGCACTGATGTGTCGGCTCGGCTCTTGCTCGGTCTTTTCCTCGGTCTCTTGCCTGTTCTCCGTCGAGGCATCCGGCAATTGATGCGCTGCACTTGCGCGTTGCTCGCCGGCCCCGGTCCGATGTCCCGATTTCTTCTTGCCGCCGCGCCGGCCGGATTTTCCCCTTGGCTTGTTGTCCACCGCACTCAACATTGCAAATGGCTCCTGAATATCGATGAAGCCGCGAGCCTCCGTCGCGTTTGCGCTGAAATCGCGATTGCGGGCTGTCGCTTGCGTGGCGGCCATGTGGTGAGATTTTGCCGCCGCATCTTCGATGCATCCGGCAAGAAGTCGCCGATCCAGATAGCTGCGGGGTGGTCGCCTGTCCCGGGTATCGCTGCGGCGCGATGGCATCGGGTGCGGCAACTCGGTTAACACATTGGTCATTTCTTTGCGGGCATTTTCACGACCTTAGTCAGCAAAGAGGCACCATGTCCGACATCACCATTCCCGGCGGCAAGATCCGTTCCTTCGTCGAGCGGATCGAGAACCTCGACAGCGAAATGCAGGAGTTGAGCGAACAGAAAAAGGAAGTCTTCGCGGAAGCCAAGGGCGAGGGTTTCGACGTGAAGATCCTCAAGGAGATCATCAAGCTGCGCAAGGAAGACAAGAACGAGCGCGACGAGCGCGAAAGCCTGCTCGACCTCTACATGCGCGCGATGGAGACGGCCTCGCCGGAGCAGGCGAAAGCGGCGTGAGACGATCTGTCTGATCGACGTAAAAGATAGCCGCGATCTCCGGGATTGCGGCCATCACCCAAGCACGAAATTGCGGGGTGGGGTTACGGAGCCCGAAATTTCTGGCATGGCCGCCGCGAGGCCGAGCAGGTTCAGGCGCTCAGCTTCGACGCCGCTTGGTGGCCTGGCCGATCACCCGCGGGTGTGAGAAGTCGGCTTCGCTTTCGAGGGTTTGCGCGGGGTTGCTGACGGGACCGGTGAAGGCATCCTTCCACTCGCCCAGCATCTCGTCGCGGTCCGGCCAGGCGTCCATGGATTCCTGGTCGCGATACATCGCGAAGGGGCGCAGCGTGCTCTCGTAGAAATCGACCTGGGCATGCCGGCGATATTGCTGCTTCTGGTAGCCGTTCCAGTGCAGGAGCTGACCGAGCGGACGGCGGTAGCGGCGGTCCTGGTCCACGGCGGGATAGCCGATCGGGATGGTGCCATAGGCCGTCATCCATTCGGGATAACCCAGGACTTCGCTGAGCTCGCGATTGGTCTCGGCCTCGCCGCCGCCAGAGAGCCAGGCCGAGGTCAGCCCTTCCGCGGTGACGCCGAGCTGGATGTTCTGGATGGCCGCGCCCAGCGAGCAGAAGAAGATCGCCTCGTTGTTGTCGCGGTACTCGGCGTCGAACTCGGGCGAGGTCGCCTGCGGAAAGCAGACCTTCCAGCGGGGATCGCCGAGCAGGAGGATGATCGCGACGGTGTTGGCGAGATAGGTCTTCTTCACGGCCGGGAAGCCCTTGGCGTGATCCACCAGCCGCTGCGCCTGGCGCAGGAATACCGCGAGCACCTTGTCGCGCATCGCGGCATCATCGACGACGATGAAATCCCAGCACTGCACGTTCGCCCCTGACGGCGCCCAGCGCCCGCAATCGACGATCCGCTCCAGCACGTCACGGCCAACGCTGCGGCCCGGCTCGAACCTCCGCACGCTGCGGCGGCGGCGGATCACGTCCTGGAACAGCGGGGCGTCGGCCATGGTGGGTCCTCCCGATCTTATGTTTGGCGGGAGTGTAGGGCGGCAGGCGCGGACGTGGAAGCGCGGCGTGGACGCAATGGGCGGCCATCAATAGCGGCCGCCGCTGCCCTTTTGCTGTGTGATCCAGTCCGACAATGATTTCGGTTTCGATTTCACAATCCGGCCCGGGGATGCCTTCGGATTGTCGCGCACGCCTTTCGTCGAACGGGTACGCGGCGCTTCCGCCTGCCTGACGCCCTTCAAGGCAGCCGCCGATGCCTCGGCGGCTTCCTTCTCGAGGCGCAACTGTTTCAATCGCGCCATCTTGATGCGTTCCGCCTCGACTTCAGGTCGCTCGGTGAGCAGCGGCTTGTGCTGAGCAAGCTCGGCCGTAACAAGGACACCGAGAATGGTCGTCTCGCCGAGCGCCTTGCAGGCTTCTAACCGATGCAGTCCCTCGACCAGAACCAGGCGGTCTCCGTCGAGCCGAACGGAGATGGGAGCCTGTTGTCCGATCTCCAGCATGCTTTCCGCGATCTCTCCGACGATCTCGGGCTTGATGGCCTTCTTCTGCTTCGTGGGAACGAAGATCTTCTCGATCGGGAAGCTTTCCGGTTTGGGCATCACCTTACTCCGCTTCTACCGGGCCCGTCGGAACCCATGCCGGTGGTAGCGGGAGTTTAGGAGGGAAGGGCTCGATGGCAAAGGTAATTCGGGGGGAGTGTGGATCGGAATCGAAGTCGGAATCGGCCAGAGATCACCTTGCCGCAATCGCCGGTAATGCTGCTCGGATCGCCGCTGAGACTTCGGGAGCCATATCGTTGCGCAAAGCTCGAACGATCCACTGTTCGAATAAGACCTTAGATGTGTCTTTTGCTTTGCAGGCGATACTCAAGATTCCCTTGTTATCGTACCATTTGAGCAATTCGGGTGCATTCTTTGTGGCTAAGGCGCTCTGAATGCTGTCAGTCGCGAGCTTTGCGAGAGCTGCTACATCCAGAGCATCTGTCTTTGCCGCGTAGTCAGCTGCCAGCGCGGTTGCGTCGGAGGCATCACTGAGGTCGATCTTCTTTAGAGTGCGATCAATCCTTCGCCGGCAATATCGAACAACGATTGGAGTTTGATTCTTGACGTCACGGGCATGTGCAAAGAGTTCTTCAAGAATGTTGGACACTTTGGTTTGAAGAGCGGTTCCAGCGTATCCTTCAGCCTTTGCAATTGCCTGAAGGACGCTTGGCAAAAGAAGGATGTTTTCAATCTCCGACACCGGTAGCACAGCGATGCCTTTGCTTTCCATGAACTCGAGTTCTGAGGGATCGTAAGCGTCGGCATCAACGATGCCCGAGCAGGTCACGCGCGTAAGCGTCGCGTTGGCACGCATGGTCACCACCGCGTGAATGACTTCTTCGCAAGAGCCGCGAGGAATGATAGTCCAATCGAAATAACACGCCCGGTAGATGGCTTGGTCGATGCTGCTGCCCTGCCCCTCGACAAAAAGGACAGGCTTTCGACTACCAAGGATGAGATTCGTAATATCTTCGCTGAACCCAGCGTCCTCGGGAACGGCTTCGACGGCCCAGCCGGTAGCGGGATTGTAGTCGCGCAAGACGAATTTTTGCCCCTTGCGTGAAGCCACAAATTCCAGGTCGTGCGATATGAAGACAATCGCGCAGTCGGGTCGCGCGGCCTCAAGTTCGTCCCAAAGCCGAGACATGATTGCTCGATGGATATGTAGTTCAGGTTCATCAAAAATGATCAGGCTGCCTTCTGCTGCCAGTAGCGTTTGCCCGATAAGATAAAATACGGCTCGCTCGCCATCGCTCATGTCGGAAGCGCTGTATGCAGCTTGAGTGCCTGAAGATACTTGAATGTCATCGCCGGTGATCTTCAGCGTCCGCTGAGGTAATAAGCGATCCCAGATATCAACTAGCTTCTCAAACTGTGTCGGTAGTGCGCTTTCCCGACTTCCGGCTCGCGTGTTCCGATGTGTCTTTAGAGCAGTGTTTGCCTGCTCGGCAAAGAGAGCCTGAATCAAGTAATCATAATCATTCAACGGTGAAACGGCAGCGTTCTGCTGCCAGCGGCTACCAGGGCGATGAGCGATTTGGCCATGGGGCGTTGCTACGCCAAATTTGAGACCGCGGAGGGCGTCTCCTTCGCTGATCTTTGCGATTGTAGGATTGAGGCTCAGAAGCCGGTGCGCTGAGACGCGATGTGCTTGCGGCCCAAGTTGTTCTTCGATTTTGACTGCGAGCCTCGTCTTGCCGCCCCCATTGGGGCCAACGAATAGAATTGAAGATCCTGGCGATACATCGAATTGCATTTCACCGGATGGCGTGGGGATTACGAATTTGAATTGCATTGACTTCGTCCACAAAAAGTGAAGGCCGCTCTACGGAGCGGCCTTCTGTAGGTTAGTGGTGGTACATTCTCACGAACACCCCGTCGTGCTTCCACACGTATCGCACTTCATGCACGTGCCATTCCGCACCAGCGTGAAGTTGCCGCACTCGCTGCACATCTCGCCCTCGTAGCCCTTGGCCTTGGCTTCCGCGCGGCGCTCGGCCTTGGTGGGGGCTGCGGTCGCGGCGGTGCCGGCCTTGCTCCATTGCAGCTGCTCGAGCTTCTCCGTCGGCGACAGATCGTGCTGGGCTTCCTGCTTCAGGGCGACGGCGCCTTCGATGGCGTCGCCGACGCGGGCGCTAGCGCCGTGGGCGGCCAGCGCCGTGACCCGGCTGCCGCCTGACGGCGCGCTGTCGTTGCCTTGGCTGACCGCGGCCGAGCCGCCGCGCATCACGACGAGGTTGTCCGTGCGCGAGCGGGTGAGGCCGCGCGAGACCAGTTTGGTCGCGTGCTGGCCGCCGTCCTCGTCCGGCTCCTTGCCTTCCTCGACGCCCTTGCCGAGCGCGTCGAAGCCCGTCTCGTTGGGATCGACGTGGGCGAGGTCGAAGCGACTGAGATAGCTCACCGCGAGCTCTCGGAAGACGTAGTCGAGGATCGAGGTCGCGTACTTGATGCTGTCGTTGCCCTGCACGGGGCCCGCCGGCTCGAAGCGGGTGAAGGTGAAGGCGTCGACATATTCGTCGAGCGGCACGCCGTATTGCAGGCCGAGCGACACCGCGATGGCGAAGTTGTTGATGAAGGAGCGCAGCGCCGCGCCTTCCTTGTGCATGTCGATGAAGATCTCACCGAGACGGCCGTCATCGTATTCGCCGGTGCGCAGATACACCTTATGTCCGCCGACGACCGCCTTCTGGGTGTAGCCCTTGCGGCGATCGGGCATCTTCTCGCGCTCGCGCATCACGACGATGCGCTCGACCAGCTTCTCGACGACCTTTTCGGCCACATGCGTGGCGCGCGCCGCCATCGGCTTTTCATGCAGCAGCTCGACCGCATCATCCTCGTCCTCATCGTCGCTGATGAGCTGCGAGTTGAGCGGCTGTGAGAGCTTCGAGCCGTCGCGATAGAGGGCGTTGGCCTTCAATGCCAGTTTCCACGACAGCATGTAGGCGGACTTGCAGTCCTCCACCGTGGCGTCGTTCGGCATGTTGATGGTCTTGGAGATCGCGCCCGAGATGAAGGGCTGCGCCGCCGCCATCATGCGGATGTGGCTCTCGACCGACAGGTAGCGCTTGCCGATCTTGCCGCAGGGATTGGCGCAGTCGAACACCGGATAGTGCTCGGCCTTGAGGTGCGGGGCACCTTCCACGGTCATCGCGCCGCAGATGTGGACGTTGGCGGCCTCGATCTCGCGCTTGGTGAAGCCGACGGCCTGGAGCAGGTCGAAGCCGGGAGCTGCGATCGCCTCGGCGCCGATGCCGAGCTGGTCGCGGATGAAGTCTTCGCCGAAGGTCCACTTGTTGAAGGCGAACTTGATGTCGAAGGCGGTCGGCAGGGCCTTCTCGACCTTGGCGATGGCCTCGTCGGTGAAGCCCTTGGCCTTCAGCGTGGTGACGTTGATGCCGGGGGCGTTCGCCAGCGAGCCGTGGCCGACGGCGTAGGCCTCGATCTCGGCGATCTCGCTCTCGCGATAGCCGAGCGCGCGCAGCGCGGCCGGCACGGCACGGTTGATGATCTTGAAGTAGCCGCCGCCGGCGAGCTTCTTGAACTTGACCAGCGCGAAGTCCGGCTCGATGCCGGTGGTGTCGCAATCCATGACGAGGCCGATCGTGCCGGTCGGCGCGATCACCGTGGTCTGGGCGTTGCGATAGCCGTGCTTCTCGCCGAGCTCGAGCGCTGCATCCCAGGCTGCCTGGGCATGGCCGACGAGGTCTGCTTGCGGGCAGGAGACGAGGTCGAGCGGCACCGGGTTGACGCTGAGCGCTTCATAGCCGTTGGACTGGCCATGCGCGGCGCGGCGGTGGTTGCGGATCACGCGCAGCATGTGCGCGGCGTTCTTCTTGTAGCCGGGGAAGGTGCCGAGCTCGGCGGCGATCTCGGCGGAGGTCTTGTAGGTGATGCCGGTCATCACAGCGGTGAGGGCGCCGCAGAGCGCGCGGCCTTCCTTGCTGTCATAGGGCAAGCCCATGGTCATCAGGAGGCCGCCGATATTGGCGTAGCCGAGGCCGAGCGTGCGGAATTCGTAGGAGAGCTCGGCGATCGCCTTCGACGGGAATTGCGCCATCATCACCGAGATTTCGAGCACGATGGTCCAGAGCCGGCAGAGGTGCTCATAGCCCTCGACGTCGAAGCGCTTGGTGTCGGTGTTGTAGAACGTCAGCAGGTTGGCCGAGGCGAGATTGCACGCCGTGTCGTCCAGGAACATGTATTCCGAGCACGGATTGGACGCGCGGATGTCGCCGGACGCCTTGCAGGTGTGCCAGTCGTTCATCGTGGTGTTGAAGTGCAGGCCGGGATCGGCCGAGGCCCAGGCGGCGTAGCCGATCTTCTCCCAGAGGTCGCGCGCCTTCAGAGTCTTCGTCACCTTCTTCGAGGTGCGGGCGTTGAGATTCCAATCGCCGTCGGTCTCGACCGCGCGCAGGAAGTCGTCCTTCAGCGAGACCGAGTTGTTGGAGTTCTGGCCTGAAACGGTGAGATAGGCTTCGCTATCCCAGTCGGTGTCGTAGGTGTCGAACTGGATGTCCTTGTAGCCTTGCTTGGCAAACTGAATGACGCGCTTGATGTAATTGTCGGGCACCAGGCTGCGGCGCGCGAGCTTGATCTCGCGGCGCAGGGCAGGGTTCTTCTCGGGGTCGAAGCAATCGTCGCCCGAGCCTTCGCAGTTGACGCAGGCCTTCAGCACGGCCTTGAGGTGCTTCTGGTTGATCTTGGAGCCCGTGACGAGGGCGGCGACCTTCTGCTCCTCCTTCACCTTCCAGTCGATATAGGTCTCGATGTCGGGGTGATCGACGTCGACGACGACCATCTTGGCGGCGCGGCGCGTGGTGCCGCCGCTCTTGATCGCGCCCGCAGCGCGGTCGCCGATCTTGAGGAAGCTCATCAGCCCGGAGGAGCGGCCGCCGCCGGAGAGCTTTTCGCCTTCGCCGCGCAGGCGCGAGAAGTTGGAGCCGGTGCCGGAGCCGTATTTGAACAGGCGGGCTTCGCGGACCCAGAGGTCCATGATGCCGCCCTCGTTGACGAGGTCGTCGCCGACGCCCTGGATGAAGCAGGCATGCGGCTGCGGATGCTCGTAGGCCGACTTGGACTTGGTCAGCTTGCCCGTGAAGGGGTCGACGTAATAATGGCCCTGGCCGGGGCCGTCGATGCCATAGGCCCAGTGCAGGCCGGTGTTGAACCATTGCGGCGAGTTCGGCGCGACCATCTGCATGGCGAGCATGTAGCGGAGCTCGTCATAGAAGGCCTGGGCGTCCTCATCGGTCGAGAAGTACTTGCCCTTCCAGCCCCAATAGGTCCAGCAGCCGGCGAGGCGGTCGAACACCTGCTTGGCCGAGAGCTCGCTGACATAGCGCTCCTTCTCGGGCAGCGCGGCGAGGGCATCAGTGTCGGGCACGGAGCGCCACAGGAAGGAGGGGACGGATTCCTCCTCGACCTTCTTCAGGCGCGCGGCAACGCCCGCTTTGCGGAAATATTTCTGAGCCAGCACGTCGGAGGCGACCTGCGACCACTCGCTCGGCACCTCGACGTTATCAAGCTTGAACACGACCGAGCCGTCGGGATTGCGAATCTCCGACGTGGTCAGGCGGAATTCGATACCCGCATAAGGTGACTGTCCCGAAGTGGTGTGGCGCCGCTCAATCCGCATGGTCTTGCCCCGTCCTTTTCTTTGACCGGTCCCGCCCCTCGTTGAGGGCGTGCCGGGTCGTCATTGCATTCGCGGCGCCTTCGGCCGTTCGGCCTTGGAGCACCGCAGTTCAGCCGGTGGATCCGGCCCTGTTTTTTCCCGGCGCGAGCTCGATGCGTCGCATCAATCATCCCGCCGGCATGTCCACACCCATCCGCCCCCAAGGGGATGTGCGCGACATGCGTTCAACGCCCCACAACGTCACTTCGTCATCGATGCCATCCGAGCCTGTTGCCGGCCCGTTCTGGCGCCCCGAAGAGCCTGCATTCCGAGGGCAGACAAGCCCTCATCCGCAGCCTTTGGCCGGCTGGCGGAGCTGAAATTTGCGAGACCCTTTGGGGGAGTGCCGGCGGGACGCAAACTCACTCGCGCCGAACGGACCGAAAGCTAGGACTCTCCGCTGCGCCCGTCAAGAACTAGTGCGAGTTCCTGAATCAAATACTAAATATGGTGGATTGCGGGGGATAACAGGGGTCTTCGCCGCGCCTGTCGTGGACCCAAGTATCAGTGAGTCCTCAGGGATTCCCAACTGAAAAAATTTGCATGCCGTGATGACGCGGGGCCTTCATCCCGCTGTTCACAGGGCAGGTATATTTTTGAGCAATGGGATTGCGTCAGCAGGACTCACGTAGCCCTACGGACGGTGAGGGCAGGCATGCCCGCCAAAGCGGTGGTGGGACCCGCGAATCCGGGCCAAGGTGACCGCCCGATTTGCCGGACTAGCCGACATGCTTGATTCGACGACGCCGGGCGTGCGGCCGCGCATCGCCCCGGCCGGCCTGATGTTCCTTGCGATCACCTCGATCGGCTGGGGCTTCAACTGGCCGGTGACGAAATTCCTACTTGCCGAGCTGCCGCCTCTGACACTGCGCGGGGTCACCGGTGTGCTCGGCGCGCTGCTGCTGGCGCTGCTTGCGGTGATCCGGCGGCAAAGCCTGCACGTGGAGGGTGTGATCTGGCCGCGCCTGCTCACCGCAGCCGCGCTCAACGTCACCTGCTGGATGGTGCTGATGGGCCTGGCGCTGCTCTGGCTGCCGGCGAGCGAGGCGGCGCTGATCGCCTATACGATGCCGGTCTGGGCCTCGATCCTCGCCTGGCCGGTCCTGGGCGAGCGGCCGACGGTCTTGCGCGCGCTTGGGCTGGTGCTGGCTTTCGCAGGGCTTGCCTCGATCATGGGGGGCAACGGCCTTGCCGCCAGCACGGAAAAGCTGCCGGGCATCATCATGGTGCTGGTCGGCGCGTTCGGCTTTGCCCTCGGCACCGTGCTCTCAAAGAAGTACCCGATTCACCTGCCGCCGCTCGCGGCGGCAGCCTGGCAGATCGGGATCGGCTGCCTGCCGATCTCGATCGTCGGCCTCCTGATCGAGACCACGCATTTGTCGCATGTGACGCCGCTCGGCTGGTGGCTGCTGGTCTATTCGGTCGTCGGGCAGTTCTGCATCGCCTATGTCAGCTGGTTCGCAGCACTGGCGCGCCTGCCGGCCTCGGTCGCCGCGATCGGCACCATGGCGGTGCCGGTGATCGGCGTCGTGGCCTCGGCGGTCGCGCTTGGCGAGCCGCTCGGGGCAGGGCAGATCGCGGGGCTGGTGTTTACGCTAGCCGCGGTGGTGCTGGCGACACGGGGGTAGCCGTCCGGAGGTCGGGGTATCAGTGGTCCTGAGGTTCTTTCTCTCGCCGGCGTTGTGCCGGGCCCGGCGGTTTCAACGGCAGGTCAGCAGGTGCGACGGCAAAGACCTCGAGAGCCTGGTCGTAGCCTTTGATGGTCCGCTGTCCGAGCGATGCCATCGGGACGCTATCCCTTACCCTTCCAGCGATCGTGGGATCAGCCAGGATCTGCGCGTCCTTTGCGAGATTACAGAGCCGCGACGCCAAATTCACCACGGCTCCCATCGCCGTGTAATCCAGCCGACCGTTGTAACCGACCGTTCCTACCGTTGCCGGTCCCATGGCAACGCCCACACCAAAGCCGATCGCGTGGCCGGCGTCACACCATTTGCCGGCAAGGGCCTGAACCGTCATTTGCAGGTCGATCGCGAGGCGGACCGCTTGATTTGCCGGCTGTTCGCATGCGATCGGGGCATTGACCAGCAGCATGACTCCGTCGCCATCAAAGCCGATGAGCGTTGCCTCGTGACGAGTCGTCACGGCGCCGACGGCCTCGTAGTACTCTCGCATGACGGCCATGATGACATCGGGTTCATTGCGCGTGGAGAACGCCGTGAAGCCGCGCAAGTCGCCAAAAATGACAGCCACTTCACGTCGCTGCCCTTCGAGCAGTTCGTGAGAATGTTCGACCAATTCGGCGACCTGTGATGGCAGGAACTGCTTCAGCCGATCGATCCGCGCAGATTTTTGCTGCGAGATCGCCAGTTCAGAAGCCATCTCATTGAAGCGCAACGCCAGCTGCTGCAACTCGTCACCGCTGAAGATTTTGATACGATGCTCGAATTGTCCGGTTCTGATCCGCTCCACGCCCTCTTCCAGTTGCTTGATCGGACCGGACATTCTGTGCGCGCGCCAATAGGCGAGCGCCAGCGCGACAAGAACACCAAAGGCAATGAGAATTGACGAGCGCCACAAGGCAGCCCGAATTGATGCAAAGGCTTCCGCGGCTGGCTGCATCGCGATCACCGTCCATCCCACATCGGCGGCCTGAACGGATAGCGCCACCACCGGGTTGCCTCGCTCCCCGGTTATCACCGCCGCTCCGCTTGCCGCGCCAACGAGATGCTTGATCCGGCCAAAACTGCCGGAGCTGGCGCGGCCGCGCAGAACCCGGCTGATATCGGGATGTGCGATCAGATGACCGGAATCATCGACGACAATGGCGTAGCCGGTCTCGCCGATTCTAATGGCTGCGATGACATCCCAGATCAGCTTCAGATTGACCTCGGCGATCGCAACCCCTGCGGCCGGCAGGCTCCCGGCAACCGCGATCCTCATATAGGGCTCTGAATCTTGCTGGTACTGAACCGGTCCGTACCAGACTTTGTTGCCGCGTGCGCCCAGAACAGCGGGATCCGCAGACATATCGATGCCGCGCCCGGTCCTGTTCAGAAGCAGCCTGGAAACAAAGACCCGTTCGGTGCCGGTCTCATCCAGAAGCGAAACCGAAACGATTGCAGGCACCTGCTGGAGGAGACGCAAGGCATCGATCTTATGTTGCGCATCGTCTCCGGCAGACCAGGGAAGCTGCACCATCCAACCCAGCTGATCTCGCATGCCATCGGTGAACGCCTCGATCCTGTCGGACGCCGCGCGAGCATCGGCCTGCAGCACCGCGCTGATCTGGCGACGCTGGTCTCGGTAACCGAAAGAAGCCTCGACGGCCGCGCCGAGTATCAGAGGCACGACCGCAGCGACAAACAACGTCGCGAAGTACTTGCAGAACAGCGAGCGACGCGGAGGCTTCGTACACGAAGAGGGCTGCGCAGCACCGTCCTTCATAGCTACTCTCAGGAGATCACCTTGCTGGCGCGAAACAGGATCGACGACACATCCAGCTTGATACCCAGAAGCCTGGCTGTCTTCATATTGATTGCCAGTTCAAACTTCTCGGGACGCATCACCGGAAGATCTGACGGATATTCACCGCGCAGGATGCGATCGGCATAAGTGGCAAGCCGAAAATAGGTCGTGCGCTGGTTTGCGCCGTAACTCAAGAGACCTCCAGCGTCACAATATTCAGACCAGCCAAACATCGAAGGCAGCCGGTGCGCAATTGCAAGCTCCGCAATCTTCGCACGATGCACCAGCGTCACAGCATCGGGAAACACGAGGAGAGCATCCGCGTCCACCTTGCCGGCAGCCTTCAACCCATTCTCGATTTCGCGCGCGCCGCAGAACGGAACGTAGGCTGCCTCTATCCCAAGATTTCGGCACGACTCCAACGTCGCACGCCATTCCAGCGGCTCTCCCGGATGATCCGTGTTCGAGAGGACCGCCAGTTTTCGCAGCTTTGGATAAATGTCCTTGAGCAGCTCAACGCGCTTTCCTGCCAGCTCGAGCGACAGGAATGTGCTGCCGGTGAAATTGGTGCCGGGGTGAGCAAGGCTCTTCACCACACCCAAAGCGACGGGGTCGCCGCTCAATGCAAACAGCACTGGGATGTCGGTGATTGCAGTCATGCCGCGTGTCGCCGGACCGCTCGAGACCACAAGGTCGACATCCCCTCGCTGCAACTCGGAGACGATCTTGCGCAGTGCCTGCGGATTTCCAGGGGCATAATGCGTCTCGAAGGTTACGGTCTTGCCTTCGACATATCCCAGGGCGCGCATTCCATCGCGAAAGCCGTCCAGGAAGGGATCCGGTTCGGACTCAGTCGAGACCCAGAAGATTCGATGCAGCTTGGCTCCGCCCTGCGCCCGTGCGATCGCAGGCCAGGCCAGTCCTCCACCGATCAACAAGATGAACTCTCTTCTTTTCATGCGAGCACCTGTCGAAACTGGGCCTTGCAGTTCCGGCCGCAGACCAAGATCCTAGCTGTGCGTCTGATGACTGTTGCGCTCCGCAAGCGGACTGTCGCGCCACCGGCTCCGACATTTGTCCTCGTGAGCATGCTCAGAGACTGGGCTGGCGAGACGATTTGTCCTTGAGATGCGCTTGATTTTTACTTGAGACCGGCCCGGTTAAGACCAAAACGGCCTTACGCGTTGCATCGCGCGGTGTCCGAACACCTCCAGCGCGGATCCGGGCTAGCTATGGCCTCAAAAGGACAGTTGGAACTCACATCCTGAGCCAGTGCCCACGACCTCACAGATTGGGTGACTGCAGCGCCCTCGGCAACTCACGGGCTAGCGCGTGTACTCATACGGGCTAGGGGGTGTACTCATAAAGGCAATGTTCGCTCCTGAGGGACGAGCGGAGATATTCTGATCTGCCAGAGCATCACTGCTTGTGACCCAGAGCCGTCATGAGACCGATGCGCTCAATACCGCCTGACGGATCCTCATCATTGCGAGATGAACCAATCTGTACCCTGGGGTTTGGACCCGCAACGGAACATATGGCGCTAAATCGTCGGGCGCGCTGGCGATTGCCCAAGTGCCAGAAGCGCTGCGGCCAGCGCCGCCGCGGCCTTTTCGGGCCGGGCTTTCTCATAGATTGCGAACTCAAGGTCAGGAAGGCGCGGCAGCCCCTCTTGCAATCCCAGAATGCGCAAACCTGCAATGACCGCGCTCGCGGGAAGCGGCGTGATGGCGAGACCAGCGAGCGCCGCCGCGCGCACACCTGTCAGGCTGGGGCTGGTATAGATGATCTCCCACGTCAGTTCGCTGTCATTTAGCGCGGCGAGCGCTGCCTCACGCGATACTGACCGCTCGCGATAGAGCGCCAGCGGCAGCACCGCGCCCGGAACCAGATCAAACGCGTCGGCGGCGGCCCAGACCATGGGTTCGCGCCAGACCAGGCGCCCACGCGACGTACCGAGCGGACGCTTAGCGAACACGACGTCGAGTCGTCCCTTGTTCAACTGCTCGATCAATTCCGCACTAACGCCGATCTGCACCTCGAGCTTCACGCTCGCGTGCAACATGGCGAAGCGTCCCAGCGCCGATGGCAGCGAGCCGCCGGCGACTTCCTCGACCACTCCAAGACGCACGGCTCCTGACAAACGCGGCGCTGACAGACGATGGCGGGCCGCCTCCTCGAGTTGCAACAGACGACGGGCGTCACCCAGCAGCATCTCTCCATCGTCGGTCAGCGCGACGCTGCGGGTCGTGCGCCGGAACAGCGGACGTTTGGTTTCAAGCTCCAATCGCTTGACCTGCTGGCTGATGGTCGACTGCGTCAGATTGAGCCGTTCGGCGGCGCGGTGGAAGCCGCCGCAATCCGCGACAGCAACAAAGGAACGCAAAAGCTCGAATTCCAGCATGCCGATTGATCCAAATTCATAATCAATCATATTACAAAATATCGTTTCTATAATCAATACTGGTCACCTAACTTCTGCATCGAAGACAGCGTCGGGCGAAGGAGGTTCATCATGCACGCCACATCACGACCGGGAGCGGATCGCTCCGCGAGGCTAGCTCGGGCCGCCACGATCTGCTCTGAAAAGCTCTGCCCTGCCGAGCGCGCGACCGAGTTGCTCGAAGCGATCATCGAGCCGGGCGACCGCGTTGCCATCGAGGGCGACAATCAGAAGCAGGCCGATTTTCTTGCCGCCGCCCTGACGAGCGTGGATCCGGCGCAGATTCACGATCTGCACATGGTGCAGTCGGTGCTGGCGCTGCCCGATCATCTCGCCGTGTTCGAGCGCGGTGTCGCCAATCGGCTCGATTTTGCCTTCGCAGGTCCGCAGAGCCGCAAGCTCGCCGAACTGGTCGGCATCGGCACGGTGAAGATCGGCGCAATCCATACCTATCTCGAGCTCTATGCTCGGATGTTGGTGGACCTGACGCCGCACGTGGCGCTGATCGTCGCCGACAAGGCCGACCGCAACGGCAATCTCTACACCGGTCCCAACACCGAAGACACGCCGACCATCGCCGAATCCGCGGCCTTTCGCGGCGGCATTGTCGTGGCGCAAGTCAACGAGATCGTTGACCGGTTGCCGCGAGTAGACGTCCCCGGCGACTGGGTCGATTTCGTCATACCGAGCCCAAAGCCTTACGCGATCGAGCCTCTGTTCACGCGCGACCCCGCCAAAGTAAGGGACGAGAACGTGCTGATGGCGATGATGGCGATTGCTGCGGTCTATGAGCCATTTGAGGTCCGGCGGCTCAATCACGGCATCGGTTACGCCACCGCGGCGATCGAGCTGATCCTCCCGACATTTGCCGCCCGGCGTGGCCTGAAGGGCAAGATCGCGAGCCAATTCGTGCTCAACCCGCACCCGACCCTGATCCCGGCGATCGAAGCCGGCTTCGTCGACGGCGTCTATTGCTTCGGCTCCGAGCTCGGTATGGAGCGCTACGTCGCAAAGCACGCCGATATATTCCCGATCGGCGCCGACGGCAGCCTGCGGTCGAACCGGGCACTGGCGCAGGTCGCCGGACAATATGCCTGCGACATGTTTGTTGGGGCCACGCTGCAAATCGACGCGCGAGGCAACAGTTCGACGGCCACAAAAGACCGGATCGCAGGCTTCGGCGGTGCGCCGAACATGGGCGCGGATGCACGCGGTCGTCGCCACGACAGCCCCACCTGGCTTCGCGCCGGTCAGGAAGCAGGCGATCCCTTACGCGGGCGCAAGCTTGTGGTGCAGATGGTGCAGACCCATCAGCCAAACGGCACGCCCAGTTTTGTCGAGCGTCTGGACGCGTTCGATCTGGCCGCCTCCGCCGGCTTCGCATTGCCGCCGGTGATGATCTATGGCGACGACGTGAGCCATGTCATCACCGAGAAGGCCGTGGCGAACCTCTTGCGCTGCCAATCACCACAAGATCGCGAGGCGGCATTGCGCGCGATCGCCGGCGACACCGAATTTGGCAAGCGCCAATCGCCTGACACAACCGAGAGCCTCCGCCGTCGCGGCATCGTGATGTTTCCGGCAGACCTTGGCATCGACGTCGGCACGGCGACGCGCGATCTGCTCGCCGCCAAGACGATCGATGACCTCGTGGCCGCCTCGAGCGGACTCTACGCGCCACCGGCCAAGTTCCGCCGCGCCGTCACCGCCCAAGCTTGAGGAGGAATAGTCATGTCCGCAATCCGCCAAACTTTCAACGATCCATCCAGCACGACAATGCCGCCCCTCGATCGCGCGAAGCAGCTCGCAGCATCGCTGCTCTCCGAGCGCAGCCAGGCCTCAGGAGCGCTGGTCGCGCGGCAATTGCGCGAGATGCTTGGTGCACTCGACGACAACGATCGCCGCTGCTTTCAGCGCTATCTCGCCACGGAATTCCATCCTCACGGTCCGGCTTTGCGCGCGGCGGCGCAGCGCTACCTCGCCGAAGGCACCGCAGAAGCCGCGGCCGCACTCGCGCGTGCTGCCGAGCCGCCGCGCCAGGAACTGCTGCGGCGAATCAACATGGCACCCGGCGGGATCAGCGCGCTGATCGCGATTCGCAGCGAAATTGCTTCATACATGCGCACTGACCCCGAACTGAAGTTGCTCGACGCGGATCTCAAGCATTTGTTCGCCTCATGGTTCAACCGCGGCTTCATCGAGTTGCGGCGCATCGACTGGCAGACACCGGCCGCGGTGCTGGAAAAGCTGATCGCCTACGAAGCCGTGCACGAAATCAAGGGCTGGGACGACCTGCGCCGGCGCCTTGCACCCGATCGGCGCTGCTTTGGCTTCTTTCATCCCGCACTTCCAGGCGAGCCACTGATTTTCGTCGAGGTTGCTTTGGTGGAAGGACTGGCCACGGCCGTGCAGCCGTTGTTGTCGCAGGACGACGGTGAAGCCATCGCGCAGCAGCGCGCCGCGCGCGCCGACACCGCGATCTTCTACTCGATCTCCAATTGTCAGGACGGCCTGCGCGGCGTGGCGTTCGGCAATTTCCTGATCAAGCAGGTCGTTGAAGAGCTGCAGTCGGAGTTTCCGCAGCTGAAGCGTTTTTCCACCCTATCTCCGGTACCGGGATTTCGGCAATGGCTCGCTAATCGGCTTGCAAATGCAAGTGATCCCGATGTGGCGCTGTTATCGCAACTGGAGAGCGATAGCTGGTGGAATGACCCGGCGCAGAGCGAGAAGCTGCGCGTGCCCTTGCTGCGGCTCTGCGCTAGCTATCTGACACGGAAGCCCTCGATACGCATCGACCCCGTGGCGCGTTTTCACCTCGGCAACGGCGCACGGCTCGAACGCATCAATTGGCTCGGCAATACCGCTCTGCGTGCGATTCAAGAATCCTTCGGGATCATGGTCAACTATCTTTATGACCACAACACCATTGAGACCAATCACGAAGCATTTGTACGCGACGGCACTATCGTCCGTTCGCCCGATGTTGATGCTCTACTGCACATCACCGACTGAGCCGCGATCAAGTTCGTTGCGCTAGCTCGGCGCCATCCCGCCGCCGTTCAGCGCCTTGCGGATCATCTCGGCGAGCTGGTTGCGCCGATAGGGCTTGGTCAGCAGCAGCACGCCGTCGTCCAGCTTGCCGTGATGGACGATGGCGTTGTCGGTGTAGCCGGAGGTGTAGAGCACCTTCACGCCCGGCCGGCGCCTTGCCACCTCTTCGGCGAGCTCGCGGCCGCTCATGCCGCCGGGGATGACGACGTCGGTGAACAGCAGGTCGAAGCTCTGGCCGGCCTCGATCAGGTCCAGCGCCGCCTTGCCGTCGGGGGAGGCGACCGTCTTGTAGCCAAGGCTCTGGAGCTGCGCGGTGACGAAGTTGCGGACCAGCGGATCGTCCTCGACCACGAAAATGGTCTCGGCGCCGCCTTCGGCCGTCGGCGTGACGCCGGTTGCGATGTCCGCGGCGCCTTCGCCCGGCGGCAGATAGAGCTTGATCGTGGTGCCGTGGCCTTCCTCGCTGTAGATCTTGATGTGGCCGCCGGATTGCTTGACGAAGCCGTAGACCATGGAGAGGCCGAGGCCGGATCCCTTGCCGACCTCCTTGGTGGTGAAGAAGGGCTCGAACGCCTTCTGCTGCACGTCAGGGGGCATGCCGGTGCCGGTGTCGCTGACCGCGAGCATGATGTAGGGGCCCGCTGCCACGTCGGCATTGGCCTGCGCATAGGCCTCGTCGAGCACGACGCGGTGGGTCTCCAGCAGCAACTTGCCGCCGCCCGGCATGGCGTCGCGGGCGTTGATCGCCATGTTGAGCACGGCGTTGGTGAGCCTGGACGGATCGATATGCGTCGTCATCGGCCCCTGTTCCAGCACGGTCTCGATCTGGATCTGCTCGCCGAGGGTGGGGCGCAGGAGCTTTGCGATGTCCGAGATCGCGGCGTTGATGTCGACGTTGCGCGGCTCGAGCGGCTGCCGGCGCGCGAATGCCAAGAGGTGCTGGATCAGCTCGGCGCAGCGTTCGGCGGCATCGTCGATCAGCCGGGCCGTGCGCTGCAGCTCGGGCTGGTCCTTCAGGCGCTCCACCAGCGTCTCGGTGTTGCCGGAGATGACCGTGAGCATGTTGTTGAAGTCGTGCGCGACGCCGCCGGTCAGCTTGCCGATCGCATCCAGCTTCTGCGACTGGTGCAACTGCCGCTCGGTCTCGCGCGAGGTCGTCGCATCGTGATAGACCAGCACCGCGCCGGAGATGTTGCCTTGCCCGTCCCGCATTGGCCGGCCGCTGACCATGAGATGGCGCGGCGGGTTGCCGCTGTGCGGGCGGACGATCATCTCCAGCTCTTCGAACTGCTCGCCGCGCAGCACGCGCGTCGATGGCAGCTCGTCGGCCGGAAGCGGCGTGACGCCGTCGCCGTGAAACACGTCGGACAGCGCGCGCAGATTGCCGACGTTCATGCCGGTGCGATGCAGCAGCATGCGCTCGGCGGCCGGATTGGACAGCAGCACGGTGCCCTCGGCGTCGATGACCAGCACCGCCTCCGCCATGCTGCGAAACGTGCTCTGGAGCACGTTGACCGACAGGCGCAATTCGTCATGCGCGGCGACGAGGTGCTCGGTGCGTTCGGCCACCGCCGCCTCGAGCGCCGCCTTGGCGGCTTGGGTCTGCTCGAGCGAGCTCTGGAGCTCACCCGTCGTGCGGCGGCTTTCGCGCATCACCAATGCGACCAGGAGCAGGATCAACACGGCGCCGGCGACGTCGATGCCGAGCAGCACGATGCCGGTGCGGCGCGAATCCTGGGAGCGGGCGGCGAGCAGGCGTTCTTCCTCCGCGCTCAGGCGGTCGAGATTGCGCATCACCGTGTCCATGAGGCCGCGGCCCTCGGCCTTGCTGTTGAGCGCGGCAATGCCGGCCTGGTCGTTGGCGGCCCGCAGGCGCATCGCGGTGGCGGCGATCTCGATCCGGCGCAGCGCCAGCGGCTCGGTGCCCTCAAGCAGGGCGACCTGATCGGGGGTGTCGCGCACGTCGCGCTTGAGCTCGGCGAGGGCCGGCGCGAGCTTGGCGTGCACCGCCTGGAACTCGTCGCTGAAGCCCTGGCTGCGATAGAGCTCGTAGCCGCGCGCGGCGCTCTCGGCCCGGCGCAGCAGCACGCGCAGATCGGAGATCTTCTTTTGCACCTGGACGGTGTGGTTCACCGACGCCGCGTCGGACCGCGACTTGACGTCGAGGGCGATCGAGGCCGCGGTGATGATCAGGAGGATGGCAAGTCCAACACCGAGAATGACGCGCTGCGTTGGAATCAAGGGGCTTCTTTCTGGTCCTTCGGCGGCGCGCTCTCGCCCGCGCCGGCAAGGCATTCCCGGATCGTGGTCAGCAGCGCTTCCGGCGTGAACGGCTTGCGCAGGCAGCGCGTTGCGCCCAGCTCAAGCGCCATGCGGAGAAAATCGGGAGAGGGCGAGGCGGACGAGGCGAAGGCATAGCCTGACATCGCGATCAGCGGCGTGGCAGGGGCGCGCTCGTGAAAGATGCGGATGGATTCGAAGCCGCGCATATGCGGCATGAAGATGTCGACCAGCATGACGTCGAAGGCTTGCGATTCCAGCGCAGCCAGTCCTGTTTCGCCGCCGTCGGTCAGCGTGACGTCGAAGCCCTGACGTTGGAGGAGGACCTCGATGGTCGCGCCGACCATCGGATCGTCATCAACCACGAGAATACGCGGCATGACACTTCCCAGAAGATCGAAGTCCCCACTGTGGTTTGTGATATCCGCGAATCGTGGGTCCGGTCAATTTGCGATTGGATCGCGCAGGATATGCACGGTTTGGTGCATAAAGGTCCATTTGCATCGATTTTTATTTATCTGCGAGGGTGATGGAGCCGAAAGGAGCGAGGAAGGCGCCGATTGCAAAAAAGGCGCCGCATTGCTGCGACGCCTTTCGCCTCTAGTCTTCGCGATCTGCTTACGGGCAAGGATGCCGCCGGCCGTCGTAGCCGAGATAGGTGCCCGAGGCCGGGTCGTAAGATTTGAAGCGCCGCGCGCAATAAGCGGCGTCGCCGCCGCCATCCTGCACTACGGCAACCGACGGCTCGTCATAGTAGCCGTAGTAGTAGGGATCATCGTAATAGCCGTAGCCGCTGCCGTAATAGGCGTAGGAGCCGAGGCCGCCGATCGCGGCGCCAGCCGCAAAGCCCGGCCAGAAGCCGCCGTGGCGATGATGATGGTGGTGGCGACCGTGCCAGTGACGACCGCTCCAGTTGCCGCTGCCGCCCTGCCAATTGCCGCTGCCGCCCTGCCAGTTGCCCGCAACTGCAGCGCTACGGGTCCCACTGAAGCTCGGCGAGATAGCGGCACGGTCTGCCGCGCCCCCGACGAAACTGCCACCGCCCGGACGGACCGCGCCACCGCCTGCGAAATTGCCACCGCTCGGGCGCATCGCGGCTCCGCCCCCGAAACCGCCGCCGCCGCCCTGGAACGCGGCGCCGCCGCCGCCCATGCGGGCGCCGCCACCGAAGCCGCCGCCTCCGCCACCGACCGCGGCACCTCCGCCACCGATCGCCGCACCACCGCCCGCTCCGACCGCGGCGGCACGACTCTGCTGCGCAAAGCTCGGGCTCGCCAAGGGAAGAACCAACGCCACCGTCGCAGCGGCACTCAACAATTTCAGACTGTTCATGGTAAACTCCTTTCCCGGAAAGCAACCCTGAGAAAGCGCGGGGGTTCCTGGAATCACGCCGGTTTGCGCGCGCATGGAGCCTCAGGTCCCGCCGCTGTACCGGGCATGAATGAATCGCGTCGGCTTTGCGGCAGGGGCGTGCGCGGCAGGCGGATTTGCGGGGGCGCCGACGCGCCTGCCGAACTGGACATTTCGGCCCCCGGATGGCATCAGGACCCCACGAAGCAGGGCCCTTGCCGCATGAAACAATTCTTCCTCAAGTTCTTCACCTGGTGGAATGGCCAGACCTTTGGCACCCAGCTCTGGACCAAGCGGTATGGCGAGCTGGTCGGGGAGGACGAGCAGGGCAACCGTTACTACCGCACGCGGGGCGGGGCGATCGATCCGGCGCTCGGCTTCGAGCGGCGCTGGGTGATCTATAACGGCTACGCGGAAGCGAGCCGGATTCCACCGTCCTGGCATGGCTGGATCCACCACGTCGTCGACAAGCCGCCGACCGAGATCAATTATCAGCCGCGCGAGTGGGAAAAACCGCACCAGCCGAATCTCACCGGCACGGCGAAGGCCTATCGGCCCTCCGGCTCGACGCTCGCCAGCGGCAGGCGTCCCAAGGCGACCGGCGACTATCAGCCCTGGACGCCCGGCTAAGCCCCTTTCGGCCGACCCACGAATCACCATCGTCCAAAGCGGATGCACATGCATCCGCGCCGCGCCGCTGTGGACAACGGGAACAGCGGGGATGTCGCCTGCGCAGGTGTTGCCGCGAGGCGGGCGATGCGGCTCAATGATCCCATCTTACGGAGATGGGAGACCATCGCGTTCGGTTCGGGCAACAGTTCGCGACTGTCCCGAGATGCAGCGGCCGCCGAGGAAGGACTCGATCGGGAGATAGGCCCCCGGTCTGGAAGCTCCGACATCGCCCGATGTGAATGTGCAGCCACCGTGAGACAGGAAAGGCCGCTCGGGAAACCGAGCGGCCTTTTTCTGCCGTTGTTCGCCTCGCGTGTCCCGGACGCGGTGCAGCGTGCAGCGCTGCGCTGCGTCCGGGGCACAAGAGCAAGCCCGATCCTTTACGCCACCCGCTCGGCCGCGCGCTTCACCGCCTCGAGCCGCCGCGCCTGGTTTTGCGCGCCGCGCTCCCTCAGCAGCGCCAGCACTTCGGCCGGCGCGGTGTCGGGTGAGCCCGCATTGAACGGCGGGGCTGGATTGTATTCCATCTGCAGCTGGATCGCTTCGGCCATGGTGCGATCGACCAAGATCGAGACCAGCGTCAGCGCGAAATCGATGCCAGCGGTGACGCCGCCGCCGGTGATGCGGTTGCGATCGACGCAGACGCGGGTCTTCGTCGGTGTCGCGCCGAACTGCGCGAGCATCTCCATTGCGCTCCAATGGGTGGCGGCGCGGTAGCCCTTCAGAAGGCCGGCGGCGCCGAGGGCCAGCGATCCCGTGCAGACCGAGGTGACGTACTTGGCGCCTGCCGCCTGCTTGCGCAGGAATGCGAGTACGTCCTCGTCGTTGAGAAGGTCGTTGGTGCCCTGGCCGCCCGGCACGCAGATGACATCGAGCTGGGGGCAATCCGCAAAGGTCGTGGTCGGCGTCAGCGTCAGGACGGAATCGCTCGGCACCGGCTCGATCCGCTTCCAGATCAGGTGCAGCTTTGCGTCCGGGACCATGGCGAACACCTGCAAGGGGCCGGTGAAGTCGAGCTGGGTGACGCGCGGAAATACCAGGATTCCGATCTGGAGCGGTGACAACATGGGAGCCTCCGATAATGCGCTTGACGCCGGCAGAATGGCATGGTGCCCTTCTGTCCGAAATGGCATAATTCCCTCGGTTTCGGACATACGTTACGGCTTGGCCCATGATCGGCATCCTGATCTTCCCGGACTTCCAGCTGCTCGATGCGGCAGGTCCGATCTCGGCGTTCGAGATCGCAGCGCGCTGCCTCGACAAGGTGCCAGCCATCCGCGTGCTGGCCGCCAAACCGGGGCTGGTGCGCAGCTCGTCCGGCGTCGAGATGATGGCGCGCGACTTCAAGACCGCGAACGCGATCACGACGCTCGTCGTCGCCGGTGGCATGGGCGTCGCGGAAGCTGGGCGCTGTCAGATCACGCGGGCCTTCGTGCAGCGGCTTGCAAGGCGCGGCGTGCGGGTCGCGAGCGTCTGCTCGGGCGCCTTCGTGCTCGCCGAGGCGGGGCTTCTCGACGGCCGCCGCGCCACCACGCATTGGGGACGGACGCGCGATTTCATCGCGCGGTTTCCCAAGGTGAAGTTCGAGCCGGACCAGATTTTCACCCGCGACGGCAATGTGTGGACCTCCGCAGGTATCACCGCAGGGATCGACCTCGCGCTGGCTATGGTCACCGAGGACCACGGCGAGGAGATCGCGCAGGCAACTGCGCGGCAGCTCGTTCTGTACCATCGCCGCAGCGGCGGCCAGTCGCAGTTCTCGTCGCTGCTGGAATTGAAGGCGCCAAACGGACGCTTCGGCACGCTCTTGTCCTGGGCACGCGAAAATCTCGACGCGCCGCTGACGGTGGAGGATCTCGCCGATCGCGCCGGCATGAGCGCGCGGCATTTTGCCCGCGCCTTTGCCGCCGAGACCGGCACGACACCGTCCAAGGCGATCGAGCGGCTCAGGCTCGAAGTCGCGCGCGAGCGCGTGCAGTCCTCGCGCGAGGCGATCGAGCGCGTGGCGGAGGTGACCGGCTTCCGCGACCCCGAGCGCATGCGGCGTGCCTTCATCCGCGCCTATGGCCAGCCGCCGCAGGCGCTGCGGCGCGCGGCGCGGGCGGGGTAGGGCGCCCGGCACCAGCCTCCACTCGAAGGGCCCTGCCGGGCTTCGGTGCGAACGTCAGCTTGCGCGGTCAACCGAATTCCTTGCCGACCTCTCGTCCAACGGAAGCGATCACCTCATTCTGGGCGCCGAAATCGACAGAGGCGCCCGTGAGATAAACTGCAACGATGAGCGCCGAGCGCTGAGGCGGCCATGCGATCGCGACGTCGTTGTTGGTGGCGTGGCCGCCCGTTCCAGTCTTGTCGCCCACGCGCCAGCCCTGCGGCAAACCAGCGCGCAATCGGCTGTCTCCGGTCTTGTTCGCGATCATCCATTTGGACAGCTGCTCCCGAGCCGCCGGCGGGAGCACGTTGCCCAGCACCAGACGCCTGTAATTCTCAGCCATCGCGTTTGGGCTCGTCGTGTCGCGAACATCGCCGGGCGCAGCTTCGTTCAACTCGGTTTCGATGCGGTCCAATCGGGTCACGTCATCACCGAGGCTGCGCGCGAAGGCGGTCAAGCCGGCGGTGCCTCCTATGTTCCTGAGAAGCAGATTCCCCGCCGTGTTGTCGCTCCTCGTAATGGCGGCCTCGCAGAGCTCGCGCAGCGACATGCCTTCCGGTCCGACATGCTCACGGGTGATCGGCGAATTTTCGACGATGTCGGATTGTTCGATGCGAACGCGCTGATCGAGGCCGTCCAGCTTGTCTCCCAGCCTCTTCAATATCGCTGCGGACGCAAGCACCTTGAAGGTGCTGCACATCGGAAATCGTTCGTCTCCCCTGTGATGCATCGATGCTCCGGTTTGCGTGTCGAGCACGGCGACGCCGAGCCGACCGCCGCTTTTCTTTTCAAGTTGTCTGAAGGCCTCCAACAGTCGTGTTGTTTCGAGTGTCGAAGCGCTCGAGATTTTCGAGAGGAAGAAATGTCCTGCGAGCACAAGTGTGGATGATCCGAACTGACGTCGCGTTAGCATCGTGAACTCCCATTAAACGTGCGCTTTTTTGCTGCGTGCTGCCGCGATTGACAAACGATGCTTCGTAAGGCCAACCATAAGTAAAACTTGGATCAGACGTGGCCCGCCGACCTCCCAGGATTTCCAATCTTCCGCTGAACGCGCTGCGTGCCTTCGAGGCGGCAGCGCGTCACCTCAGCTTCACCAAAGCCGGTTTGGAACTTCGCGTATCGCAAGCCGCTGTGAGCCAGCAGGTGCGAACTCTGGAGCGAAGCCTGCGTGTGGAGCTGTTCAGGCGGCTCACGCGCGGGCTTGTCCTGACAGAGGAAGGCGAGACGCTGTTGCCTGCCATTTCCGATGCTTTCGGCCGCATCAACCAGGTGCTGGACCGTTTCGAAAATGGCCGCATGCGGGAGACGCTGATGATCGGCGTCGTCGGAACCTTCGCAGCAGGCTGGCTCGTTCCTCGCCTCCAGGCTTTCACCTCGAGCCACCCGCAGGTCGATATCAGGATCCTTGCGAACAACAATCGTGTCGACCTCGGCGCCGAGGGCCTGGACTTCGCCATTCGATTCGGCGACGGCGCCTGGCACGGTACCAACGCAGAGCGTTTGGTCGATGCTCTCTTCACTCCGATGTGCACGCCAACGATAGCGAAGCGTCTCAAAGACCCGATTGATCTCCATCAAGAGGTGCTGCTGCGTTCCTACCGATCCGGCGAGTGGACGCAGTGGTTCGAGGCAGCGAAATGCAGTCAGCCCCGCATGACGGGCCCGATGTTCGATTCATCGATTTCGTTGGCGCATGCTGCAGCTCGAGGAGGCGGGGTCGCACTTTTGCCGGTCATCTTGTTCCGGGAGGAGGTCGCCCGGAAGCGCCTTGCTTGTCCCTACAAAACTCGCGTCAATCTCGGATCGTACTGGCTCACGTCCCTCAAATCAAAGCGGCACACGCACGCGATGCAGGCATTCCGGCAGTGGATATTGGCCGAACGCAAGAGGATGGAGTTCAAATGAGCTTGGCGCAGTCCGCCTTGCTCAAGCGGACTGCGGCGATGCTCACTTGTCCGGCTTCTCGCTCACGATGGCGCCGGTTTTGGGATCGGCACGGAATTCCATCTTCTGGCCGTTCTTGATGCCTTCGCCCTCCCACCGGCCATCGTCGGCTTCAAGCTTGGTGACCTCGGAATAGCCCGCCTCCAGGATCTTGGCTATCACTTGTTGCATCGGCATCCAGTCGGGGCCGGGTCGATCGGCTCTCGCGGCCGAGCCCAGCGCGAGCGAGCCGAGAACCAAAATCACGGCAAACCTCATCGCGACCTCCTTTGGGTAACAGACCTTGAACGGCCACCTTAGATTGTTGTTCCTTCACGGCGCTCCTGTGACACAAACGAGTGAACTTCGGCCTTTTTTGCCTCGCTGGACCCATTCGTGCGTGCCGTCAGGCGCCTTGCGATCGGCATCAGCATGTACGGCGCAAAGTGAATCGGAAACTGCGTCAGCGCGAAATAGAGCCAGGTCGTCGCCGGCAGCGCGCCGGCGGTGGCCGCCAGCATCAGGCCCAGATTGCGCTGTGACACCATCAGGCCGAGCGCGAACGCGCGCTCGGTGCCGGCACGTCGGAAGATCAGCGTGGTTGCGGCGAGGAGGGTGAAGTAGACCGCAAAAGCGAGCAGCGCGACGGCGATCGTGAACAGCGGATCGGCGAGAAACTCGGTTGCGACGTCGCCCATCACTGCGGAGGCGAACACCAAGAGTATGATGATGTTGAGGCCGTCGATCGGCCGCTTGTGGCGCTGGATTGCATCACTGCCCACCAGACGGCGGATGATCGTGGCGGTCACCAGTGATGCGGCGAGGATGCCGAGCAGCTTCAAGCCGAGCGTCATCGGAGAGATGCTGAGCATGCCGCCGAGAAACAGGCTCGCGTACAGCGAGGCGGTGAATGGCACGAGCGCGGTCGAGGTCACCAGCGTGACCAGCACCAGCGCGGCATCGAGGCCCATCAGCGCGGCAAGCGCTGGCGCCGCCATCATCGGCGAGGCCATGCCCTGGAGCATCAGCGCGAGAGCAAGGCCTGGAGAGCTCGTGGAGAGCCCCGTCGCGTGGGCAGCGAGGGCGAAGATTAGCGGCACGCCGATCGTGGTCCAGGCGGTGGCGGCCGCGACCAGCGCCGGCCGGCGCAGATGTCCGTACAGCGCGCCGAGATCGACGCGCATGAAGGAGATGCAGAGCAGAAGGAAGATCGCCTCGGTGACGTAGGGGCGCAGCAGCGCGCCGAGCGGCGGCACCGCGACCGCGATGAAGGCAATCGCCGCCACCGCGCGTGTGCCCTGGCCACCAAGCCAGCCGAGGGCACGCAGGGGAAGGGCGAGGACGGCTTCGAGGAGGGAGGGCATTTCTGTCGGTATTATCGGCTGCGTAGCGCTTTGGAGGGCATGCTCGCCTTCGGCCATGGGGGTGCCCCGGCGAGGGGCTCAGGACTATCCCATCCGGGAGCCGGCCTGGCCAGACCGGGCCGGGAAGGGCAGGGATGCCGCCCTTCCCCCGCCGTATTCGGCGTGTTAACCGGAAGGCCTGCGAGCGGCGGTATCCCCTGTAGAATGTCCAACGAGCCCGATTCGCTGTTGAAGCCGCGCGAAATGTTCAAAACCTTTTCCCTGACCGGTCTTGCGGCGCTTTTGGCCGCCACCGCACTGACGGCTGCGACGCCGGCAAGTGCGCAGATCGGCACGATCTTCTCCGATCCGCCGCCGCTGCGGCCGCCCGGCAGCATTCCGCGCGGCCAGCCCCAGCCGCAGCAGATGCCCGAGGACGACGAAGAGGTGCCGGAGCTGCCGCCGCAGGGCCGGGTGCTGCCGTCGCGCCCGATGCCGCCGCCTCCGGGCCGGCAGGGCAACGTGATGCCCGGGCCGGTCGAGACCCAGCCCCTAGCACCGCCGCCGGGCTCGACCCTCGCGCCGCCGAACCAGCCGCCCTCGGCCGCGATCACTCCGCCGGGTCCGCAAGGCGCTCCCGGAGCGCCCGGTCAGCGGCAGCCCCAGCAGAAGGGCGGCGTGCCGCAGACGCCGGCCAGCCTCCAGCCGGGCGACGAGGTCGTGACGGAGCCGCCGGCCCAGAAGATCGTGAACAAGAAGGCGACCTTCTCCGGCCTCGACAAGATCACCGGGCGCATCATCAATTTCGACGAGGAGATCGGCGAGACCGTCCAGTTCGGTGCGCTCCGCGTCAAGACCAACGCCTGCTACACGCGTCCGGCGACTGAAGCGGCCAACACCGACGCCTTCGTCGAGGTCGACGAGATCACCTTGCAGGGCGAGGTGAAGCGGATCTTCTCGGGCTGGATGTACGCGGCGAGCCCCGGCCTGCACGGCGTCGAGCATCCGATCTACGACATCTGGCTGACCGACTGCAAAGAGCCGCAGCAGACCGTGGCGACGGCGGCACCGGATCCGGCCGCGGCCAAGCCGCCGCCACCGCCGCCCACGCAGAAGAAGGCCGCGCCCAAGCAGGTGCAGCAGCGCCCGCCGCAGCCGCTGCCGCCGATCCAGCAGCAGCAACCGGCACCGCCGCCGCCGCCACCACCGGAGCAGCGCCCAGGCCTGTTCGGCATCCCCGGATTTGGCCGCTAACCGAGCTGTTTGTTATTGCCGCGAAGCGATGATCTCGAGGGCGCTTGCGCCCGGGATCGCTTCGCCGGCGGAGAGCTTCAGGAAATCGCCGGGCTCGCCCGCCAGCGCCTTGTCGAGCAGCGCAGTATAGCGTCGCCGCGAGATCTCGACGGCGCCGAAGCTCTTCAGGTGCTCGGTGACATATTGGGTGTCGAGCAGCTCGAAGCCGCCGTGAATGAGCCGCGCGACCAGATGCACCAGCGCGACCTTCGAGGCATCGCGCACATTGTGGAACATGCTCTCGCCGAAGAAGGCCCGCCCCAGGCTGACGCCGTAGAGACCGCCGACGAGCTCGTCGCCCTGCCAGGCTTCGACGCTGTGGCAATGGCCGAGCTCGAACAGCCCGCCATAGAGGTCGCGGATGCGCTTGTTGATCCAGGTGTCCTCGCGGCCCACTTGCGGCGCCGCGCAGCCGGCGATGGTCGCCTTGAATGCGGTGTTGACGGTGACGCGAAACTGATCCGAGCGCACCGTGCGCGCGAGCCGCGAGGCCACGCGGAAGCCGTCGAGCGGGATGACGCCGCGCAGCTCCGGCTCGACCCAGAACAGGGTCGGATCGTCGGCGCTTTCCGCCATCGGAAAGATGCCGCAGGCATAAGCGCGCAGCAGCACGGCCGGCGTGATTTCAGACGGGGCGGAGTCGCGCGAAGTCATGGCTTGCCATCATAGCAGGATCGCAATGCAGTTGCGATGGGTGCGGCCGGACCGCTCAGCTGGCGGCAGCGGTGCTGGTCTTGCCGACGCTTGCGGGCATGCGGCCGAACTTCAGCACAACCCGGGTTCCGGAATGCGCGGGATCGCGCTCGACCGCGGCGTCGAGCTTGGTGGCCATGGCCGCGACGATGCGCTGGCCCATGCCGGTGGAGCGCGGATCGGCCTTGGCGTTGTCGCCGACGCCGTCGTCGGTGATCGAGAGCAGGAGGTCATCGCCTTGCGAGATCAGCTCGACATGGATCGGGCCGGCGCCGTCGGGGTAGGCGTATTTCACCGCATTCATCACCAGCTCGTTGACGATGATGCCGACGGCGACCGCACGGTCCGGATCGATCTCGATCGGCTCGGCCTTCAGCGTCAGGCGCGACATGCGGTTGCCTTCGGCCGACCGCCTGAGATCCTCGAGCAGCGAGTCCAGATATTGATTGAGGACCACGCTCTTGAGGTCCTGCGAGGTGTAGAGGCGGCGGTGCACCTGCGCCACCGCGGCGACGCGGCCCATCGCGTTGGTCAGCGCCGCCTTGACCTCGTCCTGTGCGGCGGAGCTTGCCTGCAGGTGCAGCAGCGAGGCGATGATCTGGAGCGAGTTGCCGACGCGGTGGTTGACCTCGCGCAGCAGGAGCTCGCGTTCGGCGGCGAGCGCCGCGTAGCGGTCGCGCGAGGCGTGGATCTCGGCCTCGGCTTCCTCGCGCGCCCGTTGCAGCTCGGCCTGGCGCAGCGCGCCTTCGGCCGCGACGTGGAGGAGCGGGATGAAGTCGCCCTGGACGTCCTTGACCAGATAGTCGGCCGCTCCCGCCTTGAGCGCCGTCACCGCAATGCTGGAATCCTGCGAGGCGGTCACGAACACGACGGGCGGCGCGTCCGGGATCGCCATGATCTGCTCGAGCGTCTCGAGCCCGTCGAGGCCCGGCATGTACTGATCGAGCGCGACGACGTCGATGCCGCCTTCGGTGCTGTTCTGGGCGGCGGCGCGGCGGATGTGCTCGAGCCCTTCCTCGCCGCTCGCGGCATGGACGACCCGGAAGCCGCGCCGCGTCAGGCCGCGATCGACCAGGCGCGCCAGCGCCCCGTCGTCGTCAATGTAGAGCAGTGTCGGCGTGCGCTGGTTCATGTGGCGGCGGGCGGGACCTGGATGACCGAGAAGAACAGACCGAGCTGCCGGATGGCGTTGGCGAAATTCTCGTAGTTGACGGGCTTGGTGATGTAGACGTTGCAGCCGAGCTCGTAGCAGCGCTTGATCTCCTGGGAATCGTCGGTGGTGGTCAGCACCACCACGGGCGAGGCCTTCAGGTACTTGTTCTCCTTGATCTGCTTCAGGATGTCGATCCCGGTCATGTCGGGGAGGTTGAGGTCGAGCAGGATCAGGAGCGCGTTGCCCTTCTGCACCAGCCCGGAGCCGTCGGCGCCGAACAGGTGCCGCATGGCGTCGGTCCCGGTGGTGAAGGAGACGATCTCGTTGTTGACGCCCGAGCGGCGGATATTGCGCTCGATCAGACGGGCATGGCCCTCGTCGTCCTCGACCATGATGATGGTGACAGGCTGGGTCATCGATCTCTGTTCCGGTTGCTCACGTTCCAGGCGATCGGCAGCGTGATCGTGAAGGTGCTGCCCGTGTTGAGTTCCGATGATACCGACATGGTGCCGCCGAGGCGACGCACAAGTGCACGCACATGGGCAAGACCAATGCCCTGGCCGGGCTTGTCCTGGGTTCCCGCGCGGCGGAACAGGTCGAATATCCGCTGGTGGTCCTTGGGATCGATGCCGCGGCCGTTGTCGCTGACCTCGAAGATAGCGTAGCCGAGCTTGGTCCGCCCGCGGATTCTGATCTCGCCGGGCACGCCGGGCTTGAGATATTTGATGGCATTGTCGATCAGGTTGGAGAAAATTTGCTCGAGAGCGAGACGGTCGCTCACGAGGTCCGGCAGGGGCTCGACGTGAATCTCGGCCTGCGCCTCGGCGGCCTGGTGCGCCAGCGTCGTCACGATGGCCTCGATCAGCTCGCGCGTGTCGACCTTCACCGGCTGGAATTCGCGCCGGCCCTCGCGGGTGAGGTTGAGGATGGCCGAGATCAGCCGGTCCATCTTGGCGATCGACGATTTGATGAAGCCGAGCGCTTCGGAGAAATCCTCCTGCAGCTGCTTGTCGGCGCCTTCGAGCGCGATCTCGCCCGGCGCGGCGGGCGCGAGCGGCGCTCCTTCCGCAGGGGCGTGCGAGAGGCTGCCGATGCGGCGGAAGATGTCGCCGCCGAGCTCATCGAGCTCGCTCGTGAAGCCCATGATGTTAACGAGCGGCGAGCGCAGATCGTGGCTGACGATATAGGCAAAGCGCTGGATCTCGTCGTTGGCTTCGCGCAGATCCGCCGTGCGCTCGTCGACGACGGTCTCGAGGTTGGCGTAGGCCTCGCGCAGGCGCGCTTCGGCCGCATCGCGTTCGCGTGTCGAACGCCGCACCAGCCAGATCGAGATCAGCGCCAGCACCACAACCAGGCCGGATCCGATACCGGTCATCGAGGCGGCCAGGGTCTGGCTGCGGTCGGAGTTGGCCGTGCGGAGGCGGAACAGCCGCTCCTCCTCCCGCATCATCGTGTTGGCGACGCTGGCGATCCTCGCCGTGGCGTCCTGGGCTGCCAGCTCACGCACCAGTGCCGTGGCCTTGTCCGGCTGGCCTTGCCGAATGAAGGCCATTTCCTGCGCGAACTGGTTGAGCCGGGTTTCGATCGCCGCGCTCAGCTTCTCGACATTCTCGCGTTGCCCCGGATTGTCGACGCTCTGGCGGGTGAGCTTGTCGAGGGCCGGGATGATGGCGGCCACGGCCTTTTCATGGTCAGTCCTGAAGTTGTCTTCCCCGGTCAACAGGTAGCCACGAGCGCCGCTCTCTGCACGTCGGATCTCCAGCAGCAGGGCATTGATCTGGTTCTCCACCTCGATGGTGTGAACCACCCATTTGCTGTCCTCCCGCGCCTTGTTGACGAGATAGACGGAACCGGCGCTGATCACGGTCAGCACCAAAAGGCCCGCCGCGAACAGCAGGATCTGCCAGAATGCGCGCCGTCGCTGGCCTTCAGCCGTCACGACGGTTCACCTGTCTGCAGGCAATGGAGTTCAAAACGCCCCCTTGGAACTGGCCCCAACCGTCTAGAACGCGATTGGAGGCAAGGGGTTCCTTGAGAGGACGTGATTATCGCGGCGCTGGTTCCACCTTGCCGGCCAGGTACTGCTCCAGCCAGTGGATGTGGTAGTCGCCGTTGATGATGTCGGCTTCGCGCACCAGCGCGCGGAACAGCGGCAGCGTGGTCTCGATGCCCTCGACCACCATCTCATCCAAGGCGCGGCGCAGCCGCATCAGGCATTCGGCGCGGGTCTTGCCGTGCACGATCAGCTTGCCAACGAGGGAGTCGTAATAGGGCGGGATCGTGTAGCCCTGGTAGACGGCGGAATCGATCCGCACCCCGAGGCCGCCGGGCGGATGATATTGCAGGATCCGGCCGGGCGAGGGGCGGAAGGTCTGCGGATTCTCAGCGTTGATGCGGCACTCGATCGCATGGCCGATGACCTGGACCTCGTCCTGCCTGGCCGGCAGGTCGCCGCCGGCGGCGATGCGGATCTGCTCCAGCACGAGGTCGATGTCGGTGATGCTCTCGGTGACGGGATGCTCCACCTGGATGCGGGTGTTCATCTCGATGAAGTAGAACTCGCCGTCCTCGAACAGGAATTCGATGGTGCCGACACCGAGATATTTCATCTCGCGCATCGCTTTCGCGCAGGTCTCGCCGATCTTGGCGCGCGCGGCGGCAGCAAGCACGGGCGAGGGGCCTTCCTCCCAGACCTTCTGGTGGCGGCGCTGCAGCGAGCAGTCGCGCTCGCCGAGATGGATCGCGCCGCCGCGGCCGTCGCCGAGGATTTGGATCTCGATGTGGCGCGGCTTCTGCAGGTATTTTTCCAGATAGACGGAAGCATCGCCAAAGGCGGATTTGGCCTCGTTGGCCGCCGTCGATAAGGCGACCTGGAGGTCGGCCTCGCTGTGCGCGACTTTCATGCCGCGGCCGCCGCCGCCCGCCGCCGCCTTCACCAGCACGGGGAAGCCGATCTTCCTGGCGATCGCCATCGCATCGTCGTCGGGACCGACGGCGCCGTCCGAGCCGGGCACCACGGGGATGCCGAGGCGCTTGGCGGTCTTCTTGGCCTCGATCTTGTCGCCCATCAGGCGGATGTGCTCGGCCTTCGGACCGATGAAGTGCAGATTGTGCTCGGCGAGGATTTCCGCAAAGCGCGCGTTCTCGGAGAGGAAGCCGTAACCGGGATGCACGGCATCGGCGCCGGTGATCTCGCAGGCCGCGAGCAGGGCGGGCACGTTGAGATAGCTGTCCTTGGACGCCGGCGGCCCGATGCAGACGCTCTCGTCCGACAGCCGCACATGCATGGCATCGGCGTCGGCGGTGGAGTGCACGGCGACGGTGGCGATCCCGAGCTCCTTGCAGGCCCTGAGGATGCGAAGGGCGATCTCGCCGCGGTTGGCTATGAGGATCTTGTCGAACATGTTGTCCTGCAGCGAATGGCGAGTGGCGAATGGCGAGTAGGGAAGGCTGACGCCATTCGCTATTCGCTATTCCCCATTCGCGTCACTCAATGATCACCAGCGGCTCGCCGTACTCGACCGGCTGGCCATCCTCGACCAGGATCTGCGTCACCGTGCCCGCGCGCGGCGAGGGGATCTGGTTCATCGTCTTCATGGCTTCGATGATCAGCAGGGTCTGGCCGACCGAGACCTTGGTGCCGACGTCGATGAACGGCTTTGCGCCCGGCTCCGGCGCCCAATAGGCCGTGCCGACCATCGGCGAGGTCACGGCGCCGGGATGCTTCGACAGATCGGCCGCGGCAGGGGCTGCGGGGCTTGCTGCCAGCGGCAGGGCGGCCGGAGGAGCCGTCACTTGCATCGGCATGGTCGCGGCAACGCTGATGTTGCGGGCGACGCGCAGGCGCAGACCCGCCCGCTCGATCTCGATCTCGGTGAGGCTGGTCTCATCGAGCAGAAGTGCCAGCTCGCGGACGAGCGCGGAATCCTCGCTGGAAAACTTTGCGGCTGCTTTGTCGTCTGGCTGGCGCGCCATGTTGTTTGATCCGAATGTTCTGTTGAAAGGGAGCGTCAGGCGTTGGGCTTGATGCCGAGCTTGGCGGCAAGGCCCTGGATGGCGAGGCGGTAGCCCTCGATGCCGAAACCGCAGAGCGAGGCGAAAGCCGCGCGCGCGGTGTAGGAATGGTGACGAAAACTCTCACGGGCGTGGATGTTGGTCACGTGCACCTCGACCGTCGGAATCTGCACCGCGAGCAGCGCATCGTGCAGTGCGATCGAGGTGTGGGAATAGCCGCCGGCATTGATGATGATGCCCTTCATCTTGCGCGCATGCGCCTCGTGGATGAAATCGATCAACTCGCCTTCGCGGTTGGATTGCCGGCAGTCCGCCTTCAGGCCGAACGTCGCGGCCGTGTCCCGGCACAGCGCCTCGACGTCGGCCAGCGTCGCATGGCCATACTTGTCCGGCTCGCGGGTCCCCAGCATGTTGAGGTTCGGCCCGTTCAGGACGAGGATCGTGTCGGTTGCAGGTTCGGCCATTCCAATCCCGGAAGAGGTGCTTCGGCGTGGCGGGGGTTATAGGTAACAAAGCGCGTGAGGGGAAGCCTTGAAGGGCCTTGAGGTTGGGTTCAAGCACCTCATCCAGTGCGCAAAAACCTGTGCGGAAACCACGGAAATTGCTTGTTAACCAGTCCGAAGCATGGCTGCCGGGCGCATGCAAAGGGGCGGGCATCGCTGCCCGCCCCTGAGATTGCCCGTGTCCGCCTTAGACGTTCAGCACAGCCACGATCTCGTAGGTGTCCGGATCGATGATGACGATCTCTTCCCGGACCAGGACATACTTGTAGCTCCGCCATTCCGGATAGATCGACACGACCCGCGACGGCAGGGCGTGAAGGGTGATGCCCTCCCGCGGAATGCGGGTGCCGACCGAGATCGAGAAGTTCACGTTGGTCACCGGGGCGACGCGCTGCTCGCGGATCACGGACGTGATCTGCGTGCGCTGCTCAGTCGAAAGCTTGGCAGCGGCGCCGGCCTGGCCGACCGTGGTCGAGCTCTGGCCCTGAACGTTCTGGGTCGAACTGGTGCCAGTCTGGCCCTGCGCGTTCTGGTTCGTGCTGGTGCCGGTCTGGCCCTGAGCATTCTGGTTGGTGCTCGTGCCGGTGCCCTTCTGGGTCTCGGTGGTCGAGGTGCCGCTCTTGCTGCCCTCAGCCTTCATGTCCTTCTGGTCCTTAGCACCGGACTTGCTGGTGTCCTGGCTCATGCTCTTGGACTTGTCCTGCTGGGACTTGTCCATCTGGCCCTGCGCGCGATCATCGGTGCGCTGGCCCTTGGTGGTACCAGACTTGTCCTCGGCCGCGTTCTTGTTCATCGCGCCGCCCGAGGGGCGCTCGTCCTTCATCGCGCCGGACTTGTCTTCGGACTTCATCGTCCCGGAGCCGCCGGCCTGGCCAACGGTCCCCTTGTCCTGGCTCATCGAGCCACCGCGCTCAGCCGCGCCGCCGGAAGGCTGCGAATGCTGCATCTGCGCGCCACCGGCGCCGCCGCCGCTGTCGCGGCCCATATTGCCCTGCGCGTTCGCGAGGCCAGTGCCCGCGACGAGCGCGACTGCGGCAACCGAAATCATAAAGCGGTTCAACATCGAAATTCTCCTCACGTGTTCATTCGCGTCATTGCCCGCGCCGACAACGAAAGGGGATTTGAGTTGTTCCGGAACTTCGACTGTTCCGCGGCTTTTGTTTGTTGAACGCCAGATGAATGACTTTGCACGAAGGCGCCAACGTTCAGCGCAAGAAAAAAGGCCGGCATGTCTGCCGGCCTTTTTGTGTTCTCGCTATCGTAAAACTGTGATCAGCAAGTCGCCTTGCCGCAACGGGCAATGCCGATCTTCTCCTTCAGGCTTTCAACACCGACGGCACCGATCACGATCTGCTTGCCGATCACGTAGCTCGGCGTACCGTTCATGCCCATCGCTTCGGCGAGCTTGAAATTCTCCTCGAGGGTGGCGCGCACCTCGGGGCTGGCGATGTCCTTCTCGATGCGAGCCGTGTCGAGACCGGCTTCCTTGGCGGCTTGCATCGCGCGGGCCTTGTCGGCGGCGCCGCGGCCGCTGAGCAGCTTCTGATGGAAGTCGAGATATTTCTTGCCGGAGGGATCCTGCATGCGCACGGCGACCCCGACCTGCGCCGCTTCCACCGAGCCCTGGCTCAGCACCGGAAATTCCTTCAGCACCACCTTCAGCTTCGGATCGCCCTTCATGATGGTCAGCATGTCGTCCATCGCGCGCTTGCAATAGCCGCAATTGTAGTCGAAGAATTCGACGAAGGTGACGTCGCCGTCCCTGTTGCCGAGCACGACCTGGCGCGTCGAGTTGAAGATCGCCTCGGCGTTCTGCGCGATGCTGGCTTGGTGCTTCTGCGTTTCGGCCGCGGCCTGGCGCTTGCTGAGCTCGGCCATGGCCTCCTCGAGCACCTCGGGATGGCTGACGAGATAGTTCTTGATGATCTTCTCGATCTCGGTGCGCTGGCTGTCGGAGAAACTGTCGGCCGAGGCGGGCACGGCTGCGCCGAACATGGCGAGCGCGAACAAGGCAGGAGCGAACAGGCGCAGCGAAGGCATAGTCAAATCCTCTTATCCAAAGCAGGTTTCGAGAAACGTCCCGGCGGATTCAAGCCCGGTGTCGTGACGTCGTGGTCGGGCGTCGTTCGAGTTTGCGTCAGTTGCGCGGCGGCTTCGCCGCCACGATGTCGTCGGCCTTGACCCATCCGGGGGTGCCGACGGCGAAACGTGTTTTCGCGCGCGTGGCAAGCTCGCGGGCGGTTTTGTTGTCGCCGCGCAAATATGCGGCCTGGGCCGAGGCGAGATCTGCCTCCGCATAATCTCCCTTCCGGCCATAGGCCATCGCGAGCTGGGTATAACCGAGCGCCGCCTCGGGCTCCCGGGCCACCGCGGCGCGGAGAATCCGAACGGCATCGTCGGTGTAGGCCTTATTATCGGTTCCGACCAGAGCCTGCCCAAGTAACATCTCGATGAGGGGGGCGTTGTTCGAGAGGGCGACGGCCTTACGCAAGGGAGCGATCGCTTCGGCCGCCTTGCCGCTTTCCAGGAGCGCCTGGCCGCGCACCTCGTAGAAATACGGGTTGTTCGGCTGCACCTGGATCAGCGCGTCGATCTGGGCGAGCGCGCTGCGCAGATCACCGTGCAGATAGGTGCTGATGGCGCGGGCATAGCGCGCCGGCAGGCTGTCGTTGGTCTGGGGATAGCGGCGGTACACCGTCTCCGGCCGCTCCATAAAGGCGGAGATTTTGGCGCGGACCATGTCATGCCGAAGCTGGAGCGCGGGATCGTCCTTCTTGTTCCAGTAGGGGCTGGAGCTTGCGAACTCCTGTAGTGCGGCGACGCGCTCGGCCGGCATCGGATGCGACTGCAGATAGGGATCGGCGCCGCGCGCGGCGAACAGGCTCTCGCTGGTGAAGCGCTTGAACGTCTCGTACATGCCCTTGGGCGATTGCTGGGTCGCAGCCAGGAATTTCACGCCGGCGCGGTCGGCATTCTCCTCCTGCTGGCGCTGGTAGGACAGCAGCGTGCGGCGGATCACCTCCTGCGGAGCGGCGATGGCGGCCGCGCCAGCATTGGCGAGCCCGTTGTTGCCTACGCTGCTGCGCTGCGTGCTGCCGGCCGCAATCGCGCCGGCGCCGAGCAGCATCGCGATGATCATCTGGGTCTGGGCGGCGGCGAGCTGCTCGCGCAGCTTGGACAGATGGCCGCCCGCCAGGTGTCCGGTCTCGTGCGCGAGCACGCCGATGATCTGGTTCGGCGTCTCCGATTGCAGGATCGCGCCCCAATTGACGAAGATGCGGCGGCCATCCGCGACGAAGGCGTTGAACGAGCCGTCGTTGATGATCACCATCTGGATGTTGTGCTTCTCCAGACCCGCAACGCGCAGGATCGGACGCGTGTATTCGCGCAGCAGCTGCTCGGTCTCGGTGTCGCGCAGGACCGGCGGCCCCTTGGCCTGCGCGCGCGCGGCCGAGAACGGCGTCAGCGCGATCGCCGTGGCCGTGACGAGGGCGGTGAGGGCGGAGGCCTTCTTGCGCAATGCGATCTGGAGCGACATCAAGCGGTCTTGGTCAAAAGGGGCTCGGTCAAGTGGTCTTGGTCAAGCAGTTCAGTGATTGGTTTTGGCGATTGGCGGCGGACCGGATACGCGATATGCCCTTGTGAGCGGTGCCCTTATGGAGCCGTACAATGCGGCCAGTCTGGGGCACAAGCGCCCCGTTTACGGACCGGACGGACCGGTTCACCAGCCAATAGCAGAAATCGATGCACGACGCGACATTGAGGAACCGGTTGGGGCAATGGCTCGAGCCCTCCCGCCGCAGCGATGTTCCCCCGTTCATGGTGATGGACGTCATGGCCGCGGCGGCCCGAATCGAGGCCGCCGGCGGTCATGTGATCCACATGGAGGTCGGCCAGCCCGCGGCCGGCGCGCCCAGGACCGCGATCGCGGCCGCCCATGCGGCGCTCGAGGCCGGACGAATCGACTATACGTCCGCGCTCGGCATCCCTTCCTTGCGCGCGCGCATCGCGCGCCATTATCGCGACACCTATGGCTGCGATGTCAGCCCCGAGCGGATCGTGGTGACGACGGGCTCATCGGGCGGCTTCATCTTGGCGTTCCTGTCGATGTTCGAACCTGGCGATCGCGTCGCCGTGACGGTGCCGGGCTATCCGCCGTATCGACACATCCTGACCGCGCTCGGCTGCGAGCCGGTGCTGATCGAGACCACGAACGAAACACGTCACGCGCTGACCGGCGAGGCCCTGCTCGCAGCGCATCGCAAGGCGCCGCTGAAGGGTGTTCTGGTTGGCAGCCCCGCCAATCCGACGGGCACGATGATGTCCCGTGAAGCGCTCGCCGGCCTGATCGCGGCCGCTGAAGATGCCGGCATCCGCTTCATCTCCGATGAGATCTATCACGGGCTCGATTACGCGTTTCCGGCCGTGACTGCGGCCGCGCTGTCCGAGCACGCGCTCGTGATCAATTCGTTCTCGAAGTATTTTTGTATGACCGGTTGGCGCGTCGGCTGGATGGTGGTGCCCGAGATCTTTGTGCGGCCGATCGAGCGGCTGCAGCAGAACCTCTCGATCTCGGTGCCGGCGCTGTCGCAGATCGCGGCGGAGGCCGCCTTCGACGGCGCGGCCGAGATGGAGGAGATCAAGCACGGCTACCAGGAAAACCGGCGCGTCCTGATCGATGGTTTGCCCAAGGCGGGACTGACGAAATTCCTGCCGGCCGACGGCGCCTTCTATCTCTATGCAGACGTCTCGGACTTCACCGCCGACAGTTTCGAATTCGCAAAGCAGATGCTGGAGCAGGCGCGCGTGGCGGCAACGCCCGGCCTTGATTTCGATCCCATCCATGGCCGCTCGTTCATTCGTTTCTCCTATGCGCGCTCGCCAGGGGAGATGCGTGAGGCAGTTGACCGGATTGCTGAGTGGCTTAAATAACTGCGCCAGTTTTCTTCAGCCTTCCGGAGTTCAGCTTGTCAGACCGTTCCGTCCCGTCCGCCGCTGCGCCACATTCCTCTCTCGCCGCTTTGATGTGGCCGACCCGGCCAGGCGAATCCGTCGGCGCGCTGCGTGCCGTCGTGCTGGTCGCGCTCGGCACGGCGTTGATGGCGCTGTCGGCCAAGGTGAATCTGCCGCTGCCTTACGTGCCCATGACGTTGCAGACGTTGGTGGTGCTGATGATCGGCGCCGCCTATGGCTGGCGCCTCGGCAGCGCGACCATGATCGCTTACCTCGCCGAGGGCGCGATCGGGCTGCCGGTGTTCGCGGGCCCCGTGGGCGGGATCGCGCCGCTGGTCGGCCCGACCGCGGGCTATCTGTTCGGTTTCGTGCTGGCTGCTTTCGCGACCGGTTGGCTCGCCGAGCGCGGCTGGGATCGCAGCGTCGTGCTGCTGTTTGCGGCGATGGCTGTTGGCCACATCGTCATTCTCGCGACCGGATTCGGCTGGCTGGCATTCGGCCTTGGTCTCGGCGCCGCCAAGGCCTGGCAGGTCGGCATCGTGCCTTTCATCGCGGCCTCGCTGGTCAAGAATGCGCTCGGCGCGACCCTGATGCCGGCGGCGCGCCGGATTGTCGAGCGTCGCGGATAGGATGCGCTCGCTAAAATCGCTCGGGCCGGTACGGCGTGGGATCGACCGCGGGCGTTTCGCCGCTCATCATTTCCGCGAGCAGGCGCCCGGTCGCAGGGCCCAGCGTAAAACCCTGGTGGCCGTGGCCGAAATTCATCCACAGGCCGGGGTGGCGCGGGGCTGGGCCGAGCACCGGGAGCATATCGGGCGTGCAGGGCCTGGTGCCGAACCACGGATCCGGCTCGACCCGTTTGCCGAGGTCGATCAGCTCGCGCGCCGAGGCTTCGGCGCTGGCGAGCTGCACCGGGGTTGCGAGCGCGTCCGCGCCCGTCAATTCCGCGCCGGTGGTGATGCGGATGCCCTTGGCCATCGGCCCCATGGCGTAGCCACGGGCCTTGTCGACCAGCGGCAGGTCGAGCGAAGCGCCGCCGCTGTAATGCATGTGGTAGCCGCGCTTGCGCACCAGCGGGATGCGATAGCCGAACTTGTACAATAAATCAGGCGACCACGGCCCGAGCGTCACGACGGCGTGGGCAGCGTCGATGCGGCCCTGGTCGGTGTCCACCGACCAGCCGGTCGCGGTCTGTCGCAGCGACTGCGCATCACCGAGCACGATCCTGCCGCCGAGCCGCGCGAACAGCTCGGCATAGGCCGTGACCAGCGCGCCGGGATCGGACACGGTCCAGGTGTCGAGCCAGTGGATCGCTCCCGGGAGATCATCGCGCAGGATCGGCTCGGCCCTGGCAAGCTCGCTGCCCGACAGCACGCGGTAGTTCACGCCGAATTCGCGCTGATCTTCCTCGGCAGCCTTGACCGAGAGATCCAACGAAGCGGCATCGCGAAACAGCGCTCGGTAGCCGGCGCGGCGGATGAGATTGTCGGCATGCGCCTCGCGGATCAGGATGTCGTGCTCGGCCGTTGCGTAGGCGATCAGCCGTGCCCAGGCCTCGATCGCCTCGCGATGCCGCCTCGGCGCCGAATGCCACCAATAGCGGAGCAGGGGCTCGATGTGGAGATGCAGCGAGGAGAGGCTGTAGCGCACGTCGTTGGTGCGGCCGGTCGCGATCTTCAAAAGCGAAGCGAGGTCGCGCGGCATCGGATAGGGGCGTACCGCTTCGGCCTGGATCATCCCCGCGTTGCCGTAGCTGGTCTCGCGGCCCGGCTCCCTGCGATCGATCAGCGTCACCCACCAGCCGCGCCGCTGCAGATGCAGCGCGGCGCCGACGCCCACCATGCCGCCGCCGAGAATGATCGCGCTTTGCATCGCAACTGACCTCATCAAATCAAAACCGCCCGGTTGGGCCGGGCGGTTTCAATTCCATTTGTCCCTTTACTCGCCGCCGCCGAAACGGCGTGACCACCAGCCGGCACGACGTGGGGCGGCCGGGGTTTCGCTTGCCGCCTCCGGCGCGGGCTCAGGTGCCGGCGCGGGTGCAGCAACCGGCTCGGTCGCCTCCGCCGCCGGCGTTGCGGGCTCCGCCTGGCTGTTCGCCAGGAAGCTCACCTTTTCGCGCACGGTGGAGCGGCGCCGCGCGGCCCTGTCGCCGGCTGACTCGTCGTCCGGCGTTGCGGTCGTCGCGGCGGGAGCGGGCTCCGGCTGGGCCGGCGGCTCGGTTCGGATCTCGGCGTGCGGCTCAGGCTCCGCAACTTGCGGCTCGCCGGTCGGCTCGGCCTGCGCGATCGAAGGCGAAGCCTGGCTGCCGAGGCCGTCGAAATCGGCCACTGCATCGGCAGCTTCCGGCGGCGGGTTGGTGCCGAGCTCGTCGCTGATGGAGCCGGCAAGACCTTCCTCGCCGCCACCGCGACGGCGGCGACCGCCGCGGCGGCCACGCCGGCGCCGGCGATCACCGCTGCCCTGCTGTTCGCCACGGGCGGCCTGTTCCTCGCCTTCCTCACCGTCCTGCTCGGACTCGGTCTCCTCCTCGCTTTCGCCGGCGATCATCGCGGGCTCAGGCACGGTCGGCGCCGTATCCTCGCGCAACTCTCCTTCGCGCTGGCCGCCGCGGCCGCGCCGGCGGCGCCGGCGCTTGCGGCGCTGGCCGTCCTGCTCCGAGGCTGCCTCGCCGCCAGCCTGCTCGTCGGCAAGGCCTTCGGTCTCGTCGGTTTCGACCTCGGATTCCGTCTCCAGGTCGAAGACGTCCTCGTCGTCATAGGCCTCTTCGGCCGGTGGCGGCGGGCTCGCAGCGGCTTGCGCAACGAGCAGCGCCTTGGCGGCTTCGAGCGTATGCACCTGCTCGCCGCGGTCGATCACATAGGCCTGCGGACCGCTGACGCCGGGATCGGCGATCACCGACAGCGTGACCTTGAAGCCGTTCTCGAGATCGCGCAGATGGCCGCGCTTGTGGTTCAGCACATAGAGCGCGACGTCGGTGCGGGTGCGGACCACGAGATTGTGGGTGGCGCCCTTCATCAGGATCTCTTCGAGGCCGCGCAGGAGCTGCAGCGCCACCGAGGACACCGAGCGGACGTGGCCGGTGCCGCCGCAATGCGGGCACGGATCGGTCGAGGATTCCAGCACGCTGGCGCGGATGCGCTGGCGCGACATCTCGAGCAGGCCGAAATGCGAGATGCGGCCGACCTGGATGCGCGCGCGATCCTGCCTGAGGCAATCGGACAGCTTGCGCTCGACCGCGCGGTTGTTGCGCTTCTCGTCCATGTCGATGAAATCGATGACGATCAGGCCGGCGAGGTCGCGTAGGCGGAGCTGGCGGGCGACCTCTTCAGCCGCTTCCATGTTGGTCTTGAGCGCGGTGTCCTCGATATGGTGCTCGCGCGTCGATCGTCCCGAGTTGACATCGATCGAGACCAGCGCCTCGGTCTGGTTGATGACGATGTAGCCGCCGGAGCGCAGCTGCACGGTCGGCGAGAACATCGCATCGAGCTGGCTCTCGACGCCCATGCGCGAGAACAGCGGCTGGCCGTCGCGATATTGCTTCACCGCGCCAACATTGGCGGGCATCAGCATCTTCATGAAGTCGCGGGCCTCGCGGTGGCCGGCTTCGCCGGCGACCAGGATCTCGTCGATCTCCTTGTTGTAGAGGTCGCGCAGCGAGCGCTTGATCAGCGAGCCTTCCTCGTAGACGAGGGTCGGGGCCTGCGATTTCAGCGTGAGGTCGCGCACCGTCTCCCACATCCGGATCAGATATTCGAAGTCGCGCTTGATCTCGGGCTTGGTCCGGGCGGCGCCCGCGGTACGCAGGATGATGCCCATGCCCTCGGGCACGTCGAGGTCCTGCACCACTTCCTTCAGGCGCGAGCGGTCCTGCGCGCTGGTGATCTTGCGGCTAATGCCGCCGCCGCGTGCGGTGTTCGGCATCAGGACGGCGTAGCGGCCGGCGAGCGAGAGGTAGGTCGTCAGCGCCGCGCCCTTGTTGCCGCGCTCTTCCTTGACGACCTGAACCAGCATCACCTGGCGGCGCTTGATGACTTCCTGGATCTTGTACTGGCGGCGCGGGCGGAAGGTGCGCTCCGGCACTTCCTCGAGCACGTCGTCGCCGCCGACGGATTCGACGACTTCCTCTTCGGCATCCTCGCCGTCCTCGTCCTCGTCGTCCTCCTCGGCTGCTTCCCCGGCGTCCGCATGCGGGGCTTCCGTGCTTTCGCCGGCGGTGTAGATGGCCTCGGCCGGCTCGGCGGCCGATGTCACGGCTTCGGCCAGAGGCTCCGCCTGCGCTTCCGCGGCATGAGCTTCTGGAGCGGGAACGTCGAAGGTTGACGCCGGCTGCGGCTCGGCAGCGGTTTCGACCGCGGGCTCGGCGCCGACCGCCGCGACAGGCGCGGGCGTCTCGTCGGCGTGATCATGATCGTGATGATCGCGTTCGTCCTCGCGGCCGTGGGCATCATCGTGAGCGTGATCGTGCTCGTCATCGCGGGCATGACGATGTTCGTCATGATCATGGTCACCATGATCGGGATCGTGGCCTTCGTGCTCGCCATGATGCTCCGTATCGGCGTGCGGATGCTCGCCCTCGGCATGCTCGGGCAGCGCGGCGCCTTCGACCGGCTGAGCGGCGGGATCGGCGCCGGCTTCGAGACCTTCGACGATGTCGCTGCGCACGCGCTCGCCATGACCGCGGCGGCGGGCGTTGCGGTGCCGCGAGCGGCGACGGCCGTGCGAGCGGTTCTCGCTTTCTTCCTCGGCCTCGCGATGGGCCTGTTCCTCGGCCTCGATCAGCGCCTGCCGGTCGGCGACCGGGATCTGGTAATAGTCGGGATGGATTTCGCTGAAGGCGAGAAAGCCGTGGCGATTGCCGCCATATTCGACGAAAGCAGCCTGGAGCGAGGGTTCGACCCTTGTGACCTTGGCGAGGTAGATATTCCCGCGCAGTTGCTTGCGTTGCGCGGTCTCGAAATCAAACTCTTCGACACGATTGCCGCGGACCACGACGACCCGGGTCTCCTCCGGGTGGGTGGCATCGATCAACATCTTGTTGGGCATGTCTTAACTCTTGGCGGCGGCGGACGCGATAAGCCGTGGGCGCGTATCGCGCCGGCGGGTGACGCGACGGTCCACCTGATTCGGGGGTGAGGGGAAGGCCGAAACGCCGTCTCTCGCGCCTTGCCGAACCGGAAGCTTCAGGACCATTGCGACGCACGGGATTGTCACTCCGCAGCGTCGCGAATGCTCCTTCAGATTTCGTCGGCACAGTCTGGCGCATCAAGCGTCGGCCCGTATGAAACACTGGGCGGCGAGGCCGCCCTTCAATCAGTTGCTGCTGGCCAGGCACGGCGCGAGCGCGCTCGCCTTGGGGATCACGAACCGCCCCCTTGGGGTCAAGGGACCGGGTAATGGGTTACGCCGCTGTCAGAACCGTCCCGGCAACATGAGTGGTAGCCCGAGACCGTCCGCCGCCGGGGCTTGACCCGCTCCACCTCGCTGCCGCGCACCGCGCTGGTCATAGAGGGAAGTGGAAAACGCTGGAATTCTCAAACCTTGAGAGTTCCGGCGCTGCACCGGGAGGCTGAATGCGACACAACCGGAAATATCGGCCGTCAGCATTCCGTACATACGAGGAATGAGCCATCCGTGCAAGGGAGCGTCGCACGGCGGTCACAGTCGGCGAGTTTCGCGTTTCCGTCATTAAGGATCGATTAACCCTGTGGTTCTATTGCGTTAAGAGAGCTGCTCGGAGGCACGGAATCGGTGGCGAGCCGCACAAATCGACGGATTTTGCTGGGGGGCGTGTTGCTGTGCACTGCGGCATTGCCCTGTGCTGATTCCGCGCGCCTGATCGCTGCGGAAAGCCGGCTGCAACCTGCTGCCGTTGCGGCGAATTTTCCGGTCGCCTCGGCCGCCCGCTTGGCCGGCGATGGCAAGCAGACCCGCTTCATCCTCGATCTCGACCAGACCGTCACCTTCCGCGCCGTCACGCTGGCCGACCCCTACCGCGTGGTGGTGGACGTGCCGCAGGTCAATTTTCAGCTGCCCGCCGGGACCGGAAGCGGGGGGCGGGGGCTGGTCAAGGCCTTCCGCTACGGGCTCGTCATGCCCGGTGGCTCGCGAATCGTGTTCGACCTGACCGGACCGGCGAAGATCGCCAAATCCTACGTGCTGGAGGCGGCCAACGGCCAACCGGCCCGGCTCGTGCTCGAGCTGGAGGAGGTCGAGCGCACCGCCTTCGTGTCGTCACGTGCCCCCGAGAACCGTCCCGAGCTGCGGCCCGCAATCGCTGAAGCGCCGCCTGCCACGGTTCCCAGTGCCGCGGCCCCGGATGGCGCGCAGCAGAAGGCCGATACTCGACCGGTGGTGGTGATCGATCCCGGCCACGGCGGCATCGACAACGGGACGCAGTCGAGCGGCGAGAGCGAGAAAAACCTGGTGCTGGCCTTTGGCCTGGCGCTCCGCGACAAGCTGGAAAAAGCCGGCAAGTACCGCGTGGTCATGACGCGGGACGACGACACCTTCGTTCCGCTCAATGACCGCACCAAGATCGCCCGCAATCTCAAGGCGGCCTTGTTCGTCTCGATCCACGCCGATGCGCTGCCGCGGGCGGAAGGGGATGCGCAGGGCGCGACCATCTATACGCTCTCCGACAAGGCGTCCGACGCCGAGGCCCAGCGGCTGGCGGATGCGGAGAACCGCGCCGATGCGATCGCCGGCTTCAACCTCGCGGAGGAGCCGACCGACGTCGCCGACATCCTGATCGACCTCACACAGCGGGAAACCCGCACCTTTTCAAACCGTTTCGCCCGCCATTTGATGAGCGAAATGAAGCAGACGGTGCGGATGCACAAGCATCCCCTGAAATCCGCCGGCTTCCGGGTTCTGAAGGCGCCCGACGTGCCATCGGTGCTGGTCGAGATCGGCTACGTCTCCAACAAGGGCGATCTCGAGCAGCTGGTCTCCGAGGGCTGGCGCTCCCGCGCCGTGGGCTCGATGGCCCAAGCGATCGATGGATTTTTGACCAAGCGGATGGCCACGGCGGGGACGTCGAACTGAGCCGGTTTGTTCCTCCCGGCCCAAAGGCCCTAGTTTGGCCACAGCGGACGCTTTATAGAAACCGGTAGAGGGTTCCGGAATCGGCGAGAACCTGTTCGGCAAGCGTCTTAAGTCCGGCCTCGATGTGATTGCGTAAGCCGGTGAATTCGCGGCGTGAGGTTGGTGCCGTTTTGTGTGCCAAAGGGCTGATACTGGGCTGATCCAGAGTTTGAACGGATAAACAGATAATGCGCTTGCTGGTGCGGTTCATGGGCTTCCTGTTCGCCGCGGGAACAGTGGTGTTCCTTGTTGGCGTCGGGGCCGTGGCAGGCCTGATCTGGCATTTCTCCAAGGACTTGCCGGACTACTCTCAGCTTCAGGATTACGAGCCGCCGGTGATGACGCGTGTGCACGCGGTCGACGGTTCGCTGGTCGGCGAATACGCCAAGGAGCGGCGGCTGTATCTGCCGATCCAGGCGGTGCCGAAGCTCGTGATCAACGCGTTCCTCGCGGCCGAGGACAAGAATTTCTACGAGCATGGCGGCATCGACTACACCGGCATGGCGCGCGCAGGCCTGCTCTATCTGCAGAATTACGGCTCCAACCGCCGTCCGCAGGGTGCGTCCACGATCACGCAGCAGGTCGCCAAGAACTTCCTGCTCACCAACGAGGTCTCCTTCTCACGCAAGATCAAGGAAGCCTTGCTGGCGATGCGCATCGAGAAGACCTATTCGAAGGACAAGATCCTCGAACTGTATCTCAACGAGATCTATCTCGGCCTCGGCGCCTACGGCATCGCGGCGGCCTCGCTGGTCTATTTCGACAAGTCGGTGAACGAGCTGACGGTGGCGGAAGCGTCCTATCTGGCGGCGCTGCCGAAGATGCCGGCGACGCTGCATCCGGTCCGCAACCGCGACCGCGCCATCGAGCGCCGCAATTACGTGATCGACCGTCTCGTGGAAAACGGTTGGATCAAGCAGGCCGACGCCGACAAGTCGCGCAAGGAGCCGCTCGCCGTCACCAGCCGTTCCAACGGCGCCCACACCTTTGCCGGCGAATATTTCGCCGAGGAAGTCCGCCGCGACATTTTCGAGCGCTACGGCGAGAAGAAGCTCTACGAGGGTGGCCTGTCGGTTCGCACCACGCTCGATCCGAAGATTCAGGTCATGGCGCGCAAGGCCATGGTCGCCGGCCTCGTGAATTATGACGAGCAGCAGGGTTATCGCGGCGCCATCAGCAAGCTCGACATCTCGGGCGACTGGGGCGTGAAGCTCGCCGAGATCAAGTCGCTGTCCGACATCTCGCCTTGGCGCATGGCGGTAGTGCTGGAGACCAGCGATCAGTCGGCACGGATCGGCTTTCAGCCTGGCCGCGAGCTCGGCGGCGCGGTGAGCAAGCAGCGCGAGACCGGCATCGTGACGGTCGACGGCGTGCGCTGGGCGCGGGCGCTGCAGGGCGGCACGAGAGGCAAGACGCCGACAGCGGTGTCGCAGGTGCTCCAGCCCGGCGACGTCATCTATGCCGATCCCCTCTACAAGGACGGCCACCCCGTCGAGGGCCAGTACCGGCTTCGCCAGATTCCGGAAGTCTCCGGCGCGATGGTGGCGATGGATCCCTGGACCGGCCGCGTGCTCGCGATGGTCGGCGGTTTCTCGTTCGACCAGAGCCAGTTCAATCGCGCCACGCAGGCCTACCGGCAGCCCGGTTCGTCGTTCAAGCCGATCGTCTATTCGGCCGCGCTCGACAACGGCTACACGCCCTCGACCGTCGTGCTCGACGCGCCCATCGAGATCGACCAGGGGCAGGGCGCCGGCGTGTGGCGGCCTGAAAACTTCTCCTCGGGCAAGTTCCAGGGACCGGTGACGCTGCGCAATGCGCTGCGGCAATCGCTCAACACCGTGACGGTGCGCCTCGCGCAGGACATCGGCATGCCCCTGATCGGCGAATATTCCCGCCGCTTCGGCGTCTATGACGAACTGCCGAACTATCTCTCCTACGCGCTCGGCGCCGGCGAGACCACGGCGATGCGCATGGTCACGGCGTACTCGATGCTCGCCAATGGCGGCCGCCGCGTGAAGCCGACGCTGATCGACCGCATCCAGGACCGTTACGGCCGCACCATCTTCAAGCACGACCAGCGCGAATGCCGCGGCTGCGACGCGCCGGGCGGCTGGAAGAACCAGCCCGAGCCGCAGCTGATCGACCGCCGCGAGCAGGTGCTGGATTCCATGACCGCCTATCAGATCACCGAGCTGATGGAGGGTGTGGTGCAGTCCGGTACGGCCACGGTGATCAAGGAGGTCGGCAAGCCCGTCGCCGGCAAGACCGGCACCACCAACGAGGCCAAGGACGCCTGGTTCGTCGGCTTCTCGCCGGACATCGCAGTCGCAGTTTACATGGGCTACGACAAGCCTCGTCCGCTCGGTAAGGGCAATGCCGCGACCGGCGGTCATCTCGCTGCTCCGATCGTGCGTGACTTCCTCAAGCTCGCGCTCGCCGACAAGCCCGCGGTCCCGTTCAAGGTGCCCGCCGGCATCAAGCTCGTTCGCGTCGTCGCCAAGACCGGCATGCGCGCCGGCCCCGGCGAGACCGGCGGAACCATCCTCGAAGCCTTCAAGCCCGGCACGGCGCCGCCGGACAATTATTCGGTCATCGGCGTTGCCGACGCCGACGGGCGCGGCATGCCGGTGCAGCAGCAGCAGCCGGATTCCGGCTTCCTCTTCCGGCCGGGCACTGGCGGGTTGTGGTAGGCCGCGGATAAGGCCGGCGATCACGGTTTGGGCGGTTGCGCTTTGCAGCCGCCGCCGCTACATCCCCTCTCGAACTGCACGCGGGATTCCGCAAGACAGAGAACAACATGCGCGCCGAAATCGAACGGTTGGTAGAAGAGATCAAGCAGTCAGTCGGGCTGCTGAGGAGGCATCTTTGACGTCGAGAAATCGACGGCGCGCCTCGCTGAGCTGAACAAGCTCGCAGAAGATCCCAATCTCTGGAACGACCCTCAGAAAGCCCAGAAGCTGATGCAGGAGCGCACCTCGCTTGAGGATGCGCTCTCAGGCATCGGCAAGGTCGAGCAGGAGCTCGAAGACGACATCGGCATGATCGAGCTCGGCGAGGCCGAGGGCGATGACGGCGTCGTCGCCGAAGCCGAAGCTGCGCTGAAGAACCTCAAGAAGGAAGTGGCGCGGCGCGAGCTCGAGGCACTGCTCTCGGGCGAAGCCGACCGCTTCGATTCCTATCTCGAAGTCCATGCCGGCGCCGGCGGCACCGAGAGCCAGGACTGGGCGCAGATGCTCCTGCGCATGTACACGCGCTGGGCCGAAACCCACGGCTTCAAGGTCGAGTATCTCGAAGAGTCCGAGGGCGAAGAGGCCGGCATCAAGTCGGCGACCATCCAGGTCTCCGGTCACAACGCCTACGGCTGGCTGAAGACTGAAGCCGGCGTGCATCGGCTGGTGCGCATCTCGCCATTCGATTCCAACGCGCGGCGGCACACCTCGTTCTCGAGCGTGCAGGTGTTCCCCGTCATCGACGACAGCATCAAGATCGACATCAAGGAATCCGACGTCCGCGTCGACACGATGCGATCGGGCGGTGCCGGCGGCCAGCACGTCAACAAGACCGAATCCGCGGTGCGCCTGACGCATATCCCGACCGGCGTCGCCGTGGTCTGCCAGGCCGGCCGCTCCCAGCACAAGAACCGGGCGCAGGCCTGGGACATGCTGCGCGCGCGTCTGTACGAGATCGAGCTGAAGAAGCGCGAGGAGAAAGCCGCCGCCGACCAGGCCGCCAAGACCGATATCGGCTGGGGCCACCAGATCCGCTCCTACGTGCTGCAGCCCTATCAGATGGTGAAGGATTTGCGCACGGGCGTGCAGACTTCCGACACATCGGGCGTGCTCAATGGCGAGCTCGACGAGTTCATGGCCGCGACCTTGGCGCAGCGCGCCTTCGGCACCACCGCCGGCGACGTCGAGGACGTGGACTAGCCATGTCCCGAATCGCCTTCATCGGGCTTGGGCGGATGGGCCATGGCATGGCCGGCCGCTATCTCGATGCCGGCTTCACGGTAACGATCTGGAATCGCAGCAAGGCAAAGGCCGAGGACCTGATCGCGCGCGGCGCGATTTGGGCGACCTCGCCGGAGGATGCCGCGATCGATGCCGACGCGGTCGTGACCATGGTCGCCGACGACGAGGCCTCGCGCGCGGTCTGGCTCGGGCCTGACGGCGCCGCCAAGACGGCGAAGGCCGGCACCATCGCGATCGAATGCTCCACCGTCTCCTATGACCATTCCCGTGAGATGGGCCGCGAGCTCAACGCGCGCGGGCTGATCTATATCGACTGCCCGGTGACGGGATTGCCGGACGCGGCGGCGGCCGGGAAGTTGACGCTCTTGGTTGGCGCCGACGCGGCCGATCTCGAGCGCGCGCGGCCCTATCTGACGCCGATCGGCTCGACCATCCGCCATTTCGGCGCGGTCGGCTCCGGCACGGTCTACAAGCTGATCAACAATCTCATGGGCGCGATCCAGATCGCCGGCCTCGCCGAGGGCCTTGCGATTGCCGAGCAGGCCGGGCTCGACATGAACCTGGTGCTGGAATCGATCCAGGCAGGCGTCGCGGCAAGCCCGCAGGTAGCGCGTCACTCCAAGCGCATGGTCGCCCGCGATTTCAGCGGCGCGACCTTCACCGCAGCGCTGCGGCACAAGGATGCCGCCTACGCCGTGAAGCTCGCCGAGAGCCTGCTCGCGGGCAAGCCGCTGGTCGCGCGCGCCGCGGTCGAGGCGTACGCGCAGGCGAAAGCGGTGATGCCGGACGATGATGAAGGCAGGATGATCGAGCTGGTGTCGCGGCCGAAGAAGCCATCCTAGTCAAACCGCGCTAACCGGTGCCCCTCAGTCACTCCATTCGCGCCGAGCATCGGTTTTGTAAACCGGGACCTCGTCAGAAATCGGGTGGCGACATTGATCGCACCGTTCTAGGCCATGGGGCTGAGGTAAGACCCCATGCCCGCCAATGACCACCGGATCGACGTGCGCGACTGGTCGCTGCTCGCTCTGCTCTCGATCCTCTGGGGCGGTTCGTTCTTCTTCAACGGCGCGGCCTTGCGGGAATTGCCGCCGCTGACACTGGTGTTTTTGCGCGTGGCGCTCGGCGCTGCGATGCTGCTGCCGCTGCTGCGCGCACATGGCATCGGCTTTCCCAAAAGCTGGGCGGGCTGTGCGCCGTTCATCGCGATCGGGCTGCTCAACAACGTCATCCCGTTCTCGCTGATCGTGATCGGGCAAACTTTCATTCCGAGTGGGCTGGCCTCGATCCTGAACGCGACCACGCCGATGTTCACGGTGGCCGTGATGATTGCAGCGGGCCAGGAGGCCTTGCAGATGCGCCGCCTGGCCGGGGTGGCGTTGGGCTTTGTCGGCGTGATCCTGCTGCGCGGATGGGGCTTCGAGACCAGGCCGGGACAGGGGCTCGGCATTCTGCTCTGCCTCGGCGGGGCACTGAGCTACGGCTTTGCGGCGCTGGCTGCGCGGCGCTTGCTGAAGGACGCAGCGCCGCTGGGGACGGCGACGTTTCAATTGATGTCATCCACGGTGATGATAGCGGTCGTCGCCGGCGTCGTGGAGCAGCCTTGGCAGTTACCGATGCCGAGCCTCACGACCTGGCTCGCCGTGCTCGGGCTCGCCGGGCTTTCGACGGCGCTCGCCTACATCGTCTTCTTCCAGATCGTGCGGCGCTCGGGTGCGAGCAACGTGATGCTGGTGACGCTGCTCATTCCCGTCACCGCCATCCTGCTGGGCTGGCTGGTGCTTGATGAGCCGATCTCCGGCCGCGAGATCGCCGGCTCGATCGTCATCGCCAGCGCGCTGCTGGTGATTGATGGGCGTGCATTCAGCTTACTGCGCAAGCTCTCGGCCGCCATCTCTGGCTCTCGGGAAGCTCTGCGCTGCGAAACTGAAAAGCGCGGGGCTAACCCGCGCTGAGCCGCACGCCGGCGCGCAGGAATTTCTGTGGATCGACCGCTTCACCTTCGATGCGGGTCTCATAATGCAGGTGCGGACCGGTGGAGCGGCCGGTCGAGCCGACGAGGCCGATGACCTGGCCGATCTTCACGACTTCGCCGACCCTGACGTTGATCTCGGAGAGATGGCCGTAGCGGGTCGAAAGCCCGTTGCCGTGGTCGACCTCGACCATGCGGCCGTAGCCGCCGGACCATCCGGCGGAAACCACCTTGCCGTAGGCGGTGACGCGGACGGGATCACCGCTGGCGGCGCGGAAATCAAGGCCGGTGTGCATCGCGGGCCGACCCAGGAAAGGATCGCTGCGCACGCCAAAGCCCGAGGTGAACTCGACCTCGCCAATGACGGGCTTGCGATACGGCACCAACGCCAGCGTGCGGTTGAGACGGTCCATCTCGGCGCGCGTGGTGTGGATGCGGTGGAGCTGCTTCTCGAACGGTCCGGCATTCGCCGTCAGCTTGACCGGGACGAACGGTCCGCCCATCGCACTGCGCGGCACGGCGGCTTCGAGATGGGCAAGGTTCAGGCCGAGGTCGCTGACCACGCTGCGCATCCGGCGCATGCGCGAATCCATGCTTTCCTCGACCGCGTTGAGCGTCGCCATCTGGCGCCGCTCGACCTGATCAAGCGAGGTCGTGAGCCGGACCAGCACGTTGTCGAAACCGCGGTTCTTGGCGAACTGGCTGGTCGGCGTTGCCGCAACGCTCGGCGCGCGCGATTCGAGGCGCGCTTCGCGATCCGGTGGCGCCACGAAGATCACGGTGTCGCTGATGGGCGACGGTTTTGGCGTGGTCGGGCTTGCATCGCTGCGCTGCGGAGCGGCGCGGGGAATCGAGCCGGTCACGTCGGGCATGGCGCCGAGCGCCGTGGCCCGGGACTCGAGCGCCGTCTGGCGCTTCATGATCTGATCGAGCTTTTGGTCGAACTGCTCCTGGTCGAGCAATTGACGGCTGGTGGTGCGATCGATCTTGGCGCGCAGCTCGGCGATGCGGTCCTCATAGGCGTATTGCATCTCGGCCTGGCGGGCGATCAGCCGGGTCAGGACGTCGTCACGGAACGCGAAATAGGTGGCGGTGGCGGCCGACCACAGCCCGAGCAGCACCACGGTGCCGACCACGATCCAGAACACCACGGGTCCGAAGCGGACCTGCTTGCCGGCATGCACGATGGTGTAGGCATCGTCGGTGGCGGGCAGGGGAATCGCGGTTACCGCCGCCGGGGCACCCAGAGGGCGCCGGAAGGCGCGTCCGTGATCGTGAGGATGATGTTGGGGGTACTGCGAGTATTGGGCAGAACTTTTCGACATCGGCACTCCCGCGCCGGTCGGATGGGTTCCTTGCGGCTCAATTGCCGCCGCAATCTGGGCCGCTCATGGTTAATTTTCCGCAAATGGGAACGCGCGAATTTAAAGGATTGGTTAAAGGCTCCTTGCCGCCTCCAGCACTTCGTCGGCATGGCCATCGACCCGGACATTGCGCCAGATCCGCGCCACTTTACCGTCAGTCCCGACCAGCACCGTGGTGCGAAGGATCCCAAGGAAGCTCTTGCCATACATGGACTTTTCGCCCCAAGCCCCATAAGCCTCCAGCATCTCATGCGTCTCGTCCGAGATGAGGGGGACGCCGAGCTTGTGCTTGTCGCGAAACTTCTCCTGGGCCCTTAACGGATCGGCGGAGATGCCGAGCACCGCGGTGCCGGCGGCCGCGAAGGCGCCCGCCAGGCGCGTGAAGTCGATCGCCTCCCGCGTGCAGCCGGGGGTGTCGGCGCGGGGGTAGAAGAACAGGACGAGCTTTCGGCCGGCGTAGTCAGCGAGCGTGACCACGTCGCCGCCATCGCGCGGCAGGCGGAAGGCCGGGGCCTTTTGGCCCTCGGCCAAGCCGGACTTCAAGCCCGACTTGGCGGCAGCCGGAGAGGAGGCGGATTTGGAGGATTTTAACTGTTTCGATGCGGCCTTATGTGATCCTGCTTTTGCTACGGTCGCAGCTGATTTGCGTGCCGGTGGGCGCTGCGTTTTCGCGGATCTTGTTTGAGTCGATGCCCGCGTTTTTGCGGACTTCTTTTCAGCGGTCGGACTGCCGGAGGGCGTTTTGGACGATTTCTTTCGGGATTTCTTGGACATACGCCTTCCTTTCGACGCTTTCGGCAGGTCAACCGAAGCGGTATTGCAGCTCTTGTCCGGCGAGCCGGAATCGTGCCCTCGGCTGGGCAAGTCTGGCGACGCCGGAGTATGGTTACAAGGAATTCCACGCACCACCCCACTGTTCGTTGAACGCGCTCCCGGGGCGAAATGACGAACAGCAGGAATATTCGAGGTATGGCGGCAGTGCCGGCGCAGGGAGCATCACTTCCCGCGAACGGCTGCGGTCCCGGCGGCGCTCACTCCTATGACGGGCGCCTGTATCGAGAGGCAATGGCAAGGAATACGTCGCCCCAGGACTACAACCGGGATTTTGATCGGCGCGGCGGCCAACTCGAGCCGCAGGAATGGGACGACGCCGACTGGGATCCGGATCAGGAAGCGGCTGCGCGCAATCGCGCACGCCGGTTGCTGGCGCGTTCCGGTTCGGGCTTTCTTCGCTTCGGTGGTGGATTTAGCGCGCTGCGCCGCTGGACGGGTGGGGGACGCTGGCTGAAGCGCCTGGCGGTGGCCGTCGCCACCGTTATCGTCATTTTCATCGGCTGTTTCGGTGCGCTGTGGTGGCGGCTCGGTGCCGGTCCCATCAGTCTGGACATCGCAACGCCGTGGCTCGCAGCCGCGATCGAGGACAATATCGGCCACGGCAACACCGTTGAGGTCGGCGGCACTCAGATCGAGCGGGCCGGCCGGGTCCGCGTCGCCGTCCGCATCCGAGACATCATCGTTCGCGACCGCGATCGCGCCGTCGTCGCCAGCGCGCCGAAGGCCGAGGTGAGGCTGTCGGGTGCGGCCCTCCTGATGGGGCACCTGCGTGCCGAGAGTCTTAACCTGGTCGATGCCGAGCTCGCCATCCGCATTGCGCCCGATGGCACCGTCACCGTGTCCGCCGGCGACACCGCAAAGCCGCTCGCGACCGGTGTCGCGTCCAAGAAGGATGCGGGCCTGCCGCCGACATTCCCGCGCAGCGGTGTCCCCCCGCCGCCATTCGCGACCGCGCCTGCGAGCCCGGACGCATCGCAGGCCGCACCGCAGGCGACCGCGCAGAGCGGCATCCTTCAGGGCCTCGATTGGCTCGACAGCCTGAGCATGACGGGCCTCGACGGTCAGAACCTCAACGAGATCGGTCTGAAAAACGGCGTCCTGATCGTCGACGATCAGCAGCGCGGCAGCAAATGGTCGTTCGAGAACATCACGCTCAGCCTGAGGCGGCCGAGCCGCGGCGGCGTCGCGCTCAGCCTCGGCGAGCAGGGCGCGCGTCCGTGGCTGCTGCGCGCCACGATCGGACCGGCCGAGAATGGCGTGCGCTCGGTCGACATCAAGGCCGACAAGGTCTCGACCTCCAACATCCTGCTGGCGCTGCGGGTGAAGGACCTCACCTACACCGCCGACCTGCCGCTGACGGGCGAGCTCAAGGGCGAGCTCGGCCGCGACGGCGTGCCGACCTTCTTCCGCGGCAAGATCGCGGCCGGCGCCGGCAACATCATCGATACCGACACGCCCGACTACCCGATGGCAATCGACTCGGCCGAGATCAACGTCGAGTGGGATGCGAACCGGCGGGTCCTGGTCGCGCCGTTCAAGGTTCTCTCCGGCGCGAACCGCCTGACGCTGCTGGCCCATCTCGAGCCACCCAACGGCAACATCAACGACTGGCAGCTCGGCTTCAGCGGCGGTTCGATCCTGCTCGGCGGCATCGACAACGAGCCGCCGCTCGTCTTCAACCGCATCGCGATCGGCTTCCGCTTCGACGCCGACCACAAGCGCATCCTGCTGACACAGGCCGACGTCTCCAACGGCGAGATCGGCGTCGCCGGCACCGGCGCCCTCGACTATTCGGGCGAGCCGCGGCTCACCCTCGGTTTTGCGGGCACGCCGATGTCGGCCTCCGCCTTGAAGCGGATGTGGCCGACGCTGATCGTCCCCGAATTGCGTGAATGGGTGATCGAACGGATCGAGCGCGGTACGCTCCAGCGCATCGAGATCGGCGTCAACTCGCCGACCAGGAACCTGCCGCGCAAGGGTCCGCCCATTCCGGACGACGGCCTGTCGGTCAACATCGTGGCGAGCGGCGTTGCGGTCCGGCCCGTGGACGGCATGCCGGTGGTGCGCGATGCCGATCTGAAGGCGCGCGTGACCGGTCGCACCGCGACCGTCAACATCGGGCAGGGCATTGCCGATACCCCCGCGGGCCGCAAGGTCACGATCTCCGATTTCGTGTTCGAGGTGCCCGACATGGCGCCCAAGCCGTCGCCGTCGCGGAGCAGATTCCGTGTGGAAGGGCCGGTGCCCGCGGCCGCTGAAATGCTCGCCAATGATCGGCTGAGCGACCTGTCGGCGACCGTCGTCGATCCCAACACCAGCAAGGGAACGTTCTCGGCGAACATCCAGCTCGGCATGCCGGTCAAGGGCGAGCTGACCAAGGCCGACACCACCTATGCCGTCACCGCCGATCTCAACGGTTTTGCCGCCGACAAGCTGGTGATGAACCAGAAGCTGGAAGCCAACAACCTCAAGATATCAGCCAACAACCAGGGCTATCAGGTCAAGGGCGACGTCAAGATCAACGGCCAGGCGGCCTCGCTCGATTATCGCAAGCCGGCCGAGGGCGACGCGGATGTCAGGCTGCAGGCGACGCTGGACGATGCCAGCCGCGCGCGGCTCGGCTTCGATCTCAGCCCCGCCGTCATCGGATCGTTGCCGATCAAGCTGTCGGGCAAGATCGCGAGCGGCGCGGATCAGACGACGAAGCTCGGCGTCGAGGCGGACCTGACCGCGGTCAGGCTCGACAACATCCTGCCTGGCTGGGTCAAGCTGCCGGGCAAGTCCGGCAAGGCCAGCTTCAAGGTGGTGCCGACGGCGCAATCGACGCGTTTCGAGGACATCGTCATCGAAGGCGGCGGCGCCTCGATCAAGGGCTCGCTCGAGCTCGACGCGAACAGCGATCTCGTGAACGCGAACTTCCCGACCTACGCGCCGTCCGACGGCGACAAGGCCTCGCTCAAGGTGGAGCGCAGCCAGGACGGTGTACTGCGCGGCACCATGCGTGGCGACGTGTTCGACGGCCGCGGCTTCCTGAAGTCGGCGATCTCAGGCAATTCCAAGGACGACAAGAACAAGCTGAAGAACGTCGATTTCGACATCGACGTGAAGCTCGGTGCCGTCGCCGGCTTCAACGGCGAGGCCATGCGCAGCCTCGATGCCAAGATGTCGAAGCGCAATGGGGCTATCAAGGCGTTCACGCTGAGCGGCAAGATCGGCCGCGACACGCCTGTCGCTGCCGACCTGCGCGGCGGCCGTGCCCAGGGCAACCGCGAGGTGATCTACCTGCAGACCAACGACGCCGGCGCGCTGCTCCGCTTCACCGACACCTACACCAAGGCGGTCGGCGGCCAGATGGTGGTCGCGATGGAGCCGCCGTCTTCCGAGCCGAACGCCGCGCGCGAGGGCCTGATCAATGTCCGCGACTTCACCGTGAAGGGCGAGGCGCAGCTCGAACGCGTTGCCGCCGGCGCGCCGAACGGGACCGGGAATGGCGTCTCCTTCAGCGCACTTCGCGCCGAGTTCACGCGGCAGAACGGTGCGCTCACGGTCCGTGACGGCGTGGTCAAGGGGCCGATGATCGGTGCCACCATCGAGGGCTCGATCGACTATCCCGGCAACCAGGTCTGCATGAGCGGCACCTTCGTGCCGATGTACGGCGTCAACAACATCTTCGGCCAGATCCCGCTGTTCGGCATCTTCCTCGGTGGCGGCAACAATGAGGGGCTGATCGGCGTGACCTACGAGGTCGTCGGCACGCCAGCCGCGCCCGTGATGCGCGTCAATCCGATCTCGGCGATGGCGCCGGGCCTGTTCCGCAAGATCTTCGAGTTCAATACCGGCAAGCAGAACTCGCCGTTCGAGGAATTCCCCTCGCATTCGAACGACGGCTCGACCGGACCGACGCGCCAGCTGTCGAGCGGTTGCACCCTCGCGCGGCGGTAATCCCCACATTCCCAGGTGCTCGTCATGCCCGGGCTTGTCCCGAGCATCCACGTTCTTCGTGCGGCGCGGCCAAAAACGTGGATGGCCGGGACAAGCCCGGCCATGACGAATGTGGCGATGCTTTCGCGCCAAACGTTTTGAGGCTGGAGCGGGGCGTCAGGCCGCGCGCACGCCCTTCAGGAATGTTCCGACTTCGCCGGAGAGCTGCTCGGCCTGCTTGGAGAGGTTGCTGGCTGCTGCGAGCACCATGCCGGCAGCGTTGCCGGTCTCGTTGGCCGCCGTGGAGACGCCGTCGATATTGGTGGTGACCTCTTTGGTCGCCTCCGCGGTCTGCGAGACGCTGCGGGCGATCTCGGCGGTGGCGGCGCCTTGCTCCTCGATGGCCGCGCCGATCGAGGTGGCGATGCGGCTGACCTCCTCGATGGTGGCGGTGATGCCGCCGATCGCATCGACAGCTTCCTTGGTGGCGCCCTGGATCTGGGCGATCTTGTCGCCGATCTCGCGGGTGGCTTCCGCGGTCTGGCTCGCCAGCGACTTCACCTCGGAAGCGACCACGGCAAAGCCGCGGCCGGCTTCGCCGGCGCGGGCGGCCTCGATGGTGGCGTTGAGCGCGAGCAGGTTGGTCTGCGCCGCGATGTTGGAGATCAGCTCGGCGACATGCTCGATCTGCTGGGCGCCGTCCGAGAGTGCGCGCACGATGATGTCGGTGCGGCGGGCGCTGTCCACGGCACGTCCCGTGACCTCGGCCGATTGCGCGACCTGGCGGCTGATCTCGGTGATGGAGGAGGAGAGCTCCTCGGCGGCTGAGGCGACGGTCTGGACGCGCTGGCTGGCCTCATTGGCGGCCGAGCCGACCACGGCGGCGCGGCGATTGGTGCCTTCGGCGGTCGACGACATCGACTTGGCCGTGGTCTCCAATTCACCGGAGCCGGAGGCCATCAGGCCGACGAGCTGGCCGACGGAGGCATCGAAGCGGTCGGCAAGGGCGATCAGGGCCACGCGCTTCTCCTGCTCGCTGCGGGCCTTGGCCGCGACCTGCTCGGCCTCCAGCGTGCGGGCCGTGAGCGCGGTCTGCCTGAGGATTTCGAGCGTCTCGGCCATGCGGCCGATCTCGTCGCCGCGGTCGGTCTCCTCGACCGGCTTGTCGATGGCGCCTTCGGAAATCGCCTGCATGCGATTCTTCTGACGGTCGAGCGCGCCGAGCACGTCGCGGGCGATCAGCCAGGACAGCGCCGCCATCAGCAGCATCAGGCCGATGCCGATGGCGCCAAGCTCCAGCGTCAAGGCGCGCACATCAGCGTCGATGTCGTCGACATAGAGGCCGTAGCTGATGATGACGTTCCAGGGCGCGAATTTGCGCGCGAACACGGTCTTGCGGACCGGCTCGGTCTGGCCGGGACGGGGGTAGAGATAGGAGGTGACGCCGCCCTGCGCAGTCTCGCTGCCGGCCTTGATGATGGCGTCGGCAATCAGCACGCCGTTTGAATCCCTGGCGCCGGTGATCTTGCCTTCGAGCTGCTGGTTGGCGCCGTTCACGACCAGGGAGCCGTCCGGATTGTAAACCACCGGATAGCCCTGGTTGCCGTTGAAGTTCATGCGGCGGCCGCGCTGGTGGAACAGGCTCTTGGCCTCGGCCGGCGTCAGCTTGCCGGCGGTCACTTCGTCCTGGAGCGCTTGGGCGTAGTTGTAGAGGAGTTCGACGGCGGTCCGCATCTGCTCGACGCGGTCCTCCATCATCCGGCTCTTGCTGAGCACGGCCGATACGCCGATGATGGCTGTGATCGTGAGAGCCGCGAGGCAGACCATGCTGGCAAGCTTGGTGCGGATCTTCAAATGACTCAGCAGTTTCATCACAGCCCCTACGGAATGGTTGTTATTGCTCGCACCGGTAGCATGAAGTTCTTACCAATCATGAATGGAGGCATGCGGCGGCCTGCTGCGCGGACAACGTGCGCAGGCGCGTGCGCAATGGTGCAGGCAAATCGCCGTGCAGACGGACTCCAGCCCGTCTGGGGAAGGGAATCGATCTTGGGTTTTGGCAGCTAGACCGTCTGGACGGACCTGCAATGAATCGATTCGTTCATCGCATCATCATGTCTCTGCTGCTCGTCGCCGCCCTCGTTCTGATCTGGAACGTGCTGGGGGCGCGCTGAGACGGCACCGGAGATCTTCCGGTGCCGTCGTGCTTAGCGGATGAGATGTGCTTCAGCGGGGCGCGGATGCGCCGCCGGTCCGGCGGCTATTTCTTGCCCATCGCTGCGTCGACGCTGACCGGGCCTCCGCCCGCCGCCGAGAGATACAGGCAGGCGAAGCAGAACAGGATCGCCAGGGTGCCGTTGTTCAGCAGCGGCAGGAAGATCGGCGTCTCGCCCCTGAACATGTGGCCCATGAAGTAGGCGAAAGCCATTTCACCGGACAAGATGAAGGCTGCGAGGCGCGAGAACAGGCCGATCATGAGCAGCCCGCCAAGCACCAGTTCGAGCGCACCGGCGGCGCCGTAAAGCGACATCAGCTCGACCTTGGCGAACATTGGGACAGCCGGAAACTTGAACAGCTTGGCGACGCCGTACTGGAACAGCAGCAGGCCGGTGATGAAGCGAAACAGGCTCAGGAGAACCGGTTGAAAGCGAGTAAGATAGGGAAAGTCCATTGGTTTTGCCCTCCATCCAATGCTGGACCCAATGCTGCGACTTGGACCGCATTCGCTTCCGCCTCGCAAGCCACCAGCATCAATTCAGCGCTGACATTTTCGTCATGTCGGACAAAACACCGCAAGGCGCCGCCACCAGCTGCACGCGACCCTCTTTTTTGCACGTTCGTCTCGCGCTCGTCCGTAGGATTCCGGTGAAACCAGGGTGTGCAGGTTACGTCGGGGAGACCTACTCCCGCAAAGCAGGGACGACCAGGAACGGAATCATTCCGAGGATCACGCTCGCAAGTGCGAAGACGAGTAGGAGATCGTAGCCGTGCGTGGCATCGTGGATCAGGCCGCCGCTCCATGAACCGAAGGCCGAGCCGAGGCCGCTGCCGATCGAGATCGTGCCGAAGATGGTGCCGACGCGTTTGCCGCGAAAGATCTTCATGGCGGTGGCGCTGATCAGCGGCCCGCGGGAGCCCATCATGCTGCCGAAGCAGACGACGAAACCGGTGAGCAGAATGACGTTCGGATAGTACTGCAGCAGCCAGAGCAGAACGATGCCGAGAATCGAGATCGCGTAGCTGAGCAGCACCGACGGCCGCCGTCCGATCAGGCCGTCGAGCGCGGAGACGCCGAGCATGCCGAACACCAGCACGATTCCGGAGAAGCCCCAGGCGGTCGCAGCCTGGAGCGGCGGAAAGCCGGCGTCGATCAGATAGGCCACGATCTGCGCCGCGATCGCATACATGCCGACCGCGGTGAAGAAGAAGGTCGAGAACAGCGCCCAGAATGCGTGGTGGCGCATCGCGCTCGCAAGCGTCCAGCCGCTGTCGACGAAGTCAGGATCGCTCTTCTTGGCGACGTGCGGCGAGCCGGCCGCGAACATGCGCCAGGGCAGCAGCAGCAGCGGCGCCAGCAGCCCGAGCGCTGCAAAGCCGAACAGCTGGTAGGTCTCGCGCCAGCCGAGATGATCGATCAGGAGCTGCGAGGCCGGCAGCAAGGCCAGCACGCCGCCGCCCATCGCCGAATAGACCACCGCCATGGCGGTCGGCAGCTTTGGTCCGAACCAGCGACCGAGCAGGATCGAGTTCGGCACATTGCCGATGAAGCCAACGCCGATGCCGACGCAGATGCCGATCGAAAGCTGGAATTGCCAGAGCGCTTGCGCCTGGCTCGCGATCAGAAAGGCCGAACCGAGCAGGAGCAAGCCGAGCGCATAGACGAGCCGTGGCCCGGAATGATCGAACAGGCGCCCGACCAGGGGTGCAGTCATGCCGCTGACGAGCCAGGTGAGGGAGTAGATCGAGACGGCCTGGGCGCGATCCCAGCCGAGGCTTTCGGAGATCGGCTTGAGGAAGACCGTGAAGCTCTCGCTCAAGCCCCGGCCAAGAACAGCCAGCGTGAAGCAGAGGCCGAGCACGACGAGTGCGGTGCGCACCGCGTCCCGCCGGGCGCCTCCGACCCTTTCCTTGCCCGTTTCCGCTGTCGTTTCCGCTTTCGTTTCCTTGGGCCTGTCCTGTTTCATTGCCGTCAGGGAGCGCGCATCCGTGCGCCCTGACAAGCAGTGAAAAGCTCATACGCCTATGCAGGCTTGATGAGGACGTGCTTCTTCCGATTCACTATCAATCGGAGCCTAGCGTCAGGATTCCTCTCTTCCTTTTCCCTGTGCTTAGCAACACGCGTCCGTCGTCATCGAAGTCTTCCCTCCGTAGGCGATATTGCGGATCGGTCACAACACGACCACCAAGGTTCATTGCGCCGTCCTTGATGTATTGACGAGCCTGAGCGTTTGAGCTCGAGAAACCAAGCTGCGTATTTGCTGCAGGCAGGGAGTCGCCAACCGAGACGATCAATACTGGAAGGTCAGTACCGAAGCTTCCATATTCGTAGGTCTCCTGTGCTGTGCGTTCTGCTTGCTCTGCGGCAGACCTTCCATGCATCAACGCTGTGGCTTCCCTAGCCAAAATCTTCTTTGCTTCGTTGATCTCGGCGCCTTCGAGACTTGCAAGGCGGGCGATGTCGGTCTGGCGTAGAGTAGTGAAAAGTTTCAAAAACCGTACAACATCCGCGTCTTCGGTGTTGCGCCAGAACTGGTAATATTCGTACGGCTTGAGCATATCGGCGTTCAGCCAAACCGCTCCAGATGCAGTTTTTCCCATCTTGGCGCCAGATGCAGTCGTTAGTAGAGGGCACGTTAAGGCGAACAGTTGAGGTGTGCCCATTCGTCTGCCAAGTTCAATACCGTTGACAATGTTTCCCCATTGATCAGAGCCTCCCATTTGCAAACGGCAGTCGTAACGCTTGTTGAGCTCAACGAAATCGAACGCCTGTAAGATCATGTAGTTGAATTCGATGAAGCTCATCTCTTGGTCTCGCTCCAATCTGAGCCTAACAGAATCCATCGCGAGCATTCGATTGACAGAGAAATGCCTCCCGACGTCGCGCAGCATTTCAATCCAGTTTAGGCGAGTCAGCCACTCAGCATTATCTGGCATGATCGCGTCTCTGGGGCCGGATCCGAATCTGACAAACTCAGGTCTGAATGTGCGGCGGATAGCGTCCTTGTTTGCTTCGATTTGCTCATACGTGAGCAGCTTTCGCGTTTCATCTCGCCCAGAAGGATCTCCAACTCGAGTGGTGCCGCCTCCCATCAGCGTGATTGGCCGATTTCCATACTCCTGCAGCCAATGGAGCATCATTATTGATAGTAAGTGGCCGACGTGGAGCGAGGGCGCTGTGCAGTCATAGCCGACGTAGGCGGTCAGTTCCCCCCGCCTCGCCAAGTCATCCAATGGTTCAACCGGCGCTGAGATTTGATGGATAAAGCCGCGCCACTGCAGCTCTCGCAGAAAATCTGATTTAAATTCAGTCATTTGTGTGCGACTCGGATAGTTCCAAGTTTACGGTGATTGCCGCAAGTTGCGGAACCCTTGCTCCTCGGGCTCCGGCAGTCTAGCTCGCTGTGGCATTATAAGATGTACTTGGTTGATACAAGTCACGCGTCCAGCAGCGACGTCGAGGCGCGCTTAAGATGATGTTGACGGCACTCGGTTTGATGAGCGGCACCTCGCTGGACGGGGTGGATGTCGCGCTGATCGAGACCGACGGAAAGCAGGTGAAGGCGTTCGGGCCGTCCGGTTACCGGCCCTACGGCCCGGCCGAGCGCAACCTGCTGCGCCAAGCGCTGAGCGAGGCCGTGCATCTGCAGCAACGCGACGCCCGCCCGGGCAGTCTGGGCGATGCCGAGCGTGCGGTGACGCAGGCCCATGCCGAAGCGGTCGCGGCCTTCCTCGCCCAGAATCGGATGAGGGCGGAGGACGTCGACATTGTCGGCTTCCACGGCCAGACCGTGCTGCACCGGCCCGAGAGGCGGCTAACGGTGCAGATCGGCGACGCGCCGGCGCTCGCAAGGGCCATCCATATTCCCGTGATGCACGACTTCCGCGCCGCCGACGTCGAGGCTGGCGGGCAGGGCGCCCCGCTCGTGCCGGTTTACCACCGCGCGCTCGCCCATTCGCTGGAGCGCGAAGGGCCGACCGTCGTGGTTAATATCGGCGGCGTCTCCAACATCACCTATATCGACGGCAACGATGCGTTGATCGCCTGCGACACCGGCCCCGGTAACGCGTTGCTGGACGATTTCATGTACCGCACCATGAACCAGTCGTTCGATGCCGAAGGAAAGTTCGCCGCGCTCGGCAAAGTGGACGAAGCCTGGATCGCGCGGGCGCTGGAGCTGCCGTTCTTCGCAAGTCCGCCGCCGAAATCGCTCGACCGCAACGATTTTGCGGCTCTGCGGCTTGGCGACGTGCTGCCTGCCGACGGCGCGGCGACGCTGACTGCCTTCACCGCGGCCGCGATCGCCCGCATCATTCCGCTGTTGCCGCGGCGGCCGCGCAGCTGGATCGTCTGCGGCGGCGGTGCCCGCAACCTCACCATGCTGCGGATGCTGCGGGAGCGGGTGGGCTCGGCCACGGTCGAGGCGGCCGAAACGCTCGGCTGGGCCTCGGACGCCATCGAGGCCCAGGCCTTCGGCTTTCTCGCGGTCCGCGGCATGAAGGGCCTGCCGCTGTCCTATCCCGCGACCACGGGCGTGCCGATGCCGATGACCGGCGGGGTGATCGCCAGGCCCTGAAGATGACTGCCTGAGGATCACGCTCGGTTGATGCGAATGCATCGATCTTGACGAGTGAATGCAGATGCATCTATATTGGATGCAATTGCATCTAACCGCCGGGATCGTTGCCATGACATCTTCGCTTAATACGCCCGCTTCACTGAAACTGATCAGCCACAAGCTTTGTCCCTATGTTCAGCGCGCGGTGATCGCGCTGAAGGAGAAGGGCGTGCCGTTCGAGCGGATCGACATCGATCTCGCCAACAAGCCGGACTGGTTCTTGAAGCTCTCGCCGCTCGGCAAGGTGCCGGTGCTGGTGGTGACGACGGAGCAGGGCGAGGTCGCGCTGTTCGAGAGCAACGTGATTTGCGAATACATCGAGGAAACCCAAGGCGGCGCGAAGCTGCATCCGGTCGACGCGCTGAAGCGCGCCGAGCACCGCGCCTGGATGGAGTTCGGCTCAGCGATCCTCGGCGACCTCTGGGGCTTGGAAACCACGACCGATCCGGCGATCTTCGAGAGCAAGCGCCAGGCACTCGCGGCAAAATTCGCGCGGGTCGAGGCCGCGCTCGGCGCGGGCCCGTACTTCGCCGGCGAGGCGTTCAGTCTGGTCGATGCGGTGTTCGCACCTGTCTTCCGTTACTTCGATCTGTTCGACGAACTGACCGCGCACGGCATTTTCAACGACGTGCCGAAGGTGCGCGCCTGGCGCGCCGAGCTCGCAAAGCGCCCGAGCGTGCGCAGCGCGGTCGGGGCGGATTATCCGCAATTGTTGCGCGCCTTCCTCATTCGCCACGACGCGCATCTGCTCAAGCTCGCGGCGTGAGCCCCGTCCGATGTCGCAATCCCTTGCTTGGCTCATGCTGGTGATCGCGGGCCTGCTCGACGTCGGCTGGGCGATCACCATGAAATATGCCGAAGGCTACACGCGCGCCGGCTGGAGCATCGCCTCGCTCGTGCTGCTCGCCGCCTTCGTATTCCTGCTCGGGCGCGCCTTGAAGGTGCTCGAGGTCGGCGTCGCCTATTCGGTGTGGACCGGCATTGGCGCGGCTGGCACGTTCCTGATGGGCGTGGTGCTGTTCGGCGAGAGCTTGAGCGCGATGAAGCTTGCCGGCATCGCGCTCGTCTTGATTGGGATCGTCGCGCTCAAGCTGGCGTAGTCAGTTGCTGCGATCAGATGCACCCATCCGCGAGCAGCAGCCTGCTGGTCGTCGTCGCCTGACGCAGTTTGAACAGGGGTTGAATCTCAGGATCATCCAAGAAGGCCTGAGCCTTCTCGCGGTCCGCAAATTCGATGATGACGAGACGCTCGGGCGCCCAGTCGCCCTCAATCGTTGTCGGCTCGACGCCGCGGACGATGTATCGCCCTGCGTGCTTGGCGATGAACGCCGGAACTTCAGCGATGTAAGTCTTGAATCCGGCGTAGTCGTTCACCGAGAGATCAAGAACCAGATACGCCTTCATCGCTCGCAAATCTCCAGCGTGATGGGTTCGCAGCCATGCCGCGAACCCATCCACGTCGGAAGATATTACCGCACGTTGGCGAGGCGCATGTCGAGATAGGCCGTGATGGTTTCCATCAGCGGCTCGAGCTTGGAGTCGAAGAAGTGGTTGGCGCCGGGGATGATCTGCTGGTCGATCACGATGCCTTTCTGGGTCTTCAGCTTCTCGACCAGCGTGTTGACGTCCTTGGGCGGGACCACCGCATCCTTCTCGCCATGCACGATCAGACCTGAGGACGGGCAGGGCGCGAGGAACGAGAAGTCGTAGAGGTTGGCCGGCGGCGCGATCGAGATGAAGCCCTCGACCTCGGGGCGGCGCATCAAGAGCTGCATGCCGATCCAGGCGCCGAAGGAGAAGCCGGCGACCCAGCAGGCGCGAGCCTCGGGATTGATGGTCTGCGCCCAATCGAGCGCGGCGGCCGCATCCGACAATTCGCCGGTGCCGTGGTCGAACGCGCCTTGGCTGCGGCCGACGCCGCGGAAATTGAAGCGCAGCACCGAGAAGCCGCGATGGGCGAAGGCGTAGTAGCACTGGTACACGATCTGATGGTTCATCGTGCCGTGGAACTGCGGATGCGGATGCAGGATCATCGCGATCGGCGCATTCTTCTGCTTGGCCGGGTGATAGCGGCCCTCGAGGCGGCCGGCGGGGCCGGTGAAAATGACTTCAGGCATCGATGATCTCTGATCTAAGTCCCTTGGAGGTGATCCCTGCGCAATCGTCCGATTGTGGCTCTCGCAGCGTTGCCGCCGACGAGAGCACGGATGAAGGGTGGAGAGGCGCGCCCTCGGATGATGCGCGAGTGGCGCGCAGGTGAACTGACGCGCGCTTCTAACACAAGGCCAGGGTCAAAAAGCAAGCTTCTTCGACATCTCTCAATCAGCTCAAGAGCTTAGCCAGTCATTGCATTGTCATCTCTGGCTTGCCTGCCGCGACCTGGACCTGCCTGAATCAACCGAAGCACGGCAAGAGCCGGCCGTCCTGCCGAAGGGTGCTATCCAACTTATTGAAATCACGATTGTTTAGGGGGAGCCTGGGGCGATTCCCGCTGGCGCGGTTCGGCTTCCGAGCGATGCGACCGCCGGCCGGTAACGCCGGCTGCCGCCGAGCGTCTGGCCGTTGTCGAAGGCGAGCTCGAAATCCCCTGATGGCTTGAGGTCCACGCCGCGCACCCGGTCGAGATTGGCGAGCTTGGTCCGGTGGACGCGAACGATGGAAAAGCGCGCCAGCTCGCTTTCCGCCGCTGCCAGCGTGCCCCGTATGAGGTGCTGGGTGCCGTCGGCGAGGCTGTATTCGATGTAATTGCCGGCTGACGCGACCCAGAGGATATCGCGCGGCACCACCCGAATGCGGCTGGTGCCGTCGCGCAGCCAGATCAGATCGGGGGACGATGGCTGCTGCGGGGTGGGCGGCGCCGACGATGCGACTGCCGCGTTCTTCAGCTCACGCCGGCTTTCGAGCAGCCAGATTGTGGCGGCGATCAGAACAAAGGCCACGGCGTCTTTGCGGAATTCATACAGGACCGTCGCGAGCGAGAAACGGAAATCGTAGGCGCCGCCGGCGAGCCAGAGCGCGAGCTTCCGCACCCAGACCATGCCGGTGATGTGGAGGGTGGAGAAGCCGAGCAGGGCGATCGCCCCGATGGCCGCCTGGGCGGCGAGGCCGGCTGTCCGGCGCATGCGGCGGACCGCCAAAACCAGGATCGGCAGCAACAGCAGGATGACGGCGATGCTCGACATCTCCCAGAACAACCGCCGGCCGATGTCGTAGCTGTCGCCGCGCCAGGCCGCGTCCTGAGCGAACGAAAACGCATTGACGATTCCGATCACGAGCGCGACGGCCGCGATCGCTGCGAACATCATCCGGTCGCCGCCGCTGATCCCGAAAGTCCCGCGACTCGTCCCAGCCGCCGGCAGCTCATCCCCTCGTGTCCGATTCTGATCCCAAACCGGCTCGACGCGCGCCGCAGGCGGAGCATTTTCGGTGTCAGCCATTTTCGTCAGTCCTGGCCCCAAAACCGCGTTTGTCGTCCCGTCAAGGAGCAGAAAACCATGACAACACCACAGCAATCCCAAAGCTCTGAAAGGCGTATCGACCTGGACTGGGTGCGGATTTTAGCCTTCGCGCTGCTCATCTTCTACCACGTCGGCATGCTCTACGTGTCCTGGGGATTTCACATCAAGAGCGCGCACCGGCTGACGTGGCTGGAACCGGTGATGCTCTTCCTCAACCCATGGCGGCTGTCGCTTCTGTTCCTGGTGTCTGGGGTTGCCACCCGCTTCATGCTCGGCAAGTCCAGCCTCGCCTCGCTTGCCGGTGCGCGATCGGCGCGGCTCCTGATCCCGCTCATTTTCGGCATGCTCGTGATCGTGCCGCCGCAGGCCTATCTCCAGATCGTCGAAAGCCTCGGCTATCCCGCCGGCTTCTTCGATTTCTACACCAGGCACTACTTCGCCTTCGGCGCGCAATTCTGTCCGAAGCCGTGCATCGTGTTGCCGACCTGGAACCACCTCTGGTTCGTGGTCTATCTGTGGGTCTACACCATGGCGTTGATCGGCGTGCTCGCGTTATGGCCGGCCGGAGCTGACTGGCTTGGCCGAAAGCTGGCTCGTGCGCTCACCGGCCCATGGCTCCTGATCGCGCCCTGCCTGCTGTATGCGGCCTGGCGCCTGGTGCTGTTCCCGGCTTTCCCGTCGACACACGCGCTGTTTGGCGATTGGTACAACCACGCGGACCACGCCACGGCCTTCCTGATCGGTTTCCTGCTGGCCAAGCAGGAGGGGATCTGGCGCGAGCTCGAACGCCTGCGCTGGGCGGCCCTGCTGGCGGCCGCCGCCTGCTTCGCTGGCTTCATCCTGGTACGCGCCGGCCTGTTTGCGCCGTCGCCCATGCTGAAGTGGTTCGCCGCCTCGGCCTATGGCTGTTATCAATGGCTCGCGATCGCCGTCGTGCTGGGCTTTGCGCGGCGCACCTTCACAGCCGACAGCCCGGCGCGGCGCTATCTGACCGACGCGATCTTCCCGTACTACATCGTGCATCAGACCGCGATCATCGTGATCGCGCATCAATTGCATGGCAGCGGTCTGTCGGCCGGCATCGAAGCGTCCATTGTCATCGTCGGGACCGCGCTCACATGTGTGGCGACCTATGAGATCGTCCGGCGCGTTGCCTGGCTGCGGCCGCTGTTCGGGTTGCGGGCGGTGCCCCGAAGTGTTGCGAGGACGGAGCAACAGCTGGCCTGACGAGCGCACGCCCTCCGATTGGCCGAACGACAAAAGGTGCTAAGAGGGCCAGATGCCGAACCGTGTCTATCTCGACTGGAATGCGACCACGCCGCTGCGCCCCGAGGCGCGGGCGGCGATGGTTGCCGCCTTCGACCTGGTCGGCAATCCATCCTCGGTCCATGCCGAGGGGCGGGAGGCGCGGCGATTGGTCGAAGAGGCGCGCGCGACACTTGCGGCCGCGGTCGGAGCGCAGCCGCGCAACATCATCTTCACCTCTGCTGGAACCGAGGCCAATGCGCTGGCGCTCTCGCCGCGTTTGCGGGGCGCCTCCGGCGGACCTGTCGAGCGGCTGCTGGTCTCGGCGGTCGAGCACGCCTCGGTGCTGGCCGGCGGCCGGTTCCCGGCGGACAAGATCGGGCTGATCCAGGTCACGCGCTCCGGCTTGGTCGACCTCGATCATTTGAAGGCGCTGCTGAAGGGCGGCCCGCCAGCCCTGGTCTCGATCATGGCCGCCAACAACGAGACCGGCGCTCTTCAGCCCGTCACGGAGGCTGCAACCATCGTCCACGAGGCCGGCGGCCTGCTGCATGTCGACGCGATCCAGGCGCTTGGCAAAATACCGTTCGATATCAATTCAGTAGGCGCCGACCTTGCGACCTTTTCTGCGCACAAGATCGGCGGCCCCAAGGGGGTCGGCGCCCTGGCGATGGCCAATGGGATAAGCGGCCTCGAGCCGGTGCTGCGGGGCGGCGGGCAGGAGCTCAGCCGCCGGGCCGGAACCGAGAACACTGCCGGGATCGCCGCCTTTGGCGCGGCGGTGAAGGCTGCGCTTCAGGCTCTGCCGGAAGATGTGAAGCGTATGGCAAGTCTCAGAGATCGCTTGGAAAATGGCGTCCGCGACGTTCCCGGCACGACAGTCTTTGCGAAAGACGTGGCACGGTTGCCGAATACCGTCCTTTTCACCGCACCAGGCCTCAAGGCCGAAACCGCCGTGATCGGCTTCGATCTGGAGGGCGTCGCGGTGTCTTCCGGCTCCGCCTGTTCCTCCGGTAAGGTCCAGCCGTCTCACGTCCTGTCGGCGATGGGCTATGATCCCGTGGTGGCCCAGGGAGCGGTGCGTCTTAGTCTGGGCTGGTCCACGGAACCGGCGGACATCAATAGGGCGTTAGAGGCTTGGCGAAAGCTTGGTAATACCCTACTTAAGGGCTGAGCGATGAAACACGGCTTGAACGGTTCTAAGCCCGTGCTTTCCGCAGAGAAATATCGTAATACTCGTTCGAGTTTGATCCACCGCGGTCCTTGAAACCGCGAGCGGAGGATGGAATGCCAGCCGTACAAGAGACGGTCGAGCGCGTGAAGCGCATCGACGTCGACCAGTATCGTTATGGGTTTGAGACCCTGATCGAGTCCGAGAAGGCCCCCAAGGGGCTGTCGGAAGAGATCGTCAAATACATCTCGCAGAAGAAGAACGAACCCGACTGGATGCTCCAGTGGCGGCTCGAAGCCTATCGGCGCTGGCTGACCATGCAGGAGCCGACCTGGGCCCGCGTCGACTATCCCAAGATCGACTTCCAGGACCTCTATTACTACGCGGCGCCGAAGCCGAAGAAGACGGTCTCCTCGCTGGATGAGATCGATCCGGAGATCCTGAAGACCTACGAGAAGCTCGGCATCCCCTTGCGGGAAGTCGCCATGCTCGAAGGCGTCGAGCCCAAGCCCGGCGAGGAAGATCCGGCCCGCCGCAAGATCGCGGTCGATGCTGTCTTCGATTCGGTCTCGGTTGCGACCACGTTCAAGGCTGAGCTGAAGAAGGCCGGCGTGATCTTCATGCCGATCTCGGAGGCGATCCGCGAGCACCCCGAGCTGGTGCAGAAATATCTGGGCTCGGTGGTTCCGACCTCGGACAATTTCTATGCGACGCTGAACTCGGCGGTGTTCTCCGACGGCTCGTTCGTCTATGTGCCGCCGGGCGTGCGCTGCCCGATGGAGCTGTCGACCTATTTCCGCATCAACGAGCGCAACACCGGCCAGTTCGAGCGCACGTTGATCATCGCCGACAAGGGCTCCTACGTCTCCTATCTCGAAGGCTGCACCGCGCCGCAGCGCGACGAGAACCAGCTGCATGCCGCCGTGGTCGAGCTCGTCGCCCTCGACGACGCCGAGATCAAATATTCGACGGTGCAGAACTGGTATCCCGGCAATTCGGAAGGCAAGGGCGGCATCTACAATTTCGTCACCAAGCGTGGCGACTGCCGTGGCGCCAACTCGAAGATCTCCTGGACCCAGGTCGAGACCGGCTCCGCCATCACTTGGAAATACCCGAGCTGCATCCTGCGCGGTGACAATTCCCGCGGCGAGTTCTACTCGATCGCGATCTCGAACGGCTTCCAGCAGGTCGATAGCGGCACCAAGATGATCCATCTCGGCAAGAACACGTCGAGCCGGATCATCTCCAAGGGCATCGCCGCCGGCAAGTCGCAGAACACCTATCGCGGCCTCGTCACCGCGCACCGGAAAGCGACCGGCGCGCGCAACTTCACCGCCTGCGACTCGCTCCTGATCGGCGACAAATGCGGCGCGCACACCGTGCCGTACATCGAAGCCAAGAACTCGTCGGCGACGTTCGAGCACGAGGCTACGACCTCGAAGATCTCCGAGGACGTGCTGTTCTACTGCATCCAGCGCGGGCTCAGCCAGGAAGAAGCGGTCGGCCTCGTCGTCAACGGCTTCGTCAAGGACGTGCTGCAGCAGCTGCCGATGGAGTTCGCGGTGGAAGCGCAGAAGCTGATCTCGATCTCGCTCGAAGGGTCGGTCGGCTAGCTCGGACCTCATCCTGAGGAGGCCGCGCAAGCGGCCGTCTCGAAGGATGGATACCGGAAAGATTGGTGGCCTCAATCCTTCGAGACGCGCCCGCGGCGCTCCCTGGGATGAGGGGATAGATGGAAAAACATTATGGCTTTGCTTGAAGTGAAAGACCTCAAGGTTCGTGTCGAGGAGCGTGAGATCCTCCACGGGCTGACGCTGACCGTGAACGAGGGCGAGGTGCACGCGATCATGGGGCCGAACGGCTCCGGCAAGTCGACGCTCTCGCACGTCATCGCCGGCAAGCCCGGCTACGAGGTCACCGACGGCCAGATCCTGTTCAGGGGCGAGGACCTGCTGGAGATGGATCCCGACGAGCGCGCCGCCAAGGGCGTGTTCCTGGCGTTCCAATATCCGGTCGAGATCCCCGGCGTCACCACCATGAATTTCCTGCGCACGGCGCTGAACGCGCAGCGCAAGGCGCGCGGCGAGAGCGAGCTGATGGTGCCGGACTTCCTGAAGAAGGTCCGCGAAGTCTCGAAGTCGCTGAACATCCCGCAGGACATGCTCAAGCGCGGCGTCAATGTCGGCTTCTCCGGCGGCGAGAAGAAGCGCAACGAGGTGCTGCAGATGGCGCTGTTCGAGCCGAGCCTGTGCATCCTCGACGAGATGGATTCGGGCCTCGACATCGACGCGCTGCGCATCGCGGCCGACGGCGTCAACGCACTGCGCTCGCCGGGGCGCGCGATGGTCGTCATCACCCATTATCAGCGGCTGCTGAACTACATCGTGCCCGACGTCGTGCACGTGATGTCCAGGGGCCGCGTCGTGAAGAGCGGCGGCAAGGAATTGGCGCTGGAGCTGGAAGCCTCCGGCTACGCCCAGTTCGAGGATGCCGCGTAAGGAATTTTAAGATGAACGTTGCTGTGGCAAAGACCGGGAGCGGCCGCGCGGTGAGCGATCTCTTCGCCAGCGCTGAAGGCCGCCTGCCGGGTTCGCCTGACGTGATGGCGGCGCGCCGCGAGGCGTTCGAGACCTATGAGCGTCTCGGTCTGCCGCACCGCCGGATCGAGGAATGGAAATACACCGACCTGCGCGCGCTGGTCGGCGAGGTGCTGCCGCTGGCCGCCGTGCCCGATGCGACCGCGCTGAAGCGCGGCGCGGACGCGGTCAAGGCGCATGCCATCGCGGGCGCCCGCAAGCTGGTGCTGGTCGACGGCGTGTTCGCGGCTGAGCTTTCAGACGTGAAGGCGCTTGCGTCCGAGGTCGGCTTCAAGACTCTGCGCGAGACGCTGGATAAGGATGCCGGTCTCCTCAAGACCGCGTCCACCGATGCCGTGATCGCGGTCAACGCGGCGCTGGCGACCGACGGCGTGGTGCTGTCGATCGCGGATGGAACGCAGCTCTCTGCGCCGGTCCAGATCATCCATGTTGCGACCGCCGCATCGGCCTCGGCTTTCACCCGCTCGCAGGTGGCGATCGGGAAGGGCGCCCGCGCCACCATCATCGAGAGCTTCGTCGCCGCCGGCGCTGCGGCCTACCAGGTCAACGACGCCGTCATCGTCTCGGTCGGCGACGACGCCGACGTCGCGCATATCCGCCTGATGGACGATGCGGCCGATGCGGTGAACATCACCTCGCAGTTCGTCACCGTCGGCGCCAACACCAAGCTGAACGTCTTCAACATGACCAGCGGCGCTGCGGTCAGCCGCTTGCAGGGGTTCATTACGCTGGCGGGCGAGGGCAGCGAGCTCTCGGTCAACGGCGTCAATCTCCTGAAGAAGACCGAGCACGGCGACACCACGCTGGTGGTCGACCATGCCGTGCCGAACTGCGTCAGCCGCGAGATCTTCCGTGCGGTGATCGACGACCGCGCCCATTCGGTGTTCCAGGGCCGCATCATCGTCCGTCCCGACGCGCAGAAGACCGACGGCAAGATGATGACGCGCGCGCTGCTGCTCTCGGACGAGGCCGAGGCCGACAACAAGCCCGAACTCGAGATTTTTGCCGACGACGTCTCCTGCGGCCACGGCGCCACCGCTGGCGCGCTCGACGACAGTCTGCTGTTCTACCTGAAGGCCCGTGGCCTGCCGGAGAAGCAGGCCCAGGCGCTGCTGATCCAGGCCTTTGTCGGCGAGGCGATCGAGCAGATCGCCGATGATACTTTGCGCGAGCACGTGATCGGCATCGCCGAGCGCTGGCTGGAGCGGCGGTCATGAGCACGCATCCGGCGGTCAAGAACGGCGCCTATGACGTTGCGCGCGTGCGCCAGGATTTCCCGGCGCTCGCCATGCAGGTCTACGGCAAGCCGCTGGTCTATCTCGACAACGCCGCCTCGGCACAGAAGCCGAGCGCTGTGCTCGACCGCATGACGCAGGCCTATAGGTCCGAATACGCCAATGTGCATCGCGGCCTGCACTACCTCGCCAATGCCGCGACCGAAGCCTATGAGGGCGGCCGCACCAAGGTGGCGCAGTTCATCAACGCGGCGCGCACCGAGGAAGTCATCTTCACCCGCAACGCGACCGAGGCGATCAACCTGGTCGCGTCTTCGTGGGGCGCCCCGAATATCGGGGAAGGCGACGAGATCGTCATCTCCATCATGGAGCACCATTCCAACATCGTGCCCTGGCATTTCCTGAGGGAACGCCAGGGTGCCGTGATCAAATGGGCACCGGTCGACGATGAGGGCAATTTCCTCATCGACGAATTCGAGAAGCTGCTGACGTCGAAGACCAAGCTGGTCGCGATCACGCAGATGTCGAACGCGCTCGGCACCATCGTGCCGGTCAAGGACGTCGTCAGGATCGCCCATGCCCGCGGCATTCCGGTGCTGGTCGACGGCAGCCAGGGCGCGGTGCATCTGCCGGTCGACGTCCAGGATATCGGCTGCGACTTCTACGTCTTCACCGGTCACAAGGTCTATGGTCCGACCGGCATCGGCGTGCTCTGGGCCAAGTACGACCACCTCGTCGCGATGCGCCCCTTCAACGGCGGCGGCGAGATGATCCGCGAGGTCTCGCGCGACGTCGTCACCTACGGCGATCCCCCGCACAAGTTCGAGGCGGGCACGCCTGCGATCGTCGAGGCCGTCGGCCTTGGCGCCGCCATCGACTACGTCAACTCCATTGGCAAGGAACGCATCGCCGCCTACGAGGCCGACCTCACCGCCTACGCCCAGGAGCGCCTGCGCGAGATCAACTCGCTGCGGCTGATCGGCACGGCGCGGGGCAAGGGCCCCGTGATCTCCTTCGAGCTCAAGGGCGCGCACGCCCACGATGTCGCCACCGTGATCGACCGCCAGGGCATCGCGGTGCGCGCCGGCACCCATTGCGTCATGCCGCTTTTAGAGCGGTTCAACGTCACGGCCACCTGCCGGGCCTCGTTCGGCATGTATAATACGCGGGAAGAAGTCGATCATCTGGCACAGGCGCTGCTGAAGGCGCGGGATTTGTTTGCATGAGTGACACGGCCGAAATCAAAGCCAATCCGATGGAGACCCATTCGGCATTGCCGCCGGAGGAGACCGAGCGGCTGACCCGCGAGATCATCGCCGGGCTCAAGACCGTGTTCGACCCGGAAATCCCCGCCGACATCTACGAGCTCGGCCTGATCTACAAGGTCGAGATCAAGGACGACCGTTCCGTGGACGTGCAGATGACGCTGACGACGCCGAACTGTCCGGCCGCCGGCGAGCTGCCGACCATGGTCGAGAACGCGGTGGCGAGCGTGCCCGGTGTCGGCGTGGTCGACGTCAAGGTCGTCTGGGAGCCGCCGTGGTCGCCGGAACGCATGAGCGACGAGGCCCGCCTCGTGCTGAACATGTGGTGACGGTCTCGGCCCGCATTGAATTCGCTCCGCAACGGACCACATAGACAACATGACCCAGATTTCGTCAGGCTCGACACCAGCATCCACTCCGAAGCCGCGGCGGCCGCGCCCGCAGGTGATGCGGCTGACGGATGCCGCTGCCCAGCGCATCACCGAGCTGACCCAGCGTGCGGACTCGGAGATCGTGGGCTTGCGCGTCGGCGTGAAGAACGGCGGCTGCGCCGGTCAGTCCTACACGGTCGAATACGCCCACGACATCCGCCCGACCGACGAGGTCGTCGAGGACAAGGGCGTCAAGATCCTGGTCGATCCCAAGGCCGTGCTGTTCCTGCTCGGCACCGAGATGGACTACAAGGCCGACAAGATGCAGGCCCAGTTCGTCTTCAACAATCCCAACCAGGTCTCCGCCTGCGGTTGCGGCGAATCGGTCGAGTTGCGGCCGGCAAAGATCGACGGGTAGACTCTCCAGCGTCACTGCGAGGAGCCCGCGACAAAATTGCGAGCATTTTGCGCTGGCGACAAAACAATCCAACCTGCCTCCGCGGCGGAAGTCTGGATTGCTGCGCTTCGCTCGCAATGACGGAAATGCTATGAAGGCTCACTTGCTTGCGCAGGGAAGCCTCCGATGGACCGCGAATTCCTGATCGACCTGTTCGCTGATTTCGGCCCGGTCACCATCCGGAAAATGTTCTCCGGCTACGGCATCTCCGCCGACGGCGTCAATTTCGCGCTGTCGCTGCGCGCCGGCCTGTTCTTTCGCGCCGACGAGACGACCATTCCCGACTTCGAGGCCGAAGGCTCGAAGCCGTTCCAGTATTCGACCCGCGCCAAGACCGTGGTTGTGAATTCCTACTGGGAGCTGCCGGCGCGCCTGTTCGACGATTCCCAGGAGCTTGCGCAATGGGCGAGGGCGGCGCTCACTGCCGCCCAGCGCGCCAAGGTGAAGAAGCGACCGAAGGCGAAGAAGGCGGCGGCGAAGAAGAAGGTTGCGCCGAAGAAGGGTGTGGCGAAGAAGGTTGCCGGGAAGGCGATGCGTAGGGTGGGTTAGCGCAGCGTAGCCCGCCACTTCATACACCTGATAGACAAGAGGTGGGTTACGCTGCGCTAACCCACCCTACAGATGCGAGGATGAACGTCACGCCACCCGGCTGTGGCTCTCGATCGCGAATTCCGGATCGGCTTCGCAGATCACGCGGTTGCGGCCGTTGCGCTTGGCGGCGTAGAGGCAGGCGTCGGCACGCTCGATCAGCGCGTCGGTGTCGTCGCCCTCCCTGAGCATGGAGACGCCCACGGAGATGGTGACGCGGCCGAGGATCTCGCCGGTCGATTTCTTCTTCAATTCCTTCGCCATCACGGCGCGGCGAATGTGATCGGCCACCGTCAGTGCCTGGCGCATCGCGGTGTTGGGGAGAACGACCGCGAATTCCTCGCCGCCGTAGCGCGCCGTGATGTCCTGGCCCTTGATGGTCTGCTTCAGCGAAAGGCCGACGAGCCGCAGCACCTGGTCGCCGGTGAGATGGCCGTAGGAATCGTTGAACGACTTGAAGTGATCGATGTCGAACAGCAGCAGCGACAGCGGCTCGCCCGAGACGAGCGCGCTCTGCACTGCCATGCCGATCATGCGGTCGAAATATTTGCGATTTCCCAGGCCCGTGAGCGGATCGGTCAGGCTTTCGGCGCGGATCGCCTCCAGGCTCTGCTGGAGATTGCTGATCTCGTTCTTCGACAGCGTCAGCCGGTCTTCGAGCGCCTTGTTGGTCTCGCGCATCTCGCTGGTGGAGCGCAGCAGCGCCTCGACGATCGCCTTGACCTGGTCGCGGTTCTCGGCCGACGACAGTTTCTCGGTCGCATCCGACAGACTGGTATCGTAGGCCCCGGTCATGCCGAGCGCCTCGCCCAACACCTTCACGACGTCGTCGATCTCGCCGACGACGCGCGCGCCGACCTTGTCGATGCGGTCGGTGGTCTTGATGTGGGAGAGATAGGTCTCGTAGATCTGCTCGAGATCGGCCTCGGTCAGCTTGCCGCTGCGCGCCAGCGTCTCATTGATGATCTTGTTGAGCGGTGCGTTGTAGCCGGTGGCGTAGACGTACCAGATCTCGTAATTGCGGGGAATGGCCGTCTGTCGAAGCGATCGGATCTGACCGAGCGCCACCTCGGCGAACGCCAGGGTGCGTTCGTGTTCGTCGAGTACCTTGATCACTGAACATCCCCACAGCGGCCGACGCGCCATCGACCGCAGCAATCCTTAAATTATGTTCGTAGGCTAACGGACGATCGTGAACGCCCCGTAAATATACGTTCACGGGGCATCCAAAAAATTGTAGATCGAGGATCTTCAACCGAAATCTGGCGCGCCAGCGCGCTTCAGGCGCCGGCGGGGGAGCGCACCGGCCGCAGAAGAAACGCCGGCAGATGCGAGTGATCGCCCGGCTCGCTGTCGATCTCGCGCTGGCGGCGCGGCTCGGGACGGCCGATCGAGGGCACATGCGACGAATTCGCTTGCGGGCGCACACCATTGCGCGGCTCGGATGATGGCCTGGCTTCGCGCGGAGGCCGTGCCTCGCGTGCCGGCCTCGCCTCGGGAGCCGCCCGTGCCTCGCCACGCGCCTCGCGCGGCTCGTGGCTGCGCTCGCGGTCATGACCGCGCCGCTCGCCGCGCTGCGGCTTGCCGCGTCCGCCGCGTGAACGCTCGCGGCCGCGCTGCTCGCGCGGACGCTCGCCTTGTTCGCCCGCTTCGGCGTGGACGTCATAGTCGCCTTCGGCGCGTGGAATGCTCTGGCCGATCAGCTTCTCGATCGCCGCCATCGACTTCTGGTCGAGCGGTGTCACGATCGAGATCGCGGTGCCGGTTCGGCCGGCGCGGCCGGTGCGGCCGATGCGGTGGACGTAATCGTCGGCGTGGTGGGGAACGTCGAAATTGAAGACGTGGCTGACCTCGGGAATGTCGAGGCCGCGGGCGGCGACGTCGGAGGCGACGAGGAGGGGCAGCTCACCCTTGCGGAACTGGTCGAGCGCGGCCATGCGGGCCGGCTGGTCCATGTCGCCGTGCAGGGCACCGACGCTGAAGCCGTGCTTCTGCAGCGATTTGTGAACGATCGCGACCTCGCGCTTGCGATTGCAGAAGATGATCGCGTTCTTGAGGTCCTTGGCCTCGCGTAGCAAACGGCGGAGCAATTCGCGCTTCTCGTGCGCCTCGCGGCCGGCGGGCACCTGGGCTTGCGTCACGGTGACGGCGGTCGTGGCGGGCCTGGAGACCTCGACCTTCTGCGGATTGTGCAGGAAGGCCTCGGTGATGCGCCGGATTTCCGGCGGCATGGTCGCGGTGAAGAACAGGGTCTGCCGCGTGAAGGGCACGAGCTTGCAGATGCGCTCGATGTCGGGGATGAAGCCCATGTCCAGCATGCGGTCGGCTTCGTCGATGACGAGCAGCTCGACGCCGGTGAGCAACAGGCCGCCGCGCTCGGTGTGGTCGAGCAGGCGGCCGGGGGTGGCGATCAGCACGTCGACGCCGCGCATCAGCTTGGCATCCTGGTCGCCGAAGGAGACGCCGCCGATCAGGAGGGCGACGTTGAGCTTCTGGCCGGCGCCGTAGCGGTCGAAGTTTTCCTTCACCTGGGCCGCGAGCTCGCGGGTCGGCTCGAGGATCAGCGTGCGCGGCATGCGCGCCCGGGCGCGGCCCTTTTCGAGGATGGTGAGCATCGGCAGCACGAAGGCCGCGGTCTTGCCGGTGCCGGTCTGGGCGATGCCGAGCACGTCCTTGCGTGCGAGGACGTGGGGGATCGCCTGTTCCTGAATGGGGGTGGGGGTGGTGTAACCGGTGGCCGCCACTGCGGCGAGGACTTTTTCGGACAGTCCGAGATCTGAAAAGGACATTGAGCCTCTGGTCGAAACCGCCGTTCGGAATCGAGGGTAATAAGGCTGTCGCGTTCCACCCCGAAACGGCGCGCTCTCGAAGAAGCTGGGGGTGCTGACTCACGCGGACAAAGCGCAAGGCTCAGGAATCGCTCTTCGATCTGAGCCGCGTCGACCCGGAACATAGGCGGGAATTGGCCAAAGTCAATGGAGCGGGCGCGGGAAGAGCCTAAAAAGCCTGAGGTTTTTGCCCAAATCACGGGCGCGGCTGGGGTTTTCCCCCGAGCCCCCTCCGCCTGGCCGCAACCGCCAAGACAGCAGCTAACGGCCGTCCGTGCCTTTGGCCCGGAAATCACCTGGGGCCATGCCATAGGCGGCGTTGAACACCCGGTAATAGGTCGCCAGGCTCTCGAAGCCGCACGACGACGCGATGTCGGCGATCAGCCGTTCCGGCGCCTCGCGCAGCAGGCGGCGGCTCTGTTTCAGGCGCTCGTCGGTCACCGTCTGGGAAAAGCTCTTCTCTGCCATCTCGAACAGCATGTGCAGGTGACGAACGGAGACGCCGAGCAGGTCGGCCACCATGGCCGGCGCAAGATTGGGGTCCTGAAGGTGGCGCGCGATCAGCCGCTGGGACTGCGAGAGGCGGGCGGTCCGCAGTGCCTCCTGTCCCCGCCGGCTGCCGGGCCGCACGACGCCGCGCTCGATCAGCGCCAGATGGGCCAAAGCCTGGACCAAGGACGCCTGGACGGCAGAGGCCGTATCGTCCGTGGCGATTTCGTTGAGATCGGCAAAGCAGGCCGCGAGCAGGGGCACCAGGGCCGGATCGTTGAAGGTCCGGGGCGCTAGATCGCGCATGCGCTTGTCCTGCACCGGGATGTGGCTCACGGGGATCTTGAGGATCCGCAGGTGGAAGCCCCCGGTGCCCAGCGGGGCGGTGCGGTACGGCAGGTCGGTATGGCTGGTGGCGAAGCTGCCATTGGCAATGGCAAAGTCGCTTGCGCGCATGCCGCCGAACCAGCCGCCGCTGCCAAGCTGTTGGTAGACGCAGATCGCCTCACCCGGGGCATAGGCGATGTCCGACGCGCTGCGCTCGACCGCGTAGGGCGAGGCCTTCAGCTCGACGAGGCCGGCGCCGCCCAGCTTACGCAGCGAGAATTCGCCGAAGAAGTCCGCGCGCCGCTCGCGCGCGAGCTCGGCGGTGACACCGAACAACCCCTTGGCGCGCACCTCGCGCCAATAGTCGAAGCGATCCTTCGGGTCGACCTCGTCCGTACACCAGTGCAACACGGCAGCCCCTCGCTTCCGGCGAAATTGTCCAAAAGGAAACAGATTCCAGCGGAATCGGCCATAGTCGGATCGTACAATCGGAGCCCCCGGGGTCCTTGAACCGTCGTCAGGTCTGGGCCGACTATCACACAGCGGCAGGGGGGGCCCATGAACTGCCGTTCGAAGATCGGTGGCAGGGCCGGTTCTGCAACGGGAAATTTTGCGATGACGCGTCGGCTTTTCAGAATTCTGGCGGCCCTTGGCCTCGCGGTGGGCCTGAGCGGTTTCGCGGGGCCCGCCTGGGCCGCTAAGCGTGTCGCGCTCGTCGTCGGCAACAACGACTACAAGAACGTGCCGAAGCTGCTCAAGGCGGTCAACGACGCTCGCACCATGGGCGACACGCTGAAGCAGCTCGGCTTCTCGGTGATGGTCGCCGAAAACCAGAGCCGGCAGCAATTCTCCGAGACGCTGCTCGCCTTCGACAAGGCCATCGAGCCCGGCGACACCGCCTTCTTCTTCTATGCCGGCCACGGCTTCGAGATCGCGGGCCAGAACTATCTGCTGCCGACCGACGTGCCGGCTGCGACGGAAGGGCAGGAGGAGCTGGTGCGCGACGCCTCGATCCTGGCCGACCGCATCGTCGAGCGGCTGCAGAACAAGAAGGCGCGGACCTCGATCCTGGTGTTCGACGCCTGCCGCAACAATCCGTTCGAGCGCAAGGGCACCCGCGCGGTTGCCGGCGCCGGCGGGCTCGCGCCGATGACCCAGTTGCCGGAGGGCGTGTTCTCGGTGTTCTCCGCGGGTCCCCGCCAGACCGCGCTCGATCGGCTCTCCAATGACGACGCCAATCCAAACTCAGTGTTTACGCGCACCTTCGCCAAGGAGCTGCTCAAGCCCGGCGAGAATCTGGTGCAGGTGGCGCAGCGTACCCGCCGTGCCGTCAGCGAGCTCGCCGACACCGTGAAGCACAGGCAAGTGCCGGTCTATTTCGACCAGATGGTCGACGATGTCTTCCTCAGCGGCCTCGCCAAAGACACCGCCGCGCGTTCGGACGATCCGCCGCCCACGAAGCTTGCGGCGCTGCCGCCGGTGTCGGTGCCGCAGATGCCCAAGGAGGAGACCCTCAACGCGCCGATCGCGAGCTTCTCGCGTCACAATGGCGGCTGGAGCGTGACCTTCTCTTTCGCCGATCCGACGCTCGGCATTTCCTGGCGCATTGCCGGCACGGGCGATTTCCGCGAGACCGGGTTCATCGACACGCTCGATCCGCGCACCCGCAAGCGGATGCCGAACCCGTCGATCGAGCTGCCGCCGGATGCGCAGGCTGGCACCATCGAGGTCCGTTATGTCGATCAGTCCGGCGACATGCAGGGCCCGTTCCCGATCAGGTTCGATCCCGAGGCCGCGCTGATCCGCGACCAGCGCAAGATCCTCGACATGACCTCGACGAGCTGGCTGTCGTTCCGCGAGTTCAACGGGCTGCTGGTCTACTACACCCATCTCGTCTCCTACCGCTGCGCCATCCGCGAGGTGCGCATCGGCGTCGACAGCGCCGTGCCCAACCAGGTGCTGAAGATGCCGCCCTGCGACATGCGCGACCCCAGCGCGGTCAGCGCCGGCATGCCGCTCTACATGAAGCTCGCGCCAAGCACGAAATCAGTCTCGGTGGAGCTGACCTATCGCGACGGCAGCGTGTCGGAGATCAAGAGCTTCAGGAGCGCGAACCGGAGTAATAATTGACGTCCTGTTCGATTGTGACGGGATGATCTTGCGCAGCGGCCGAACTTAAATCGGACAAGCCAAGGTGAAAGTGCTAGAGCCGGGAATGACAAAATTCATTATTGTCGCGCTCCTTACGACGCTTCCGGTTCTGGCTCAAACGAATCCAGTTCCCACAGCCCCACCTCTCACTGATCGCGAACGCGTCCAGGCGGACCGCGCGAAGGCCGCCGAGGATGAGAAGGGGGCTCCGGCCACGCGACCATGGGATCGCGACGCCGATGGCAAACGGCCGTGGGACCGCAAGTCGCCAAAGTCCTGAGACGAGAAGCTCGCTTCCCCTGCGGAAGGAACAACTCCTGCCGGGCTGGATTGTTTGCCAAACCAGGGAGACGATCCATGATCCGTAAATCCATCCTCGTCACGATCGCTTGTGCTGCGCTTTCGACGGCCGCCCTTGCTCAAGGAGGCGGTGGTGGCGGAGGCGGTGGTGGTGGCGCAGGCGGCGGTGGCGCAGGTGCGGGTGCCGCGGCAGGCACGGGGACCGGCGGAACCAGCGGCGGATCTGCGGCCTCATCGGGCGCCGGAATGGGAACGTCACCCAGCAGTGCCAATTCCGGGCCGTCGGCTCCCTCCGGCATGGGAACGCAGGGCACCACCACAGGCGCCAACATCAACACCAATAACAGCCCGACCAATCCCAACGTTCAGGCGCCGACTGCCGCCGGCAAGTCGCCCACGGCAGCTCAGGCCGAGCGAAACATGGGTGCCGGGCGCGCTCCGAATGGGGTGCCGATCGGTAGTCCGGGGTCCGGGACCAGCAACGAGGATCAGAAATAGTCGAACGCGATTGTCACGGAAGGCCCGCACGAAGCGGGCCTTTCATTTGGCGCCGGTCTGCTGCTCCCAACCGGCATTGATCCACCTGCGCCCTGCATAATTAGGACTCTCTTTGACCTGAATCGCGCTAGTATCGGCGGACATCTCTTCATCGATACTCACATCGCGGTTCGCGTCTGCAGTGACACCCAACCCACAATCTGACAGGACCATGAAAGTCCGCTGCTGCATCGTCGGCGGGGGACCTGCCGGCATGATGCTCGGTTACCTTCTGGGACGCGCCGGCATCGACGTCGTGGTGCTGGAGAAGCATGCGGATTTCTTCCGCGACTTCCGCGGCGATACCGTGCATCCGTCGACGCTTGAAGTGATGGATGAGCTCGGCCTGATCGACGGCTTCCTGAAGCTGCCGCACCAGCGCCTGCAAAAGATGGACGGCCTGTTCGGCGGCACGCCTGTGCGCATTGCCGATCTCAGCCGGCTCCATACCAAATACCCCTTCATCGCCTTCATGCCGCAATGGGACTTCTTGAATTTTCTGCGCGAGGCGGGCAGGCGCTTTGCCTCGCTCGAGGTGATGATGAGCACGGAGGCGATCGATCTGATCCGCCGCGGCGAGACGATCGCCGGCGTGCGGGCGAAGACGCCTGAGGGCATCATCGACATCGAGGCCGATCTCACCATCGCCTGCGACGGCCGGCATTCGACGGTGCGCGAGCGCGCCGGCCTTAGCGTCGAGGAGATCGGCGCGCCGATGGACGTGCTGTGGTTTCGCGCCGGCCGCACACCCGAAGAGACCGAGAACGTGTTCGCGCGGGTCGAGCCCGGCAAGATGATGATCACCTTCGACCGCGGCGATTATTGGCAGTGCGCTTATGTCATCGCCAAGGGACAGTACGATGCGGTGAAGGCGAGGGGACTTTCGGCGCTGCTCGACGACGTCGTGCGCATGGCGCCGATCCTCCGCTCCGGCACCGCCGAGGTGAAGAGCTTCGACGACGTCAAGCTGCTCACCGTCGCGATCAACCGTCTGACGCGCTGGACGCAGCCAGGCCTGTTGTGCATCGGCGACGCCGCGCATGCGATGTCGCCAATCGGCGGCGTCGGCGTCAATCTCGCCGTCCAGGATGCGGTTGCGACCGCGAACCTCCTGGCGGACAAGCTGCAGCATGGCTGCCCGTCCGAGCACGAGCTCGATGCCATCAGGCGCCGTCGCGCGTTCCCGGTGAAGATGACGCAAGCTATGCAGGTGGTCGTGCAGAACAACATCATCAGTGGCGCCTTGCAGGGCGGCGACCGGCCGCTGAAGGTGCCGCTGGTCGTGCGCCTCATCACCGCGCTGCCATGGCTCCAGGGCATTCCAGCGCGCCTGCTTGCGCTCGGCGTGCGGCCCGAGCACGTGCATTTGCGCGCCGCGCCGCAATCCTAGCGGAGGACTTCGGTAGGGATAACGCGGCGTGAATTCGCGCGCGATGCGTTGCACGCTTGCAACATCGCCATCGGATTCACGGCGCGATGCGGGCCCAACCGCCACGTTAACCGTGTTGATTTCAATTTTGGTAAGAGCCGTCTGTGACCGTGCGTCCATCAAGGACACAGGGTGTACCATGCGTAATAAGTTGATTGCCGCCTTTGCCTGCACGACGGCTCTGGTTTCGACCGGTGCGGCCTCCGCCGCCGATCTCGGTGCGCGCTACACGAAGGCGCCCGCCTATGTCGAGCCGCTGTTCAACTGGACCGGCTTCTATGTCGGCGGCCACATCGGTGGCGCATGGACCAACCAGCAGTTCATCAACAACGGCACCGGCGCGGCGTTCGGCGATCTGCTGCCGGGAGAGGGCTATCGCCAGCGCAACGCGGGCGTCATGGGCGGCGCGCAGATCGGCTACAATTGGCAGGCCAACAATTACGTGTTCGGCGTGGAAGGCACGATTTCGGGTCTCGACAACAAGGGCTCGTTCACGAACACCGTGTTTGGCGCCGCGGATGACGTGTTCTCCTGGCGTACCAACGTGCTCGCGACCGTGGTCGGGCGCGCCGGCTTCGCCGTGCAGAACAACCTCTTCTACATCAAGGGCGGCTATGCCGGCGCGAACAACCGCCTCTCGGTCACCGACACCGTCGGTGTGGCGACGGGCTCGGGCGGACAAACCCATTGGGCTAACGGCTGGACCGTCGGCGCCGGCTGGGAATACGGCGTCACCCGCAACTGGATCGTCGGCCTCGAATACAATTACGCGGCCTTCACCAGCCAGACCTATCAGCTCGGCGGCACCTCCGGAAACTACACCTTCGATGCCAAGCCGCGCGACATCCAATGGGCCGTGGTGCGCGCGAGCTACAAGTTCGACGCACCCACCATCGCCCGCTACTGAGCACGTCGACGCAACGCGACCAACGATCAAGAAAAGCACTGTCTCAATTCAAAAGCCCCGGCGTCGTCCGGGGCTTCTTTTTTGCGTCGTTGGATGGCGCGCAGACCGACCTCAGGCCATCACCGAGAATCCGCCGTCGACCGGGATCGCGGTGCCCGTGACGAAATTCGACGCGGGCGATGCCAGGAACACGGCGATGCCGGCGAAGTCGTCGATGTCGCCCCAGCGTCCGGCAGGCGTGCGCGCCAGCACGCGTTCGTGCAGCCCCGAGACCTGCTGTCGCGCGCCGCGGGTGAGATCGGTGTCGATCCAGCCCGGCAGGATGGCATTGACCTGGATGTTGTCCGGCGCCCAGGCATTGGCGCAGGCGCGCGTATACTGCACGATGCCGCCCTTGCTGGCCGCATAGGCGGTCGCGAAGCTTGCGCCGAAGATCGACATCATCGAGCCGATGTTGATCACCTTGCCGTTGCCGGACGCCTTCAGCGCCGGATAGGCCAGCTTCGAGCACACGAAGGCGCTGGTGAGGTTGGTGTCGATCACCTTGTTCCACTCGTCGAGCTCGAGCTCGTGCGGCGGCTTGCGGATGCTCATGCCGGCATTGTTGACGAGGATGTCGATGCGGCCGAGCTCCTTGACGACACGGTCGATCATGGCTGCGACTGCCGCCTTGTCGGTCACGTCGGTGGCGACGGCGATCGCCTTCACGCCGCGCTGCCTGAGATCGGCCACGGCGGCGGCGGACTTGCTCTCGTTGCGTCCGACCACGGCGATGTCGGCGCCGGCATCGGCGAGGCCGCGCGCCATGCCGAGCCCGATGCCGCCATTGCCTCCCGTGAGGATCGCGACCTTGCCGCGGAGATCGAACCGGCTGGATGTCATGCTTGAATTCCCTGGTTTCTTCTATTGGTTGCTCTGCCAGATCAGCACCAGCCCGAACCCGGCCATGGCTGCGCCATAGCCGGCCCAGTGCAGCTGGTTGACCATGAAGCTCGATCGCGGCCACGGAACCGTGCCCGTGCCCTGTCCAATCCAGAGCAGCCCGAGAGCGGTTGCAAACAGGCCTGCCACCAGCAGAAATCTGCGCATGCCTTCCTCCCATCGGTCCGCTTCTGTCGCGCTCCACGGCATCAACGACTGCCGCAGCCACGAAAACTTGCCGACAGACTAGCCGTAGCTCTGGTACGGACACAATGGGCCGTGGCCGCAAGGACGCTAGGGCCCAAAACGAAAAAGCCCCGGCGATGCCGGGGCTTTGACGCTTGATCGTGCGATCAGATCAGTACTTCGCGACGACCGGACCGGTCCAGTTGAAGCGGTAGACCAGCGAGGTCGAGATCGTCTGGTTCCAGCTGTTGGCGCGGACGCTGTTGATGGTCGGGAGGTCGCCGATATCGGTGCGGATAGCCTCAGTCTTGGCATTGTAGAAGGCCGAACGGTACTCGGTCTTCATGAACCAGCCGGGCGAGGTGATGCCGAAGATGTTCAGGCTGTTCTCGACGCCGCCGCCGATGAACCAGCCGTGACGATCGTAGCCATTGAGGTGAACACCGGCCGGGGTACCGCCGAGCGTCGTGAAGTTGGTGCGGCCGAAGTGAGCGCCGGAGTAACCGCCGTTGACGTAGGAGAGAACGTTCGGAGCGACCAGCCAGCCGAGGCGCACGCCCGCGGCCCAAGAGGTCTCCAGCTTCTGGTTACCAGTGATGTCGAAGATCGGATCCTGGATGGTGGAGCGGATGCTGCCGAACTGAGCGTCGCCAAACACACCGGCGACCCAGGTGCCGCTGAACTGCCAGTCGTAACCAGCGCCGACCGTACCAAACCAACCGGAACCGCCCTGACGCTGGGTGATGGTCAGCGGGGTACCCGTGGCGGTGTCGACAATCTGCTGGTCAGCATTGGAGAGGCCGCCGCCGCCGCCGCCGAAGACGTAGAAGCCGGTCCAGTTGGCGACGGGCGCCGGCATCGGGGCCTTCGCGTAGGGACGGGCGCCCAAGTCGGCAGCCGAGGCCGAGCCGGCCATCGCCGCAACCGCGGTCAGAGCGAGCAATGTCTTCTTCATTTTAAATCCCCAAACCTTGTCGGCGCGAGCGCACTGAAGTCCGTGTCATCTGATGACCGGACTATAGACGGTTCTTGCCGAAATGCTGTTGCCGGACAGGCACAGTCGCCGGAAAACGCCGGTGTGGGGGTATTTTGCGGCGGCCTCGCCCAGATCTAGAAAAATTGTTATGTTTCAAGGCCTTGACCGGATTCTGGCGACTCGATTTTGAGTAAGGTTTCGTTAGCAAATTCGGTTTTGTCCGAGACGGAGGCAATCCTGCTCCCGGCCGCAGCGTCCGCTGAGTCGCTGGCCGAGTCGCCGCGAGACGAATCCGGAAAGCAACGAAGATCCCGGCAGCACACAAGGCAAACTGGTCCGAAACGGCGGCCGCTGCCCCAAAGACACAGCCCCGGCTTTGGGCCGGGGCTGTGTTGGCGTGCAGCCGGTTTGGTTGCCGCCTCAAACGTCCAGCAGCTCGTCGCTGGCAAACTCGGCCTTGTCCGAGATGAAGGCAAAGCGCGCCTCGGCCTTGGTGCCCATCAGCCGCTCGACCGAATCCGCCGTGGTGTCGCGGTCGTCGGCCAGCAGCACCACCTTGAGCAGCGTCCGCCTGGCCGGGTCCATGGTGGTCTCCTTGAGCTGCGCCGGCATCATCTCGCCGAGCCCTTTGAAGCGGTTCACCTCGACCTTGGCGTTGGCGTTGAACGCGCTCTTGAGCAGCGCCTCCTTGTGCGCGTCGTCGCGGGCGTAGACCGACTTGGAGCCGTGGGTCAGCTTGTAGAGCGGCGGCACCGCGAGGAAGAGATGTCCCTCATCGATCAGCCGCGGCATCTGGCGATAGAAGAAGGTGATCAGGAGCGAGGCGATGTGGGCGCCGTCGACGTCGGCGTCGGTCATGATGATGATGCGCTGATAGCGCAGATCCTCCTCGCGATATTGCGCGAGCGTGCCGCAGCCGATCGCCTGCACGAGGTCGGAGAGCTGCGCATTCGCCGTCAGCTTGTCCTTGCCGGCGGAGGCGACGTTGAGGATCTTGCCGCGCAGCGGCAGCACGGCCTGGGTCTTGCGGTCGCGCGCCTGCTTGGCGCTGCCGCCGGCCGAGTCGCCCTCGACGATGAACAGCTCCGAGCCCTCGGTGCCGGCATCGGTGCAGTCGGCGAGCTTGCCGGGCAGGCGCAGCTTCTTGCCGGCCGTCTTGCGTGCGGTCTCCTTCTCCTGCCGCCGCCGCAGCCGCTCCTCGGCGCGGTCGATGACGAAGTCGAGCAGCCGGTTGGCCATGTTCGGATTGCCCGACAGCCAATGGTCGAACGGGTCCTTCATCGCCTGCTCGACGATGCGCTGCGCTTCGGCGGTGGCGAGGCGATCCTTGGTCTGGCCCTGGAATTCGGGCTCGCGCACGAACACCGAAAGCATCACGGCGGCGCCCACCATCACGTCTTCCGAGGTGACGGAGGCGGCGCGCTTGCCCTGGCCGACGCGCTCGGCGTGATCCTTCAAGCCGCGCAGCAGCGCGCTGCGCAGGCCGGATTCGTGGGTGCCGCCGTCGGGCGTCGGCACGGTGTTGGTGTAGGAGGAAAGGAAGCCGTCGGCGTCCGCGGTCCAGGCCACCGCCCATTCGCAGGCGCCGTGCGCGCCGTTGCGTCCCGACTTGCCGGAGAAGATGTCCGGATGCACCAGCGTGTCGGCGTGGATCGCGGCAGCGAGATAGTCCTTGAGGCCGCCCGGGAAGTGGAACGTCGCTTCCGCCGGCACGTCCTCGACGCCTTTGAGCAGCTCGGGCGCGCAGTTCCAGCGGATCTCGACGCCGCCGAACAGGTAGGCCTTCGAGCGCGTCATCTTGAACAGGCGCTGCGGCTTGAACGCGGCCTTCTGCCCGAAGATGTCGGTGTCGGGCTTGAAGCGCACGCGCGTGCCGCGGCGGTTGTTGACCTTGCCGAGGTCCTCGAGCTTGCCCTTGGGATGGCCGCGCTCGAAGGTCATGCGGTAGAGTTTCTGGCTGCGCGCGACCTCGACTTCGAGACGCGAGGAGAGGGCGTTCACCACGGAGATGCCGACGCCATGCAGACCGCCCGAGGTCTCATAGACCTTGCTGTCGAACTTGCCGCCCGAATGCAGCGTGCACATGATGACTTCGAGCGCCGACTTCTTCGGGAATTTCGGATGCGGATCGATCGGGATGCCGCGGCCGTTGTCGGTGACGGTCAGGAAACCGTCCGCACTCAGCTCGACTCCGATGAAGGTCGCATGCCCGGCCAACGCCTCGTCCATCGAGTTGTCGATGACTTCGGCGAACAGATGATGCAGCGCCTTCTCGTCGGTGCCGCCGATATACATGCCGGGCCGGCGCCGCACCGGTTCCAGCCCCTCGAGCACCTCGATGTCGGCTGCCGTGTAATCGGCTTCCCCGCCACTGCGCGGCGCCGCCTTGACGGCTGTGCGGGGCTTCGGCTCGTCACCGCCGAAGAAATCGTCTTTTGCTTTTGGCTTCAACTGCTTGGACATATATCTTGATGGGTTTTGAGGGCCGCAGAAGCGGCGAATCGGTTAAGCCGACTATGCCACTTCTGACTTGGAAAGGTTACCGTAGGGCGGACTGGGCGCTGTGGGTTGGGAGCGAATCCGGGCGATTTTACGCCGCAGCCTCGCCATTTCCCGGCAATTTGACATGCCGGCTTGGTGATGTCTGGGTTTTGTGACTTGATGTCACACAAGTCCTTGGCTTACCAGTCCTTTTCATCGAGCAGCACCTTGAGACGGGGCGGGAAGGCTATTTTGGATGGAGCAGTTTGCGCACGCCCTCACTGACTTCGTGCGCGTTCACCAGGCTTGGGCAGCGCCAATCGTGTTCGTGCTGGCCTTCGGAGAGTCGCTCGCCTTCATCTCGCTGCTGGTCCCGGCCTGGGGCGCGCTGGTGGCAATCGGTGCGCTGATCGGGGTCAGCGGCATCAACTTTTTTCCGGTCTGGATTGCCGGCGCCCTCGGCGCGGCGCTGGGTGACTGGGTCTCCTACTGGTTCGGCTATCGCTACAAGGAGAAGGTCGCCGAGATGTGGCCGCTCTCGCGCTATCCGGGACTGCTCCCCAGAGGCGAGGCTTTCGTGCGCAGCTGGGGCGTCCCCAGCATCTTCATCGGGCGCTTCTTCGGACCCCTGCGCGCCTCGGTGCCGCTCGCGGCCGGCATCTTCGAGATGCCCTATTGGACCTTCCAGGCTGCAAACTTCGTCTCGGCCCTGATCTGGTCGGCCGTGCTCCTGCTGTTCGGCGACGTGCTCGCCAAGATCATGGAGTGGATCTGGCGGGTGATCTGACCGGGCAACGGGGCCGCCCGGTCAGGGCGTCAGGCCAAGCCTTCTAAGCAAGCCTACAGCGATGCGTTCCAGATCGCGGGGATCCAGCGATATCCGGAGCCGTCCTTCTCGACCCGGACGAGACCGGGGAAGGCGGCGTGGAAGGCCTGGATCGGCATCTTCTCGGCAATCGCCATGTCGTAGAGCTTGCGGCGCGTCTGCTGGGCCAGCGGCTTGTCGACGTCGGATGCGATGTTCCATTCGGGATGCTTCACGAACAGGAACGCTGCGCCCGCGGTGATATCCACCTGCACCAGCACCTTCTCGGCGCCGGAGGCGACGATGAAGGAATTGTGGCCTGGCGTGTGGCCGGGGCTCGCCACCGAGGTGATCCCGGGCGCGACTTCCTTGCCGGCCTCATATTGCGTGACCTTGCGGCCCAGGGCATCGAACACGCGGCGGATGTTCTTGAAATTGTTCTCGAGGATCGGATTGCCCATCCCCTTGCTCATCTCGCCGTCATCCATCCAGAACTTCCATTCCACCGCCGGAACCATGATCTCGGCATTGGGGAAGGCGGGCTTGTTCTCGGCCGCCAGCAGGCCGTTGATGTGGTCGCCATGGAAATGGGAGATGATGACGGTATCGACCGCCGCGCGGTCGATGCCGGCGGCGGCGAGATTGTTCTGGAATTGGCCGACCTTGCCCTTCGACTGCGTGAACTGGTCGGGACCGAGCCCGGTATCGATGACGACGAGCTTCGGTCCGGTGTTGACCACGACCGGGTTGAAGGTGTGGGTGACCTTGTCGGCCGGCAGGTGGTGCTCGGCGAACACTTTGTTGATGTCATCCTTGCTGGCGCCGGCGGCGTAATTGTCGGTCAGATTGACGGTCGCAACGCCATCGCAGACCACCGTGACCTGGTGGGTGCCGACATTGTAGCGATAGAAGCTCGCATTCTGCTTCTCGGCCAGCGGCGCGGCGGCGCCCGCGGGCAAAATCTTCACGAAAGGCAGGAGCGCCGATGCGGCGGCGCCGGCTAGCGTTGCGCGACGAGTAATCTCGGTCATGGTGATGTCCTGAGGCTGGGTGCGAACGGCTCGGGGCCGGCGAAGAGGTTGTGTCCCGCCGGTCGTTCTCGAAAACCCCTACTTCTAGTGGAAATTCCACGGCGGGCCGATGACATCTGTGCGCGTCCTGCCGTCGCGCGTGCGGCATCCTGCCGTCCCACTGAACCGATTTGCTCTTGACCATGGAACCAGCGGGCATTATAGCCGCGCGCCATGATCAACGCCGCGACCATTCTGTTCGCCCGTCGCCGCCGCCGCAGCTTAGCGGTTTGGGCGGTCGATCGCGTTTGAGATCATCGTCTTTGCCGCTGGACCCGATCCGCGGCATCCTCTCTCCTGTCAGCGCGATCTGATCCGGCGGTCCCCCGAGGAGGCCCAGCAGGAGACCACGATGTACACGCCACCCTTTTTCAAGCAGGACCGCGCCGCGAGCCTGAAATTCGCCGAGGAGCGCGGCTTCGGCACGATGTGCGCCTTCGATGGCAAGCGGCCGATCGCCTCGCCGTTGCCGTTCTATTTGACCTATGCCGCAGATGGCACGCCGCAGGCTGCCTTTCATCTCGCCCGTCACAATCCGCTGCTAAAGCTGGCGGGCGGCGAGGCGTCGTGGCTGCTCGCGGTCAACGGCCCGGATGCCTATGTATCGCCGGACTGGTACGTCTCGCCGGATCAGGTTCCGACCTGGCTCTACCAGTCGGTGCATCTGAGCGGGCCGGTTCGGCTGTTGTCGGATGACGAGCTGGCGGTGCAGCTCGAGACGCTCAGCGCCAAGTTTGAGGGCTGGCTGTTGCCGAAAAAGCCGTGGACGTCGGCCAAGATGACGGCGGGTCGGCTGGAGACGATGAAGAAAGGGATCGTTGGGCTGGTCATGACCGTTGAGGAGGTCGAAGGCAGCTTCAAGCTGAACCAGCACAAGTCGGATGCCGATTATGCAGCGATCGCGAATGCGCTTGACGGCGGCGATGCCGATGCCAAGCGGATCTCACAATTGATGCGGCAGGCAAGGCCGCAGATTTTCGCAGACGACACGAACATGCTCGAAGGGAGCGCATCATGAGCCTCGCTGACACCACCAAAGCTCCGGCCACCAGCGCGGCAAAGAAGCCGGCCACCGTCTTCGTCGATGGCGGCTCCGGCACCACCGGGCTCGGCATCAATGAGCGGCTGAAGCTCCAAAGCGACGTCGCGGTGAAGACCATTGCCGACGACAAGCGCAAGGATCCCGCGGCCAAGAAGGCGCTGATGGAGGAGGTGGATCTCGTCATACTCTGCCTTCCCGACGATGCCGCCAAGGAAACCGTTGCCCTGGTCGACGGCATGGGGGCTCACGCGCCCAAGGTGCTGGATGCCTCGACCGCCTACCGGGTCGCGCCGGACTGGGCTTACGGCTTTGCGGAGCTCACGCCTGACCAGGCCGGCAAGATCAAGGCGGCGAAGAAGGTCTCCAATCCCGGCTGCTATCCGACCGGCGCGATCGCGCTGCTGCGGCCGATCGTCGATGCTGGCCTGCTGCCGCCTGATTATCCCGTCACCGTCAACGCGGTGAGCGGCTATTCCGGCGGTGGCAAGTCGATGATCGCAAGCTTCGAGGATGGCAGCGCCCCGTCCTTCGAGCTCTACGGCCTCGGCTTCGAGCACAAGCATCTGCCGGAGATGCAGCTCTATTCGAACCTGACGCGGCGGCCGATCTTCATTCCCTCGGTCGGCAACTACCGGCAGGGCATGCTGGTCTCGGTGCCGCTCCAGCTCGACACGCTGCCGGGCAAGCCCGGCGGCGCCGACCTGCAGGCGGCGATGGCAAAACGTTACGCCGGCTCGAAATACGTCAAGGTGATGCCGCTGCAAAACGAGGCGAGCAAGGGCGGCCGGCTCGAGCCGGAGGCGCTCAACGAGACCAACATGCTCGAGCTCTACGTCTTCGCCAGCGACAAATATCACCAGGCGCTATTGGTCGCCCGGCTCGACAATCTCGGCAAGGGGGCATCCGGCGCAGCCGTGCAGAACATGCGGCTGATGCTCGGCCTGCCGGAGGAGTGAGGCAGGCCTCTATCCTCCGTCATTGCGAGCGAAGCGAAGCAATCCAGAGCTTCCACCGCGGAAATAGTCTGGATTGCTTCGTCGCAAGGGCTCCTCGCAATGACGTGGAAAGTGCTTCAAACCAATCCGAAGATCGCCAACACCAGCACGGCCTGGGCGAAGAAGCCGACGGTGAAGGCGAGGGTGCGGAACACCGGAATTCCGAGCGCATAGACGATGGTGTGCGCGATGCGCGACCAGAAATAGACGGCGCAGGCGAGCACCGTCCATTTCGTGGAATAGTCGATCGCGTTCAGGATCAGCACCAGCGGGGCGAAGATGACGAGGTTCTCGACCGCGTTGTCATGGGCGAACATCAGCCGGTTTGCCCACTCCGCCTGGGGCTTGTCGCCGCGCGCGGGGTTGGCCATCGCACCGCTCAAACCGCGAACCTGGCAGCGGTTGATGATGTACGGAACCCACAGAACGCCCGTCAGGATCACCGTCAGTGTCAGCCAGAACAATTCGCGTGTCATAGTGGCGGTCCCCTGTGTCGTCGCTGGATTGAGGCGAGAGCACGATCCGGAAAAGTGAGTAGCGGTTTTCCGAAAAGATCATGCTCAAACAATTAGTCTATACGAAAGCGCGCCGGATTCCGCTACGCGCGAACTCTGACATAGCTGCCGGGCGCGTCCTCGATCGGCGGAAATGCGTCGCTGCCGACCACGCGCGCCGGGACTTCCTCGGGGTCGAGCTCGCCCAGCCACTCCCGCCAGTCCGGCCACCACGAGCCCTTGTGCTCGGTGGCGCCCTTCATCCACTGCGCGACGCTGACGTTCTTGATGTTGTCGTTGGTCCAATACTGGTACTTGTTCGCGGCAGGCGGATTGACCACGCCCGCGATGTGGCCCGAGCCGGACAGCACGTATTTCACCGGGCCGCCGAAGAATTGCGAGCCGTAGAGCACCGATTCCGCGGGCGCGATGTGATCCTCGCGGGTGGCGAGATTGTAGACCGGCACCTTCACCTTGGAGAGATCGAGCAGGGTGTTGTCGAGCGCCATCGTGCCGGTGGAGAGCCGGTTCTCCAGGTAGCAATTGCGCAGGTAATAGGAATGGTTGGCCTGGGTCATTCGTGTCGCATCGGAGTTCCAATGCAACAGGTCGAACGCGCTCGGCTGCTGGCCTTTCAGATAGTTGCTGACCACGTAGGACCAGATCAGGTCGTTGGAGCGCAGCATGTTGAAGGCCATGGCCATCTTCGAGCCTTCGAGCACGCCGGCAGTCTTCATGTCCTGCTCGATCGCGGCGATCTGCTCCTCGTCGACGAACACGAGCAGATCGCCGGCATGAGTGAAGTCGACCTGGGCCGCGAAGAACGTCGCGGACGACACGCGCTGGCGGCGCTTCTCGGCGAGCCAGGCCAGCGTGGTCGCGAGCATCGTGCCGCCGACGCAATAGCCGGCGGTGTGCACCTTCATCTCGCCGGTGATCTTCTCGATCACGTCCATCGCCGTGAGCGGGCCTTCCTTCATGTAGTCTTCCCAGCCCTTGTTGCCGAGCCGCTTGTCGGGATTGACCCATGAGATCACGAAGACGGTGATGCCCTGGTCGACGCACCACTTGATGTAGGATTTCTCCGGCTTCAGATCGAGGATGTAGAACTTGTTGATCCAGGGCGGCACGATCAGGAGCGGGGTGCGCAGCACCTTCTCCGTCGTCGGCGAATACTGGATCAGCTGCATCATCTCGTTCTGGTAGATCACCTTGCCCGGCGTCGTCGCCATGTTGACGCCGACGACGAGATTGTCCGGGTTGGACTGGCGGATCTTCAGCATGCCCTTGCCGGCGGCGATGTCCTCGGCCAGCATCTTCAGGCCGCGCGCGAGGTTCTCGCCGCTGGACGCCACCGTCTCGCGCAGCACTTCGGGATTGGTCAGCACGAAGTTCGACGGCGAGAGCGCGTTGGTGACCTGCTGGACGTAGAACTCGGCCTTGCGGCGCGTGTGCGGATCGAGCCCTTCGGCGTCGCGCACCAGCTCCTGCGCCCATTTGGTCGTGAGCAGATAGAGCTGCATGACGAAGTCGAAGAACTGGTTCGACTTCCATTCCGGATCGGCAAAGCGCTTGTCGCGCGGCGAGGGGGCGATCGCGGGCTCGGCGTCCTGACCGGCCATGCGGCGCACCGCCGAGCCCCACAGGTCGAGATAGTCCTTGGCGAGCTTGGTCTGGAGATCGGACGAGCGGGACGTGTCCGACAGCCAATATTCGGCGACCGACGTGAACGTCTTGACGACCTCGGCAAGCTCGGCCGGCGGGCGATCCTGCACCTCGCCGCTCTCGCGCGGCTTGAGGTAGGCGGCGAGCGCCTTCCCGCCGCTCTCCATCGCCCGCGCGACGTTCATCGCAAAGGCTTCGGCATCGAACTTCGTCTCGGATTTCGGCGTATCGGTGGTGGCCATACTCATGAGCAGAACAGTAACGATTCATTCCGTATCCGTCACCGCGAAGCTCGCAGGTTTGACGTTAAACGCTCTCGAAGATGTGTTGCACTGCGACAAATCTTCTCGGTTCCGTCACAATCGGGCCGCACGGCTCGGCTTGTTGGGCATCGGCTGTTTTCTTGCTCTAACCATTTTGGGCAGCAATGGTTTGAGCTTGGGCAGGGTCTTGGGTAAGCTTGCCCGGGGCCGTGCTTTGGGACGAGTAGGGGATTTCCCAAGTGTTGGCGTTATGGGACCTGCAAAAGACGCTGCCAATTTGCGGCGCTGTGCTGATGGCGCTCGCGTTGGGCGGGTGTTCGAGTCAACTCGCGGATCTGGCGCCCGCGGATGCGCCGCCGCGCGCCAAGGAGCCCGGGACCTATCTGCCGGTGCACGATCTGCCGCCGGATCGCGATCAGGCGATCATCCCGCTGGAGCAGCGCGCCAAGATCGAGGCCGAGCTCGCCGCCGCGCGCGATCGCCAGGCCGCTGCCGCCAAGGACGCCAAATAGGCCCGGACCGGGAGACTGGCAACGTAACCGCTGGCGCCTCCGCTTTGCCGTGCTAAAAGACTTCGGTTCAGCCTGGAGTCAGGGCGAACGACTTCAATCTTCGTTGCCGACGATTGCTCTAAGTATTTGATTTTGAGTAATTTTCGCGATGGAGCCTGAGTGCTTTCGTGCCGGCCCTCGCGGCCTGTCGATTCTGTCCTGACCGGTTGCCCGGAGCCCAGAGAGCCATGGAAGAATTTTACCGCATTCGCCGCCTTCCGCCTTACGTGTTCGAGCAGGTCAACCGGGCCAAGGCGGCTGCGCGCAATGCCGGCGCCGACATCATCGACCTCGGCATGGGCAATCCGGACCTGCCGGCGCCGGCGCATGTGCTGGAGAAGCTGAAGGAGACGCTGGGCAAGCCGCGCACCGACCGCTACTCGGCCTCGCGCGGCATCCCCGGGCTGCGCCGGGCCCAGGCCGCCTATTACGCCCGCCGCTTCGGCGTGAAGCTGAACCCCGACACCCAGGTGGTGGCGACGCTGGGCTCGAAGGAAGGTTTCGCCAACGTGGCGCAGGCGATCACCGCGCCGGGCGACGTCATCCTCTGTCCGAACCCGAGCTACCCGATTCACGCCTTCGGCTTCTTGATGGCGGGCGGCGTCATCCGCTCGGTGCCTTCGGAGCCGACGCCGCAAATTCTTCGAGGCGGCGGAACGGGCGATCGTGCATTCGATCCCCAAGCCGCTCGCGCTCGTCGTCTGCTATCCCTCGAACCCGACCGCCTATGTCGCGAGCCTCGACTTCTACAAGGACCTCGTCGCTTTCGCGAAGAAGCACGAGATCCTGATCCTGTCCGATCTCGCTTATGCCGAGGTCTATTTCGACGAGAGCAACCCGCCGCCCTCGGTGCTGGAGGTGCCGGGCGCGATGGACTGCACCGTCGAGTTCACCTCGATGTCGAAGACCTATTCGATGGCCGGCTGGCGCATGGGCTTTGCAGTCGGCAATGAGCGCGTGATCGCCGCGCTCGCCCGTGTCAAATCCTATCTCGATTACGGCGCCTTCACGCCGGTGCAGGTCGCGGCGACCGCGGCGCTGAACGGTCCGGACGATTGCATCAAGGAGATGCGCGACACCTACCGCAAGCGCCGCGACGCGCTGGTGGAATCGTTCGGCCGGGCGGGGTGGGAAATCCCGGCGCCGGAGGCCTCGATGTTCGCCTGGGTGCCGCTGCCGGAAGCCTTCCGCAGCGTCGGCAGCATGCAGTTCGCGACCCTGTTGGTGGAGAAATCCGGCGTCGCGGTCTCGCCCGGCGTCGGCTTCGGCGAGCATGGTGAAGGATATGTCCGCATCGCCATGGTGGAAAACGAGCAACGGATCAGGCAGGCCGCGCGCGGCGTCCGCCGCTTCCTTGAAAGCGGCATCGAAACGTTGCACAACGTGGTTCCTCTCGCCAATCGGCGGTAATTCTCTTCTGCAGGTTTTCTGAAGTATCATGGTCGCACCGCTGAAAGTGGGCATAGCGGGGCTCGGCACCGTGGGTGCCGAGGTTATCCGTTTGATCGAAACACAGGCGCGCGTGCTCGCAGGGCGCAGCGGCCGGGGCATCCGCGTGGTTGCGGTCACCGCGCGTTCGAAGGCGAAGAAGCGCGGCATCGACCTGCGCGGCTTCGATTGGGCGAAGGACCCGATCGCGCTCGCCACGCATCCGGAGGTCGATTGCTTCGTCGAGCTGATGGGCGGCGCCGGCGATCCCGCGCTGTCGGCGGTGGACGCTGCGCTCGGTGCCGGCAAGTCGGTCGTCACAGCAAACAAGGCGCTGCTCGCCAAGCACGGCCTCAAGCTGGCCAAGGCGGCTGAAAAGCACGGCGGTGCGCTGAATTTCGAGGCAGCGGTCGGCGCCGCGATCCCCGTCATCAAGACGTTGCGCGAAGGGCTTGCCGGAACCGGCGTCAACCGCGTCTACGGCATCCTCAACGGCACCTGCAATTACATCCTGACCCGGATGGAGCAGGAGGGCCTGTCCTTCGCCGAATGCCTCAAGGATGCCCAGCGGCTCGGCTATGCCGAGGCCAATCCGTCCTTCGACGTCGACGGCCACGACACCGCGCAGAAGCTCGCCATTCTCGCCAGCCTCGCTTTCGGCACGAAAGTTGCTCAAAGTGCGGTGTATGTCGAAGGCATCTCATCCATCGCGCCGGAAGATCTTCGCGCCGCCGACGATCTCGGTTATCGGCTCAAACTGCTCGGCGTTGCCGTTCGCACCGCCAAGGGCATCGAGCAGCGCGTGCATCCGACCATGGTGCCGAAATCCTCCTCGATCGCGCAGGTGATGGGTGTCACCAATGCGGTCACGATCGATGGCGAAGGCATTCCGCCGATCACGCTGGTCGGCCCCGGCGCGGGCGGTGCCGCGACCGCATCCGCCGTCGTCGCCGACATCGCCGACGTCGCGCGCGGCATCCGCGCCAATCCGTTCGGCCGGCCGATCGGGCAGCTGCGCGACACCAAGAAGGCGCCGATGGAGCGCCACGAGGGCGGCTATTACATTCGCCTGCTCGCCCGCGATTTCCCCGGCACTGCGGCCGCGATCGCGACGCGGCTTGCCGAGCAGAAGATTTCGATCGAGTCGATCGTGCAGCGTCATCCCAATGGCGGCGCTGCGCCCACTGACGGCAAGGCTGTCCCGGTGCCCGTCATCCTGATCACCTATGCCACGCACGAGGATGCCGTGCGCCGTGCGCTCGCCGCCGTGCAGAAGGACAAGGTGATCAGCGGACGGCCGCAGGTGATCCGGATCGAGAAGAACTAGAGCATGACCTCGGAAAAGTCTGAGCGGTTTTCCGGAAAGGTCATGCTCAAGCCATAAGGCGGTCGTTCGTTCGAACGAACACCGGGCGTTGTGAGTTGATGTGGACGGAGATTTCCGTCCCAAACGTTTCGAAGGAGTAAGCCGATGTCGACCCATATTGAAGTCCCCCCGCACGCCTTGCTCGAGCGCATTCTCACGCTGGAGATCGTGCGGGTGACGGAGCGGGCGGCGGTGTCGTCGGCGCGGTTGCGCGGCCACGGCAACGAGAAGGCGGCCGACCAGGCCGCCGTCGACGCCATGAGGCGCGAGCTCAACAAGCTGCCGATCCAGGGCACCATCGTGATCGGCGAGGGCGAACGCGACGAGGCGCCGATGCTCTATATCGGCGAGCAGGTCGGCCTCAAGGCAGGTCCCGAGGTCGATATCGCGGTCGACCCGCTCGAAGGCACCACGCTGTGCGCCAAGAACATGCCGGGCTCGATCGCCACCATGGCGATGGCTGACGGCGGCACGCTGCTGCACGCCCCCGACGTCTACATGCAGAAGCTCGCGATCGGCCCCGGCTACGACAAGGGCGTCGTCGATCTCGATGCCTCGCCGGCCGACAATGTCCGCCGCCTCGCCAAGGCCAAGGGCGTGAAGCCCGAGGGCATCACCGTTCTCGTGCTCGACCGTCCGCGCCATGCCGACATCATTTCGAGCGTGCGCTCGACCGGTGCGGCCGTACGCCTGATCACCGACGGCGACGTTGCCGGCGTCATCCATTGCGCCGACCCCGACAACACCGGCGTCGACATGTATCTCGGCACCGGCGGTGCACCGGAAGGCGTGCTCGCCGCCGTGGCGCTGCGCTGCATCGGCGGCCAGATGCAGTGCCGCCTCATCCTCGATTCCGAGGAGAAGCGCGAGCGCGCCGCCAAGATGGGCGTCAACGATCCCAAGATGATCTACGGCATCGAGGACATGGCACGCGGCGACTGCCTGTTCGCCGCCACCGGCGTCACCACGGGCTCGCTGCTCTCAGGCGTCAAGTTCCGCAAGGACGGTGTGATCGAGACCGAGACGGTGGTGATGCGCTCCGTCACCGGCACCGTGCGCTACATCAAGGCCGAGCATCGCGAGCTGGCAAAGTTCCATCTGGATTGAGGCCGCGGTCATCCGCGCGCGATTGCTCGGCGCTTTGGTCGCAGACGGATCCGTCGTCTGTCTGCTATGGGCTGCGATGCGGTGCCGGGGCGAACATGTGCAGGTCGCGCAACATCAGAGCCAGCATGACGGCCCCCTGGAGCTGCCCAACCTCATCGGCCCAGGGCTGAAGAATGGACTTCGCGGTCGCCATGTCTCCGCGCGCGAGCGCGCTGCGCGCGTTTATGTCGGCCTCGGCATAGGTGTCAGTTGCAATCATACGGGACAGCGCCTGCGCGAGGCCTTCATCGAAGCTCTCCAGGCGTACTTCGGAGACGTAGTGATCAGGCTTGAGACCGATTTTGTTTCTTGGATGCGCCGGATCGAAATGCCCAACCTTTGCCAGCATGATCAGCAGAGGATGATTTCCGGCGATGGAAGGAGGAATGATCGGATAGGTCCTGATTCTCCCCGATCGATCATCAAGAGATGAGAAGGAGATGACCGGCCCAAGGTTGAAGCGCGACTTGCGATGGAGCACAGCAACGCGATGGTCGATCTCGGAGTCCGGTTTGAACACCTCACCGTTCTTGAAGCTCGCGTCGGGGTCGGCAGCGATGAGAAATGCCGAGAGCTGGGCAACCCGGCCGGTGACGGTGCGTTCGTCAAGCCCGTCCACCTCAAACTCGATCTCTCGTCCAGCGAACGCGGACAATCCGAGCGTATAAGCTCCCAGGGTCTTGCCGGAACGGAAGGGGACGATGTCCATCCACAATCCGAACGGCTGATCTGGATACGCCTCGAACGCGCGGCTTGACTGCTCCAGCCACATCTCGGGGGAACGGCCGATTTTTCCGTCCCAGATGACGGCGACAACATTAGGCAGTGCCGCAACCACGGCACCCACAAAGGCGGTCGTGAGGTACGTATTCTCGGCAAAATCCAGCGCTTTCGTTTCCGTATTGCCTTCGGCAGAGCCCATCGGCGCGACCACGAGGTGCGCACGATGGCGTCGAGCGGCGTGGAAAGCTTCCGGCCACAGCCAGGAAGCCCGCTCCCACAATTGCTGATCGAAAGGTATCGGCGCAGGCATCAGGAGGATCGTCATGAGATGATCTCCTGCGCGGATGAACAGGGGACCGTCAGCACCGTCGCTCGGTGCGAAGGTGCTACGGTTCCAGCGTATGTCGGCATGACGAACGCGTAAGAACTGGATCAAAGCCTCCTCGTCCGGGAGGCGGGCATCCTCGAGCAATATGTATGCGACAGAGACGGTTGTCATGGCCGGTGCGCTTCACCCCGACGAGTTGAGGTAGGCGACCAAACTCGTCCCTCACGTGCTTGATGCGCCGAACTAGCGCTATTGTTGCATGGAACGGATCATGCTTTAAAGCCCTCGATCTCGGCCGGCTAGCCGGGCCAAAACAAAATCAGCGGAGCGAAGCATGACCACACCATCCAATCTCTCCGCCGTCAAAGCCCTCGTCTTCGACGTGTTCGGCACAGTCGTGGACTGGCGCACCAGCCTGATTACCGACTTCATGTGGTGGAGCAAGCAGCGCGGCATCACCGCCGATTGGACCGCGCTGGTCGACGGCTGGCGCGGCATGTACATGGCCTCGATGGACGACGTGCGCCAACATCCCGAGCGCGGCTACGTCATGCTCGACGATCTGCATCGCCGCTCGCTGGAGCAGCTGGTCGATCAATTCGCGATCAGGGGCCTCACCGAGGCCGATCTCGACTACCTCACCAAAGGCTGGCACCGCCTGCATCCCTGGCCCGACAGCGTCGCCGGCTTGATGCGGCTGAAATCAAAGTTCGTGATCTCGCCGCTCTCGAACGGCAACGTCGCGCTGCTCACCAACATGGCGAAGTTCGCCGGCCTGCCGTGGGACCTCATCATGTCGGCCGAGCTGTTCGAGCACTACAAGCCCGATCCGGAAACCTATCTCGGCGCAGCAAAGCTGCTCTGCCTCAAGCCGGAAGAGGTGATGATGGTCGCGGCCCACAATGGCGATCTCGCTGCCGCCCAGAAGAACGGATTGAAGACCGCCTTCGTGGCGCGACCGACCGAATACGGCCCGCTTCAGAAGGTCGATTTCGAAGCAACCGGCAAGTGGGACATCGTCGCGAAGGATTTTGGCGGCATCGCCGATCAGCTCGGCTGCTGACATTCGCGGCGCAGCGGCGATCAATGGACTACGAAAGTGCGATCGGCAGTTCGGGATTGCTCGACGAGCTGCGGGAGTTCGATCCACGCGTGGTCGGGACGCTGCCCTTGGGGCTCGCGACGCCGACGAGCGACATCGATGTCGTCTGCCACGTTCTCGACGCGGCAGCTTTCGCCGAAGTGGTCTGGCGACGGTACCGCTCCTGTGACGGGTTTGCGCTCTACCAATGGTGCTCCCGCCGACGGCCGGTGGTCGCCCGCTTCGAGTGGGACGGCTGGCCGTTCGAGCTGTTCGGCGATCCCAGGCCGGTCGATCAGCAGGAAGGCTGGCTGCACTTCGAAATCGAGCGGAGATTGCTCGCGCTCGACGACGGGCGTCTGCGCAAAGCCGTGGCAGACCATAGGGCGCGCGGGATGAAGACCGAGCCCGCGTTTGCCGCCGCGCTCGGCATTGCCGGGGACCCGTATTCTGCATTGCTTGCATTGGGCCGTGAGAGCGACGCCCAGCTGCGGGCCCGCCTGGAGTGCCTGTAAGGTTCGCCGCGTGGGACCGCACAGATCCGGGCGGCTCGCGCCGCCCGGATCTGAACTGACGGCTACAACGTCATCTGCATCGGTTGCGGATAGTAGCGGAAACCATCTCCGGCTTTGGCGACATGGCCATAGCCTGGCCAGGCGAAGTGATAGGACATCACCGGGATCTTGTTGGCGGCCAGCATCGTCAGCAGCTTGACCCGCGACTCCGCCGCCTGCTTCGGGTCGGAATCGTAGGAGAACTCCATCCGTGGCTTCTCCAGCAGCAGCACCGAATGGTGCGAGAGATCGCCGAGGAAGGCGAACGACTTGCCGGCCGACGTCACCATGAAGATGGTGTGGCCGACGGTGTGGCCGGGGGCCGCGATCGCCTGCACGCCGGGCAGGAATTCCTCTCCATCCTTGAAGAATTTGATCCGATCCCGGACCGGCAGCAGGTTCTTGCGGGCGTGAATGACGAAATCCTTGGCCGCGCTGCCGAGCTTGCCTTCGTCGGTCCAGAAGTCGAAATCGCTCTGGGCAATGTAGACTTGCGCGTTGGGGAACAGCGGCTTGCCGCCCTCGTCGACGATGCCGCCGATATGATCGATATGGGCATGCGAGCATACGACGGCATCGATGTCGCCCGGCTTGATGCCGGCCTCCGTCATGCTCTTCTGCTGCCGTCCGGTGCTGGCGCCGAACATCTTCGATGAGCCCATGCCCGTGTCGAACAGGATGAGCTTGTCACCGGTGTTCACGATCGGAGAGTTCTGTTCGAGCACGACATTGTCCGGCGACAGGAAATTGTCGGCCAGCATCTTCTTGACCTCTTCCTTGGGAACGCCGGTGAAGGTCCCGGAGGGATCGCCGAGCGGAAGCGGTCCGTCGGATACGACGGTCACCTCGGCATCGCCGAGAATGAAGCGGTGCCAGTAGGGCGTCTGAGTGCCGAGCTTGGGCGCCCGCGCCATCGCGCTGCTGCCGAGCATGGCGCTGGCGCCGAGACCGGCCCCAAGTGCGAGTAGGGACCGACGCGAGACATCGAGTGTCATTCTTTTCCTCCGCTTTCGTCTTTTGTTTTGCGCAATCGTTGGCGCGGTAAGCGGCCGCCCGATCGGCCACGTGGCCGGAGGGCGGCGGAAAGCATGCTGCGCCGGTTGCGACAAGCTAGCAAGTGGAATTACCCGGTACGGCATGCTGAACGAGAACGATAGCCGGAGCGCGAAAGCGACGTGCAAAGGCAGGCTGCGCCAAGGCGCGGAATTGCGCGTTACGCAATTCTCAACGTGACGTCATTGCCTTCCGTCTCGGCAAAGCCCGCCTGCAGCACTTCCTCGCGCTTGTGACGCAGATGCGCACGCAGGATGTGGGCGAGCCCGACACCGTCGCGGCGCTGAAGCGCGTTCAGGATTGCCTCGTGCTCCTTCACGGCGAGCGCCCAGCGCTGCGCCGTCATCGGCGTGACATAGCGCGCGCGCCGGATGCGCGCGGTCACCGAGGCGTAAAGCCCGGCGAGCACAGGATTTCCCGCTGCGGTCACGATGGCTTCGTGAATCGCACGGTTGCCGCGGTAGTACTGGATCAGGTCGCGCTCGCGATAGTGCTGCACCATGTCCGCGTGCGCGGCGGCGATCGCATCGATCTCGGCGTCGCTGATGCGCTCGCAGGCGAGTTCGCCCGCGAGAGCCTCCAAGCCTTGGCAGACCTCGAACAGGTCGCGCATGTCCTTGTCGGTCAGCTTTGCTGCCCGCGAGCCGCGATGCGGCAGCAGCTGCACGAGCCCTTCCGCCGCCAGCACCTTGAGCGCCTCGCGCAGCGGCGTCCGCGAGATCTCGAGCCGCTCGCACAGCTCGCGCTCGGGAATCCGCGCGCCCGGCGGGATTTCGCCGTCGAGGAGGATGGCGCGGATGCGGTTGACGACCTCGTCGTGAAGCATGGCTCTGAGCTCAGTTTTGAATGCAAAAATGAACTTATACGCCCATATGGCCAAGTTCCAGCTTGAAAATCCAAAGTTTTGCATTCAAAAATGTAAAAAACAGAAAGGTATGAGGAAATGGATCTGCAAGTCGAGGCAGAAGACCTCGTGTTCGAGCGCGACGGCGGCATCGGGCGGATCACCTTCAACCGCCCGCAGGCCCGCAACGCCTTCACCTTCGCCATGTACGAGCGGCTCGCCGCGATCTGCGAGGAGGCCAACCGCGACCATGACATCAAGGTGCTGGTGCTGCGCGGGGCCGGCGACAAGGCCTTCGCCTCGGGCACCGACATCAATCAGTTTCGCGAATTCAGGACGCCGCAGGACGCCATCGACTACGAGAACCGTATCGACCGCGTTCTGACCACACTCGAGCAATGCCGGGTCCCCACGATCGCGGCGATCAACGGGTTCTGTACCGGCGGCGGGGCGGGCATTGCCGCGGCCTGCGACCTCCGCATCGGCACAAAAGCTGCGAAGATCGGATTCCCCATCGCCAGGACGCTCGGCAATTGCCTGTCGATGTCCAATGTCAGCCGTCTCACCGCGCTGATCGGCGCTGCGCGCGTCAAGGATCTCATCTTCACTGCGCGCCTCGTCGACGCCGCGGAAGCCGCAAGTGTCGGGCTGCTCGGTGAGGTCGTCGACGATCTTGCCGCCCTTGAACGACGCGCCGACGAGGTGGCCCGGCTCGTCGCGAGCCATGCGCCGCTGACGCTGAACGCGACCAAGCAGGCTGTCAGCCGTCTGCAGCGCCGGCTGACGCAGGACGAGGGCGAAGACCTCATCCTGATGTGCTACACGAGCCAGGATTTTCGCGAAGGGCTCGATGCTTTCCTCAACAAGCGCGCGCCGCAATGGCGCGGCCAATAGGACGAGCCGATGCAAAGCGATCCATCGCAATCCACCTCCCGCCGTTCGGGACCGCTGGCCGGCCTCAAGGTCATTGATCTCACTCACGTCATGGCGGGACCGACCTGCACCTTGATGCTCGCCGACATGGGCGCCGACGTGATCAAGATCGAGAAATGGCCGAACGGCGACGACACCCGTCATTCGGTGCCGCCGAAGATCGGGGACGAGGCGGCCTCCTTCCTGATGATGAACCGCAACAAGCGCGGCATCGTGCTGGACCTGAAGACCGACGGCGGCAAAGAGGTGCTGCGCCGGCTGATCGCCGATGCCGACGTGCTGGTCGAGAACTTTGCGCCGGGCGCGATGGAGCGCCTCGGCTTCGGCTATGAGGCGCTGCACGCGGAATTCCCGGCGCTGATCTATTGCTCGCTGTCGGGCTTCGGCCGCACCGGCCCCTACAAGCATCGCAGGGGGTTCGATCTCGTCGCGCAAGCCATGAGCGGCATCATGAGTTTTACCGGCGAGCGGCCCGACGGTCCGCCCGTCAAGTGCGGCCCGCCGCTGTCGGACATCACCGCCGGCCTGCTCGCGAGCATGGGCATCCTGGCCGCCTACACCCATCGCCTCAAGACCGGTGAAGGCCAATGGGTCGAGACCTCGCTTTATGAAGCCGCCTTGGTGCAGACCTATTGGCAGTCGACCATCGCGCTCGCCGCGGGCACCGCGCCGCGCGCGATGGGCTCGGCGCATCCGCTCAACGCGCCGTACCAGGCGTTTGAAGCCTCGGACGGCTGGCTCGTGGTCGGCGGCGCCAACAAGAAGCATTGGCTGTTGATGCTGGAAGCGCTCGGCGCGAGCGAGCTCGCCGACGATCCGCGCTTCGTCACCGGTGCCGATCGCATGGCCAACCTGAAGGAGCTCGAAGCCGTCCTCAGCGAACGCTTCCGCAAGCAATCGCGGGCGCATTGGCTCGCGGCGCTGGACGAGAAGGGCGTGCCGTGCGGCCCCGTGCACGACATGCTGGAGGCGCTGAGCGATCCGCAGACGCTGGCGCGCGAGATGGTCGTCGAGGTCGAGCACTCCACGCTCGGGTCCGTCAAGACGATCGGGCTTCCCATCAAGTTTTCGGAGACCCCGGGCAAAGTGCGATCAGGCGCACCGGTCTATGGAGAGCACACGAAAGAGGTTCTGGCCGAGCATGGGTTCGACCAGTCACGAATCGAAGCGCTCGAAAAAGAAGGCGCAATCGTCTCGGCCCGGGAACGACGCGAGGAACACGTCGCCTGACCGGACGTCGATACGACAACAACAAAAGATAAAGATCAGCTGGAGGAAATCATGGGTCGGACGCCAACATTTCTGCTCTCCGCAGCCGCAGCCGTGCTCGCCGGCACCATGCCGGCGCTCAGCGCCTGGCAACCGCAAAAGCCGATCGAGTTCGTGGCCACCGCCGGCCCCGGCGGCGGCACCGACAATCTCGCGCGCGCGGTGCAGAACATCATCACCAAGCACAGGCTGATCGAGCAGCCGATCGTCGTCGTCAACAAGGGGGGCGGCAGTGGCGCTGAAGGCTATGTCTACGGCAAGGCCTCCGCCGGTGATCCCTACAAGGTGATCTTCGGCACCTCGAATGCCTGGCAGCAGCCGCTCGTCTCCAAGGTCGCCTTCAACTACACCGATCTCACGCCGATCGCGGCGATGGCGCAGGACGAGTTCCTGCTCTGGGTCAAGCAGGACGCGCCGTACAAGACTGCGAGCGATTATCTGAAGGCGGCCGCATCGGGCGAATTCAAGATGGGCGGCGCGCAGTCCAAGGACACCGACGAGGTGCTGACGCGCATGATCGAGAAGGCCGGCAAGGTCAAGCTGACCTATATCCCGTTCAAGAGCGGCGCCGAGACCGCCGTGCAGCTCGCCGGCGGACACCTCGATTCCCACGTCAACAACCCCAGCGAAAGCCTCGGGCAATGGCGCGGCAGCACGCAGCGCCCGCTCTGCGTGTTCAGCCCGAAGCGGCTGCCGCAGGGGCCGAAGGTCACCGCGACGGAAGGCTGGGGCGACGTTCCAACCTGCGTCGAGCAGGGTCTCGACATCAACCAATATGAGCAGCCGCGCACGGTGTGGCTGCCCGGCAAGGTCGCGCCGGAGCAGGCCGCGTTCTATGTCGACCTCATGAAGAAGGTGCAGGCGACGCCGGAGTGGAAGGACTACATCGAGAAGACCTCCCAGGTCGACACGTTCCTCACCGGTGCCGAGCTCGAAAAATTCATCAAGGAGGACCTCGAGCGCATCAAGCAGGTCGCGGGCGAGCAGGGCTGGCTGGTCAAGTGAGGCCGAGGATGGGCTTCGATCGCGCCGCCAACTGTAGCCCTGGTCCTCATCCTGAGGGCCCGCCGGAGGCGGGCGTCTCGAAGGATGGCCGCGGATGCGATGTCGCCTGGAGCCGTCCTTCGACACGCGCGAAAAAGCGCGCTCCTCAGGACGAGGACTGTTTCGCCGGATCTGCCCATGATCTCCCGTCGCGCGCTTGAACTTGCGACCGCCGTGCTCACCGGCAGCTTCGGCGTAGCCGTCGTCGTCTCCAGCCTCGACAACGGCATCGGCTGGTCGAGCGCAGGCGTGGACGCCGGCACATTCCCGTTCCTGACCGGGATCATCGTCGTGCTCGGCAGCCTCTACAATCTGGTGCGAGGCGTGGTGCCGGCCGCGACGCTCGCAAACGTTCCCATCGCGATCACGTCGATCGAGCTGCGCCGGCTCGTCGGCCTGTTCGTGCCGGCTGCCATCTTCGTCGCTGCGATCCCGCTCGCCGGGATGTATGTCGCCTCCGCTCTCTATGTCTTCGCGGTGCTGGCGATTCCCCGACACCAATCCGTGCCGCGCGCCCTGGCTATGGCAGGAGCTACGGCGCTCGCGCTCTACCTCGTGTTCGAGCGCATGTTCCAGGTCAGTCTGCCGCGCGGCGCACTGGCTTCCGCGCTCGGGTTCTGAGGGAGCAGCGGGATGGACAATCTCCAGGAGCTCCTGCACGGCTTCACCATCGCGGTCACGGTGCCGCATCTGGTCCTGATGGTGGTCGGCGTGCTGCTCGGCATTCTCGTCGGCGTGCTGCCGGGGCTGGGCGCGCCGAACGGCGTGTCGCTGCTCCTGCCGCTCACCTTCGGCATGCAGCCGGTCTCGGCCATCATCCTGCTCTCCAGCATGTATTGGGGCGCGCTATTCGGGGGATCGGTGACCTCCATCCTGTTCAATATCCCGGGGGAGCCGTCGTCGGTGGCGACCACCTTCGACGGCTATCCGATGGCGCGCGACGGCAGGCCGACCACCGCGCTCGCGACCGCCTTCGGTTCGGCGGCGTTCGGCGCGCTGGTCGGCGTCATCCTGATCACCTTCCTCGCCTCCTGGGTGGCGCAGGCTGCGCTCGCGTTCGGGCCGGCCGAGTATTTTGCCGTCTATTTTCTCGCCTTTGCCAGCTTCGTCGGCATGGGCGGTGCGGCGCCGATCAAGACCGTCGTGGCGCTGGCGCTCGGCTTTGCCATCGCCGCCATCGGCATCGACACAGTCTCCGGCAGCGTGCGCCTCACCATGGGCGTGGACGAACTCGTCAAGGGCGTCAGCTTCGTCGTGGCGGTGATGGGCCTGTTCGGCATTGGCGAACTGCTTGTCGCCGTCGAGGAGGAATTTCACGCGCGCGCCGTCTCGTCCAAGATCGATTGGCGCGAGGTGTTTCGCGCCGTCGGCCGCCTGCCACGGCACGGCGTCGCCCTGCTGCGCAGCGCCGCGATCGGCTGCTGGATGGGCATCACGCCGGGCGGCCCGACCGCGGCCTCCTTCATGAGTTACGGTATCGCGCGGCGCTTTTCACGGCGCGGCCGACATTTCGGCACGGGCGAGGTCGAAGGCATCGTCTCGCCGGAGACGGCCGATCATGCCGCCGGCACCAGCGCGCTGCTGCCGATGCTCTCGCTCGGCATTCCGGGCTCGGCAACCGCGGCCGTGATGATGGGCGGGTTGATGATCTGGGGCCTCAATCCCGGGCCCATGCTGTTCGTGGACCAAAAGGATTTTGTCTGGGGCCTGATCGCCTCGATGTATGTCGGCAACATTGTCGCCGTCGCCCTGGTGCTGCTGACGGTCCCGGTGTTCGCCGCCCTGATGCGGATTCCCTTCGTGGTGATCGCGCCGCTGATCGTGATCATCTGCGTCGTCGGCGCCTATTCGGTGTCGAACTCCTATCTCGACGTCGTCATGATGCTCGGCTTCGGGGTCGTCGGCTATCTCTTCAAGAAGCTGTTCTATCCGCTGGCGCCGCTCGTGCTCGCGATCGTCATCGGCGACAAGGCCGAGGACGCCTTCCGGCAGTCGATGCTGATCTCCAAGGGATCTCTCGGCATTTTCTTTGCGAACAAGCTGGTGACGTGCCTGATCGTGGGCGGCATCGCGCTGCTGCTGCTTCCGCTTCTGTTGCAGCTGCCGCGGCTCTGGCGCAAACCTGCGTCGCCCGCGACCGATGCGCCAGTCCAGGAAAGGGCGATCATATGACCGCAAAGCCGCTGATTGCGCTGGCCATGGGAGATCCAGCCGGCATCAGCCCGGAGCTGACGGCCAAGCTCGTGGCGCAGGACGACATCCGCGCGCGCTGCCGGCTCGTCGTCATCGGCGATCGCCGCATTTTCGACGAGGGCGCGCGCATTGCGGGCGTCAAGCCGGCACTGACGATGATAGAGCAGGGCGCCGATCTTCGCGCAGCGCAGGAAGATGCGCTGTTCGTCGATCTCCGCCACCTCGACCCCAGAGAGGTCGAGCCGAAGAAAGCGACCCTTGCCGGCGGAAAATTTGCGCTGGCCAATTACAGGCATGCGCTCGAGCGCGGCCGCGACGGCCATGTCGACGCGGTCTGCTTCACCCCCTTTAACAAGCAGGCGATGCGCCTTGCCCGTGCCGAGTACGACGACGAGATCGCGTTCTCCGCCGAGGTCGTCGGTCTCAAGACGCCGGCAAGCGAATTCAACGTGCTGGACCGGCTCTGGAACGCACGGGTCACCTCGCACATCCCGCTCAGGGACGTCGCTGCGAAGCTATCCGGCGAACGCATCCATCGCGCGCTCAGACTAACCGATTCCTGCATGCGCAACGCCGGCTTTGCGCGGCCACGCATCGCGGTCGCAGGCCTCAACCCCCATGCCGGCGACGGCGGCAATTTCGGCCGCGAGGAGATCGACGTGATTGCGCCGGTGGTCGCAGCAAGCCAGAGCGAGGGCATTGCCGCGGAGGGACCGTTTCCGGCCGACACCGTGTTCCTGCGCGCCAAGGCCGGCGCCTTCGATGCCGTGCTGACGATGTATCACGACCAGGGCCAGATCGCGATGAAGCTGATGGGTTTCGATCGCGGCGTGACCTTGCTCGGCGGCTTCCCGTTCCCGATCTGCACGCCCGCGCACGGCACCGCCTACGACATCGCGGGTCAAGGTATCGCATCGATTGGCGCCAGCCGCGCGGCGTTGCTGCTCGCCGCGGAGATGGCGGCGCGTCGTCTCGGCTGAACTTGCACGCGCGAAGGGAGCGACCGCTGATTGCGCTCGCCTTGCGCGCAGACTTAGACTTTAGGGAAAAACTGGAAACTTCCGCCGTCGCGAGGAGTTGGCGCCCCATGAACATCTTCCACGTCGGAGCTGGAACATGGTCGACGACAGCCCGCTACGAACAGCGGTGGACACCGCTTGGTGCGTGTACCTTGCCCGGCATCGCAGCGTCGATGCAGCGGATGGCCGTCGTTGCCTGCTCGAGCGTCATCTGCAAGGGAGGCGGGAAGCGCGCGAGAGTAATGGTGATGCCCAGGAACTCGCAGCATTCGGGCTTGCCTATCTCGAGCGGCTTTCCGATGACGAATGTTGAGGCTCATCGAGGGCGGTATCTGTCGGCTGGCTAGCGCGAGCGCAAGGCCGGATTGGACCTTGCTCGCGATTTCGAACCTTCTGTCTGCGGCCATCGTGCTGATCGTGCGTTCAGCGATATAGCGAGCTCCAATGCGTATCGCCCAGCTGGCTCCGCTTGCCGAAAGCGTCCCTCCGAAGCTCTACGGCGGCACCGAGCGGGTGGTAGCCTGGCTTGTGGATGAGCTTGTCGAGCTCGGTCACGACGTCACGCTGTTTGCCAGCGGTGACTCCCGAACGAGAGGCAAACTCCACCCGGTATGGCCACGCGCGCTGCGTCTCGGCCGGAAGGGCGCCGATCCGAACGCAGCCTGCGCGATGCTGCTGGAAGCGATCGCGAGACGAGCCAACGACTTCGACGTGATCCACGCCCATATCGACTGGCTTCCGCTGCCGTTGCTCAGTCGCCTTGGCGTACCGTTCCTGACGACCATGCACGGCCGCCTTGACTTGCCTGGCTTGCCTGACGTGGTTCGGCAGTTCCCAGAAGCAAGCTTCGTGTCGATCTCGGATCACCAGCGCCTGCCGCTTCCGGATGCGAAATGGATTGGAACGATCCAGCACGGGCTGTCGTCGGAGCTGTTGGATCCATCCTATGAGGAGGGATCCTATCTGGCGTTTCTTGGCCGTCTCACGGAGGACAAGGGTCCGGAGGACGCCATCCGCATCGCGCACGCAGCCCGGATGCCTCTTCGCATCGCCGCGAAGATTCCACGCGCCGAGACTGCCTACTTCAGGAAACACCTTGCGCCCCGGATCGACGGCGAGATGATCCAGCTTATCGGCGAAGTCGACGACGTGAAGAAGCAATCATTCCTTGGCGGAGCAGCCGCTCTGCTATTTCCGATCGCTTGGCCGGAGCCTTTCGGGCTGGTCATGATCGAGGCGATGGCGTGCGGAACGCCCGTGATCGCCTATCGCTCCGGCTCTGTCCCTGAGGTCATCGAGCACGGCCTAACCGGTTTCATCGTCGAGAACGAGGAGCAGGCGGTCAAGGCGGTCGGCGAATTGGGCAAGCTGGATCGAAGGAGAGTGCGCGCCCGCTTCGAGGAACGCTTCACCGCATACCGAATGGCGCGCCAGTACGAAGATCAGTACCGCAAGCTGGCTGCCGCGGCAGCTCGGAAGGTCAACACGCAAATGTCGGAAAGGTGAAGGGAGGCGGCGATGTCGCTGTGCTAGATCGCCGCGCCCGATGAGGTGTCGCCGAGCCGGATTCCTTCTGTTTTGCCCGACGTGTCAAAGAATCTTCGCGCGTGCAAAAACAGCGAGGTAAGACAACCCCTTGGCTACTGTGCATGGGGTTGTTTTCGCGAGTTTTGATCGAGGCGGGCCCGCTCGCCTCACGCGCCGCAGACGATCACGCCGTACCAGCCGAGCCCGCGATAGGTCTCGTAGCCTGGGGTGGCATGGAACGCGACCAGTGTGCCCGTGCGTTCCTGATAGAAGCCGGAGCGCTGGCCGTTCAGCGACAGCGAGATGCGTTCGCTGAGGATGCCCTGGCCGTCGGAGGCCGCGATCACGCGAAAATTGGAATCGACCAGCAGCACGCGCGCCTTGTCGCTGTCGTCGACGCGCACGCCCTGCACGATGGCGCGGGCCTGCGGCTCCCAGTCGAAATGGATGGCGAGCACCCCGATCGGTGCGCCATGAGCCTGGCCGCCGGCGCGGACGCTGGCGCAATAGGTCGCGACCTGCGCATTGCCGAGCAGCGGCTGGTTCTCGACGTCGCCGGCGACATAATCGTCGCCGGAGCGAAGGCCTTTCGCATCGCGAAACCATCTGGTGTGGGCGACGTTCTGGCCGACGACGCGGAAGCGGTCGGCGCGGCCGTTGGCGATGACGTTGCCGTCGAGGTCGCAGAGCCAGAGATCGAGATAGACGGTGTAGGCCCCGAGGATCACGCCGAGGCGCTGCGAGGCATGGGAGACGGCCGCAGCACTGGGCGAGGCCGCGCAATCGACCACGGCGGAATCGGTCGCCCACCAGCGCACATCGCAGGTGCGTTCGTAGAGATTGCGGTCGATCAGCTCGATCGCGTTGAGCGACAGGTCGACCATGCGCTCGCCGCGGGAGCGCTGGCTCATGCGGTCGATCGAGGCGACGAGATCGCCGGTGCGTTTGGTCAATTGGGTCTCGAGCTCGCGGGCGATGGTCTCGACCTGCTGGCCGACGCCGCGCACCTCCTGCGCCACCACCGCAAAGCCCGCGCCTTGCGCGCCGGCGCGCGAGCTCTCGATCAGCGCGTTGAGCGCCAGCATCTTCATCTGGTTGGTGATCTGCTGGATCGACTTGGTCTTGTCGACCGCGATCTGGTTGACCTCGGCGGTGAGACGGTTGATCAGCGCGGAGATGTCGGAATCATCGTCCGCGGGCTCGGTGGCGATCGGCTTGGCTTTCAGACCCAGCGCAGCAGACATCGGGGACTTCCCTTGGCAATGAGGTCTGATCTGCAATGAACCCGGAACAACGACTTACAGATCGAATACGATTCTTTTTCGAGGATTCCGCCTAACGCCTGCTTAATTTGCTGTTTGACGGGATGCCTAAATGATAGTCAGTGCGCCCGTCGGGGCGGCCATCCACCGCTTTGTGCGGCCGGACCGTTGCAAATCCGTCCCGGATGCCGACCAATCCCCTGAAGCCAGTGACTCTGCGTTCGCGTGACCGCCTGGCCCTTCGAGTTCCCCAACATCTGCCTCTGTCATGACGCCGCCAGCCACCGCCTTGCCTATCGAAGCGCCCCAGGCCTTCCTGGGCGTGGCGCGCTCGCTCACCGACAAGCTGTGGCGCGACCGGCTTGATGCCCGCGGGGCAGCCCAGGCGCTCGCCATCGTGCAGCGGCACCAATTGCCGGAACTGCTGGCGCGGGTACTGGCGGGCCGCGGTGTCGACATCGACGCGGTGTCCGACTTTCTCGATCCGACCATCCGAAAGCTGCTGCCGGACCCGTTCACGGTGACGGAGATGGAGGCCGCTGCCAAACGCATTGCGGATGCCGCGACCAAGGGCGAGAAGGTTGCGATCTTCGGCGACTACGACGTCGACGGCGCGACCTCGGCGGCGCTGCTGGCCTGGCATCTGCGCCATTGCGGGCTCGATCCGCTGATCCATATTCCCGACCGGATTTTCGAGGGCTATGGCCCCAACACGGAAGCGGTGCGCGCGCTCGCGGCCAAGGGCGCCACGCTGCTGATCACAGTCGATTGCGGCACCACCAGCATAGAGCCGCTCGCCGAGGCCAAGCGCCTCGGCATGTCCGTGGTCGTGATCGACCATCACCAGGCTGGCACGGAGCTGCCGGTGGTGGATGCGCTGGTCAATCCGAACCGGCTCGACGATCTCTCCGGCCTCGGTCATCTCGCCGCCGTCGGCCTCGTGCTGGTGACGCTGGTGGCGGTCAATCGCGAGCTGCGCCAGCGCGGCTTCTGGACCAGCGAGATGCCCGAGCCCGATCTCCTGGGCATGCTGCATCACGTCGCGCTCGGCACCGTCGCCGACGTCGCGCCGCTGATCGGTCTCAACCGCGCCTTCGTCGCCAAGGGGCTGATCGCGATGCGGCGGCGCGACCATGTCGGCCACACCGCGCTGATGGACGTGGCGCGGCTCAACGGCCCGCCGGAGGCCTGGCATCTCGGCTTCATGCTGGGCCCGCGTGTCAATGCCGGTGGCCGTATCGGCCGCGCCGATCTCGGCGTGCGGCTGCTGCTCGAAGGCGACAGCGTCGAGGCAGCGCGGATCGCGGCCGAGCTCGACCGTCTCAACAGCGAACGTCGCGTCATCGAGCAGGCGGCGGAAGCCCAGGCCGAAGCCGAGGCGCTGGCCTCGATCGGGCTGGAGGACAAGCTCGCCGTCATCGTCACGGCCTCGGAAGGCTGGCATCCCGGCGTGGTCGGCCTCGTTGCCTCCCGCCTGAAGGAGAAGTTCTCGCGGCCGGCCTTTGCCATTGCGCTGGAGCCGGGGGGGATCGGCACCGGCTCGGGCCGCTCGATCGCCGGCGTCGATCTCGGCAAGGCGGTGCGGCAGGCGGTCGCCGACGGCATCCTGCTCAAGGGCGGCGGCCACGCCATGGCCGCGGGCGTGACGCTGCGCAAGGAGAAGCTCGCCGAATTCCGCGCCTATCTCGAGACCGCGCTGGCGCGCGACGTCGCCGAGGCGCGCCACGTCAACGAGCTCTATATCGACGGCGCAGTCACCGCCCGTGCGGTGACGCCGGAGCTTGCGGCGACGCTCAATCGCGCCGGTCCCTTCGGCAGCGGCAATCCGGAGCCGGTGCTGGCGCTGCCGGCGCACCAGCTCGTGTTTGCCGACGAGGTCGGCCAGTCGCATCTGCGCCTGCGCTTCAAGGCGGGCGACGGCGCCATCGTCAACGGCATCGCGTTCCGTTCAGTCGGCCAAAAGCTCGGCAATGCGCTGCTCGCCAATCGCGGCCAGCAGATGCATGTCGCGGGCTCGTTGTCGGTCGATCGCTACCAGGGCGCCGAGCGCGTGCAATTCCGTGTCGTCGACGTCGCGCTACCGGATCAGGGGCCATCCGTGATTAGATGATGCATGATCCGGAAAAGTGCGAAGCGGTTTTCCGACAACGATCAAAGACAACGGTTCCAAACAACAAAAAAAGGGAGTGAGCATGGCAGGGCAGGTTGAGGGCAAGGTCGCGCTGGTGACGGGTGGCGCCTCCGGCATAGGCGAGGCCATCGTCGAGCTGTTCGCGCGCGAGGGCGCGACTGTCGTCATCACCGATATCGACGAGCTGCGCGGCCCGGAGCTCGCCAGGCGCGTAACAAACGTGGGCGGCAAGGCGATCTTTCTGGAGCAGGATGTCACGAGCGAAGAGCGCTGGATCGAGATCGTCGCCGAGATCGCAAAGCGATATGGCCGGCTCGACGTGCTCGTCTCAAATGCCGGGATCGGCATCTCCGTGCCTTCGATCGTCGACATGACCCTCGCCGACTGGCGCAAGCAGAACGCGATCAACCTCGATGGCGTGTTCCTCTCGGTCAAGCATTGCCTGCCTTTGATGCGCAAGATCGGGGGCGGCTCGATCGTCATGATGTCCTCGCTGGCGGGACTGCGCGGCTCGCCCGGATTGTCGGCCTATTCGGCGACCAAGGGCGGCGTGCGGCTGTTCGCCAAATCCATTGCGATGGAGTGCGCGGCGGCGGGCGACGGCATCCGGGTCAACTCGGTTCACCCCGGCATCATCGACACCCCGATCTGGGGCAAGATCCCGACGGGGGCGGCCGGCGCCGGCCAGAATGCCCCGATCGATCCGGAGGAGCGCGCCCGCGTCGTCACGCCGCTTGGCCGCGCCGGCCAGGCCGCGGAGATCGCTTCGGGCGTGCTGTATCTCGCCTCCGATGGCTCGCGCTACGTCACCGGCAGCGAGCTCGTCATCGACGGCGGCATGAATGCCGGCGGCGTGCCGCGGCGCGCTTGAGCTGCGCAGGGCAGGGTGGCGGCCGCAGGGGCTGACGCGAAGGCGCAGTCCCTGTACAAGATTGGGCAGCTCCCGACCGAGAGAGGTGTCCTTCGCCATGGCGCACAGCCTTCACGCTTCTTCACCCGCGCCCGCGCCATTCCGTTCCAACCGGCCGGACCTCGCCACCGACGCGATCCGCACCGCGCGCGAGGATCTCGCCGCCTGCTTCCGCATGGCCGCGCGCAACGGCTTTGAGGAGGGCATCTGCAACCACTTCTCGGCCGTGGTGCCCGGTCATGACGATCTGTTCCTCGTCAATCCCTATGGCTACGCCTTTCGCGAGTTGACCGCGTCGAAGCTGTTGATCTGCGACTTCCACGGCAACGTGCTCGACGGCGAGGGCGTGCCCGAGGCGACCGCGTTCTACATCCATGCCGAGATGCACAGGCTGCTGCCGCGCGCCAAGGTCGCCTTTCACACCCACATGCCCTACGCGACAGCGCTGTCGATGACCGAAGGCGAGCCCCTGATCTGGGCCGGCCAGACCGCGCTGAAATTCTACGGCCGCACCGCGGTCGACCGCGACTACAACGGCCTCGCGCTCGACAGCCGCGAAGGTGCCCGCATCGCGTCCGCCGTCGGCGATGCCGACATCGTCTTCATGAAGCATCACGGCGTGATGGTGCTGGCGCCGACCGTCGCGGAAGCCTGGGACGATCTCTATTATCTCGAGCGCGCCGCCGAGGTGCAGGTGCTGGCGATGTCGACGGGGCGGAAGGTGCTGCCGGTCGATCCCGCCGTTGCGGCGGAGACCTACAGGCAGATGCGCGAGGGCGATTCCGAATCCGCCCGGCTGCATCTCGCCGCGATCCGGCGGCAGCTCGATGCGGAAGAGCCGCAATATCGGCACTGACCAAGATGTCATTCCGGGCGCGCTAGAGCTGCGCTGCGTATCAGCGGGCCGCGTCGAACTCTGACTTCAGCCAGTGTCGTACAGCCTCGACCGGCTCGGTGAGCGGCCGGTTGCGGCTGCGGACCAAGTGCAGCGAAGAGCCTTCCAGCTCCGGCCCGAATGGTGCGACCAGCGTTCCCTGCGAAAGTTCGTCGGCGACGAGCACAAGACTGTGCAAAGCGACACCAGCGCCGGCGACGGTTGCCTGGATGGCATGGGTTTCATCGCTGAAACGCACGCCGGCGCGCGCATCAACGTCGTCAATGCCGGCCGTCTTGAACCAGCGCCGCCAGGTCGGATTTCGGGCATCACGACGGTGCCAGTCGAAATGTAGCAGCGTTGCTGAGCGCAGGTCGCTCGGTCTTCGGATGCCCAAGCGCGGACTGACCACCGGTGCGAAACGATCGACCGTGAGCGGCTCGGCAATCAGATCGGGATAAGGACCGGAACCGTAGCGAAGTGCGAGATCCGCGGTCGAATTGAGGTCGGCCACCTCCAAGCTCGCAAGCAATGTGAGATCAATGTCGGCTCTCTTCTTTCGGAGCCCAGCAAGACGCGGCACCAGCCATTTGGCTGTGAAAGCCGGCGTCGCCGAAAGTGTGACCACCGCCCGGCGTCGCTTGCGGCTCAATCCCTCCAGAACACGCGCAAACGCATCAAAGCCGTCGCGCAGGACCGGAAGCAGGACCTGACCTTCCGCGGTGAGCAGAACCTGCCGCGTCCGGCGCTCGAACAGCCTGACTCCGACCGTCTGCTCCAGCTGTCGCACCTGATGGCTGATCGCGGTCGGCGTGACGTGAAGTTCATCGGCGGCGCGCTTGAAGCTGAGGTGACGTGCCGCCGCTTCAAATGCACGCAATCCCGCCAGCGGAGGAAGCCTTCTCATCGCGAACTCAAGGATGAATGCAGTTCATCCATAGGCTGAGCAACTTTCGTTTGTCAACGACGGGACCTGAACCGATCTATTGGGCAAATAGATGAGAGGAGTGCTGCAATGCAACTGCTACAAATCGATTCAAGCGCGCGGTTCGAGCCTTCAGATGCAAATCCGCGCGGTTCGCACACCAGGCGTCTGACTCAGCGTTTCGTCCAACGATGGCTACAGTCGCGGCCGGGGGATCGCGTCGTCAGCCGCGACCTCGGTCGCTTCGCACCGAGTCCGGTGACGGACGACTGGGTCAAGGCGGCCTTCGCGAAGCCCGATCGGCGCGAGCCATGGATGAGAGAGGCTTTGGCGGAAAGCGATGCGCTGGTCGACGAGTTGCTCACAGCTGATCTGATCGTCGCGGGCGTGCCAATGTACAACTTCGGTGTGCCAGCGCAGTTCAAGGCATACATAGACAACGTCGTTCGGGTCGGACGCACGTTCGGCTTCGACCGATCATGTCCGGACAATCCATATTCGGCGCTGCTTGCGGGCATGGACAAGCGTCTTGTCCTGCTCGGCTCGCGCGGAGACTACGGGTACGATCCGGGCGGGCGCATGGCCGCCGTCAATCATGTCGAAGGAGCCGTCCGGGACGTGTTTGCCTTCATCGGGATCACGGCCTTCCACAGCATCGCAGTCGAGTACGACGAATTCGCCGACGAACGGTTGCAGGCGTCGATTGCCGCGGCCGAGCGTACCGTGGATGACCTCGTCGACGAGCTGCTGAAGCTGACAGAACAGCGAAACGCGGCTTAAGGGTCGGCTGCAGCTGCGGCGAGGCGCCAGCGCCGGCGCTTCCGGCCGTGCTAGTTGGTTTGCCGCAGCTTGGCCAGCACCTTCAGCCCGCCGTAGCCATCGGCGGGCGCGATCCCGACCTTCTGCTGAAACTCCTTGACTGCCTTCATGGTGTCGTTGCCGACGCGGCCGTCGGTGCCGCCGGTGTCGAAGCCGGCCTTGGTCAGGCGCGTCTGCATCTCCTGCACTTCGGCGAGCGTCAACGCACGCTCGGAGCCCGGGAAGGGCTGGATGAAGGGCGGAGCTCCCAGGCAGCGATCCCCGAGATGGCAGATCGCCAGCGCGTAGTTCATGGAAGGGTTGTAGCTCTTCACCGAGTAGAAATTCGGCCCGAGCAGGAAGGTCGGCCCGCCCGCAACCGGCGTCCACATCTGCGCGGATGCGTTGGGCTGCGGAAATGGTTGGCCGTCGGCACGCGTCACGCCGGCCGCCTGCCAGGCCGCATAGGTCCGGCTGCCGCTCATGTTGGCGGGCGCGCGCACCTCGTAGCCCCAGTGCTCGCCGCGATGCCACTTGCCACGATTGACGAGATACTTTGCCGTCGAGCCCAGCGCGTCGTCGGGCTTGCCGAATGGCGAGACCTTGCCGTTGCCGTCATAGTCGATGCCGACATTGAGCCAGACCTCCGGCATCCATTGCGAATGGCCCATCGCGCCGGCCCATGATCCGCGCATGTCCTCAGGCGTGGACCAGCCCTTGTCGACGATGCGCAGTGCATTGATCAGCTCGGTCTCCCAATAGGCCTTGCGGCGCGGCTCGTTCCAGGCGAGCGCGGCGAGCGAGGGAAACACCGGCCTCATGTGGTTCTGCTGCACCAGCGGATCGCCATAGGCGGACTCGACGCCCCAAAGCGCCAGCAGCGTGCCGCGCTCGACCCCGAAATCGCGCTCGATGCGGGCGAACAGCGCCTCATTGTTCTTCAGCGCGATCTTGCCGTTGATGATGCGCCAGTCCGAAACGCGGCGGTTGATGTACTGCCAAACCTGCTCGCGGAATTCGGGCTGGTTGCGCATCTGCGCGAACACGCTCATGTCCGGTTCGACCCGTCCCATCGCGCGCTGCCATGTCGCGGCGGAAATGCCTTTTGCCATCGCGCGCGCACGGAAGCTCTCGCGCCATTCGTCGAAGCCGGGAGGCGCGGCGAAAGCGCGGGTGGGAAGCGCGAGCAAAGCGGCTGCACCGAGCGTCGACTGGAGCAGGGCGCGGCGTGTGTGACGGGGCGAGGAATCAGTGTACTTCATGGGCACATTCTAGCCGGAAACATGGCACGCGTGAGTCGGTTCCGAAACGGCCGCGTGCGGCAACTCGGCCCGACCCCGTCGGTCGTTCCCACCGGAACAAGTGCCGCACTCCCGCATTCCTCCCACGCGAGGAGGAGAAGAGTCGGTCCTGGTACGGCCGGCCTTCCTGTTCATCGAATCGTCGGGGTGGAATGAAGATACGCACGCATGCCGAAAGCCATATCGTCGAACTCGACGACGGATCGCAATGGAAGATCTTTCCCGGCGACCTCGCGACGACGCTGAGCTGGAAGCCCGAAACCGATCTGCGTCTGGAGCCGAGCGGTGACCGGGTGAATTCGCACGTGCTGGTCAATCCCGCCGACCAGACCCGCGTGCGGGTGATCGCGGCCGACGAGAGCTGGCCGGACGGCGCAGTCAAGAACGCCTTGAAAGGCGGGTAGCACCAGCGGCCACGACAGCCGCGAATGCCGGCCGCCTAGTCCTCCTTAAGCTCAGCCGCGATTCCGGAAAGCCAACGCCGGATCGTGGTTTCCGCCTTTGAATCCAAATTGCGAGCGAGGCGCTTCTCCAATTCGAGCACACGCTGCCGGCACGCCTTCAGAAGCGTCGCGCCGCGCGGCGTCAGCGTCCATTGCTGGATGCGGCCGTGAACGGGATGAGGCGTCATCGCAATCGCGCCGTCGCGTTCGAGATTGCGGATGATGACGCCGACGGTCTGGGGCGTCAGGAAGGTGAGGCGGGCGACATCGGCTCCCGACAGGCCCGGATAGGCGTTCAGCATCGTCAGCACCGCGAATTGCGGCGAGGTCACGCCGAGATCGGCGAGCGTGCGTTCCATCGTCAGCCGAACGGCGGCGTGGGCTTGGCGCAGCAGGTAACCGAGATAGCCTTGCTCGCCGCGCTTGCCTTCGCCCGGTGCTGGAACGTGCACCGCACCGGCTGCAACGGCCTTGGGTCCCGATTGCGATTTCGTGACATTCGTCTTGCGCGACATATAAGAGCTCTTATAAGATGTCCGTGCTCTTATAATATGCCGAGGTGAATGGCAATGTCACACGCCCGCAGCGAATATGAAGATTTCAAGCGGATCGCGCCCGATGCGTTTGATCTGGTGCTGGCGCTGGGCCAGCTTGCGGCCAAGGCCGGCCTCGACAAGCAGCTGCTCGAGCTGGTCAAGCTGCGCGCCTCGCAGATCAACGGCTGCGCGTTCTGCGTGCAACACCACGTCCTGCTGTCGGAACGGATCGGCGTTCCCCTCGACAAGCTTCATCTGCTCGCGGTCTGGCGCGAGGCGCCGATCTTTTCGCCGCGCGAGCGGGCCGCGCTCGCCTGGGCCGAGGCGCTGACCTGTCTGCCCGACGGCGTCAGCGAGGAGGTTTACGCCGAGGCGTCCCGCGAATTCTCCGAGACTGAACTGACGTATCTGACCTCGGCGGTCGCCTCGATCAACGTCTGGAACCGGTTTGGCGCGGCGTTTCGCTGGACGCCTGCACAGCGGCCGGCGGCCGCCGTCGCAGCTTCGTCCTGACGGAGAGAGGGGAGGATCACGATGACAGTCATGAGCCTTTCTGCCGTGCAGTGTCCGGCGCCGTCACGTTCGACAGCGCTTGCGGTCGTCGCGGGATTTGTCTGCGCGCTGGCGATCGGCAAAGCCCTGCCGGTGACGATCGATAGTGTGTCCAGCGCCCTCGCGCCGCTCTGCGCCACGGCGGCGGAGGGCTCGCCGCTCGACAAGGTCGAGCCGATCGGCTCCTACGCGCTTCCGAACGTGCCCGGCAAGCGCGTGACCATCGTGCGCGTGTCCTATGGTCCAGGCGGGTTTTCGCGGCCGCATCGTCACTCCGGCTCCGTCACCGCCTACATCACCAAGGGCGAGATCCGCTCGCAGCTCGGCGGCGGCCCGGTCGAGACGTTCGGCGTCGGCCAGTCCTTCTTCGAACCGCCGGGCTCGACGCATCTGGTCTCGGCCAATGCCAGCATGACCGAGCCGGCGGAACTGATCGCGGTGTTCGTGGCGGATGAGGGCGCGCAGCTGACGACGTTCCTGGAATAGGCTGCGCGCGTCATCCGCAATGGCTGCGCTCAGGCCGATCGCGATCGCCTCAACCGCTTCCAGGCCGGCGCGAGTCCGTATTGGACGACCGGAATGGCGACTGCGCCGACGAGCAGTCCAAGCGCACCCGAGATGGCTGCCTCGACCGACCATTCGACGATGCCGGCAACGGATGGAAGGAGATGTGCGGCAGCCTCGGTTATGGCATGGACCGTGTGGCCGATCGCGGGTGGGCCGTATTTCTCGATGCCGTGCAGGATGATGCCACCGCCGACCCAGATCATGGCGGCGGTGCCGATCGTGCTCAGCACCGCCAGGAAAACGGGCATGCCGCGGACGAGCGCGCGCCCAAGCAATCGGATCGCGCCGCCGGCGAGCGAGGCGCCGTCGAACCGCGCGAGGGCGATGCCGGCATCGTCCGCTTTCACGATCAGGGCCACCACGCCATAGACACCAACGGTGATGAAGAGGCCGACCAGCGCCAGCACCAGCGCCTGCGTCCAGATGCTGCCCGCCGGGAGGGCCGCCAGCGTGATCGCCATGATCTCCGCCGACAGGATGAAATCCGTCTTGATGGCGCCAGCGACCTTCTCGTCCTCGACCGACTGGGCATTCAACGCAATCGGCTCGAGCTGAGCTTCGTGCTGGTGCGCATGATGCGGCATCACGGCTTCGAGCACCTTTTCGGCGCCTTCATAGCAGAGAAAGGCGCCGCCCAGCATCAGCAGCGGCGTGACCGCAGCGGGAAGGAAATAGCCGAGCAGCAGGGCAATCGGCAGCAAAATCAGCAGTTTGTTGCGTAGCGATCCGACCGCTATCTTGCCGACGATCGGCAGCTCGCGCTTCGAAGCGAATCCGATCACGTAGTTCGGCGTGACCGCCGCGTCGTCGATGACCACGCCAGCCGCCTTTGTGCCTGCCTTGGCAGCCTGGCTGGCGACATCGTCGAGCGAGGCCGCAGCTACCTTTGCGATCCCCGCGATGTCGTCGAGAAGACCGATCAGTCCGACACTCATCAACCTATCCTTCTTCGTTCGAGCGGGGGGGGGGCGTGCGCAACCAGATGCTGTCCTGCCCGCTCCAGCAACGAACCAGCACGCTGTCAGTTCTCCTCGCCGCCCGCTCCCTCGCGCAAGTCAGGCTTGAGCACGTCTTCCGGCAGCGCATGGGCCACCGGCTGCGCCGTGACCGCGATCTCCGGGCCGATCTCGCGGCCGCGCGCGCGGATCAGCCGTTCATAGGCCGAGACCAGCGTCGCGTAGGGGCTGACCCAGATCCAGCCATCGCGGGTGAACACCTGGACGTCGAAATGCAGGTGCATCGAGGTGCCGGCGGGACGGTCGAGGTAGTTCGAGATCACGCCGATCTTCTCGCCTTCGGTGACGATGCGGCCGTTGATGACGCCATCGGCGTTCATCGCATGCGGATTCATGTGCATGTAGCGGAAACGGATGTGCTCGGTGCGGCTATTGACCTGAAGCGTTGCGGCCTGGTCCTTGGCGCCACGGATAACGATCGCGTCACGCACGGCGACGACGCCGCGCCGCTTGGAATCGCAGGGCTCGCGGCCTTCGCCGGGCGGCGGGCAGTCGGCGGCGCGGATGTCCTCGCCCTGGTGGCCGTAACCTCCGCCGCATTGCCACACCTCGAAACTACGCGACTCGCAGAAATTGTCGCGCCAGGGATAAGCGGTCGGGCCTTCGCTCTTGTCGCGCTTGCCGAAGGATTGGGAGCGCACGAAGGCGGGCGCCTTCTCCAAGGGAAAGCGGATCTGGGCATAGGCCATGGCGTCGGGATGACCGCCCTGCTTGCGGTAGCCGGTGTTCGGAATGATGTCGCCGCTCGGCCGGTAGCTGAAATCCGGTGAACGCACCGCGGGCCGGTCGATAATGTTGGAGGCAACGTCCGCCAGGGGCCGCATGCGCTGGCCCCCTGCGACGCGCAGTGCCTTGAGGAAGCGCTCGGCGACTGGATAGGCCTCCTTGCAGGCGAGCCGCCGTGGCCTCGCGACACTGTCGAGGCACTGGATCGAGACCACATAGGCGGCGCCGAAGCGGGTGAAGGCGTAGCGCACATAGCCTTCCCGGATGAACCTGCGTAGATCCGGGTAGGTTGCGGCGAGCGGCTTGACTGGCTCGCCCTTGCCCCCGGCCGGATCGGCGATGTCGTAGACCAGCGCCGAGCCCGTGATCTGCACCTCGACAGGCCTTGCGTAGACCCGGCTCGGCATGCCGTCGCCGGCACCCGGATCGAGCGAGAAGGTCGCGCTGTAGCCGGCAGGACCGGCATCGAACATGTCGGCGGGATTAAAGTCGGCCTGGTAGCGCGACAGCGCGAGCGTCGCCGGCGCGCCGCTGCGCTGCGCGTCGAGATACGCGGCGGCGTCGAACGGCAGCAGCACGGGGACGGGACTTCGGGTAATGCCGGTGAAGAAGCGCGAGGAGACCGCGTTGAGCTGCACCAGTGCCGGCATCGCGCGCGGATCGTAGCGCGGCACCGAACGGCGCGGTGCGAAGATGAAGTCGCCCGCAATTTGCGGACGGCTGTTGATCTCGCTGCGAAGCTGATCGAGCGCCGCGCGCCACTCGATGCGCAGGGCCGTCAGCGAGGGACTGCGGAACTCGTCCGCAGCGATCGGTGCAGCAACGAGGAGCGACGGCAACGCCAGGAGAAGCGAGACGAAGCGGAGACTGTTCCTGCCCACTGCTTCGCCCCCCGGCGGTACCTGTTCCGATCCTCGATGGCTCGTTTAGTCCTTAGCACGCTCGGAGTAGGAGCCGTCTTCGGTCATCACCACAATGCGCGTGCCGACCGAGATGTGCGGCGGCACGGTGGTGCGCACGCCGTTGGACAGCACCGCCGGCTTGTAGGAGGAGGAGGCGGTCTGGCCCTTGGTCACCGGCTCGGTCTCCACCACTTCCAGCGTCACGCGCTGCGGCAGTGCGATCGACACCGGATTGGTGTCATGCATCGACAGTTTGACGGTCATGTCCGGCTGAAGATACGCGGCCGCGTCGCCGACGACGTCCTTGGAAACCTGAACCTGGTCGTAGGTCTCGGGGTTCATGAAGTGGTAGCCATCGCCATCTTCGTAAAGGAAGGTGTAGTTGCGCTCTTCGATGGTGGCCTTTTCGACCTGGTCGGTGGTCTTGTAGCGTTCCGAGATCTTTACCCCGTCCGAGATTCGGCGCATTTCGATCTGGCTGACCGGGGTTCCCTTGCCGGGATGGATGTTCTCGGCGCTCACGACGACATAGAGCTTGCCGTCTTGCTCGATCACGTTGCCCTTGCGAATAGAACTGGCGATGACTCTCAAAGCTGTATTTCCTGCTTGCTTGGCCCGGCACCAGCCAGGACGTGGTCGAATTGCTGGGGGACTTGGGGCCTCAAACCGGACCTCGGCACCCGTTTCGGGCCGCAACATACTGATTTTGCCGTTGGATGCCAGCATTTTGCTGCCGGCCGGGGCGGTCGGTTGATGGCTGGGGACAAGCCGATGTCGCCGTCCTGGTCGCCCGCGCGCCACCTCGACCGACGGCCGTTCCTCCAGGCCAGGGCCGCCGTGACCGGAGCTTTGCGGGGTTTTTTCGCCGAACAGGGGTTTGTGGAGGTGGAAACCTCCGTTCTCCAGGTCTCTCCGGGCAACGAGACCCATCTGCACGCCCCCAGGACCGAGATCATGCGGCCCGACGGCAGCCGGGCCAGCCGATACCTGCGCACCTCGCCCGAGTTCGCCTGCAAGAAACTGCTGGCGGCGGGCGAGACGCGGATTTTCGAGTTCGCACGGGTGTTCCGGGACCGCGAGCGCGGCGACCTGCATCTGCCCGAGTTCACCATGCTGGAATGGTACCGGGCGGGAGCGCCCTATGATGCCATCATGGCCGATTGCGTCGTCGTGATCGCCCGGGCGGCGCAGGCGACCGGGATCGGGACCTTCTCCTTCCGCGGCCGAACCGCCGATCCCTTCGCCGAGCCGGAGCTCCTGACGGTCGCGGGCGCCTTCGCGCAGTTCGCCGGCGTCGACCTGTTGTCGACAATCTCGGGCGGCGAGGGTAACCGTGCGGCGCTCGCCGAGGCGGCAGCCGGGAAGGTCCGTGTCGCCGAGGATGACACCTGGTCCGACATCTTCAGCAAGGTGCTGGTCGAACACGTCGAGCCGCAGCTGGGGCAGGGGCGTTTGACCATCCTGTTCGAATACCCATCTCCAGAGGCGGCGCTGGCGCGGGTGAAGACGGACGATCCGAGGGTCGCCGAACGTTTCGAGGTCTATGCCTGCGGCGTCGAGCTCGCCAACGGCTTTGGAGAGCTGACCGATGCCGGGGAGCAGCGCAAACGCTTCACGGAATCCATGACGGAGAAGCAGCGCCGCTACGGCGAAGCCTATCCGCTCGACGAGGATTTTCTGGCGGCGGTCGCCGCAATGCCGGAGGCGAGCGGTGTCGCGCTCGGCTTCGACCGGCTGGTGATGCTGGCGAGCGGCGCCACACGAATTGATCAGGTGGTGTGGACACCGCCTGCGGATGAGAGATGACAAAGACGAACCTTGCACGCACTCTGCGCGAACCTGCCGAGCTGGTAGCCGAGGGCCTGGTCCCCGCATCGGCGCTGCCGGCGCTCGAACGCGTCGCCGCGCGCTATGCCGTGGCGATCACGCCGGATCTGGTCGGGCTGATCGACGCGACGGATCCCGACGATCCCATCGCGCGGCAGTTCGTTCCTGTTTCGGCCGAGCTCGAGGCGCAGCCGGGCGAGAATGCCGATCCGATCGGCGATCACCCGCATTCGCCGGTGGCGGGAATCGTGCACCGCTATCCCGACCGGGTGTTGTTCAAGCTCGTGCACGTCTGCGCGGTCTATTGCCGCTTCTGCTTCCGCCGCGAGATGGTCGGGCCCGGCAAGGAGAATGCGCTGTCGGAGAGCGCCTATCGCACCGCGATCGACTACATCCGGTCGCATGACGAGATCTGGGAAGTGATCCTGACCGGCGGCGATCCCCTGATGCTGTCGCCCCGGCGGATGAGTGAGATCATGGCTGACCTTGCGGCCATCGATCACGTCAAGATCATCCGTCTCCACACCCGTGTCCCGGTGGCCGAACCAGCGCGCGTCAGCGCGGAGATGGTTGCAGCCCTGAAGGTTGCGGGCGCGGCCACCTGGGTCGCGGTACACGCCAATCACGCGCGCGAACTGACGGGGGCCGCGCGCGATGCCTGCGCGCGGCTCGTCGATGCTGGAATTCCCCTGGTGAGCCAGTCCGTGCTTTTGCGCGGCGTCAATGACGACATCGCCGCTCTCTCGGATTTAATGCGAGCTTTCGTCGAATGCCGGATCAAGCCCTATTATCTGCACCACGGCGATCTCGCCCCGGGAACGGCGCATCTGCGCACGACGTTGGCAGAGGGGCAGGCCTTGATGCGGCAGTTGCGCGGGCGGGTGTCCGGCCTGTGTCAGCCGGACTATGTCATCGACATTCCCGGCGGTGCCGGCAAGTCGCCGGTGGGTCCCAATTACGTGTTGGCGGTGCCAAATACCGCAAACGAGACAAGTGAAGCGGAATCAGAAACGCGCTATCGTATCGTCGACTATTGCGGCGACGTTCATCTTTATCCGCCCGAGGCATGAGTGGCGATGGCATCGACGCTGACTTGAGTGCTGGGCTTGGACGCTGATTCGAGAATGGAGAAATGGACATGACGAAGATCATGCTGGCAGTATCGCTCGTGGTCTTGCTTGGCGGCGCGGCTGTTGCGCAGACCGGCAGCTCCAAGGGATCGACCTCAAGCGGCGCATCGTCCGGGTCGGTGTTGCCGGCGCCGGTCGGTCATCGCCAGCCGCGTGCCAGCGATGTGCCTAGCGAGAAGAATCTGAGCGATCCCAACGATCCGCTCAGCAAGGAAAACCAGGCGCTCGACAAGAAGATCAAGAGCATCTGCCGCGGCTGCTGAGGCTTTCACCTCTCCCCGTCGGGGAGAGGTGAGGAATGAGCCATCCCAAGCTCGCCATCCGTCAGGCTGATCGCTCGTGCAGTCCGGCGCGCCGGATGTTGCGGCGGATTTCGACCGCGTCGGCGAGCTGCTCGAGCGTCTTCGACGTCGTTGCCCAGTCAATGCAACCGTCCGTGATGCTCTGCCCATAAGTGAGCGGCTTGCCCGGTACGACATCCTGCCGGCCGGCGACGAGGTTGCTCTCGATCATCACGCCCATGATGCGGCTCTCGCCGCCCGAGATCTGACGGGCGATATCGGCCATCACCAGCGGCTGGTTCTCCGGCTTCTTGCTCGAATTGGCATGGCTGGCATCGACCATCACCAGCGGGGCAACGCCGGATTTGGTCAATTCGTTGCAGGCCGACGCAACGCTTGCCGCGTCGTAGTTCGGCTCAGCTCCGCCGCGCAGGATGATGTGGCAGTCCTCGTTACCGGCGGTCGAGGCGATCGCCGAGCGGCCGAGCTTTGTGACGGCCATGAAATGATGGGGATGCGAGGCTGATTTCACCGCATCGGCCGCGATCCGCACATTGCCGTCGGTGCCGTTCTTGAAGCCGACCGGGCAGGACAGCCCCGACGCCAGCTCGCGATGGATCTGGCTCTCGGTCGTGCGCGCGCCGATCGCGGCCCAGGAGACGAGGTCGGCGATGTATTGCGGCGTCGTCATGTCGAGGAACTCGGTGCCGGCGGGCAGGCCGAGATTGTTCACCGCCGCGAGCACGTTGCGCGCGAGCCGCAGCCCCTTGTTGATGTCGAAGCTGCCGTCGAGGTCGGGATCGTTGATGAGGCCCTTCCACCCGACCGTGGTACGGGGCTTCTCGAAATAGACCCGCATCACGAGCTCGAGCTGATCGGCGAGATCCTCGCGAAGCTTTGCTAGCCGCTCGGCATAGTCGAGCGCCGCCTTGGGATCATGCACCGAGCAGGGGCCGACGACGACCAGAAGGCGGTCGTCCTGATTGCTCAGGATGGCATGGATGGCGTTGCGCGCGGCCATCACCACACGCGTCGCGGTGAGCGTGCGCGGGACTTCCCGCATCACCTCTTCCGGCGTGCTCAGCTCTTTCAGTTCGCGGATACGAAGATCGTCGGTCGTGCTCAGCACGGCGGGCTCCTGTCTGTTCTAGAACCTGCCGGCAATAAAAAAGCCGCCAGGTCGGGCGGCTGTTCGGACGTTTGCTGCAATGTTTCAGATTGAGCGCGATCCTCCCGCCGCCAGCGAGCTGTCGTAGCTAAAGTACCAAAAATAGCTGGTGGCGACGGTGATCATGGAAAGGCCATATAGCGTGCCGCTGGCGCCTTGTCACCCCCCAATCAGAATTTGGAGCGACGAGGCGCCTCAGGTGTTGCCATTGCGTGCCGCCAGCGCCATGCCGATCAGGGTGGCGCCGCCGAACAGCAGGTTGATGCCGACGAGGACGCCAATGGCCCACTCCGCCGAGCTCGGCAGTCCCGTGATCACCATGAACGAGATCGCGATGTCGACGAGGCCCGAGATCAGCAGCCACGACCAGCGGCCGCTGAGCTCACGGCGGTGCTCCAGCGCGTACATGATGGTGGCGACGCCCTCGGCGAGGAAATAGGCGCCGAGCACGATGGTCAGCGTCAGCACGGCCTGCATTGGCCGGGCCAGCAGCAGCAGGCCGGTGAGCACAGCGAGCGCAGCCGAGATCAGCGACCACCAGAAGCCCGGCGTGCTGCGCGCCCAATAGGTCGCGATCAGTCCGCCGATGCCGCCGATCAGGAACATCCAGCCGAGGAAGATCGCGCTCGCAAGGCTGGCGAGCGGCGGCAGGACGAGCGCGGCAATGCCGAGGACGGCAAGCAGGATCCCTTCGAACAGAAAAGCCTTCCAGTGCGCCTTGACCGTCTGGTTCATCTCGGATTGGAGGCGGGCAAATTCCTCGGGCGATGTCATCGTCTGGCTCCGGAACGAGAGGATTGCGTCCCAATCTAGTGGGCCTGTCGCGCGTTCGCCATGCGTTGGATCAAGTGCCGCCGGGCGCCGACGAAAAGCCTTCCGCGTTGGTGCGAATGCGGTTGCGGCCGAGAATGTAGATAGCCGATGTGACAATCAGAAGCGCAAGGCCGAGCAGGATCGAGACGAAACCGATCGGAATCAGCGCCAGCGTCAGGTTGCGCTCGGGGTTGATCAGCCAGTGATGGATCGAGGTCAGGACGAAGGCGAGCCCGACGAACCCGATGCCGCCGCCGGCGAGCAGCAGCGCCCACATCCGGCGCAGCTGGCTGAGCCGCTCGCGCGCGACATCGGTTCGCGGCGCGTGGTGGCGCGCGACGCGCCGGACCAGGCGGATGGCGAAGGCGATCGAGCCGAAGCCGATCAACAGGCTCGCAGCGCCCAACCACATGCGGAGTGTCGGATCGAGATCGGGCATGCGCTGGAGCGTCAGCAGCGGGAAGTCGAAGGCCGTATGAAGCGCGAGCGGGCCACCGAAGATCAACAGCCGGCTGGAAAGACGGGCCCAATCGCGATGGTGGCGGTTTGCGCCAAGCGCCGTGCCGGCGCGCGCGATGGTCAGGTAGGCGCCGGCGATGATGCCGAGCGCGCCGTGGAACGGCACGGTCAGGACGCTGCGCAGCGCGGCAAGCGAGCGCCACATGTCGGCGTGCTGGACCAGGTAGGCGAGATTCTCGTAGGCGGCGAAGCCGAGGCCGACCGCGGCGCCGTAGACCACGGTGTCCATCGGATTGGCAAAGGTGCGTCGCTTGGTCGAGGAGACCAGCACGATGGCGAGCACCTTGACGGCTTCCTCGGGCAGCGCGACGCCGAAGATCGAATGCATCGCCAGCGCCGCCCAGGGATCGTCGGGGGCGGCGATCATCTTGGCGAAGGGGGCGCGGGCGAGGCCCAGGAGCGAAATGCTCGCCGCCCCTAACAGGAATGCGGTCCAGACCTGGGCCGGCGGCCCCGGGCGTTCCTCGGCAGCGATGACGAGCCAGAGCAACAGCAGCGCCGGGGCGATAGCGGCAGTTCCGATGACGGTGGGGAGCGCTTCGATCAGGTACATTGGCGCCGAAAATAAGTTCCCTTGATCCGCTTATCTACGTTCTCCGATGCGACCATGTGTCATGCGCCGGCTGTCGGCTCCCTGAAGGTGCGCGACAGCTGCCGTTCATCCGGGCTCATTGTGGGGAGTAGAATACGAGCGCAATCAATCGCATGATGGCAGAAGCTCGCCAGTCACCGCAACGATTGCCCGGTGCGCTGCGGATCGAGATTTGCAAGCGAGCTCAAGGAAATGCGCGGGATTCCTCGATTCCTGGCGCATCTGCGCAGCGTGCCGGCTGCTGGCCTTAGTCTAGTCAGTGCGTCGTGATCGCGGGCGGCGCGTCGGGTGCGACGTCGAAGGCGCCGAGATGGAATTCCTCGCCGGCGGACTCGGGCGACCCGGAACTCTGCGCCAGCAGCGTGAACGCGGCCTGCGGGTATCGTTTCCAGATTTCGAGATCGCCGGCGGTGATGGTGAGCCAACCGAACGTGTACATGTAGCGTCCGGGCTCGGTGACCCGGCCGACCCTGTCCCAGGTGATCTTGTCGACTGCCATTCGGTCCCCCGATCGCAAGTCTGCAAAATGACGTCCGGCCCGAGGCACAGACCTGCAAAAGCTGATCCGGCATTGGGGCCGCTATAGGGCGGCGAATTCAGGCCGACTTCAGCAAGGGCGTGCGGACGATCAGGCGGACGAGGTCGTCACGGTCCAGCTTTTCGGCGAATTTGACCGCAAAGCCGTGCTCGAACTTGCGGATCACCCGCCCGACACAGGCGCCGATCGCAAGCGGGGTTCCGACCACCGGATCATACTCGGAGGACACCGCGACGCCGGCCGTCGAGACGTCGATGATGAAGCAGGGATGGCAGCTGCCGTCCGCGAGGGTCAGCACGGTGTGCGAGACCTGTGGAACGAAACGCGCGTCACGCCGCAGGTCCCGAACATTGACATCCTTCTGCTTCTTCTCGAGCCATGTCAGCTTTTCCGACATCCAGGCGCGCCGCGCCCGCGTCATCTCGAGCTCCATCAGGAAGCCCGCCTTCAGCGTCGCGCTGATGGTGCCCTGGAATTCGCCGAAATCCTCGAAGTAGGAGGTCAAGCGCTCGCCGACCTTGCCGACCACGGGCACGTCCACGATCATCCGGAACGGCGAGACGCGCTTGGTGCGGCAGGCGAAGCTGCGGAGCTTGCCCTCGCAATCGTACCAGCGGGGCAGCGAGTAGCTGCCGCTGACCGTAACATCCACTGCTCGCTGCCTCAGGAAGTCTGCGACGGACATGAGCGCTGACCGGGGGTTCGGGTGATTGCCGTAGTTCCACGGTAGCGAGCAAATTCTAAGCAAATGATACTGCTGCCTAATAGCTGGGGTGAATTTTCGGTAAATGGCGCGGGTCGGCAGAGCAGCGGGAAGCGCGGCATAAGCGACGGCTAGCGAGGTCCGAACAGCACCAGGATAGCCAATGCGGCAAAGGCGAACTGGATCATCGTCCATATCAGTCCGTTCGGACGGATCTCCCATCGCAGGCGCGGCAATGCGCGCCGCAGCGCGAGCCCGGTCAATGCTTCGACGAGGGCGAGCAGAATGGCAATGCCGGCCAGGGAAGACCATGACTGGGTCGGAGGCAGCCAAGACGCGAGCCAGGCGGGAACCGAGGCTTTCAGGGGGCCGAGCAACGCGAACCATCCGAACCAGAATACAAAGCGCTTGACGAGGTCTTGGCCGATCATTTCGGGCTCGAGGCGGATACCGATGCTTGCCAGCGCGCTTTCGATGCGCTCGCCATCGGTCAGGAAGAGAAAGGCACCGAGGTAGAGCGGAACGCGCGAATGGAAGAGCAGGGCGATGACACCGAACAGCACGATGTAGCCGAAGGCATCGCCGAGAATGTCAGCGACGGCCTGGCCTGACCGCTCCGGCGAGGGCGGCGTCAACGCCGCCTGGCGCTCCGGCAGTGATTGGAGGTGGGCCATGTGCGCCAGCATCTTGGCGCGCCGGTCCGGCGCATGCTGGCGCGGGTGGCGCAGCCATGTGGGAAGCGCCGGCATCGGCGGTGCGTCTGCAATGTCGGCTTTGTGCGGCATGGGCCTCGACCGGTTACGACCTGACATTGGTCGGAGACGGGAGGCGAGGAGGTTCATGCTGCCGCGGCGGCTTGCGCCTCTGGCGCTCCCTAGCGGAAGCGAACCGCTCTCTCCACCGTGAAAGAGATGAGAATAGGTCCATGGCCGTCCACGTCCGTAAAAATAGACATCGACAAGGCACAAACGAAGCTCAGGAAGATCCGCGGGCAGTGGCAAAGGAGAAGCCCATCACCCGCGCTGGCATCACGCGGCGCCGCAACGCCGCCAAGCGTCGGCGGCTACGCCTCCGGACACCGTTGGGGGCGGCTCGACGCCGACGGCGCGTCGTCAGCGCAGAACAACAACCGGCGCCTGTTGTGGCTCGCGATCGAATGGGGATTGGAGCGAGCTCCGAAGGTCGGCGCCGAGCTGTGCGACTACTGCCGGAAGCACGGGATCAACGTCGACTGGATACTCGACGGCGATCTAAGGGGCCTCAAGAGGATGATCGACGAACGCCGAGGGCACCAGAGGGCTGAGCGAGCCCTTTCGCGAGGTATGCCCAGCTCACGCCTGAGCACCAGCTGATCGTGACGGCCGAGATCAACCGCATCCTGGCGGAGCGCGACCAATGAAGCACCATTGAGCAGGGCCCGCCGGTTCACGCTGGCGGGCCGTTCGTTTCAGGCATTTCTGCGTGGAACAACTGCCATTTGCAATGGAACCGGAATTAACATATGATATTTTTATTACAGTTGAATTATTACAGTTCAGAGTTGTGTTCATTGAAGCAGATTGCACCCCAGGGGCTCTGTCGGCGCCCCGCTCTCGTCACGCCTGAAATGGTTGCGCTCGCGATCCTCGGGGGTCTGGCCCTGCTTGCTGTGCTTTGGGGGTGGTCGAGCCCACGAGTTGAAACGCCCCAGCACGTGGTCACAAAGCCGAATCCTCCTGATTGCTACTCAATCGGCAACAGGGTAGCCGCTGGCTGCTTCGAAAAAAAATAGATGAGCGATGCCGGCGGCTTGCCTCGCGGTGACCGCAGGCTGCACAGGAGGCGCGACCGCGGCTGATGACGCACCGCCCCGGGGCTCAGGCGGTAAGCACGATGGCCCGCCGGTTCACGCTCGCGAAGCGGGGCGGCGATCGAGCCCCACGTCCATGGGTGTTCGCACGGGTTTATTGGCCACACGTTGGACACGGCGGCAGAGTGGATCTTTGAGTGATTGATTTTGCTGGCGCTCCCTAGCGGAATCGAACCGCTCTCTCCACCGTGAAAGGGTGGCGTCCTAACCGATAGACGAAGGGAGCAAACGCAGGGCCCTGCCGATTGTCCCGGCACGGCCGCTGGCCGGCCGAACAGGGCCCGGCGGCTTGCAGCGGGCGAACGTATAGTGGCCTTTGCGCTCCCGGGCAAGCCGTTCGGGAACGGTCTTTCCGGCCCGGTGGATAGCCCCGGGGCGCGGGATCATTCGGAGGCGATTTCAACGGTTTGTTAGCGTTCCCTGCGTAGCGCTGGACGGGGAGATTTTGCCGATGCCACCGCCGAAGAAGCGCGCAGCCCGCAAGCTGCTGTCGCAGCATGCCTGGATCACGCTGGACGGCGGCTTTGCCGCGCGGCACTGCCTGGTCCAGGACATCTCGGATTCGGGCGCCAGGATCACCCTGGACGAGGATGCGAGCCAGCTTCCCGGCGTGATCCGGATGGCCTTCGCGCGCGATGCACGCACCGGGCGGAGCTGCCAGGTGGTCTGGCGCCGCGGCAAGTCGGCCGGCGTCAAGTTCCTCTAGCCGCGGCCGCCGATGGCGCGCGGGTCCGGTCCGGGCTACAAGGCGGCGATGCGCACGCAGCTCCTCATCCTGCTCTCCTTGCTGGCCACGTCCGCGACCGCGACCGCGGCCGAGAGCCTGCGCCTGCCGCCTGCCGAGCCGCCACAGGCGGGCAAGGTGCTGCCGCTGAACGGCAGCACGGCCGGCAAGGCGCGGGCAGGCGCCTGCGCCGCCTACGGCCGGGGCTTCGTGATGGCCGAGGGCACCGGGACCTGCGTCAAGCTCGGTGGCTCGACCAGCCTCGACACCAAAATCCGGCGCTGAAGCCTATGCCCGCGGATCTGGTGCGGCTCGACATCATCGTCCCCGTGCTGATGTATTGCGCGCTGCTGTGGTGGGTCGGCCGCGGCCTCAGCTGGACCGCGCGGCTCGCCACGGCTGCCGTGACTCTGGTGCTGATCGTCGTTGTGCTGCTGGTCGAGCGCGGCTGGCGCTAAAGCCTGAAACAAAACCGCGAAAACAACCCCATGCACAGTAGCCGTCAAGCGCGGCCGTGACGCCGCGGGAAGCGCGCCGGAACGAGGATTCCCCGCGCGATCGCCGCAGCTTAAGGCGCGCGAGGGGTTCACGACATCGGCGGGGCGACGAATTGCGCAAATCCGGGCCGCTTGCCGAGCTCGGCGAGCCAGCGGGTGAGGTGCGGCTGTGCCGGCCGGCTGATGCCCTCGACCCCGAGCCAGCGCCGCGCATAGGATCCGACCGCGATGTCGGCGAGCGTGAACGCATCGCCATCGATGAAGCGGCGCGTGGCGAGCAGGCGGTCGGCGATGGCCCAGACCTCGGCGGCGGCATCGGCATCGCGCTGCACCTGGATCATGTCGCGCTCGGCGGGCGCGGTGCGCACGACGCCCCAGAACACCGGGCGGTCGACCGGCTGCACCGTCGACAGAGTCCAGTCGAGCCAGCGGTCGACCGAGGCGCGCTGTCTCGGCGCCTCCGGATAGATCGGCGTTCCGCGGCCATGCGCGAGGCAGAGATAGCGCATGATGGAGTTTGACTCCCACAGCACGAAGTCGCCCTCGACCAGCGTCGGAATCCGCGCGTTGGGATTCATCGCCAGATAATCGGCCTCGCGGGTCTTGCCGTATTGCATGCCGGCATCGATGCGCTCGTAAGCCAGGCCGAGCTCGGTGCAGCACCACAGCACCTTCTGCACATTGACCGAATTGGCGCGGCCCCAGATCGTCAGCTTGGTATCGGCCATGAAGCTCTCCCCGCGGCATTGTTCGGTGTCGTAGCCTGGATGGAGCGAAGCGCAATCCAGGGCTGACAGTCCCGGATTACGCTTGCGCTCCATCCGGGCTACAGATCCACCTTTCCCAGCTGATAGCGGAATTCGGCGCGCCGAGCGATGCGCGATTGCATCGTGCCCCTCATGCAAAAAGCTCCGCACGCGGCGGAGCCTTCATTGCAATAGTTCAATCTGACGCTCAGCGGCCGAAGAACAGCCACAACAGAATGATCACCGGGATCGGCACGCCAAGCATCCACAGCAACAGCCCTCTTGCCATCGCATCCTCCTCCAAATCGGTTTCGTGAAAGGAGAACGCCGGGGGAGGGGCCTAGTTCCTGCCTATGGCTTACCAATGGCCGGTGTTCGGCATCGACGCCCACGGCTCCTGCGGCGGCTTCGGATCGCCCTTCTGCAGCAGCTCGATCGAGTGCAGGTCCGGCGAGCGGACAAAGGCCATGTTGCCGTCGCGCGGCGGACGATTGATGGTGACGCCCGCCTTCATCAGCTTCTCGCAGGTGGCGTAGATGTCGTCGACCTCGTAGGCGAGATGGCCGAAGAAGCGATCCTCGCCGTACTTCTCCTCGTCCCAATTGTAGGTGAGCTCGACCAGCGGCGCCCCCCGCGTCGGCGGTTGCTTCTTCAGCGCCTCGAGATCGTCCGCTGAGCACAGGAACACCAGCGTGAACCGCCCCTTGTCGTTCTCGATCCGCCGCACCTCCTTCAAGCCGAAAGCATCAACATAGAATTTCAGCGCGACATCGAGATTGCGCACGCGCAGCATGGTGTGGAGGTATCGCATGGTTGTTGCTCCCTGGAACGGACGGAGGGTTTTGTCTTGGGCCTGGACGGCGGGTGTAGGAGATAGCAGGAAACGGGGAGGAGGGGCAGGGGGCGGGCCGTGTCCGCGCGGCAAGCCCGTAAGACCACGACTAGCGACAGGCTGCGCCGTGCCCGCTGGATCACGTCAACCGTCAGTTCAAAGCGCCGAGGCCGAATGTCCTGAGGCTCTCAGACTTCACCTATGTCACGACTTGGACCGGCTTAGTCTACGTCGCCTTCGTCATCGACGCCTATGCCCCCAGGATCGTGGGCTGGCGGGCCTCGCGCACGGCGCACGCGAGATTCGTGCTCGACGCGCTGGAGCAGACACTGCACGACCGGTTCATCGCGGCGGGCTCGTGCAAAATAGCGACAGGGGCAGCCAATACGTATCCATATAGTGAGTTCTTGGTCGAAGTTGGTATCGAATCTTCCGTCGGCGGTGTCGGAGATTCCTACGACAACGCTCTCGCCGAAACCATCAACGGTCTCGACAAGGCCGAGGTTATCCATCGGCGCGGGCCATGGCGCAGTTTCGAGGCCGTCGAGTTCGCCACACTCGAATGGGTGGACTGGTTCAACAACCGGCGGATTCCGCCGGTCGAAGTCGGGCAACGCTACTACGCCATACTGGAACAACCCGCCATCGCGGCATAACGTAAACCAAATGGCCTCCGGTAATCCCGGGGCGGTTAAAAATTCAGGGGGCACGGGTGCGGTTTTTCAAATGGATTGGCTTGGGCGTACTATTTCTTTTCATTGGTCTCGCAGGAACACTCGGGATTATCATTGCGGCTAACTCGATTATTACGGCGCAGAATCCTATCGTGCTGCGTTCGGGCGTATCTGTGTACACAGAATCTTGGGATCGCGGGTACGTATCGGCGTCCGGTACATGGACGATGGAGAATGCTCGACAGGCCTTCCCAATTCAGACATCCAAAATTCGGTGCATCAAGGAAGAAAAGTCGTGCACCGCTGCTCAGGCAGAAATAGCGGTCGGCAACATGCTACACTTGGAGACATACAATTACGACATGACTAAATGGGACAGCACGACAATTCTATTCCGCACTGACACTGATTGCGTAGAGTACGTCTACACGGTTGACCGTTCCAACAGGCGGCTGGTCGGTACCCGCACTAAGAAGGTGAACGCCGGCCCAGATTGCACGATGGTGGAAGACAAACCCCTGCGCCTCACCCTCGTTGACGGCTTCGATGTCTGGACATCAATAAGGAGGTCGAAGCAAAGTACGTTCCTTTCGTATGGCTGACAGTAGCTGGTGGTGGGTGCTGCTTGGTCTGATTTTGTTTCGGCGAAGGCGACCACAACTCCTCACTAATGAAAAGGGGGCATGATCAGTGCGCTACGCGCAAGACCGGCATATGCCTGATGGCAAATGGGCACAAACCACGCTCGCCGAAAGCGTCGTCGGTGTTCATCATCGGAAAGCAGATGCTATCGCCTTTGCGCGTGCAGCGCGAAAGGCGGAAGAATCGGGGCTACAGTACGGAGTCGAGCTTGAGCACCGACCAGATAATCCGCACGACTCCAACGCAATCGCGGTTATTGGAGTGTCGGAGCAAAAGGGCTGGTTTAGTCGGCGCATCGGCCGTTGGCATATAGGCTACCTGGATCGAGATGTTGCGTCAGAGATAATCAGCGACTTAGTTTCCAACGGAACCGCTGTTGCTGCAGAATTATACTCGATCTACGAGGGCAAAGATGGCTTCCTCGATTTCAAAGTGATCGTCCTGGCCCCTCCGGGGCATAGCACGAAGGTCCGCCTGCGGGGAAAGCCATAACGATGTCGGTGAAGTCGGCTACTACCTGAAGTTTTCAGCTGTCTGAGATTGCCGTGGCTGGCTCGCAATCGGCTGGTGGGCTAGCAACTTGCGATTACGGTGACAGCGATTACGGTGACAGTGCTGGACTGCAACAGTAACTACCAACACACCCTGGACACGGTGTCAGAGGCCGATGAAGCCGCTGCTGTATCTCGTGGTTGGTCTCGGGCTGACAGGCTGCGCTGTTTGAGCAGCGACGCCGGCTGCGTCAGCTATCGTAGGTATGCCCCGGTGGTCGAACCGACCATATCGGATTTCATGCTTGACCAGCTAACGCAGCTTGATTTGGCGATCGGGACGGCCTGTTCTAGTCGCTGATCTTCTGGATTGAGGAGATCGAATTGTCAGGAATGCCCTGATCCGGTACCCAAGGATAGTCACCGGGGCCTAAGACCCACGACTGCCCTCCGAAGTCCACGTGCTCAAAGAATCTCCACGTGCCGCTCATAATCCTGATGGAGCTTGTTTCGTCGCTCCAATTACCTAAACCACCCATGCCCTTCGGTACGTTCTTTAAGCTCCTGATGTCACCAAACGTCTGGTACGCAGCACCGTCGAAATTCCGGTCTTCAAAAATAACGCACTCTGCCATCTTTACCTCCTAAAACAAACATGCGGAGGGTAGGGGACTGCGAGCCAAAGTACATCGTTGGGTCGTGCTTCAGTTTGACGCAACCATGGTTTGTCGCAATGCAAAAGCCCCGCCCAGTGCACAGTCACCGAAACTGCGACATCTTCCCTACTTGCACTCAAAGCTCGCTGCGCTCTCCGGATCGCCTTGCCCCTTGTACCGCGCATGTTGCGGATAGGGGCAAAGCGGCCGGCTGCGGCCGGGAAAGGCTGGTCCCGTCGCGACCACCGCATCGGGCGCCTTGCCGTCTTCCACCCAGTTCACGACCGCGGTGAGGAGATCGAAACGATCGAGCGCGGCGCCGCTCGAGCAGTGGCCCATCCCGGGCACCAAGAAGGCCCGGCTCGATTTCTCCCGCACCAACTCCATGCCGCCGGAATCTGCCGCCATGCGCTCGTAGTAATTCACGGTGTCGTTCGCCGAGAACCAGGGATCGCTCACACCGTGGTAAAACAGCAGCTTGCCACCATGGCTGAAGTAGCTCGAAAGGTTGGTCCAATAGGCGGTGTTGGTAAGGCGATCCATCCCGCTCGCGTTGACCCGGTCTTCGAGTTGATCGACGTTGATGTTTTCCCAAACAGGCGGTCCGACCGGACTGCGCGCGCCGGTGGCCAGGATGCCGGGAATGGCAACGCCTTCGGGTGCTACGCCGCTGTCCCACGGGAACGGCGGGTAGACCTGCGTGCCGCGTGAATTCTTCGGTCCGGCAAAAGCTTTCTTCAAGGCATCGACCTGCGGCGGCGCCAGGCAAGACTCCGTTTTGCCATCCGGCTTGTCGCCCTTGCAAGCGAGGACCGCGGGATCGAATTGACAGGCCTTGCCGTCGAAGATCAGGCCATCCTTGACGCCGTCCTTGGCGTCGCAGGCATCGAGGATCGCGTTCGTGATCAGCTTTCGCTCGGCCGCGGCAAACGTCTTGGCGGGCTCCGACTTGCCGGACGGATCTTTCGGCGCGATCTGGCTGAAGGCAGCGTTGGCCCAGGCGAGACCGATATTGGAATTGCCGGTGCGCATCGCAGGCGCGCCGGCGACGATGCCGTCGAATTGTTCGGGATAGCGCGCCGACGCCAGCATGCCTTCGCGGCCCCCGGTCGAGCACCCCGTGAAATAGGAACGCTTTGCGGGCTGGCCATAGTAATGCGCGACGATCGCCTTGGCCGCGATCGTCACCTTGCCGACGGAAGCATGGGCGAAGTTGAGCGCGGCTTCCTGGTCCTTCAGGAACGAGGCATCGAACACCGCGCCCTGATGACCGCTATCGGTCGAGACCACGGCAAAGCCGCGCGCCAACGCCGGCACCTCGCCGGCCGCGTGGTAACCCAGCGGCGGCCGGATCGAGCCGTTCAAACCGCCGCCGCCCTGAAACAAGAAGCGGCCGTTCCAGCGATCGGGCAGGGCAACGGCAAAGCCGATCGCGTAGGACTTGCCCTCGACGCCGACGCGCTGATCGATCACGCCATTCGCGCGGCAGTTCGGCGGCAGCGCCACCGATATTGTGGCGGGCGCCGGCGGCGACGGCTGCACCGTCCCCGGCGGCGCCTCCGGCACCAGCTCGGCTCTGGTGATTGTTGCCGTCGATCCCGGCATCTTCCAGCCGGTCAGGTCAGCGCATTTGAGCGCGGGCGGTATGTTGGCCGAATTGTCGGCGCTTGCCGGCGAGATCGCAACGACCATGATAGCTGCGATCAGACCCAGGCCAGCCATCGCATCATCAAGCGCGACATTTCTTTTTCGCCGCATTGTCCCTCCCTGCCGCTTTCTGTTTTTTGCGGTGCACTTAACTCACGCTGGCCACCAGCCGATCTGCTGCACTGGCACTGAACTATCTTGTGTTATTCGGGAGGTGCAGTCCAGCGGTGCAGGCTTTCAACCGCTCGCCCTTCGCCCTTGCCGATGAAGTCGATCGAATGGGACCGCGGATGCTCGCGATCCTTGCGAGCTCGCAACGGTTGTTCGGCGGGTACCAGCCCTCAAAGTTCTCACTCTCGCGCTGTTGCAATTGGAAATGGTCATCCCGCGCACTTGAACCCGGCCACACGTGGCGCCGACCAAACGCCATGGCCGCATTCGTTGCAGAACTCCTGTTCGATCTCGTCAGAACCCTCGTGGGTGGCTGGCTGCGACAGGCTGTGGTGGCGATCTGTGCGTGGCTAGATACGAAGATTCACGGCCGCGCGGCGCGCTTTGTCGTTGGAGGGCTGCTCGGGATCGCCGCCTTCTTCCTCATTCCCGTCATCGCCGGTCTGCTGGGTCTTTGATGCCCTGGCTGAGAACGCATCTCGTCATCGCATTGGCCGTGGGGGCGCTCATCTCGACGGTGCTCCTTGTGCTGGAGCCGCTGACCGACTTCGCGTTTCTTTGGCTGGAGTGGCCGGGCATCACCGCAGCGTATTTTTTCTGGGGAGCGGTCGGAGGACCAACCTTCGTCGGCATCGCCATTTCCTGGGTCGTGAATGCACTGACCTACGGCCTGGGTGCTTTCATCGTTCTCAGCGCCGTCAAGGTGCTGAGGGAAGCATGAGGCGCTGGCTTCAAATGATGGAAAGATTGCGAGGGTTGCTTTGATCATGCGCGGCCAACTTCGCCGCCCATGCCCACTCCCTCACGCCGTCTCCTCGTCACCCTTGGCGACGATCTCGACTTCGAAATAGCCCATGTCGCGGAGCTCGGCGGCTTTCTTCTCGGCCGCTTCCCTTGTGTCTCTCTTCAGGATGATCTGGCCCGCTCCGTCGCGGGCACAAACGAAATAAGGCATTCTCGCTTCCCAATTTCGTTTGCATACGCACGGAGCCGGGTTCCCGCAATCGGACGGCTCACTGCTCCAGCCCGGCCTTTTGCCGCATCCTGTCGATCAGCTCGGAGGCCTCGGCCTTGGTCAGATCCTCCTCGGGCGGGTCTTCGTGAGCCTGCTCGGCGAGGGTCTTGAGATAGGATTCCTGGGCTCCGGTCATCGGGTCGTCGCCGGAAACCCAGTCCTTCGGGTCCTTCTGGGTGTTGTCGGCCATCGCACATCTCCTATTCCGTTTTCTGTAGAACGTCGGACTCGACTCTTCGTTCCGTTTTTGTTCTCATGGGCCATATCTCGAATTCGCGAGGCGGAACAATGCCGGACCTGGACTTTCTCAGGCGGGAGATCGAACGGATGCGCATCCAGATGGGCAGGCAGAGGAAGGAGATCCTCCAGCTGCAGCGGGCGGGGATCGGGACGGCCTCGGCCGAGGCGCTGCTGTCGCGGATGGAGGCGAAGGTCGAGAGCCTGTGCGCGCAACGCGACGCGCTGAAGGCGGCAGAGCCGCGCCAGACCAAGGGCAGGGTGCTCGGCGGGAGGACGTGGTGAGCAGGCGGTGGTTCGATGACGAGCGAGACCTGTCGCCCTTCCTGACCGCGCTCGAGGACGTTCGCCGCAGAGCGACGCGGGAAGGGTGGTGCTATGCCCACGTCCAGGCCATCATCGTCGCCATCGACCAATACGCGGAAGCGGCGACGGGCAACCGCGAGTATTTCCTGAACAAGCCGGTTTCGATCGGGGACAACCGCAAGGCCGCGGACATTCCGTGACTGGCGCTGCGGTCTCTGCTGCTGACGTCGGGCGGAGCCGTCGATGCAAGTTGGGCTGCAGCCATGCGCACTCCGTCGCCGGATCGACGTGGCCGCAGAGCGTCGTGCCGACTAGCCCGTGGGACTGATGTTCGGATCATCCGGTTCAGGCAACACGCCGCAACCGGGTGTCTTCTCCGTGTCGGTCAGCTCCGGCGTGGCGTGCGGACCGGCAGGGTGTGGCCTGCGTTCGGCCGAGGCATCCGCCGGGATCGACTGCAGCCTGGTTTCCGAGTTGCTCTGCATTGCTTCTGCCTGACTTGGTTCGAGCGCGAGCGTTCGCGGCGCGAGGCGGGCGATTGACTCACCGCCCTTCAGCCGGCCGTTGCGCAATTGCGGTTGCTGTCGGTACGCCGGTGCGGACGCAACGTTCCAATTTCAAGGACGTGCTCCATTCAGAGCCGTCGCTGAAGCTGTAGGAACGGAGGAGCAAGGCCCGGGTTGGCCCGAAGCAACTGGAGGCATCTCACGATGGTCAAGGATCTTCCTCGGGACGAAGAGCGAGAAGGCACACGCAAGCTGATGATGTGGGGATCGGCGGCCGCTGCAATCCTCTTTGTGGGCTTCGGGCTGTGGTTTGCGGCTCCCCAAATGTTCGGCGTGACCGACTACGTTGGACGCCCCTCGACCGGCGCGGACAACAGCGCGCCTGCGACCACGGTCGGCACGGGAGTTCCAACACAACGCGACGCAGTCAGCACCGCTGCCAAACAAGATCCCGCTGCAAATGAGGATTCGAGCGGCGCTCGCGCTCGCCAGATCAAGGAGGGTAGCCAGCCGGCAAACCTCACCGCGCAACAACGCGAGCAGCTGCGCTCAGTCCTTTCGACATCGCAAGGCCCCGCAATGGATCGGCCGAATTTCGAGATGATGATCGGCACCTCGGTCCCGCGGCAGACCGAGACGGCGGACCTGCCGCCGGAGGTGACGCAGATCCTCAACGGGTTCTGGGGAGATCAGTACCTGATCGCGGGGAAGTCCCTCGTGATCGTCGATCATCATTCCCGCCGCGTCGCTGCGATCATTGCCGACGTGCGATGACGTCCGCGTTTCGCGAAGACGTCAGGGCCCGCAGGCTCGTTGCGATGTTCCGGCTCAGGGGAACGTTGGTCGCTTGAGAGCTTGTTAACCGACCGCGCCCAGGATGCCGCTCCGAATTGGAGGGACATCGATGTCAGACCTGGAACAAGCGATCCGCGAGCGCACATACCAGATTTGGATGGAGAGCGGTGGGGCGGACGGCCACGCCGAGAGGCATTGGCTCGAAGCCCAGCGCGAGGTTCTTTCCGCCTCGCTTGCCGCAGTCGCGCGCGTCTCGAAAGTCGGCGCCGAAAAGCCGAAGGCGAAGCCGGCAGGTGCGCGAAAGAAGCGCCGCGCCGCCTGACGCGTGCAGTCGCTCGGTCGTGACACGCGCGCGCATGCAAGCCATAAGCACGCGCGTTGTCGTCGCCCCGGACTAGCGGGGTGAGACGGAGGAGGGCGCTGACCTCGTGCGCGCGGGCGAAGCGGTCTTGCTTCGCGGCGAAGCAGCCGCACGGCTCTTACCGGACTTCGGGCCAGCTTTTGGTGTGATCCCGTTCTGCTCGTCGAACTGCTTCAGCCAGGCCGCGATGTATCGCGGGTCGTCGGGACAAAGCCGCTCGAGCAAACGAAGGTTCTGCGCTCTGAATTCCACAAGGGTTTTCGGCATCACGGCTCCTCAAAACCCTGCCCGTCGCAAAAAGTGCGGCCGGACGGCCGCCGGGTCAACGGCAAAGAGCGCTTGAAATCCCGGGCAAGCTGATGCAGCGCCAAAAGCGAAAACCCCGCCCTTGAGGAAGCGGGGTTCTCTGTCGAGGTGAAGCTTAGGGACGCTTCAACTGTAAGACGCGCGAGCGGCAAGAAAGTTCAAACGAAAGTGCGCCGCGTCGCTGCAACGTGGTGGATGCGCTCGCCCCGGGCCATTACAAATCCGTAAGTCGGTTGAATATCGACGCCGCAAAACTATCTCTGCGTCAGGCGGCAGCGTAACAAGCCGCCCTTCAACTGACACCCAGCCGCCGCGCTCAGAAAAAGGCGAAGCTGGGTCCTTTGACATTCCCTGCTCAGGTCCCGCCTCATTGGCCTCAGAGGCAAACGTCCATGGCTGCCCGCACTTACAACCACGAACGCTGGTCCGAAGACGACGACCGGCTGCTTCGATCCATGTGTGAAACCGGCAAGAGCCTGACGCTGATGATCGTGAAGCTCAAGCGGCCCATTGCATCGATCAGGTCGCGCGCGATCGAGCTTGGCATCAATCTGCCGGGCACGCGCATCGGCCTGCGACGGAAGCGGCGAACCGCTTGAGCCCGCGCGTCCGGACAAGACTGCTCATGTCGCCGCGCCGCTCTACGCGAGCGGAGCGGCTGAACGATGCTCAGGCCGCAATCCGCTGTTCGACCGGCGCCGTCAGGAACTTGAGCGCTTCGGCGTGGGCGAGATCCGGAACCGCGATCGCCGTGTGGCTGTACATCGCGTGTGTGCGCGACGTCGCGATCTGGTCCAGGATCCCCTTGCCCTTGATGACGTGGAGGCCCATGCCGTCATCGACGGGGAAGATCGCCAGCACCACATCGTAGGCCGCGATCACGGCTCTGAGCGCCTCGGCCTTGTCTTCGGCGACATCGACAAAAACACGAACATCTGCCGCGAGTTCACGCAGCTCGTTAAAATCCAGCACTTTGAGGATACTCCAACGCAACCAACCTGACAGAAGCTTGGTCGCGTTAGGTTACTGAAGCGTCAACAACGGATCGCCGGCCACAAGTTTCACGAACGAGGAAGCGCGATGCGATCTAGCGCTTGGCGTCCTCCTTGCGCAGCCTGGCCTCGGCGGCCTCGTCGACGAGAGTCAAGCTGGCGCCGTCATAGCTCAGCTTGAAACCGCGGCCGACGATCCAGATCCAGCCTTCCCGGTCCTTGATGGCCGAGGCGTTGAACTGGTCGGAGATGGATTTGACGGCAGCTTCCTGCGATCCCGGATTGTTCAGCGTCGCATTGACGCGCCAGATCGGATGCGCGGGGTCGGTCTCGTCGCTGCCGACGGCGACCTTGGCGCCGTTGATGTCGCACGCCAGCGTGTACGGACCTCGGCTCGGCCGGCAGAGATAGTGGCGTCGCGCGATGAGCTTGTTGGCCTCGTCGAATGTCATCCCGGGCGAGAAGCCGAACATGTCGGACTTTTTCACGAGGGCGAAGGACGCGGGCTTCAAGAAGCTAGGCTGGATCGCGACGAGGGCTGCGACGGCGACCACGATCAAACCTGCGATGACGATAGCGACCTTCATCAGAACCCCATCAGATACCTTTCCTGGCTTATAGCAGCCGCGGCGCTGTGCCGAGAAAATTGCAGATCCTAAAATTGCAGGTCCTGCAACGTCTTGCACAGGAAGTTGGGAACCTCGGTGAGCCCGTGCTTGCGTTTTCGGCCTCGATAGGGTCTAAGCCCGATCGCTTCATGACTTCTGGCATGAATCAGCAGCGCGCACTCGCGGGTCCGGCCGCGTCCCCAGCAGCAGAATTGCTCCGCGCACCCATTCAAAGGAATTCAGACCATGGCGAAGATGACAAAGACCCAATTGATCGATGCAATTGCCGAGGGCACGCAGCTTTCGAAGAACGACGTGAAGTCGGTGATCGAGTACATGGCGACGGTCGGCTACAAGGAGCTCAACGAGTCCGGCGAGTTCGTCATTCCCGGCTTCGTGAAGATGTCGGTCGTGAACAAGCCGGCGACCGAAGCCCGCATGGGCATCAATCCCTTCACCAAGGAGCCGATGCAGTTTGCAGCGAAGCCCGCCAGCAAGTCGGTCAAGGCCTCGCCGCTGAAGGTGGCCAAGGACGCCGTCTGACGTGCCGGCGATGTCGGTGCGGCGGGCTCATTGACGCGCCGGCGCAGCAATCAACGGCCGAGGACCAGGTGGTGCTCGGCCATCGCGATGGCCGAACACCAAGACGACCATCAGGGTAAACAGCACGCGGTACTCGCTTCGTCCTGAACGACGAGCTTCGTTCCCTCACCATCCTCATCCGCTTCACAAGAAAAAGCCCCGCGCTTTCGCGCGAGGCTTTTCTGGCTGACGGCGTTGGGATTTCAGCGCCTGGCCGACAGCCATGGCTTTAACCTAAAGTTGAAATCGCAAAAAGCAACAGCGCCGCCACGACGGAGTATGTTCGTCAGGCGGCGCTGCCGTGTAACTGGGCGCTGAAATCCCCAGCTTCCATAGGTGCTTGCCGCGCCGAAAAGGTTCAACGCCGCCCCCACCAAAATTTTACGTCCGGGCTGGACTTTTTGTTCTCATTTTGTTCTAGTGAGGCGCCTTGATGGACCGTTGGAGGTTGCTCATGACCGTCGAAAAACAGCGCGAAGTGATCAGGCTTTGGAACGAGCTCAGAAAGGTCGAGGGCCCTGCGGCGGAGGAGCTGCGCATCCAGATCCTCGAATGCTTCTCGAAGGAGAAGCCGAAGCGGGCGGCCTGACCTTTGTCGACGCCACGCGGCAACGCGCAAGCGCGATCCGCTCTGAAGGTTCGCGCTTGAGCTGTCGCCGCAGTGCTTGCCGGCGAAGAGTCTTCTCGAAGTTTTGTCGAAGAAGGGTCCTGCCGCGTCGATGGTGTGAGCGTGCGCGCTTTCATCGATCGTTAGGAGTTGCTCTCCGCGCATTCTTGCGACTCCGATTCGTTCTTCGCGAACGAAACGGAGTCGAAGCTGGAACAAAGCCGGGCGTTCTTGCGCCGCTCTCGCCGCGAAGGTGCCGGATGCGTCTGGCTAACGATAGCTTATACGGATGCCGATAACCCTATTCGGTTAGGTTAAAAGCCTAATCGCGTTGCGCTTGCTGCGCCTTGGGGTAGGTGTTCGGCAACGACAAGCAAGAAACGCCTTTGCGCAAGCAGCAATTTGCCATGATGCCTTTTTCAGCTCCGTCCTTTTTCCAAGGCGACCGGCACACCTACCGGGGCGTCGCCGTCGTCGTCACGCTGTTCTGCCTTGCTTTCGTTGTGATCAGCTTCTCGCTGCGGCCGCAGGCCGAGGACACGCGCGTTGCGGTCAAGGCCGACCGGCTGGTCCGCACGGCAGGCCAAGCCGCGCGCGCCAACTAACGCCGCGCGCCAATTAACGCTCGTCGCCGCAACGGCGGTCATCGGCCCGCGCCTGCGGGGATCCGGCGCCGCGCGAGGCGAGCGCCACGAAGCCGGCATAGCCGGACAGGTTGAGCAAGACTTCGAGCCAGGCGGGCATATCTCTTTCTCTCCGCTCAGCAGGGAACGGACTCAACGTCCGCGCGCATTCCTGGTTCCATACTCCTGCGAAGAAACTCAGAGCCGGGTGGTCGGGTCGAGCCGGCGGCCGAGGGTCGCGACGGATTCGCTCGACGGCTGCTCCTTGAGGAACTCGGCGATGGCCTGCGCCAGCTCGCGGTCGCTCATCGGCGTCGGCGGCGGGCGCAGCGTGCCGACACCGAAGCTGCGGACGATCTCGTCGTAATGTTCATCCTCGGATTTTGGAACCAATTTGCGGATACGGGCCAGCAAAGCGGATAAGGGCAAACTCTCCTCCATGATTGTCGTCCCCGCTGGCAACCGTCATGGTCTGCTGCCATCTGCTCCCATGAAACTGAAAACCCCGCCAGCACCGCGGAGATGCTGACGGGGTCTTCGTGCTGGCGCCTCGACCCGGATGGCGGAGGCTCCCGCACTTGAGGTGCTAACCGCCGTCTCGCCGTTTCGTTCCCGCTTCATCGACATTTCTCGCCTGCGGGCCGGTTCCATCCATGCGCAACCATCGCAGGCGCTCGCCGTTGTCTCCGCGACACGCGAAGGAGGACAAGCATGAAGAAGACACTGGCAGTTCTGGCCACCATCGCGGCGGTCGGTGTGACCGCGGTCGCGGCGCCCGCGCCGGCTGAGGCGCGTGGCCGCGGCGGTATCGGCCCGGGCCTCGCGTTCGGCCTCGCCGCCGGCGCGATCACCGCGGGCGCAGTCGCGGCTTCCCAGCCTTATGGCTATTACGGTCCCCGCTACCGCTACTACGACGGTCCCGCCTATTACGGACCGGGTCCGTACGCCTATTACGGCGGGCCGTACTACCGTCACCACCACTACCGTCATTGGTAGTCGGCGAATAGCGAAAAGCCCGGAGCGGTGCTCCGGGCTTTTTTCATTCGCAGGTCTTGTTTACTCGCCCATTTTCGCGCTTGCCGGCGCGATGATGCCTACGGCCAGAGCGAGGGCCGCTCGGCCTTGCGGGCATTCTCCAGCGTCGCCACGAAATATTCCTCGCGCTCGCGCTTGAACTTTTCCTGCGTGGCACGGAAGGCGGCGACACGGGCGGCGATTTCTTCGCGTTCGCGCTCTTTGCGTTGTTCGTCTTCGGTCATGTCAAATCCCCTCTACACCTGAGTATGTGCACATCCGAACTCAAGCACTGCCGCCGCAATCACGTTGAGTCGCGTCAACACATCCATTGGCACTTCCGAATGGGGCGTCAATGGGGAGGAGGCATTGCAGGATTGTGATATGCGAAGGTCGGAAGAAATTGCCGAGCGCATTGCGTTGGCGCTTGATAAGAGCGTCAACGATCTTGCCGCTTGCGCATGTTGCTGTCAGGCCAAACTATTCGGGAGGCGCGGTTGATCGCATCGGATGTGCAGAGCGGTATCGAACGGCTCGGCGACATGATCGCCGAGGCCAGGACCATCGTGCCGTTCACCGGTGCCGGCATCTCGACCGAATGCGGCATTCCCGACTTCCGTTCGCCGGGCGGAATTTGGACGCGTAACCGTCCGATTCCGTTCGACGAGTTCGTCGCGAGCCAGTCAGCGCGGGACGAATCCTGGCGCCGCCGCTTTGCGATGGAGGAGGTCTTCGCCGCAGCGAAGCCCGGCCGCGGCCATCGGGCGCTGGCATCGCTCTACCGCGCCGGCAAGGTTCCCGCCGTCATCACCCAGAACATCGACAACCTGCACCAGGCCTCCGGCTTCGCGCCGGAGCACGTGGTTGAGCTTCACGGAAATACAACCTATGCGCGCTGCATCGGATGTGGGCAGGTTTACCCGCTCGACTGGGTGAAGCGCCGTTTCGATGACGATGGCATCGCGCCCGACTGCACCGCCTGCGACGCGCCGGTGAAGACCGCCACGATTTCCTTCGGGCAGATGATGCCGGACGAGGAGATGCAGCGCGCGACAGCGCTGTCGCAGGCCTGCGATCTCTTCATCGCGATCGGTTCCTCGCTGGTGGTCTGGCCGGCGGCCGGCTTTCCGATGATGGCCAAGCGCGCCGGTGCACGTCTCGTGATCATCAATCGCGAGCCGACCGAGCAGGACGACATCGCCGACCTCGTCATCCACCACGACATCGGCGAGACTCTCGGGCCCTTTGTCGGCAATTGAGGCATCAATTTGATTCGCGGCTGTGCAAGCTGTTCATAGGTTCCGGCGAATCTCTTTTTTGTCTATGCGTCGCAACCGGGAGTGTTATCTTTTGAGTCGAAAGATTCGCGTCGCGTCGAATTGAGAACATTCTCTTAAGACGCGTGATTCGAGCGCCGCCAATGTGGCGGGTTGCATGGCAGTGTGGGGTCCGGGGTTATGGGGTCGTCGGACGGATTTGAGTCCAAGAAGCTTGGAGTTCCCGGACAGGGCACCTCGCCAGGGCGATTGACGCCGGGCGAGCACGGCGGAGCCGGCCGCGACAATGCGCTCAATCCCTTCACCGGATTGGGCGAAGCCAGCGCCAACCTCGTCGAGGTCACCGGCGTCATCAAATGGTTCGACGCCTCCAAAGGTTACGGCTTCATCGTTCCCGACAACGGCTGGCCGGACGTGCTCCTGCACGTTACCGTGCTTAGGCGCGACGGCTTCCAGACCGCTTATGAGGGCGCCCGCATCGTCGTCGAGTGCATCCAGCGCGCCAAGGGCTACCAGGCCTTCCGCGTCGTTTCGATGGACGAGTCGACCGCGATCCACCCGGCGCAGATGCTGCCGCCGCGCACCCATGTCACGGTCACCCCGACCAGCGGGCTGGAACGGGCCCAGGTCAAATGGTTCAACCGGCTGCGCGGATTCGGCTTCCTGACCTGCGGCGAGGGCACGCCCGACATCTTCGTGCACATGGAGACGCTACGCCGCTTCGGCATGACTGAGCTGAGACCGGGCCAGTATGTGCTGGTCCGCTTCGGGCCCGGCTCCAAGGGCATGATGGCGGCCGAGATCCATCCCGAGACCGGATCGCCGGGATTGCAGTCGCACTAAGGCTATGACTTCCAGCAATTGTGAGCAGAGGCGCGCTGCAAGTCCGGCGCGCCTCTTCCTTTTCCGGCGGTCGCCGCGTAAGGACTGATTGAAGTCCCACGCCGCGAGAGCCCCGATGAATTCTGATCGAAAGGCCGCCTGGTCCGCTCTGAAGGGCTGGCTGGCCGCCATCCTCGTCATCGCCGGCTGGGCCGTCGCCGGCGCGCCGGCCGGCGCCGCGAGCTTCCAGCCGCTCGAGATCGTCACCAAGAACGGCGTGCAGGTGTTCTCGGTCGAGATGGCAACGACCCCGGAGGAGAAGGAGACCGGCCTGATGTACCGCAAGGAATTGGCCGACGGCAAAGGCATGCTGTTCGACTTCAATCCCGAGCAGGAAATCTCGATGTGGATGAAGAACACTTATGTGTCGCTCGACATGATCTTCATCCGCGCCGATGGCCGCATCCTGCGCATTGCGGAGAATACCGAGCCGTTGTCGACGAAGATCATCTCCTCCCGGGGACCCGCCCGGGCCGTGCTGGAGGTGGTGGCGGGGACGGCGCAGAAGTACGGCATCCGCCCCGGTGATCGCGTCGGCCACCCCCTGTTCGGCGGCAAATAGGACGGGCAGGGGCGATTGCGGCCCAGGCCGGCGGCTTTGGAGAGCTTGCTGGCGCTCCGGGAAGCGTGTATCGACGGGGCTCGCCGGACATTCGGGGTATAGCGCAGCCTGGTAGCGCGGCAGTTTTGGGTACTGCAGGTCGTTGGTTCGAATCCAGCTGCCCCGACCAGTCCCGGGCGGCGCTGGCCTAGAGGTCAGCATCCAACCGGCAATGGCCAGGCATCTACGCGTCCGGCCTCCGCTTCGCGCGGAAATCAGCAAAGCCTCATCGAACCTTCGCCCGTCGCGATAGACAAATCCGTGTTGGGGATTTCAGCGCCCAATGTCTAAACGGACGCCGCCAAGCGATGAATATTCCGCTTGCGCGGCGTTGCGTTTTGTCCGCCGCGCTCGTCAGTTCGAGGCGTACCAGCCGGGCGGAAATGGCACGTACGGCCAGGCCATCTGATTGTCGTTGGCGGCTTGCGGCGGCCGTTGCGACGCCATGCTCACGATTGGCGCGGGCGGGATCACGCGCAACGCGAGGCGCAGACGCGCACATTGCAATTTCATCATTGTCGTCCCCCCCCAGCAATCTACTTGCTTCCAAACGTCCGATCGTCTGCAAAGTTCAGTCTTAAAATCGCCCTGCGCCGAAACGGCGCGCCCGTCCTCAAATCACGGGCATTCTAGAAAAACCGGCGCGGGCTTTCAACCAAACGCGCCGCTCCATCCCAAGAAGTAAGGTTGATCGGCAAGGTTAAAGGCGAGCGGCTGTTGCGGCCGTTTGGCTGGCTGCTATCAGATCGGTCCCGGCTCGCGATGGGCTGTCGACTCTGTGCCACCACAGATGACTGTTCGTCGCGGCGCGCGGATCAGCCTAAGTTCTGCGCCAGCGAGTTCTGCCATGTCTATTGACCGCAACATCGGGACCATCGGTCCGCAGTCAAACTGGACCGAGATCTGGCACCTCTGGACGGTGATCGTGCCGCGCCGCTCCATCAACGGGCAGTTCGTGCTCGGCAAGGTCTGGCGCCGCCATGACGGCCGCGACTGGATCTACAAGAAGTTCACCGAGTTCGACGGCGAAGAGGCGGCCTAACTGCCGCCTCTCTCAGGCCGCCTTCGCCTCCGCAGCCGGCTTGGCCGGCGGCGGCTTCAGCGGCTTGTCCTGCTTCTTCGACCACGAGATGTAATAAGCCACCGTCGTCATGATCGCGATGCCGGCGACGCTGACGAAGATCTGCGCGAGCAGCGACCCTGAGCTCATCGACAGCTCGAAATGACCGACGAAGGACAGGAACACGCCGACGCAGAACACGGCGAGCGACTGCTGGCCACAGACGATCAAGGGGTCGAACACCTTCCACTCCAGCCCCGGCCACTCCTTCGGCACGAAGCGGATCACCAGGATCACGATCACCACGAAGTGGAGGAAGCGATACGGTGCGAGGTTGGTCTTGTCATTGGGGTTGAAGGCCGAGAACAGCCATTCCGGGAACATGCCGCCGAAGGTGGGGAAACGGCCGGCCATGGTCATGACCAGCGCGAACAGGAGATAACCGAGGCAGACCCACAGCGTAACAGGCGAATTGATCAGCGTTGCCGAGCGCCGCGCGCCGCCCATCGAGCACCAGGCGCCGAACACGAACAGCACCTGCCAGCAATAGGGGTTGAAGTACCACTGGCCGGCCGGATAGGCGTTCAGGTTCCAGCCGTAATGGCGCGCGGCGAGCCACAGCACGATCGACATGATCATCGTCAAATCGGGCTTGCGCAGCATAAACCACAGCACCGGCGGAAACAGGCCCATCAGCACGATGTAAAGCGGCAGCACGTCGAGGTTGAGCGGCTTGAAGCGCAGGAACAGGCCCTGGCGCAGCGTCTCGGTGGCGTTGTCGACGAGGCCGGCGACGTTGAACTCGTTGATCATCTCGGAATCGCCGAAGCGCAGCGCGAGATAGCTGATTGATGCGATGTAGATCACGAACAGGATGATGTGGGCGACATACAGCTGCCAGACCCGCTTGGTCAGCCGCGTGGCACCGACGATGAAGCCGCGGTCCAGCATCATCCGTGCATAGACGAAGGAGGCGGTGTAGCCGGAGATGAAGACGAACAGGTCGGCCGCGTCGGAAAAGCCGTAGTTGCGGGTCGTGATCCAGTTCACGACGTTGTCGGGGATATGGTCGAGAAAGATCGCCCAGTTTGCGACACCGCGAAACAGGTCGAGCCGGAGGTCGCGACCCTTGTCGGGAAGTGTGGCGCTGACGTTCAGGAAGGCCATGCGTCGGGAGCTTTCAGAGAGGACAGAAGCACGGAGATCGATGAAACCGGGCCGCCAAACGGGGTCCGAGGATGAAACGCGGGTACGCAATTGTCACGGTGCAGCATAATGACTATACCGTTGGCGAGGGTTGCCGGGGCCGGAATCAGGATCAGTTCCCAACCGGCTTCTCTATACTATCCCCGAGATTTCCACCAACTGCCACCGTGACGCATCGAAATCGAACGGAAAGACCAAGAGGCCCGGACCAGTCATGACCGCACGCATTTTCAAGCCCGCCAAAAACGCGATGCAATCCGGCCGGTCCAAGACCAGGGAATGGCAGCTCGATTACGAGCCGGAGCAGCCGCGCTCGGTCGAGCCGCTGATGGGCTGGACCTCGTCGGCCGACATGAAGCAGCAAATAACGCTGCGCTTCCACAGCAAGGAAGAGGCGATCGCCTATTGCGAGCGCAAGGGCATCGCCTACCAGGTGATCGAGCCCAAGGAGTCGATCCGCCGGCCGGTTGCCTATGCCGACAATTTCTCGTTCCGCCGCGGCGAACCCTGGACGCATTGAGGGGCCATTCTCACCCGAAGCATCCAAAGTGCCGTCATGCCCGGGCTTGTCCCGGGCATCCACGTTTTTGGCGGTAGACGAAGAACGTGGATGGCCGGGACGAGCCCGGCCATGACGAAGGGAGCGGCTGGTCGCCCGCGCCTGAGAACCCTTGGCACCAATTCCGCCCCGTGCTTCGCTGCCTCGCATGACACGACCAGGACGAGGTGGGGGATGGCGGGGCGTGACCAGCTCGACGGCGTCGATCTGAAAATCCTATCCGAACTGCAGCAGGACGGGCGGGTTCGCAACAACGAGCTGGCGCTGCGCGTCGGCGTGTCCGCGCCGAACTGCCTGCGGCGGCTGAAGTCGCTGTTCAGCCGCGGCGTGATCCGGGCGGTTCGCGCCGTGATCGACGAGCGGCTGCTCGGCTACGAGGTGGTGTCGTTCGTCTCGATCCAGCTCGGCAGCCAGGCCCAGCCGGTGCTGGAGGCGTTCGAGAGCTCGATCGCCGCAATCCCGCGCATCCAGCAATGCTGGCGGATTTCCGGCGACACCGACTATCTGCTCAAATGCGTGGCCCCGAGTGTCGAGAGTATGCGGCAGCAGCTCCTGCATTTCGCCGCGATGCCTAACGTCAAGAACGTGCGCAGCTTCCCCGTGCTCGGGGTTGCCAAGGACGTGCCGCTGCCATTGCAGGAGGTCGCGGTGGCAGAGCCGGCGGGGTAGGGCTCCGAATATTCCACGATCAAGTCTGAATCTCAGAAAAGCGCCTCAGCGATACCGCCCCCGAAACTCGCGCGGGGAGGTGCCGGTCCAGGTTCGGAAGGCCCGCGAAAAGCTCTTCTCGTTGCGGAAGCCGGCGATCTCGGCGATGCGCTTGATCGGCGTGCGGCCGCGCATCAGCTCCTGTTTGGCCAGCTCGAATTTCGTCTCCTCCTTGAGATCGCGCAGCGAGGTGGACTCCTCGCGCAGACGGCGATGCATCGTGCGGGTGGAGAGCGCAAGCTCGCGCGCGACGTCCTCGGCGCCGAGGACCCGTCCGCGCGCTTCTCGCAGCACGCGGCGGACGCGCTCGACCAGCAGGCGGTCGCGCCGGTACGGCAGCACGGTGAGCCGGAGCGCGCCCTTGAGCATGTTGTCGAGATCGGCCGCGCTGCGCGTCAGCGGTAGCGACAGATAGTGCTTGTCGAAGACGATGGCCGCGCGGTCCGCGTCGAAGCGGACGCTCCGGCAAAAGATGGTCGGATAGACCGAGACGTGGCCGGGCTCTGAGTAAGGAAACTCAGCCGCGCGGAGCGCGATCTGGGAGTCGACAGCCCAGCATGAGAAGCCGAGCACGTAGCGGAACAGCGTGACGAGGCAGAACTCGCGGAAGGGTCCGAGGTCACGGAGCTGACGGATCGACACGACGGCGGTCTCTTCGCCAACCTCGAGATCGAGCAGCACATCCTCTGTGACCAAGCGGTGATGCCGGCACCAGCGCTTGAGCGCGACCTGCAGCGTCGGTGCGGTGATCGAGGCCCGGCACAGCATGCCATAGGTGCCCCATGGCAGCCGGCGCGAGAACCAGCCAAGCGCCTCGTCATCGAGCTCGCGCATGGCATGGCCCGCCAGCGCTTCGAACTGGGCCGCGGTCACACGCCCATCAGGAGAATTCACAAGCTCCGGCGCGACCTGACCCCGGCTCAAGGCTTCGGCGGGATCGCGGCCGTAATGCTCGTACGCGGCCACCACGCCGCGGACGAAGGCGGCGGGCGTGACGGCGCGGCGCGGAATCGCGGTGGCGGCTTGAAAAGGCATCGGAATTCCTTTCGGAAATCCTCGCCAAGTTTGGCGGAAAATGCAACCTTTTCGACTGCAAGAGGGCCGGGACCGGGCTAGTTTCGGAGCCCAAAATACGGAGGACTCGCCTTGAACATCCCGAGCATCGATTTCGATCTGGGCGAAGACATCAGCCTGCTGCGCGACACCGTTCGTTCGTTCGTGGAGGCGGAGATCACCCCGCGTGCCGCCGAGATCGAAAAGGCTAATCTTTTCCCCGCAGACCTCTGGAAGCGCTTCGGCGACCTCGGCCTGCTCGGCATGACCGCGCCGGAGCAATATGGCGGCTCTAATATGGGCTATCTCGCCCATATCGTCGCCATGGAGGAAATCTCGCGCGGTTCGGCGGCCGTGGCCCTTTCCTACGGCGCCCATTCCAATCTTTGCGTCAACCAGATCCGCCGCAACGGCAATGACGCGCAGCGGCAGCGTTATCTGCCGAAGCTGATCTCAGGCGAATATGTCGGTGCGCTCGCGATGTCCGAGCCGGGCGCCGGCTCCGACGTGGTCTCGATGAAGCTGCGCGCCGACAAGCGCGGCGACCGCTACGTGCTCAACGGCTCCAAGATGTGGATCACAAACGGCGGCGATGCCGACGTGCTGGTGGTCTATGCCAAGACCGATCCGGAGGCCGGCCCGCGCGGCATGACCGCGTTCCTGATCGAGAAGGGCTTCAAGGGCTTCACCCATGGCCAGCATCTCGACAAGCTCGGCATGCGCGGCTCCAACACCTATCCGCTGTTCTTCGACGATTGCGAGGTGCCGGAGGAGAATGTGATGGGCAAGGTGGGCGAGGGCGTCAAGGTGCTGATGTCCGGCCTCGATTATGAGCGCGCGGTGCTCTCGGGCGGGCCGCTCGGCATCATGGCGGCCTGCATGGACGCAGTGGTGCCCTACATGCACGAGCGCAAGCAGTTCGGCCAGCCGATCGGCGACTTCCAGCTGATGCAGGGCAAGCTCGCCGACATGTATGCGACCTGGCAGGCCACGCGCGCCTATGTCTATGCGGTGGGCCGCGCCTGCGACCGCGCCGACCACGCGCGCACCCTGCGCAAGGACGCGGCTGCTGCGATCCTCTATTCCGCGGAGAAGGCAACGTGGATGGCGGGCGAAGCAATCCAGGCGCTGGGCGGGGTCGGCTATACCTCCGAATTCCCGGTCGGGCGCCTGTGGCGCGATGCAAAGCTCTACGAGATCGGCGCGGGCACCTCGGAGGTGCGCCGCATGCTGATCGGCCGCGAGCTGATGGCCGAGACGGCTTAAGTCCTTCACCCCATTGGAAACACCATGCCGCTTCATTCCAGCATCGATCCGTCGTCATCAGATTTTGCACGCAATTCCGAGGCCATGCGCGGCCTCGTCGCGGACTTGCGTGAGAAACTCAGCGAGGTCGCCGGCGGCGGCGGCGAGGCTTCGCGCAAGCGCCACACCGCGCGCGGCAAGATGCTGGCACGCGAGCGCGTCGACCTCCTGGTCGATCCCGGGACCTCGTTCCTGGAGCTGTCGCCGCTCGCGGCCTATGGCCTCTATGGCGGCGATGTGCATTCGGCGAGCGTCGTCACGGGGGTGGGGCGCATTTCGGGCCGCGAATGCGTGATCGTCGCCAATGACGCCACCATCAAGGGCGGCACCTACTACCCGATGACGGTGAAGAAGCATCTGCGTGCGCAGGACATTGCGCGGCAGAACAATCTGCCTTGCGTCTACATGGTGGATTCCGGCGGCGCCTTCCTGCCGCTGCAGGACGAGATCTTTCCGGACGAGCGGCACTTCGGCCGCATCTTCTACAATCAGGCGCAGATGTCGTCGCAGGGCATTCCGCAGATCGCGATCGTGATGGGCTCCTGCACCGCCGGCGGTGCCTATGTGCCGGCGATGTCGGACGAGAGCATCATCGTGCGCAACCAGGGCACCATCTTCCTCGGCGGCCCGCCACTGGTGAAGGCCGCGACCGGCGAGGTCGTCAGTGCGGAGGAGCTCGGCGGCGCCGACGTGCATTCGCGGCAGTCCGGCGTGACCGATCACTACGCCCAGAACGATGCGCATGCGATCGGCATCGCCCGGCGTATCGTCGGCACGCTCAAGCCTTCCGTGCGGCCGAACCTGAACATGCATAAGCCGCGCGATCCGCTGTTCGCGGCGGAGGAAATCTACGGCGTGGTGCCGGTCGACGGCCGCAAGCCGTTCGACGTGCGCGATATCATCGCGCGCATCGTCGACGGCTCGGAGTTCGACGAGTTCAAGAAACTCTATGGCACGACGCTGGTGTGCGGATTCGCCCATATCTGGGGCTATCCGGTCGGCATCATCGCCAACAACGGCATTCTCTTCAGCGAGAGTTCGCTGAAGGGTGCGCATTTCATCGAGCTGTGCTGTCAGCGCGGCATTCCCCTGGTATTCCTGCAGAACATCACCGGCTTCATGGTCGGCAAGAAGTACGAGGCGGGCGGCATCGCGCGCGACGGCGCCAAGCTCGTCACGGCGGTTGCGACGGCGTCGGTGCCGAAATTCACCGTCGTGATCGGCGGCTCCTACGGCGCCGGCAATTATGGCATGTGCGGCCGTGCCTACGCGCCGCGCTTCCTCTGGATGTGGCCGAACGCGCGCATCTCGGTGATGGGCGGCGAGCAGGCCTCGATGGTGCTGAGCCAGGTCCGACGCGATAATATCGAGGCCAAGGGCGACAGCTGGTCCAGGGAAGAGGAAGACAAGTTCCGCGAGCCCATTCGCGCGCAATATGAGAGCCAGGGCCACCCGTACTACGCGACCGCGCGGCTGTGGGACGACGGCGTGATCGATCCGGCCGACACGCGTCTCGTGCTCGGCCTTGGCCTCTCGGCGGCATCGAATGCGCCGCTCGAGCCGACGAAATTCGGCCTGTTCAGGATGTGATGTGATGGACCGCTCAAAACTCTACCGGCGTTTCCGCACGCTCCTGGTCGCCAACCGCGGCGAGATCGCCTGCCGCGTTATCCGCACCGCCCGTGCGATGGGCCTGCGCACGGTCGCGATCTATTCCGAGGCCGATCGCGAGGCGATGCATGTCGCGCTCGCCGATGAGGCCGTATTGCTCGGGCCCGCCCGCGCCCGCGACAGCTATCTCAATATCGAGCGCTTGATCGAGGCCGCGCGCAAGACCGGAGCGGAGGCCGTGCATCCCGGCTACGGCTTCCTCTCCGAGAATGCCGAGTTCGCGCAGGCTTGTTATGACGCCGGCCTCGTCTTCGTCGGGCCGACCGCCGGGATGATGACGGCAATGGGCTCGAAATCCGGCTCGAAAGAGCTGATGGAGAAGGCCGGCGTGCCGCTGGTATCAGGCTATCACGGCGAGGCCCAGGACGAGGCGACGCTCGCCAAGGCGGCGGACAAGATCGGCTTTCCCGTGCTGGTGAAGGCCTCCGCCGGTGGCGGCGGGCGCGGCATGCGCATCGTGCGGTCCGCCGATGAGTTGGCGCCGGCGATCGTCAGCGCCAAGCGCGAGGCCAAGGCCGCCTTCGGCGACGACCGCATGCTGATTGAAAAATATGTCGATAATCCCCGGCATATCGAGGTGCAGATCATCGGCGACAGCCATGGCAATCTGCTCTCGCTGTTCGAGCGCGAATGCACGCTCCAGCGCCGGCATCAGAAGGTGATCGAGGAGGCGCCATCACCGACGCTCAATGCTGCGCAGCGCGAAACCGTCTGCGCCGCCGCGCGAAAAGCGGCGGGCGCGGTGAACTATGTCGGTGCCGGCACCATCGAGTTCGTCTCCGACGGCAAGGACGTGTTCTTCATCGAGATGAATACGCGCCTGCAGGTCGAGCATCCCGTCACCGAGCTGATCACCGGCATCGACCTGGTCGAGTGGCAGCTGCGCGTTGCCTTCGGCGAGGCGCTGCCGCTCAAGCAGGATGAGATCAGGCTCAACGGCCATGCCGTCGAGGCGCGCGTCTACGCCGAGAACCCGACCAAGAATTTCATGCCGTCGGTCGGCAGGATCTCGACCTGGCGGTTGCCGGCGGAGACCGGGGGCTTGCGCATCGACGCCGGCTATCGCGAGGGCGATACGGTCTCGCCGTATTATGACGCCATGCTCGCCAAGGTGATCGCGTGGGCGCCGACGCGGGACGTCGCGATCGAGCGGCTGAACCGCGGGCTGGAGGAATCCGACGTCCGCGGCATCGTCACCAACATCCCGTTCCTGTCGGCGCTGATGACGCATCCGAAGGTGCGGGCGAATGCGATCGATACCGGCTTCATCGAGCGCGAGCTGGCGGTGCTGACCGCCGCGGCGCCGGCGCCCGGAGAGCTCGAGCTCTGCGCCGCAGTTGCCGCCATCGTCAACGAGGAGCGGCAGACCGCGCATGCGGAGGCGAGTTCGCCGTGGCAGACCTTCGGCTGGCAGCCGGTCGGTCGCCGCCAGCGCAGCTTTGCCTTCCGTGTCGGCCATGGTCCGGAGCAGAAGATCGCGCTGAACTATGGCAGCGGACCGTCGACGCTGGTGATCGGCGAGCGCGAGCTGGCGTTCACGATCGCTGCGAAGGATGGCGGCTTCGACCTGACGCTCGACGGCGTCAAATCGTCAGTGGCAGCGGTCATCGATGGCCATGAGCTGTACCTGCGCACGCGCAACGGCCGCTTCGACCTGCATTGGGTGGATCCGTTCGGCGGCGAGAGCGAGGAGCATGTCGGCGAGGACAAGATCGCAGCGCCCTTGCCCGGCACGGTGGTTGCCGTGCTGGCAGAGGAGGGGACCAAGCTGGAGAAGGGCGCGCCGATCCTCACGCTGGAAGTCATGAAGATGGAGCAGACGCTGCGCGCGCCCTATGCCGGCGTGCTGAAATCCATCAAGTGCAAGGTCGGCGATATCGTGCAGGAGGGCGTCGAGCTCGCTATGGTCGAACCTGCAGGGGAATGAGATGAGCGATCCGGTCCGCATCATCGAAATGGGGCCGCGCGACGGCCTCCAGAACGAGGAGACCGCCGTCAGCGTCGAGGCGCGCATCGCCTTCATCGAGGCGCTCGTGGCGGCCGGGCTGGATACCGTGGAGGTCGGCGCCTTCGTCTCGCCCAAGGCCATCCCGCAGATGGCAAGCTCGGATGCCGTGCTGCGCGGCGTCGCGCATGTGAAGGGCGCCGAATTCCACGTGCTGGTGCCGAACGAGAAAGGCTATGACGCCGCGCGTGCCGCGGGCGCGAAAGTGGTCTCCGTGTTCGCGGCGGCCTCCGAGGGGTTTTCCCGGGCGAACATCAACTGCACGATTGCGGAGTCCATCGAGCGCTTCAAGCCGGTGCTGGCGCGCGCCAGGGAGGATGGCGTCAAGGTGCGCGGCTATATCTCCTGTGTGCTGGGCTGTCCGTTCGATGGCGAGATCAAGCCGAAGGCGGTGGCGGATCTTGCGAGCACGCTGTTCGATCTCGGCTGCTATGAGATCTCGCTCGGCGACACCATCGGTGTCGGCACGCCAGCCAGGGCCAAGGAGATGCTGCGCGCGGTTGCCGCCAACATTCCCGCAGCCAGGCTCGCGATGCATTTCCACGACACTTACGGCCAGGCGCTCGCCAACCTCTATGCAGGGCTGGAGGAGGGCGTCCGCGTCATCGACGCCGCTGCCGGCGGGCTCGGCGGCTGTCCCTATGCGCCGGGCGCGACGGGGAACGTCGCAACGGAAGACGTCGTCTACATGCTCGAAGGCACGGGAATCACGACAGGCGTTGATATGGAGAAGCTGCTGGCGGCGACGAACGAGATGAGCGTCGTGCTGGGCAAGCCGCCCGTGAGCCGCGTGGCCTCCGCGCTGAACGCGAAGAAGAAGCGGGCGACGAAGTAGCTTCGTAGGGTGGGTTAGCCCTGTGATTGCGCGAGGCGCAATCACTCGGCGTAACCCACCTCTTTGGTATCCGCGGAGACGAAAGTGGTGGGTTACGCCCTGCGACTGCGCTTTGCGCAGCCGTAGGACTAACCCACCCTACGAAACTTTTCCCTCAAGCCGCCTTCAGCCCGACATCCGGCAGGCGCGGGCGGTTCTTCAGCGCCTTGGCCATCAGGGCCTCGACCTCGGCCTTTTCCTGCGGCAGCAGCGCAAGGCGCGGCGGGCGGGTCAGGGCGGTGCCGCGGCCCACGATGTGCTCGCACAGCTTGATGCACTGGACGAGGTCCGGACGGGCATCGAGGTGCAGCAGCGGCATGAACCATTCGTAGAGCGGCATCGCCTCGGCGAAGCGCCCGGCCTTGGCGAGGCGGAACAGGGTCTCGCCCTCGCGCGGGAAGGCGTTGGACATGCCGGAGACCCAGCCCACAGCGCCCATGGCGACGCTCTCGACGATGACGTCGTCGAGACCTGCGAACAGCACGAAGCGGTCGCCGACCATGTTGCGGGTGTCGATGAAGCGTCGCGTGTCGCCGGAGGAATCCTTGAAGCAGACCACGGTCTCGACGTCGGCGAGCGAGGCCAGGATATCGGGCGTAACGTCGTTCTTGTAGATCGGCGGGTTGTTGTAGAGCATCACGGGAAGGTCAGTCGCGGAGGCAACGGCGCGGAAATGCGCGGCGGTCTCGTGCGGCTTGGAGGAATAGACCAGCGCCGGCATCACCATGACGCCGTCGATGCCGACGCGTGCGGCTTCCTGCGCGGTCTCCACCGCAAACGCGGTGGTGAATTCGGCGATGCCGCACAGCACGGGCACGCGGCCCTTCGCGACCGACTTCGCCGCTTCCATGATCGCGACCTTCTCCTTGCGCTCGAGCGAGGTGTTCTCGCCGACCGAGCCGCAGACGATCAGGCCGGAGACGCCGTCGCGGATCAAGCCGTCCATGACCTGGGCGGTCGCGTCGATGTCGAGCGAGAGATCGTCGTGGAATTGGGTGGTGACGGCCGGGAAGACGCCTTCCCAGGCAACGCGGCGGCTCATGGTTTGACTCCAGGTAAATATGCCGGCGGGGGGCTGGAGCCGCCGGCTCTTGTGAAAGGGATGGGGAACGGGGTCAGAGCGTCGCGCCGACTTTGCGCAGCTCGGCGAGGACGGGGGCCTTGGGCAGCCAGATCTTGTCGAACTCGGCAATCACGGCCTCGGTGTCCTTGGCGTCGACCTGGCGGATCGGGATCGGTGCTTTCTTGAAATTCTCGATCAGCGTGGGCTCGTTGCCGGCGAGCTCGTCGATCTGCGCGTCCAGCGTCGTCTTGATCGTTTTCGTGACCAGCTCGCGATCGGCGGCGGGCAGCGATTGCCAGACGCGGCCGGAGACGACCGCGGCCATCGGCATGAAGACGGCGTTCATCTGCAGGATCACCTTCGACACCTTGTCGAAGCGCTGGTTCCAGGAGAACTCGAGATCGGCTTCGAGGCCGTCGACCTGGCCGTTGGCCATGGCGTCGAACACCTGCGGCGTCGGGATCGGCGTCGGCGCCGCGCCGAGCGAGGAATAGAAGTCGCGATAGACCGGGGTCGGGTTGATGCGCAGCTTCATGCCCTTGATGTCGGCGAGCGTGTTCAGGTCCTTGGAGGAGAACACCGCGCGCATTCCAGTGATGCCCCAGCCGAGCCCGATCGTGCCGGTCTCCTGCGGCAGCACCTCGAACAGCTTCACCGCCGCCGGATGCCGCACGAACTTGGCCACCGCCGGCGTCGAGCGCACGATGTAGGGCGCGTTGATTGCGGCGATGTGCGGCACACGCGAGCCGAGCTCGGCGGCCTGGATGAAGCCCATGTCGAGCGCGCCGGACTGCAATTGCTGCATCATCGCGGTCTCGTTGCCGAGCTGGCCGGCGTGGAAGACGGTCAAGGTCAGGCGGCCGTTGGTGGCGGCCTTGAGCTCGTCACCGAATTTGAGCGCGGCCTTGTTCCAGGAATGGCCGTTCGGCGTGATCAGGCCGAGACGGAATTCCTTGGCCTGGGCGAGCGCCAGCGACGGGGCGAACACCGAGGCGGCGGCACTGGCGGCGAGAAAGTGGCGGCGTGAAAGCGGCATGGTCGGCTCCTTTCGGATGGGTCTATTTGACGAGGATCAGCGAGAGCGAGGGATAGAGCGAGAGCAGCACCAGGAGGATGCAGGCGATGACGAAGAAGGGCAGCGTCACCATGAACATCCTGCCGGGCTTGGCGCCGGTGACGGCGGCCGCGACGAAGAAGCAAAGCCCGACCGGCGGCGACAAAAGGCCGAGCACGAGGTTGATCACCACGACGACGCCGAATTGCCGGGGGTCGATGTGATAGATCTCGGTTGCGACCGGCAGCAGGATCGGCACCGTCATGATCAAGCCGGGAATGCCGTCGATGACAGTGCCGATCAGCAGCAGGATGACGTTGCAGATCAGCATGAAGCTGACCGGATCCTTGGCGACGGTCTGGATCCAGGCGGCGGTCTCCTGCGGCACCTTGCCGAAGATCAGCACCCAGGAGAACACCGCGGCGGCTGCGACCAGAAACAGTACGATCGCCGAATAGATCGCACTGCGCAGCATCATCTGTGGCAGCTGCGAGAACTTGAATTCCTTGGTCCAGAATTTTCCGACCAGGGCCGCGGCCACGGCGCCGACGGCCGCGGATTCCGTCGCGTTGGCGAGGCCGCCGAGGATGGTGCCGACGATGACGATCGGGATCAGCAGCGTCGGCGAGGTCCGCAGGATGGTCATGACGCGCTGGCGCGGCGTCTGATGGTCGGCGCGCGGATAGTTGTAGATGTACCCCATCAGCGCGATGACGAGGCAGAACATCACGGTGAGGATGACGCCCGGCACGATCCCGGCGATCAGCATGTCGCTGACCGAGACCTGCGCCAGCACGCTATAGACCACGAACATCACGGAAGGCGGGATGATCGGACCGAGCATGCCGCCATAGGCGGTCAGGCCCGCTGCGAAGGTCTTGTCGTAGCCCTTCTTCTCCATCTCGGGGACCATGATCTGGGCCATGATCGCGACCTGTGCGGTCGCCGATCCCAGGATGGACGAGATGAACATGTTGGCGAGGATGTTGACGTAGGCGAGCCCACCCTTGAGCGAGCCGACGAAGGCCATCGCCATGTCGACGATGCGCCGCGTGATGCCGCCGCCATTCATGATCTCGCCGATCAGGATGAAGAGCGGGATTGCGATCAGGCCGTAGCTGTCGACGCCGCCGAACAGCTGCAGCGGATAGGACTGGAACAGCACCGGGTTGCCCGAGGCGGCGATGTAGACGAGGCCGGCGAGGCAGAGGCAGAGGCCGATCGGCACGCCGACCAGCATGAAGGCCATGAAGGCTGCTGACGTGATCATCAATTGACCCCGTCGCGCTCGGAGAGCTGGAAGCCCTTCGGCGGCGTGCGCGGGACCAGCTCGAGATCTTCCAGCAGGTTGGCGAGACCATGTACGGTCATCGACACCGCGAAGATCGGCAGCGTCAGATAGAGCACCCAGGTCGGCCAGTTCAGCGTCTGCGTGCGCTCGGTGTAGAGGAAGTTGAAGGTCTCGGCGGCGAGCTTACGCCCGTCGAAGCCGGCGCGGGCGAGGCCCACCGGGTCCATCCAGAGCACGCAGGTGACGATCAGGGCGACGCCGAACACCACGACGAGGCCGGCCGAGATCACTTTTGCAAATTTCTGGTGCTGAGCGGACAATCGCTCCGTCAGCATCGTCACCGCAAAATCGAGCCGCAGCCGCGTCATCGCGGATGCCCCGATGAAGGTCAGCCAGACCACGCAATAGACGGCGGATTCATCGATCCAGTAGATCGGGAAATGCGAGTAGCGGGTGACGACGTTCACCAGGATCAGACCGGTGAGCAGGTACATCAGGCCCATCAGCGCGAGCCGCTCGCAGGCCAGCAGGGCACTCGACATCCGGACGATCATGCGTCGGAGGCTGAGTGCGCGCGTGGCCGGCATGGTCTGCTCGATCATGAAAGAGGCCCCAACCCCCTGAAGATTTGTCGTGCGATTGCCAAATGTATAATTTATACATTTTGGGAGTCAAACGGAGTTTGCGGTCATTTCGGCGGCAGGGCGCGCGTTTGCTGGGCACTTTGCTTGTGGCGCCCTGGCTTTTGCCTGATAGCTCGACATGCAAGACAGGGACCGCGTCGGCTGCACGAGTCGGGAAGGACAACGGACGATCAGATGAAACAGCCTCTGAAGCATCGCACCCTGTCGGCCGCGATCGTCGACCAGCTCCGCCAGGCAATCCTCGACGGCACCTATCCGGCCGGATCGCAGCTGCGCCAGGACGCGTTGGGCGAAGCCTATGGCGTCAGCCGCATCCCGGTACGCGAGGCGCTGTTCCAGCTCGAGGCGGAAGGCCTGGTGCGCATCGTGCCGCAGAAGGGCGCCATCGTCTCCGAGCTGTCGCTGGACGAGATCAACGACGTGTTCGACCTGCGCCGCATCCTGGAGCCGCGGCTGCTGGCGCAGTCGGCGCCGCGCTTCACCTCAGACGATTTCGATGGGCTCGACGACATCCACCGCAGCTTCGAGAAGGCGATCAAGGCGCGCAACGTCAGTGAGTGGGGCCAGCTCAATGCCGACTTCCACATGGCGCTCTACGTCCACGCGCCGCAGCCGCGCACGCGCGCGATCGTGCTGTCGCTGTTGCAGACCAGCGACCGCTACACGCGGCTACAGCTATCCAACACCAAGGCGATGGGCATTGCCGAAAAGGAGCACGCCCATCTGATCGCGCTCTGTCGTGCGCAGAAAGTAGAGGAGGCCTGCCGCTTCCTGGAGCGGCACATCGAGGCCGTGCGCAAAGACCTGCTGCAGGTGGTGGCGAACGCGCCGAAGTCGCGGCGGAAGGAGAAATCGTAGGGTGGGTTAGCCGAAGGCGTAACCCACCGCTGTTCGTCTCCGCTGCGACAGAAGACGTGGATTACGCCTTCGGCTAATCCACCCTACAGGCCGGCGATCGCTTCTACCTGCTTCCGTCCGGCCCCATCACGAGGTCCGGCAGCCAGGTCGAAATCCCCGGCACCAGGCACAGCAGCAGCACTGCAAGCATCATCAAGAGCACGAAGGGCAGCGTACCCCAGATCACCTCGCGCAGGGGAATATCGGGCGCGACGTTGCGGATGACGAAGATGTTGAGGCCGACCGGCGGGTGGATCAGCCCCATCTCCATCACGATGGTCATGACGACGCCGAACCAGATGATGTCGAAATTGGCGGCGCGGAGCGGCGGCAGGATGATCGGTGCCGTCATCAGGATGATCGAGACCGGCGGCAGGAAGAAGCCGAGCACCACGACCATGACGAGGATCGCGAACAGCAGCTCCCAGCGCGGCAGATGCATCGCGACGATGGATTCGGCGACCGATTGCGAGATGTGCAGATAGCTCATCACGTAGGAATAGAGCAGCGACATGCCGATGATCATCATCAGCATGGTCGATTCCCGGATCGTCGACTTCATGATCGGCGCGAGGTCGCTCGGCCGCCATACGCTGTAAATTGCAGCGATCAGCGCCAGCGCGAGGAGGCCGCCGAGGCCCGCGGTCTCCGACGGCGTGGCGTAGCCGCCATAGAGCGCGACCATGACGCCGGTGAGCAGCAGCACGAAGGGGATCACGCGCGGCAGCACGCTGAAGCGTTCGGCGAGCGTGTACTCGTCACGATGCAAGATCGGAGCCTCCGGTTCGCCGTTCTTGTAAGCCACCTCGGCGGCGGCATATTCCTGGCGGAAGCGAACGACGGCATAGGCGCCGAATAGGAAGACCAACAGCAGGCCGGGACCGATGCCGGCGAGGAACAGGCGGCCGAGCGACTTCTCGGCGGCGACCGCGAACAGGATCATCGTGATCGAGGGCGGCAGCAGGATGCCGAGCGTGCCCCCCGCTGCGATGATGCCGGCGGCGAAGCCGCCGGAATAGCCGCGCTTGCGCATCTCGGGGATCCCGGCCGAGCCGATCGCCGAGCAAGTTGCCGGCGAAGACCCCGCCATCGCCGCGAACAGCGCGCAGGCGAACACGTTGGCAACGCCGAGGCCGCCGGGCACGCGGTGCAGCCAGGCATGCAGCGCCAGATAGAGATCCTGGCCGGCGCGGGACTTGCCGATCGCCGCGCCCTTCAGGATGAAGAGCGGGATCGACAACAGCGTGATCGAGGCCATCTCCTCGTAGACGTTCTGCGTCACCGTATCGAGCGAGGCCGAGGGCATGAAGATGGCCATGAACACCACCGCGACCGCGCCGAGCGCGAACGCAATGGGCATGCCCGAGAACATCACGAGCAGCGTCACGATGCCGTAGGCGACGCCGATACCGAAAACGCTCATGGCCGCTTGGCTCCGGTGAAGGGCAGCGCAAGCTGCACGAGGATCTGGAGGCAGAGCAGGCTCATCCCGAGCGCCATCAGCGAGTAGGGGATGGCGAGCGGCGGCGACCACATCGAGTTGGAGACCTGGCCGTCGACATAGGCTTCGTGCGCCAGTGTCCACGACTTCCAGGTGAAGAAGGCGCAAAACAGGAACGTGGCGGCATCGACCAGCCAGAGCCGGACCTGGTTCGCGAATGGCGAGAGCAGGCCGACGAAGGCCTCGATGCCGATATGACCGCGGTTCTGCTGCACATAGGCCGCCGTCATGAAGGTCGCGCCGACCAGGAGGAATACGGCGGCCTCGTCCTGCCAGTAATTGGCCGCCTTGTATAAGGCGCGACTGAGCACGCTGTAGCTCAGGATTGCACAGGCCGCGACAAGTGCGATCGCGGCGAACACGACGATGATGCTGTTGAGGACGGCGAGACCGCGATCGATCGCCGCCGCAGGGCCGGTCCCCGCGGCAACGCTCGTCCGGTCGTCACGATCCGGAAGCGGACCGTGGCTCATGCTGCGACGTCGATGGCGAGCTTGAGCAGGTTTGCGGCGGTCGCGGTCTTGGCGCTGTAGTCCTTCCACGCGGTGTCGCGGGCGATGTCGCGCCATTTTCCGACGGTGGCGGCGTCGAGCGCCGAGACCTTGGCTCCGGCCTTCTCATAGACCTTGGCGACCTCGACGTCGTCATCCTGCGCGCCCTTGCGGCCGAAGGCTTCGAGCTCGGTGCCGACCGCGAGCAGGATGTCCTGATGGTTCTTCGGCAGCTTGTCGAAGATCGCCTTCGACATCATCAGCGGCTCGAGCATGAACCAATAGGAGGCGCCCGCGCCCGAGGTCAGCGACTTCGCGACCTCTTCCAGGCGGAACGAGATCAGGCTCGTCGAGGAGGTGATGCCGGCATCGCAGGCGCCGGTCTGCATCGCCGCGTAGATCTCGTTCGACGGGACCGACAACACCGAGGCGCCGGCGGTCTGCAGCACCATGTCCATCTCGCGCGAGCCGCCGCGCACCTTGAGGCCCTTGGCGTCCTCCGGGACGACGATCGGCTTGGAACGGCTGGCGACGCCGCCGGCCTGCCAGACCCAGGTGAGCAGGATGATGCCCTTGTCGGCCAGGAAGTCGGTCAGCGCCTTGCCGACGGGCTCCTTCTTCCAGCGCAGACCCTGGTCGTAGTTGGTCACGAGGCCCGGCATCAGGCCGATATTGGTTTCCGGCACTTCGCCGCCGGCATAGGGCATCGGATAGAGGCTGATATCGAGCGCGCCCTTGCGCATGGCGGAGAACTGCGCGTTGGTCTTGATCAGCGAGGAGTTCGGATAGATCTCGGCGGCAATGTCGCCATTGCTGCGCTTACTCACTTCGGCGGCGAACATGCGGCACAGCCGGTCGCGGAAATCGCCCTTGTCGATAGTGCCGCCTGGGAACTGATGCGAGATCTTCAGCGTGGTCGCGGCCTGCGCGGTGCCGGTGCCGAAGCGGAGAATGGCAGGTGCCGCGACGGCGGTCGCGAGCAGATGGCGGCGCGTGAACATGATGTAATCCCCTTGGGCGTTTCTTTGGGCGTTTCTCGGAGTGTTTTGGCAGAGGTGATTTGAACTGGGTTCTTCGCGACCGCGGGGCCAATCCAAGCCGGTCTCCATCCGATGGTCTTTCATCTGATAGTTCGAGACAGAGTGCCGCGGCAAGTGTCGGTTGTGCTGCGCTGCAGCACATCCGATCCATGCGGGCTCGCCAATCAACGAGGGCGGCTGGCCGCAGAAATTTATCGATGGTCAGCGTAACAACGCCACACGGCTATCCGTCGAGACAGGATAGCGGCGTCCGTCGCTGACAAACAAATCACGAAGGAAGATGAACCATGACCATTCGCACCCGCATCGTGCTCGGCGTCTCGGCTGCCGCTCTCTCGCTAGGCCTCGCGTTTGCGCCGGCCGCCTTTGCTCAGGACAAGATGGGCAAGGATGATGGCATGATGAAAAAGGACACGATGTCCAAGGACGGCATGATGAAGAAGGACCACATGTCCAAGGACGACGGCATGAAGAAGGATCACATGTCGAAGGACGGCATGAAAAAGGACGACGGGATGATGAAGAAGAACTGATCCCGGGTCGTCATCGCGCAACGCCCCTTGGGCGGGCCGCGTCCTCTCGAATTCCGGCGGCATTTGAGGCCGCCGGAATGATGGCTCAGTTCAAGTTCAATTGAACGTGACCAGCGCGTTTTACTTGCGCTTAGCCTTGCGGGCGGCGTAGCGCGCATCGCGCTTGGCCTTCTGCTCGGCCTCGAGCGCAGCCTGCTTCTCGGCGGCTTCCTCGGCTTCCCGCGCGATCCGCGCAGCTTCGGCTGCCTTGGCCTCTTCCTCGAGGCGCTTCTGCTCAGCCTTTTCGGCCTCGCGCGCGGCCTTTGCCTCGGCGCGCTTGGCCGCGAGGGCCTCACGCTCGGCGCGCTTCGCCGCCACCGCGGGATCATCCGGCCCCGGCTGCGACTTGAACTTGTTCAAAAGATTTTTGCGGGCGTCCTGCGCCGCCTTTTGCCGGTCTGCAAAGCCGGGTTCCCTGAATCCACTCATCGACGAGCCTTGTCTTCCTCGCTTTCGATCCTACATCGGTGCCTGTTGGTAAGTCGGCTGGGCATAGCAGGCGCCACGCGACGCAGAAGCGTGTACATCGGCGCGCGTCGCGAAGCCACCCATAATCGCAGCCGATCAGGTCAACGAAAAATCGCCCCCCGACGATCTCTCGTAGCCCGAAAAAACTGCCGAATTGTGATGTCCCTCATAAGGGAGCACATGGGCGACGCCTAGCGTCCGCCCCGTACGAGACGGAGCACGGGCATGACGATCTCAAGACCAAGCCTGAAGGCGCTCGCGATTGCCGTCGCCCTGGCAGGCGTGGCCGGCGCCGCGCTGCTGCTGGCTCGTCCGCAGCCGGTTGAAAGTGCGGTCCTGGGAGCGGATTGGGAATGCACCCAGACCGCATTCGTGCTCACGAGTTGCGCACCGCGCGTTCAGGAGGCAATTCCGGCGGTCGAAACCTTGCGCAAGGATGCAATCCAGCAGACCCGGGGCTGAATTGGGCCGGACGATCCGGATGTGACGCGACGCCGCAGAGGTGGTAAAGCCAGCGCGCCAGCGTGACCAGGCGGCCATGTCGAAGCCAGAGTCCAGATCCGAACCGGGCGAGGAGCCCCATCCTCGACCGAACCGTCAGCCCAAGCCTCCGTCCGGCGGCGACCGCCGCGGCGCGCTGGCAGGATTGATCATCGCGGTCGTGATCCTCGGCGTCGGCTGGTGGCTTGCCCGGGATCTGACGGCAGCCAGCAAGATGCAGGATTGTCTGATGTCCGGGCGAAGCAATTGCAATGTGATCGAGCCGGCTCGCTAGGCGCGCTCCACAGCATGGCCATGGGGCCGAAAAAATGCCCTGATCTTAATCATTTGTAACGGGACTTAGCCGATCAAGCAGGGCAGTGATTTCGGCCGGCATCAGCCCGGCGCGCGGCGATTCGCCGATCGCGCCCGGGATTCACGGCCATGAGAGCAGGGGGCGAGCACGCATGAGTGCGTCCAAACATCTGAAGATCTTCATTCCCTTGGTTTCGGCCACGTCGCTGCTCGCGCTGTCGGCGCAGGCGCAAGAGGCCAGGTCCCGGCAAGAGGTCGTCCAACCGCCGGCCGGGCCGGCAGCAGGCGCGCCGCCACAGGCCAATCCGCCCATGCGCAAGGGCCCTCCGCCGCAGCAAGCGACCAGGCCTGCGCAGCCCGGCGGTCAGCCCCATGCGGGTCACAACGCCGGGGGCCCGCCGCCCGGACGTCACGTCGCGCGCGGTCCTGCTCCCACACGTGATTGGGGTGGGCACACCTATCGCGGCAACCTTGCCTGGGAGGGTGGACGCTGGCGCCACGACGTCCGCCATGGCCGATCCGGCTGGTGGTGGGACGTTGGCGGCGTCTGGTATTATTATCCGCAGCGTATGGCCGGCCCGCCCGCCTACATTTCAGAGGACTATATCGACGACGTGCCGGTGGTCTACGCCCGGCCTCCGGTGGCCTATGCGCCGCCACCTCCGCCGCCGCCACCGCCGGCCGATCCCGGCGCCAGCGCGCTCGGCGGCGCGCTCGTCGGCGGCCTGCTGGGCGGACTGATCTCGGGCAATGCAACCGGGGCCGCCGCAGGCGCGGTTCTTGGCGGCGCGACGGGCGCGATTGCTGGCGCGACCGCGGCGTCCCAGCCCGGCTATTACTGGGCGCAGGGCACCTGCTACTACCGCTATCCGAACGGCCAATATGTGCAGGCCGATCCCCGCGCCTGCTATTGAGTTTTGCCGGCAGGATCGGACCATTGGAGGCGGGCTTCGGGCCCGCCTCATCCTTTTGCACGCCGGCGGTTGCTATGAATTGGCTCTGGTGCTCGTCGCCCCCTCACGTCAATTTCAAAGAAAAATGACGGGATGATTCGCGGGGGATGTGGTGCATGCTGGATGCCATCCAGATCAGCGTGGCGCTCTGGGCCATGATCGTTTGCGGCGGAATTAAACTCTCGCAGGCGTTGCCCTACCTGCTCTAAAACGGCGATCAGCTGGCAGGCCAATGCCTTGGTCGGTCAGGACACGAGCCAATCGAAGAATGCGATCGAGGCCCAGACCAGGCCCGCGATCCAGGCCACCATGACGACGCCGATGGTGCCGAGATAGGCGATGCCGAGCAGGTCCGCGCGATGTCGCTGCCTCGGGACGATGACTTCCGTTGCTGCTTTGCGTGTCATGACCGGACATCACCCATGAAGCCTGGACACGTAGTTTAGCGGAGATGTCGCGGACAGGCTGTGACGTGGTTCACAGACCGGTGCAGGAAGGCTGGTCGTTACCCCGCAATCATACGGACGAAATTGCCACGCACTCGTCCAGATGGCCGGCTAGAGTCTGCGCATGTACACCGAGTACGATCCGCAACATGAGGCCGAGGCCGCTATGAAGCGCGCCGCGGAGGCCGAGGGTGCCGACAGGCAACGGCTGATCCAGCTGGCCCTGGCATGGCACGAGCTCGCCCGCGATCTGCACGATGAGCAAGCCGGCCCCTCGCATCCAGCCGGGCGCAGGCCTTTGGCCCGAGAGCGCTGAGATGAGAAAAACCCCGTGCTCGGGGGACAAGCACGGGGTCCTTCAAAGCCGACCGGGGCTGGCGGGTCGGCACCACTCAGTTCGGTCATCCAACGCGCGGATCGCGCATTCGTTCCCGGTCAATCCGCAGCGCTGAAATCCGATCGCATTGCAGCGACCTTCCGCAGAAAGTCATCGTTAACGAATGCTCCGCGCAATCGAATTGCAGTCGCGATTCGTACTCGCGAACGAAGCGGAGTCGGACCGTGAACAAACAAAAGCCCCCGCAGGGGCTCAGTGTTTTACGCAGCTTCGGTCTTCGGGACGGCGTCGGCATTCACCGACAGCTTGACCACGTCGCCTTCGACGGCGCCGACATATTTCGTGTCGATGTAGTGATGATGGTCCTTGTGACCTTCCGGGCTGTCCTTGCGCGTCAGCTTGATGCGGTTGCCCTCGAGACGATCGACGGTGCCGACATGTGCGCCGTCCTTGCCGATGATCTTCATGTGCTCTCTGATGTCAGCCATGCTGTCCTCCTTGCATGGCTTCAACTGCGAAGGCGCCGGTTCGTTGCAGCAGGCACGTTGGACCCGTTGGGATTTCCGGACGTTGACGCCTGATTGGATCTGTCAAGAAGCGCGATGGAGACCGTTCGGGCCTATCTGGAACGCAAGCACTGGGAACTCAGGCTGTTGAACGACGGCCTGAGAAACCCGCTCGATTTGGCGTCGCCGCGTTCCGTCGATGACGTCGTCAGGTCCAAATTCCAGATCACTGCCGCGCTCAGGGCGGAGCATGAATTACACGAGTGGAAGGCGACCGAGACCGCCTGGTCGCACACGGCCGATCCCGCCAGCGGGCCGTTCGAGTTCAGTTACGACTACCAGCGGGCCGATCTCACGGTACGCGGTCCGTCGTTCTACGAGCTCGACGGCGGCTGCACGAGCACGGCGATCTACACTGCCTCGGGGATGGCGGCGATCTCCGCGGTGCTGCTCGCCTCCGCGCGGATCGTCGCGAAGGCGGATATCCTGGTGCTGCCAGGCTGCTATGGCGAGACGCTGGAGCTGATCCGAAGCTTCATGCCGCATTTGCGGATCGAACCCTTGCCGCTGCCGCTCGGCGATGCGCTTGCACGGGTGAGCTCGCCGCGGATCCTGCTGCTGGATTCCTGCTCCGTCGCCGGCGCCATCGAGGCGGTGCTGCGCTGTGACGGCTCGGGCCTCGATCTCCTGATTTTCGATACGACGTGCTTCGCCGGCAGGTCGGGCCGCATCAGGCGCGTCGTGGGGTGGGCCAGGCGACACGGAATTGCGCTGGTGCTGGTGCGAAGCCACAACAAGCTCGATTCGCTCGGAGCGGAATATGGCCGCCTCGGCTCGGCCGTCTTCGTGCGCGGGCATGAGCGTCCACCGCGGGCAGGGGACGCTGAATGGTCACGTCTCGCGTTCGAAACGCGCAACGCAGTGCGGCTGCTCGGCGGCGCGGCATTGCCGGCCCACTTCCCGCCCTTCGCGGGCAGCGCGGCGTATTGGGCGCTGACGAAGCGGCGCGTGGCGGCGATCTTGCGCAACGGCCGCAGCTCGGCGCGATGCTTTGCCGCCGAGATCCCGGCGCTCTCGGCTCAGCTTCGCTTCGCTCACGGCCTCTACGTGACTCTTCGCGGAAGGCGCGCGCTCGACGAGGCGGCAGCACGGCAGGCTGCCGAGGACATGAGCTGCGAATTGCGCCGCGCGGGCTTTCCCATCCGCCACGCCGGCAGCTTCGGCTTCGATTTCGCCGCGACCGAGTGGTTTCACGACGCGACGACGGACCAGTACAGCGTCCGGGTGGCGGTGCCGGACCTGCCGACGGAGGTGTGGGACGATCTCACCGCGGCCATTGCGCGGTGGTGGCGGGGTCATCAGCGGGCAGGCTGTGGATAGACCGGAGGGCGGGCACGTCGATCAGTCGACCGCCAGGCAATATTCGAGTCGCGGCTTGTCGTGACCGCGGCGCGCCCAGTCCTCAACTGCAAATGCAGGCTGACGTTGTCCCGTTGCGGCGCCAAGGATCGAGGCCTGGACCACCTTGATGGGCCTCGTGACCGCATTGGTGCTCACCAAGCCCGCGTCGACCGCCAAATACGAGATCGCAACGACCGCGACCGCAGATGCGATCGCCATTCTCGTCAATTCGGATTGCTGCATTCCCAAACCTATCGGGCGCGTCTCACCCGGCGCTTAGATAGGGCTGATCGGCGCCGTTCAAAGGCCGGCATATGGTTACCCACGCGTTCGTGAAGAGCGGCGGCGAGGCAACGAGCTGGCGATCCCGGCAGGACTCGAACCTGCAACCCGCGGAGTAGAAATCCGCTACTCTATCCAGTTGAGCTACGGGACCGTCTTGAGCCGGCCGTCTTGAGCCGCCCGGATTGGGCGGCTGGCCGTTCATGTAGCATGCCAATATGAAAAAACTGGTGTTTCGCCAAGTCTGAACCGAACCGTTTTCCTCAGTGCGGCGACAAAGCGGAACGGTGGGGTGTCAGGGTGCCGGGTTGAGCGGCAGCGGACTGGACGATGGATCACATCGCCGGGAACGCTGAACAGCTTCCGGGGCACGGCCGCCGGTCGACTGGTCAGGTAGTGCTGCGCCATCAGGACGGCGTGCGTGGCGATATCTTGGCCGGTCTCCTCTGGGCTTACCTCTGTCATGGCGAAAGCGACGCTTTGCACCTTCTGGTTCCATCGCCTTGAGTCCGTCACCTTTCCGCGCATTTCATTTGCCGCCGCGGCGTTCGTCCGCGCTTTCCGGGAGTCTTCAATGATCGGTCTCGTTCGCGCCGTCACAATCTGCGCCGCGCTAGCGCTCGGCCTTGTCACCGCGCAGGCCGCCGACAAGGCGTTCAAACGCGACGACCTCGCGGATTCCGCGATCAAGCTGGAGGCCCAGATCAAGAGCGAGGCGGGGCCGGTCGCCAAGACCAATGCGACGCTGAAGACGGACGCCGACGCCGCCTTCCGGCGCAATGATTACCGCACCGGCCTTTCGGTGCTCGGCCAGATCGCCGCGACCACGCCCGAGGATGCCGGCAATTGGCTGCGGCTCGCCAAGGTCATCTTCCAGATCTCGCCGAAGAGCTCGAGCGAGCAGACCTTCCTTTTGGAGCGCGCCTCGACGGCGGCCTATATCGCTTACATGCGCGCCGGCAATCCGGGCGAGGAGGCCGACGCGCTCGCCGTGCTCGGCAAGGCGCTGGCCGACCGCAAGCTGTGGCGGCCTGCACTGGATGCGCTGCGACTGTCGCTCGACATGCGCGAGGTCGCCGACGTCCGCGGCCAATATGAGAAGATGCGCGACGAGCACGGCTTCCGGCTGCTCGACTATACCGTCGACTCGGACTCGGCGAGCCCGCGTGCCTGCTTCCAGTTCTCCGAGGAACTCGCCAAGCGCACCGACTTCGCGCCGTTCCTGGCTCTCGCCGGGCAGGACAAGCCGGCGCTGTCGGCCGAAGGCAAGCAGCTCTGCGTCGACGGGCTGAAGCACGGCGAGCGCTACAACATCAACCTGCGCGCCGGCTTGCCGTCGACCGTGAAGGAGGGGCTGCCGAAATCGGCCGAGTTCAACATCTATGTGCGCGACCGCAAGCCGTTCGTGCGCTTCACCAGCCGCGCCTATGTGCTGCCGCGGACCGGCCAGCGCGGCATTCCCGTCGTCAGTGTCAACACGCCTGCGGTTAGCATCAATGTCTTCCGGATCGGCGACCGCAACCTGATCAACACGGTGGTCGACAGCGATTTCCAGAGGACGCTGTCGAAGTACCAGCTCAGCGAGCTCGGCGACGAGCGCGGCGTCAAGGTCTGGACCGGCGAGCTTGCGACTGCGACGACGCTGAACCAGGACGTCACCACGGCGTTCCCGGTCGACCAGGCGCTCGGCCAGCTCCAGCCCGGTGTCTACGTCATGACGGCCGCGGCGAGGGCCTCGGACGAGGACTACCAGCTCGCCACGCAATGGTTCATCGTCTCCGACCTCGGCATCGCCGCTTATTCCGGCAATGACGGCATTCATGTCTTCGTCAACTCGCTGGCGTCGACCGACCCGGTCGGCAAGGCCGAGGTGCGCCTGGTCGCGCGCAACAACGAGATCCTGGCGACGCGCAAGACCGACGATGCCGGTCACGTGCTGTTCGAGGCCGGCCTTGCGCGCGGCGAGGGCGGATTGTCGCCGGCGATGCTCACGGTGACCGGCGAGAAGGCCGATTATGCCTTCCTGAGTTTGAAGACGTCGGCCTTCGACCTGTCCGACCGAGGCGTTTCGGGGCGCGCGGTGCCCGCCGGCGCCGATGCCTTCGTCTATGCGGAGCGTGGCGTCTACCGTTCCAGCGAGACCGTGTTCCTCACCGCGCTGCTCCGCGACGGGCAGGGCAATGCCGTCACCGGTGGGCCGATGACACTGGTGGTCGAGCGCCCCGACGGCGTCGAATATCGCCGTGCCGTGCTGGCCGATCAGGGCGCCGGCGGCCGCACGCTGTCCGTGCCGCTCAACTCGGCCGTACCGACCGGCACCTGGCGGGTGCGCGCCTTCACCGATCCGAAGGGAGCTTCGGTCGGTGAGACCACCTTCATGGTCGAGGATTACGTCCCCGATCGGATCGAATTCGACTTGTCCGCTAAGGACAAGCTGATCAAAGCTAACGCTCCAGTGGAGCTTAAGGCCGACGGTCATTTCCTCTATGGCGCACCTGCTTCGGGCCTGCAGCTCGAAGGCGACATGCTGATCGCGCCGGCGGCCGAGCGGCCCGGCTTTGCCGGCTACAAGTTCGGCGTCGACGACGAAGAGACCACCTCGAACGAGCGCACGCCGCTGGAGAACCTGCCGGAGGCCGACGCCAATGGCGTCGCGACCTTCCCGGTGACGCTGGACAAGCAGCCGGCCTCGACGCGCCCGCAGGAGGCACAGATCTTCGTCCGCATGGTCGAGACCGGCGGCCGCGCCGTCGAGCGCAAGATCGTGCTGCCGGTCGCGCCGGCAACGGCGCAGATCGGCATCAAGCCGCTGTTCGGCGACAAGAACGTAACCGAGGGCGACAAGGCCGAGTTCGACGTCGTGTTCGTCTCGCCGGAGGGCGAGAAGCTGCGCCGCGACGGTCTGCGCTACGAGCTCCTGAAGATCGAGTCGCGCTACCAGTGGTACCGCCAGAACAATTACTGGGAGTACGAGCCGGTCAAGTCGACGTCGCGCGTCGCCGACGGCGACGTCACTGTTACGGTCGACAAGCCGACGCGGCTCTCGCTCACGCCGGAGCCCGGCCGCTACCGGCTCGACGTCAAGTCGAACGAGGCCGACGGCCCGGTGACCTCGGTGCAGTTCGACGTCGGCTGGTACTCCGACGGCAGCGCTGACACGCCGGACCTGCTGGAGACCTCGATCGACAAGCCGCAATACGCCTCAGGCGACACCATGACGGTGTCCGTCAACGTCCGCAGCGCCGGCAAGCTCACCATCAACGTGCTCGGCGAGCGGCTGCTGACGACGCAGACCATCGATGTCAAGGAAGGCACCGCGCAGGTCAAGCTCCCGATCGGCAAGGATTGGGGCACCGGCGCCTATGTGGTGGCGACGCTGCGCCGTCCGCTCGATGCCGCCGCCCAGCGCATGCCGGGCCGTGCGATCGGGCTGAAATGGTTCGGCATCGACAAGCAGGCTCGCACCTTGCAGGTCAAGCTGTCGCCGCCTTCGCTGATCCGGCCGAATTCGACGCTGAAGATCCCCGTCAAGCTCGATGGGCTCAATCCGGGCGAGGACGCCAAGGTCGTCATCGCCGCGGTCGACGTCGGCATCCTCAATCTCACCAATTACAAGCCGCCGGCGCCGGACGATTATTATCTCGGCCAGCGTCGCCTCAGCGCCGAGATTCGCGACCTCTACGGGCAGCTGATCGACGGCATGTCGGGCACGCGCGGCCAGATCAAGTCCGGCGGCGACGCCGGTGGCGAGCTACAGGGCTCGCCGCCTACGCAGAAGCCGCTCGCGCTCTATTCCGGCATCGTCACGGTCGCCGCCGACGGCTCGGCCGAAGTGAGCTTCGATGTTCCGGAATTCGCCGGCACCGCGCGCGTGATGGCGGTGGCGTGGACCGCGACCAAGCTCGGCCGCGCCAACACCGACGTCGTGATCCGCGATCCCGTCGTGCTCACGACGACGCTGCCGCGCTTCCTGCTCAATGGCGACCGCGGCTCGGTCAATCTCGAGATCGACAATGTGGAGGGCCAGGCCGGCGACTACGTCATCAACGTGAAGGCGGGCGGCCCGGTGAAGATGACCGGCAATCCCGCAACCACGGTGAAGCTCGCCGCCAAGCAGCGCAATTCGTTCTCGCTCGCGCTCGATGCGACCGCGGCGGGGCAGGCGACGCTCGACGTCGACATCAAGGGGCCGAATGGCCTCGCGCTGGTGCGTCACTATGTGTTCGACGTCAAGCCGGCGACGCAGGTGCTGGCGCGGCGCTCGATCCGGACGCTGGCGAAGGGCGAGAGCCTGACGCTGAGCTCGGACATGTTCTCCGACCTCGTGCCGGGCACTGGCAGTGTCTCTGTTTCGGCCAGCCTGTCGACCGCGCTCGATGCGGCAACGATCCTGAAAGCGCTCGACCGCTATCCCCATGGCTGCTCGGAGCAGATCACGAGCCGGGCGATGCCGCTGCTCTATGTCAACGAGCTCGCGGCCGGCGCGCATCTTGCCATGGACACCGAGGTCGACCAGCGCATCCGCGACGCCATCGAGCGGCTGCTGGCGCGCCAGGGCTCGAACGGCTCGTTCGGCCTGTGGCTGGCCGGCGGCGACGATGCCTGGCTCGATGCCTACGTGACGGACTTCCTCACCCGCGCCCGCGAGAAGGGCTTTGCGGTGCCGGACGTGCTGTTCAAGAACGCGCTCGACCGTATCCGCAACTCCGTCGTCAATGCCAACGAGCCGGAGAAGGACGGTGGGCGCGATCTCGCCTACGGCCTCTATGTGCTCGCGCGTAACGGCGCGGCTCCGATCGGCGACCTCCGCTATCTCGCCGATACCAAGCTTGCCAACCTCGCGACCCCGATCGCGAAATCGCAGCTTGCGGCGGCGCTCGCCCTGGTCGGCGACCGCAACCGCGCCGAGCGGGTCTATGGCGCTGCGCTCGACAGCCTCGCGCCCAAGCCCGCGCTGGAATTCGGCCGCACCGATTACGGCTCGCAGCTGCGCGACGCCGCCGCATTGGTGTCGCTCGCCAGTGAAGGCAACGCGCCGAGGGCGACGCTGACGCAGGCGGTGTCGCGGGTCGAGACCGCCCGCGGGCTGACGCCCTACACCTCCACGCAGGAGAATGCGTGGCTGGTGCTGGCGGCGCGGGCGCTCGCCAAGGAGAACATGTCGATTGAGGTCGACGGCCAGCCGGTCAAGACCGCCTTGTATCGCAGCTACAAGGCGGACACGCTGGGCGGCAAACCGCTGAAGATCACCAACACCGGCGATGCGCCGGTGCAGGCGGTCGTCTCGGTGTCGGGCTCGCCGGTCGCGCCGGAGCCGGCGGCGTCAAACGGCTTCAAGATCGAGCGCGGCTACTATACGCTCGACGGCAAGCCCGCCGACATCAGCAAGGTCAAGCAGAACCAGCGCTTTGCAGTGGTGCTGAAGATCACTGAGGCCAAGCCCGAGTACGGCCACATCATGGTGTCCGACTATCTGCCGGCGGGTCTGGAGATCGACAATCCGAACCTGGTGTCGTCGGGCGACAGCGGCACGCTGGACTGGATCGAGGACGGCGAGGAGCCTGAACATACCGAATTCCGCGACGACCGCTTCACCGCGGCCGTCGACCGGGCCTCGGATTCCAAGTCGGTCTTCACGCTCGCCTATGTCGTGCGCGCGGTCTCGCCCGGCAAATACGTGCTGCCGCAGGCCTATGTCGAGGACATGTACAATCCCTCGCGCTATGGTCGGACCGGCACGGGCAGTGTCGAGGTGCGGGCGGCGAAGTGAGTGAGATGAGCGAGGCTGAGCCACATACACGGGCATCCACGGCCGCGCCGGCGGTGGGTGTTGGCGTGGATGGCCGGGTCAAGCCCGGCCATGACGGACGGAGGGGGCGGATCGCCTTTCGCCTTCTCTCCGCAGCCGCGCTCACCTTTATCCTCGCCATCATCGGCTTCGTTGGCTGGGTCTATTCGCTCGGCCCGCTTCCGCTCGACGAAGCCCGCCAGGTCTCAACCACCATCGTCGATCGCAACGGCAAACTGCTGCGCGCCTATGCAATGGCGGATGGGCGCTGGCGGTTGCCGGTCGATACCAGGACCAATGTCGATCCGACCTACCTGAAACTGCTGTTCGCCTATGAGGACCAGCGCTTCTACGCCCATGGCGGCATCGATCCGTTGGCGCTGGGGCGCGCCGCGTTGCAGCTGGGAACGCGCGGCCACATCGTCTCGGGCGGCTCGACCATCACGATGCAGCTGGCCCGTCTGATGGAGCCGCGGCGGCAGCGCTCGCTTTACGCAAAATTGCGGCAGATCGTGCGTGCCATCGAGATCGAGCGCAGCATGAGCAAGGAGCAGATCCTCGATCTCTATCTGGCGCTGGCGCCCTATGGCGGCAATCTCGAAGGCATCCGCGCGGCGTCGATCTCCTACCTCGGCAAGGAGCCGAAGCGGCTGTCGCTGGCGGAGGCCGCGTTGCTGGTCGCGCTGCCGCAATCGCCGGAGACGCGCCGGCTGGATCGCTATCCGGAAGCAGCCCGCAAGGCGCGCGACCGCGTGCTCGACCGCATGGTCGAGGAGCACGTGGTCAGCGCCGACGACGCCAATCAGGCCAAGGCGATGCCGGTGCCGAAACTGCGCAGGCCGATGCCGATCCTGGCGCCGCATGCCTCCGACGCCGCGCAGTCGACGGTCAAGGACGCGCCGATCATCAAGCTGACGCTCGATGCGACCTTGCAGAAGCTGCTGGAGCCGCTGGCGCGCGACCGCGCAATTGCGCTGGGTCCGAACATCTCGGTCGGCATCGTCGTGGTCGACAATGAGAGCGGCGACGTGCTCGCGCGTGTCGGCTCGGCCGATTATTTCGACGAGAGCCGGGCAGGGCAGGTCGACATGACCCGCGCCATCCGCTCGCCCGGCTCGACGCTCAAGCCCTTCATCTACGGGCTCGCCTTCGAGGACGGCTTTGTCCATCCCGACAGCTTGATCGACGACCGCCCGGTCCGCTTCGGCTCCTATGCGCCGGAAAATTTCGACATGACTTTCCAGGGCACCGTGCCGGTGAGGAAGGCTCTGCAACTGTCGCTGAACGTGCCGGCCATCGTGCTGCTCGACCGCGTCGGCTCGAGCCGGCTGACCTCGCGGCTGCGGCAGGCCGGCGGCAACCTCGTCCTGCCCAAGGACGAAGCGCCCGGCCTCGCCATGGGGCTCGGCGGCGTCGGCGTGACGCTCCAGGACCTCGCCCAGCTCTATGCCGGCTTTGCCCGCCTCGGGACCACCAAGCCGCTGCGCGAGATCGTGACGGCCAGGGACGATCGGGAGCCGCTGCGGCTGCTGGATCAGGTCGCAGCCTGGCAGGTCGGCAACGTCCTGCTCGGCACGCCACCGCCGGAGAACGCCGCCCACAACCGCATCGCCTTCAAGACCGGCACCTCCTACGGCTATCGCGACGCCTGGTCGGTCGGCTTCGACGGTCGCATGACCATCGGCGTCTGGGTTGGCCGTCCGGACGGAGCGCCGGTTCCCGGCCTGATCGGACGCGTTGCCGCCGCGCCCATCCTGTTCGATGCCTTCGCCCGCAGCGGCAAGACGCTGGCCGCCTTGCCGAAGCCGCCCAAGGGAACCCTGGTCGCAAGCAACGCGAAGCTGCCGCTGCCCTTGAAGCGGTTCCGTCCGGTCGGCGAACTGGTGCGAAGCGGGGGCGAGCAGCCGCTGCACATCCAGTTTCCGCTGAACGGCTCGCGGATCGACGTCGATCGATCGGATGGCCGGGAGAGCGCGGCTATGCCGGTCAAGGTCGCCGGCGGCGTGCTGCCCATGACCGTCATGGTTAACGGCACCGCGCTCGGCGAGATCGACGGCCGCCGTCATCGGTTGATCGATCCGCCCGGCCCGGGCTTTGCACGGCTCACCGTGATCGACGCCACGGGCGCCGCGGACACAGTCGTCATTCGAATTCAATGACCCTGCCTTAAGCGGTTGTGGCCATGGCGGTTTCAGCGTAAGCGGAACCAATGGCCGAGACCTACCCCAGCCCCCGTTTTGGTGCCCCCCGCGAGTCGAAATCGCCCACAAATCCGGGCAGCGGGCTCGTGCGCATGCTCGACATCGTCACTGCCAGCCACCCGCGCGCGGTCGGCTTCCTGGTGCTGTGTGCGCTGCTGCTGTTCCTGCCGGGCTTCTTCACCATCCCGCCGATCGACCGCGACGAGGCACGGTTTGCCCAGGCCACCAAGCAGATGGTCGAGAGCGGCGATTATGTCGACATCCGCTTTCAGGAGGACGTCCGCTACAAGAAGCCGGTCGGCATCTACTGGTTGCAATCGGCGACCGTCGAAGCCGCCTCGATGCTCAAGCTGCCGAAGGCCGAATTGCGCATCTGGGTCTACCGGCTGCCGTCACTGATGGGCGCGATCGGCGCCGTGCTGATGACGTATTGGGCCGCGCTCGGCTTCGTCACGCGGCGTGCCGCGGTGCTGGCGGCGCTGATGATGTGCGCCTCGGTGCTGCTCGGCGTCGAGGCGCGCCTGGCCAAGACCGACGCCGTGCTGCTGCTCTGCGTGGTTGCCGCGATGGGCGCGATGGCGCGGGCCTATCTGTCCTGGCAGCGCGCCGAGGACGAGACGCATCCGCCCAGGAGCTGGCCCGCGATCTTCTGGACCGCGCTTGCTGCGGGCATCCTAATCAAGGGGCCGCTGATCCTGATGTTCGCAGGCCTGACCATCGTCGCGCTCGCGATCCAGGACCGCGACGCCTCCTGGCTGTGGAAGCTGCGGCCTGTCTGGGGCCTGATGTGGATGCTGGTGCTGGTGCTGCCCTGGTTCCTCGCGATCTTCTGGCGCGCGGGCGAGACCTTCTTCACCACCTCCGTCGGCGGCGACATGCTGAGCAAGCTTGGCGCCCAGGAATCCCACGGCGCACCGCCCGGACTTTACCTGGCGCTGTTCTGGATCACGTTCTGGCCAGGTGCGCCGCTGGCGGCGATGGCGGCGCCCGCGGTGTGGCGGGCCCGCCGCGAGCCCGGTGCGCAGTTCCTGCTGGCCTGGCTGATCCCGTCCTGGATCGTGTTCGAGGCGGTGCTGACCAAGCTGCCGCATTACGTGCTGCCGCTGTATCCCGCGATCGCGATCCTCACCGCCGGCGCGGTGGAGCGGCGCGTGCTGTCGCGCTCCTGGCTGATGCGCGGCTCGGCCTGGTGGTTCGCGATCCCCGCAGCCGCCTCCATCATCGCGGTGGTCGGCTCGGTGATACTGACGCGGCAGCCCGCTTTCGTGGCTTGGCCGTTCATCGCGGCCGCGCTGATCTTCGGTCTGTTCGCCTGGTGGCTGTTCGATACCAACCGCGCCGAGCGCTCGTTTCTCAACGCCCTGGTCGCAGGCCTGATGCTCGCCGTGACGATTTACGGCATCGTGCTGCCGTCGCTGACCCCGCTGTTTCCCAGCATCGAGATCGCGCGCGCGCTTCGCAACGTCACCTGCGTCGGACCGAAGGCGGCTGCGGCCGGTTATCACGAGCCGAGCCTCGTCTTCCTGGCGGGCACCCGGACCTTGCTCACGGACGGCTCCGGTGCGGCGGACTTCCTGCGGCAGGGCAGCTGCCGCTTCGCGCTGATCGAGCAGCGCTCGGAGCGCAGCTTCGTGCAGCGCGCCGAGGCGATCGGGTTGCGCTACAAGGTCGGCGCGCGCATCGACGGCTATAATTTCTCGCAAGGGCGCGCGATCTCGATCTCGATCTTCCGCTCCGAAGGTACCGAATAGGATGCGGGCTCCGACCGACATTGCGCCGCATGCCGGCTATCCCGCGCAATTGCTAACGGTGTCCTGGCGCGCGCTGGCGCAGCTCGTGCGGTCGCCCTCGCATTCGCGCCGCGCCGAAGCCGCCCGGAAGCTGGCGCGGCATTCGCTGTGGCTTGCCGCGGCGGGTGCAGCGCTCGTCATCTTGCTGATGGTCGCGTTCGATCAGACCGAGATCCTGCTGATGCCGCCGCGCGGCACGCCGAGCCTGTGGCCGATCCGCATCCTCACCGATTTCGGCAAGGACGAGTATATCCTCTCGGTGCTGGGGGCTGCGCTGGTGGTGCTGGCGCTCGTCGCGGCCGGGCTGCGTGGGAGCCGCCGCGCGCTGCTGCTCGGCTTCGGCACGCGGCTGCAATTCCTGTTTCTGTCGGTTGCCGTGTCAGCCTTCGTCGCCGAGATCCTGAAATATGTCATCGGCCGCGGACGTCCGTTCGTCGGGGGCAAGGCCAATCCGTTCAACTTCGTCCCGTTCGAGGGGACAGGGGCTTATGCCAGCCTGCCGTCAGGCCACGCCGTGGCCGCGTTCGCCCTGGCGTTTGCCGTCTCGGCACTGTGGCCGCGTCTGCGCGTCTTCATGTTCACTTACGCAATCGTGATCGTGCTGACGCGCCTGGTGTTGCTGGCGCATCATCCGAGCGACGTGGTCGCCGGCGCTCTGGTCGGAACGGTGGGCGCCATGGCCGTTCATTACTGGTTCGCGGCCCGAAAGCTCGGATTTGCCATCCGCGCCGACGGCACCATCGTGCCGCTTTCAGGGACGTTTTCCGACCGCCTTAAAAGGGTTGCCCACCGGGCATCCGCCCCATAAAAGCGGCTGCCTGCCGGGACCGCCGGTTCCTCTGGGCAGGTCAATTCCAACCACGAGCCTCGATTTGTCGACCTTCCAGCCTTCGGTTTCCATCGTTGTTCCCGTGCGCAACGAAGCCGATAACATCGCGCCGCTGATCGCGGAGATCGGCGCGGCACTCGATGGCCGCTGGCCCTATGAGATCATCTACGTCAACGACGGCTCGACCGACGCCACCGGCGAGCGGCTTGGCGCCATCATGAAGCAGCGGAGCAATCTGCGTCAGCTTCGCCATGCAAGATCGGGCGGCCAGTCGGCGGCCGTGCGCAGCGGCGTGCGCGCGGCGCGCGGAGAGATCGTGGCGACGCTCGATGGTGACGGCCAGAACAATCCGGCCTTCCTGCCCGACCTGATCGCGGCGGTCGAGAAGGGGGCAGGGCGCGTCGGTCTCGCGGCCGGCCAGCGGATCGGGCGCAAGGACACCGGCTTCAAGAAATTCCAGTCGCGCATCGCCAACGGCGTTCGCAACGCCATCCTGAAGGACGGCACGCGCGACACCGGCTGCGGGCTGAAGGCGTTCCGCCGCGACGTCTTCCTGATGCTTCCATATTTCGACGGGCTGCATCGGTTCCTCCCCGCCCTGGTCCGCCGCGAAGGCTATGACATCGCCTATGTCGATGTGATCGACCGGCCGCGCCATTCCGGCGTGTCCAACTATGGTTTCTTCGACCGGCTGTGGATCGGCATCATGGATCTTGCCGGCGTCTGGTGGCTGATCCGCCGCAAGAAGCCGACGCCTGAGGTGACCGAGGTGAACGCATGATCATTCAATACGGTCAGGCGCTGAGCAATTATCTCTATGACGTCTTCGTCGCCAAGTTCGACTTCTGGCTGGCATTCGGCCTGGTCGCGCAGCTGTTCTTCACGGCGCGCTTCCTGGTGCAGTGGATCGCGAGCGAGCGCGCCGGCAACAGCGTGGTGCCGATGGCGTTCTGGTTCTGCTCGATGGGCGGCGGGCTGATGACGCTGGTCTATGGCGTCGTGAAGCGCGAGCCCGTCATCATCCTCGGACAGTCGCTCGCGACCATCATCTATATCAGAAACATCATGCTGATCTGGAAGAACCGCGGCACCGCCTCGAAGACGCTGGACCGCTGATCCAGCGTTCGGCTCCGCTTGTTGAAGCCTGGCACGTTGCTAGGCGAGATGCCCAATCCTGATGCTCACATGGCCGCTTTGAGGGCAGCGAAGCCGCGGTCGAGATCGGCCTTGAGGTCGTCGGTGCTCTCGAGCCCGATGTGGAGACGCAGCGTCGGGCCGCCGGGCTCCCATTTGGTCGCGGTGCGATAGGCATCGCAATCGAAGGGAATTGCAAGGCTCTCGAACCCGCCCCAGGAAAAGCCCATGCCGAACAGCTTCAGCGTATTGAGCATGGTGTCGACCGCCTGCTGCGGCGCCGGCTTCAGCACGATGCTGAACAGGCCGGAGGCGCCGGTGAAGTCGCGCTTCCAGATCGCATGACCGGGATCGGTCTCCAGCCCGGGATGCAGCACGCGCGCAACCTCAGGCCTTGCCGCCAGCCAGCGCGCCATCTCGAGCCCGGAGCGATGATGTTGCGCCAGCCGCACCGACAGCGTGCGGAGGCCGCGCAGCGCCAGGAAGACGTCGTCGGGGCCGGCACAGACGCCGAGCAAGCGGATGCCTTCGGCAATCATCGGCCAGGCCTTAGCGTTGGCCGAGATGGTGCCGAACATGATGTCGGAATGGCCGCCGATATATTTCGTCGCGGCCTGCATGCTGATGTCGACGCCCTGGTCCAGCGAGCGGTGATAGAGCGGCGTCGCCCAGGTGTTGTCGTCGATGACGAGCGCGCCGCGCCCATGTGCGACTTCGGCGATGGCGCGGATGTCGGGCATCTCGAACGATTGCGAGCCCGGCGCCTCCACCAGAACGGCCCGGGTGTTGGGCTTGAACAGCTTGTCGATGCCCGCGCCGATCATCGGATCGAAATAGGTGGTCTCGACGCCGTAGCGCGTGAGCATGCCGTTGCAGAAATTGCGCGAGGGCCGATAGATGTTGTCGACCACCAGGATGTGGTCGCCGGCTTTGAGCACCGAGAGCAGGGTGGTGGAAATCGCCGACAGCCCCGACGGCACGATACCGACGCCGGCGCATTGCGGACCCTCCAGCGCCATCAGCGTCTCCTGGAACGCCTTGGTCGTCGGGGAACCGTGACGGCCGTAGGTGAACTCGCCGCGATGGGCGTGCAGGTCCTCTGCGGTCGGATAGAGCACGGTCGAGCCGTGGAAGACCGGCGGATTGACGAACCCCTTCTGCGCCTTGGTGTCGCGGCCGGAGGTGACCAGCCGGGTCTCGGCGTGCTGCTCTTGGGGGGACGAAGAATCCATGCGCCTGCTTTCAAAACCGCGTTTCCACCGGACGCATCGCGCCCCTGGGCCGACCGAAAGGCCGCGGTCGTTAATAACAGAACACAGAAGAGTCCCGTCAACCCCTTGACCCGGAACGCCAGTCGTTCTGTGATGCGCAGGTGCTATTCAGTCGCCGCATGTTGAGGGGCCTGCCGCGACCTTCGATCCATTGCCTGACCGGACGTCGCGTCACAGCCAAGAGATGGCGGGCGCCGGCGGCGGGGATGAAGGTATGGGCTCCCGAGATCGGCGAGTGTTCGGCAAGGTTTTCCAGCATGACTCTTGCAAGGCCGGATTCTTGAAGGACCTGGTTTGGCAGAGACGATCCTAAGACAACATTCCTGACCTTGAGACGACCTTGAAAGGCCCAAAGCCCATGAAACGCGTAACCCTGGCTCTCTCCCTTGCTCTCGCCGCCGGCCTCACCGCCCAAGCCGCCGATGCGCAAACGCTCAAGACCGTCAAGGATCGGGGCATGCTGTCCTGCGGCGTCAGCCAGGGCCTGCCGGGCTTCTCCTCGCCCGACGACAAGGGCAACTGGACCGGCATCGACGTCGACGTCTGCCGCGCCATTGCCGGCGCCATCTTCAACGATCCGACCAAGGTCAAGTTCGTGCCGCTGTCCGCCAAGGACCGCTTCACCGCGCTGCAATCCGGCGAGGTCGACGTGCTCTCGCGCAACACCACCTGGACCATCTCGCGCGACACCTCGCTCGGCGCCAATTTCACCGGCGTGACCTATTACGACGGGCAGGGCTTCATGGTGAAGAAGTCGCTCAAGGTGAATTCGGCGCTCGAGCTCAACAGTGCATCGGTCTGCGTGCAGACCGGCACCACCACCGAGCAGAATCTCGCCGACTACTTCAAGGCCAACAACATGAAGTACGAGGTGATCGCGTTCGCCACCAACGACGAGACCGTCAAGGCCTATGAGGCCGGCCGCTGCGACGTCTTCACCACCGACCAGTCGGGCCTGTACGCCAACCGCCTCAAGCTCGCCAGCCCCAACGACCACATGGTGCTGCCCGAGATCATCTCGAAGGAGCCGCTCGGTCCGATGGTGCGGCACGGCGACGACCAGTGGTTCGACATCGTGAAATGGACGCTGTTCGCGATGCTCACCGCCGAAGAGCTCGGCGTGACCTCGAAGAACATCGACGAGAAGGCGAAGCTGGAAAATCCCGAGCTGAAGCGCGTGCTCGGCAGCGACGGCAATTTCGGCGAACAGCTCGGCCTGACCAAGGATTGGGTGGTGCGGATCGTCAAGACCGTCGGCAATTACGGTGAGGTGTTCGATCGCACCGTCGGCGCCGGTTCGCCGCTCGGCATCAATCGCGGTGTCAACAATCTCTGGAACAAGGGCGGTCTTCAGTACGCGCCGCCGATCCGCTGATCAGCCCTGATCGGCCGGCAGCGGCATGAGCACCGAGGCTCGAAAACCGCCGCCCCAGATCGCGCTGAAGATACGGCGCATTCTGGGCGGCAAGGCAGGCTGGAACGGCGTTGCCGTCCAGTTTGCCTTCGCGGCGATCCTGGGCTGGATCGGCTACGAGATCGTCTCCAATGCGCGGGCCAATCTCGAGAACCAGCATATCGCCGCCGGCTTCGGCTTCCTCAGGAACAATGCCGGCTTCGACGTCAATCAGACCCTGATCTCCTATACCGGCTCGGACACGTTCCTGCGCGTGTTCGTGGTCGGGCTGTTGAACACGCTCGTGGTCTCCGTGGTGGGCATCGTCTTCGCCACGGTGATCGGCTTCATCGTCGCGCTGTGCCGGCTGTCGCCCAATTGGCTGCTGTCGCGGGTCGGCGAGATCTATGTCGAGGTCATCCGCAACCTGCCGCTGCTGTTCCAGATCCTGTTCTGGTATCTGGCGGTGCTCGCGGCCTTGCCCAATCCGCGGCAGAGCATTTCCCTGTTCGGCATTGCCTTCATCAGCAATCGGGGCCTCGTCATTCCCAGCCCGATCGGTCAGAGCGGTCTCGCGCCGTTCCTCGCGGTGCTGGCGCTCGGCATCGTCGCCTCACTGGCGCTGCGCGTCTACGCAAGGCGAGCGCTGTTTCAGCGCGGGCAGGTGATCCGCATCTGGCCTTCCGTGCTGGCCCTGCTGTTCGGGCTTCCGCTGGCCACGATGCTGGTCTTCGGTCTGCCTTTCACCTTCGAGCTGCCGCAGCTGAGGGGGTTCAACTTCGCCGGCGGCTCACGCATCATCCCGGAATTCGTGGCGCTGACGGTGGCGCTGGCGACCTATACCGCCGCCTTCATCGCCGAGATCGTGCGCGCTGGCATCCTGTCCGTTCACAAGGGGCAGATGGAGGCGGGATCTTCGCTCGGCCTCAGCCGCGGCGCCACGCTCCGCCTCATCGTCGTGCCGCAGGCCATGCGCGTCATCGTGCCGCCGCTGACCAACCAGTACCTCAATCTCACCAAGAACTCGTCGCTGGCGGTCGCGATCGGCTATCCTGACCTGGTGTCGGTGTTTGCCGGCACGTCGCTGAGCCAGACCGGGCAGGCGATCGAGATCATCGCCATGACGATGGGCGTCTATCTCCTGATCTCGCTCCTGACCAGCGCGATCATGAGCGTCTACGGTTGGCGTGTCAGCCGGAGCCTCGGCGCATGAGCGATGTCATCTCGTCCAGCTTCGTCCGCCAGGACCTGCTCGCCGAGCGTCCCGCGCCGGTGAAGACCACGGGCTTCATCGGCCTGATGCGCACGCGCCTGTTCAACTCGCCGACCAACATCCTGCTGACGATCGTCGGCGCCTTGCTGCTCTGGTTCACCATCGTTCCCTCCGTCAAGTTCCTGTTGGTCGATGCGGTCTGGAGCGGTAAGGACCGCACCGCGTGCCTCGCCGAGAACGCCGGCTTTGCGGTCGGCGCCTGCTGGCCCTACATCCAGGCGAAGCTCCCGCAACTGATCTACGGCTTCTATCCCGAGGCCGAGCGTTGGCGGGTGAACTTGACGCTGTTGCTTGCAGTCGTCCTGCTGTTGCCGCTGCTCATTCCGCGGCTGCCGGCCAAGAGCCTGAATGCCGGCTTGTTCTTCGTCGCTTTTCCGGTGGTGGCGTTCTTCCTGCTGCACGGCGGCGGCATCAAGGGCTTCGGGCTGAGCTGGACGGCCGGCCTGCTGCAATTGTTCGATGAGAGCATCGTCGGTGCCGGACAAGCGCTGATCACATCGGGCAGGACCTCTGCGGTCGGTCCGCTGCTGTGGGCGCTCGGGAGCCTCATCGTGCTGCTCGGTACGCTGATCCATTGGCTGATCTTTCCGCTCACCTGGCTGCGCGATTATCTCCAGGGCACCGGCCAGCCCGTCTGGGCGGATTTCGGCGTCACGGCCGCGATCGTCTGCCTGATCGCCTTCGTTCTCGGCGGTGGCGTTCGCACCGGCGGGCGGGCTCTGGCGTCGAGCATCGCCACCTTCATTGGCATCGCCATCGTCATCAGGCTGATGGATCTCGATCACGGCGGATTGCCGATCGTAACGACGAATCTGTGGGGTGGCCTCCTGGTGACGCTGGTGGTCTCCGTCACCGGCATCGTCACCTCGCTGCCGATCGGCATCGCGCTCGCGCTCGGCCGCCGCTCGACCATTCCCTTGATCCGGATCTTCTCGATCGCCTTCATCGAGTTCTGGCGCGGCGTGCCGCTGATCACCGTGCTGTTCTTCGCAACCTACATGCTGCCGCTGTTCCTTCCCGGCAATTTCACCGTCGACGGCTTGGTGCGTGCGCTGATCGGCATCGCGCTGTTCACCGGCGCCTATCAGGCCGAGAACGTCCGCGGCGGGCTGGCGGCGATCCCGCGCGGGCAGAGCGAGGCGGCCGCCGCCCTCGGGCTGTCCTGGTGGAAGACGACCTCGCTGATCGTGCTGCCGCAGGGGCTGCGGCACGTCATTCCGAACCTCGTCAACAGCTTCATCTCGCTGTTCAAGGACACCTCGCTGGTCTCGATCGTGGCGCTGTTCGATCTGCTCGGCTCGCTGCGCGCCTCGTTCGCGGATCCGAAATGGTCGACGCCGTCGACGGCGTTCACCGGCTTCGCCTTCGCTGGGATCATCTACTTCCTGTTCTGCTTTGGCATGTCGCGCTATTCCTTGTTCGTCGAGCACCGCCTCAACGCCCACCGCCGCAACTGATCGAGGGCACCATGTCCGACCCCATCGTCAAGATTTCCGGCCTGAACAAATGGTACGGCGAATTCCACGTCCTGCGTGACGTCGATCTCGCCGTGCAAAAGGGCGAGCGCATCGTGATCTGCGGCCCCTCGGGCTCGGGCAAGTCCACGCTGATCCGCTGCATCAATGCGCTGGAGGAATTCCAGGAGGGCGAGATCGTCGTCGACGGCATCGAGCTCGGACCGAACCTAAAGCACGTCGACGCGGTCCGCCGTGAGGTCGGCATGGTGTTCCAAAGCTTCAACCTGTTCCCGCATCTGACCGTGCTCGACAATTGCACGCTGGCGCCGATCTGGGTCCGCAACATCCCCAAGAAGGACGCCGAGGTGACGGCGATGAAGTTCCTCGAGCGCGTCAAGATCCCGCACCAGGCCAACAAGTTTCCGGGTCAGATGTCCGGCGGCCAGCAGCAGCGCGTCGCGATCGCCCGGGCCCTGACCATGAACCCGAAGGTGATGCTGTTCGACGAGCCGACCTCGGCGCTCGACCCCGAGATGGTCAAGGAGGTGCTCGACACCATGGTCGACCTCGCCGAGGAAGGCATGACCATGCTGGTCGTCACTCACGAGATGGGCTTTGCCCGCGAGGTCGCCAACCGCGTCGTGTTCATGGATGCCGGGCAGATCATCGAGGCCAACACTCCGAACGAGTTCTTCGCCGCCCCGCAGCACGCCCGCACCAAGCTGTTCCTGAGCCAGATTCTGCGCTGAGCCCGGCGACCTGTGGCCTCGCCGGTCTGACCGCAAGCCTGGCACCATCCGAATCGGCTTGCTTCTTTTCGGACCATCCTCCGGAGAGAGACCTTGCAGAGCAGTGCCGGCGTGCGCGCATACCAGAATGCGCGACTGGAAAAGAAGCTGAAGAAGCAGGCGGACGCCGTCATGGCCTTCGCGATCGAGGCACTCGGGCAGGGCAGGCCCGATGAGGCCGAGATGCTCTGCCGCGAGATCTTGAAGGAGGTGCCGGATCATTTTCATGCCACGCACCTGCTCGGCCTGCGCGCGTTCGACGGCGGGCGGCTCGACGAGGCGGAATTCCTGCTCGAGCGTGCAATTGCACTCGATCCGCGTTCGCCCGATGCGCACGGCAATCTCGGGGCGGTCTATTTCGCGCTGGAGAAATTCGCTAGCGCCCGCGCCTGCCAGGAGAAGGCCATCGCGCTCAAGCCGAGTTGTCCGATCACCCTGACCAATCTCGGCAATACGCTGCTGCACATCGGGCTCGGCAACGAGGCGATCGGGCTGCACGAACGGGCGATCAGGCTGAAGCCGGATTATGCCGATGCGTTTTGCAACCGCGGCATGGCGGAATTGATGACGGGCCAGTTCGAACGCGCCAAGGCGAGCTTCGAGCGCGCCCTGTCGTTTCAGCCATCTCACGCCGAGGCGATCGCGGGCAGGGGGATGGTCAGCCTCGAGCTCCGGCACTTCGCGGAGGCGGGCGCCGCCTTCGAGGCCGCGCTCGCGATCAAGCCGGGTTCGCCACGGATTCTGCTGCAGCGTGGACGGCTTAATTTGAGTTTAGCCCGGCTGGAGCAGGCGGCCGCGGACCTCGACGCGGCGCTGGCGCAATCGCCACGGCTCGAGTTCGCGCTGTGCTGGCGGGCGCAGATCGACATTCTCGCGGGAAACACGGCGCGGGCGATGGCAGGCGTCAAGACGCTGCTCGAGGTCAATCCGCAATCCGAGATGGGGTTGGCGCTTTTGGCGGCGTGCCATGTGAACCAGGGAGACATCCTGACCGCGCTCGCGCACCTCGACGCCGCGCTCGAGATCGCGCCGGATTTTCCGGAGGCGATCGGATACAAGATCTTCGTGCTGGACTACCTGCCGGAGGCCGATTTCGCCGCCCAGCAGGCCGCGCGGAAGTACTGGTGGGACGCGATCGGCGCGAAGCTGCAGCAAAGGACGCTGGCGCCGCGGCCACTCGATCCTGACCGGCGGATCGTGATCGGATACGTCGCATCCGAATTCAGGAACCACTCGGCGGCATACTCTCTGTTGCCGGTGCTGCGCCATCATGATCACGCCCAGTTCAAGCTCGTCTGCTATTCCTGCTGGCCGATGCAGGACGAGATGACGGAGAGCTTCAGGCCTCTCGCGGATGTCTTCGTCGATGCCGCACAATTGTCCGATGACGAGCTGGCCGACCGCATCCAGGCCGACGGGATCGATATTCTGATCGATGTCTCCGGGCACACGACCGGCAGCAGGCTTCATGTCTTTGCCCGCAAGCCGGCGCCGATCCAGGTGACGGGCTTCGGGCACTCCACGGGGACAGGCCTTCAAACCATGGACTACGTGCTCGCGGACCCGATCTTCATTCCGCAATCGGCGCGTCATCTCCTGGCCGAGAAGGTGCACGACCTGCCGTGCCTGATCACGATCGATCCGATCCTGGACATTCCGCCTTCAGAGCCACCCATGCTCCGCAACGGCTACGTCACTTTCGGGGTGTTCAACCGCATCTTCAAGATTTCGGACGAGGCCATCCGGGTGTGGTCGAACGTCATGCATGCGGTGAGGGGATCGAAGATCATCGTCAAGAACGGGCTGCTTGACGATCCATTGCTGCGCGATCGACTGGTCGCGCGGTTCGCGGCAGAAGGGGTCGCCGAAGAGAATGTCATCTGCATGGGCTCGACCTCGCGCCCCGAGCATCTGCGGGCCTTTGCGATGGTCGACATGTCCCTCGACACCTTCCCGCAGAACGGCGGCATCAGCACCTGGGAGTCCCTCTATGCCGGCGTTCCCGTGGTCGCCAAGCTCGGCAGCGGCGCTTCGTCGCGCGCCGGCGGCTCCATCGTTGCCGCCGTCGGCCTGGAGGACTGGGTCGCCGAGGATGACGCGGGCTATGCCGCGATCGCGTGCAACTACGCGGCGCAGCCGGCCTACCTGGCAAAGCTGCGGGCGGATCTGCCGGCTCGGATCGCAGCCTCGCCGGCCGGCGACGTCGAATTTTACACGCGCGAGGTTGAAGCGGCTTATCGCCGGTTCTGGCGCGATCATTGTGCCGTCGCCTCGGAGCTGGCCTAGGAAGATGTTGCGCCGGGCCCCGGGAAATCCCGGAGGCGGAGCGCCTCCGGTCACCGGCCGACCAGGCTCGCGAATCAGTTAGACTCTGCTGAGGGCATCCTCCGGAGAGACACCTTGCAGAAGAGCGGCGGCGGCGCGCGCGCGTTCCAGAATGCGCGATTGCAGAAGAAATTGACGAAGCAGGCCGACGCCGTCATTGCCGCAGCGGCGAACGCCTATGGCCAGGGCCGATACGCCGAGACAGAGGCGCTATGCCGCGAGATCCTGAAAGCCCTTCCGGATCATGTCGACGCCATTCACCTGCTCGGCATGTGCGCCCATGACGGCCGGCGCCTCGAGGAGGCGAGAGAGCTGCTGGAGCGCGTGATCGCGCTCGATCCGCGCCTGCACGATGCCCACAACAACCTCGCGACCGTGCATTTCGACCTCGGCAATTACGAAGAGGCGCGGCGCTGCCAGGAGAGGGCGATCGCGCTCAAGCCGAATTTCGCGGTGGCGCTGACCAACCTCGGCAACACGCTGATGCATATGGGGCTGTACGAACAGGCGCTCGAGATGCACGAGCGCGCCATCAAGATTAAATCGGATTATGCCGATGCGCTCTGCAATCGCGGCATGGTCGAGATCGTGCTTGGGCAGATCATGCGTGCCAAGGAGAGCTTCGATCGCGCTTTGCTGTTTCAGCCGCGTCACGCCGAGGCCATCGTCGGCAGCGGCATGGTCAGCATGGAGCTGCGGCATCACGAGGAGGCCGCAGCCAAGTTCGCTCGGGCCCTCGCAATCAAGCCAGGCGCGCCACGAATTCTGGCCCAGCGCGGACGGCTCAGTTACGAGCTGCAGCACCTGCAGGAGGCGCTGGCGGATTTCGATGCGGCGCTTGCGATTTCGCCCAAGCTCGAGCTGGCCCTTCGGGGCAAGGCGCAGGTCTGCCTCGTCATGGGAAGGACCGCGCAGGCGATGGCGGCCGCAACGACCTTGATCGAGCGAAATCCTCGCTCGGAGATGGGGTTGGCGCTTCTGGGCTTCGCTTATTCGAACCAGGGAGACATGGAATCCGCGATTGAATATCTCGATCGCGCGCTGGCGCTGCGACCGGACTATGGAGACGCGATCAGAGGCAAGATCTTCTTGCTGGACTACCTTGCGGAGGCGGATTTCGCGGTCCAGCAGGCAGTGCGAAAGTCCTGGTGGGATGCAATCGGCTCGAGGATTCCGCAAAGGACGCTGCCGAAGCGGCCGCTGGATCCGGACAAGCAGATTGTGGTCGGATATGTCGCGGCCGAATTCCGACAACACTCGGCGGGACTCACCTTGCTGCCCGTGTTGCGCCATCATGATCACGCCAAGTTCAAGATCGTCTGCTATTACGCCTGGCCGGGGGCGGACGAGTACACCGCCAAGTTCAAGGCGCTGGCGGATGTCTGGGTCGACGCTTGGCAGATGTCGGACGACGAGCTCGCCGATCGTATTCAGGCCGACAATGTCGACATTCTGATCGACGTTTCCGGCCACACGACCGGCAACAGGCTGCAATGCTTTGCGCGGAAGCCGGCTCCGATCCAGGCCACCGGCTTCGGACACGCGACGGGTACGGGCATGCCGACCATGGATTACGTGCTCGCCGATCCCATTTTCATTCCGCCATCGGCCCGGCATCTGTTTCCCGAGAAGATCCACGATCTGCCGTGCCTGATCACGATGGAGCCGGTCACCAATCTAAAGCCCTCCGAGCTCCCGATGCTCCGCAACGGCTACGTCACCTTTGGTGTGTTCAACCGCATCTACAAGATCTCGGATGATGCGATCCGCGTGTGGTCGCGCATCATGCGGGAAGTGCCGGGATCGAAGATCATCCTCAAGCATGGTTTGCTCGACGATGCCCTGCTGCGCGATGGCCTGGTCGCACGCTTCATCGCACAGGGTATTGCGGAGGAGGACATCACTTGCCTCGGCACCACCTCGCGTGACGACCATCTGATGGCCTTCGACAAGATCGATATTTCCCTCGACACGTTCCCGCAGAACGGCGGCATCAGCACCTGGGAATCCCTCTACAAGGGCGTTCCGGTCGTGGCCAAGCTCGGCATTGGAGCCTCCTCGCGTGCTGGCGCCTCCATCGTGGCGGCCGTCGGCCTCGGCGACTGGGTCGCGGAGGATGACGACGGTTATGTCGAGATCGCCCGCAAGTTCGCCTCGCAGCCCGAATATCTGGCAAAGTTGCGCGCGGGCTTACCGGCCCAGATCGCAGCCTCGCCCGCCGGCAATGTCGAGATCTACACGCGTGAGCTCGAGGCGGGATACCGAAAGTTCTGGCGCGACTATTGTGCCGCTGCCGCTGAACGCGACGACGCTGCGGGCAGCGGGGCGGACGCACCTGGCGGCTCCTGAGCCGCATCCTGCTGGCGAACCCCGGGATATCCCGGACGGATTTCTGCTCCCGCAGCCCGGCCGGGTCGGTGCGCGAATCAGTTAGACTCGGCCTTGGGCCATCTTCCGGAGAGACACCTTGCAGAGCAACGTCGGCGCGCGCGCATTCCAGAATGCGCGGTTGCAGAAGAAATTGAAGAAGCAGGCCGACGCCGTCATCTCCGCCGCGGCGAGCGCCTATGGTCAAGGCAGATATGCGGAGAGCGAGGCGCTCTGCCGCCAGATCCTGCAAGCCGTTCCGGATCATTTCGACGCGACGCACGTGCTCGGCCTCAGCGTGCAGCAGGGCGGGCGCCTCGACGAGGCGCAACAGCTGCTCGAGCGCGCGATTGCGATCGATCCGCGTTCGCACGAGGCTCAGAGCAATCTCGCGGCGCTCTACTTCGTGCTTCAGAAACTGGAAGCGGCCCGCGCCTGTCAGGAGAAAGCGATTGCGCTGAAGCCGAATTTTACGCCGGCCCTGGCCGGTCTCGGCAACACCCTGCTCCAGATGAACCTGCCCGAACAGGCCATCGAGGTCTACGATCGCGCGATCAAGCTGAAGCCCGACTACGCCGACGCGTTTTGCAATCGTGGCGTGGCGGAGCTGGCGCTGTTCCGGTTTGACCGCGCCAGGGAGAGCTTTGACCGCGCGTTGTTGTTTCAGCCGCGCCACGTCGAAGCGCTGATCGGCAAAGGCGTGGTCAGCATCGAGCTCAAGCGCTACGATGAGGCGGAAGCTGCGCTCGCAGCGGCGTTCGCGATCAAGCCCGATTCGGCGAAGATCCTGGCGCAGCGCGGACGCCTCAACTCGGCGCTGTCGCGGCTGGAACAGGCGGCCGCGGACTTCGATGCGGCCCTTGCGCTTTCGCCCCGGTTCGAAATGGCCTTGCGGGGAAAGGCGGAGGTCTCGCTCAGCCTGGGCAACACCGCACAGGCGATCCTGGCCTGCACGACCTTGCTCGAGCAGAATCCACGTTCCACGATCGCATTGGCGTTGCTGAGCTCCTGTTTTGCAAATCAGGGAGAAATCGCGTCCGCAATCGAACATCTCGACGCCGCGCTGGCGATCTCTCCGGATCCAGACTTGATGGCGCGGAAGATCTACTATCTTGACTTTCTCCCCGACGCCGATTTCACGATCCAGCAGGCAACGCGAAAGTCCTGGGGCGAAGCGATCGGTGCCCGCGTGCCGCAGAGGAAGCTCGCCCCCCGGCAGCTCGATCCCGACAGGCGGATCGTGATCGGCTATGTTTCCGCCGAATTCTGGTATCATTCGGCGGCGTTCGGCTTGCTGCCGGTGCTGCGCCATCACGATCACGCCAGCTTCGAGGTCGTCTGCTATTCGTGTTCGCCGACTCAAGATGCGATCACAGCCGAATTCAAGTCGGCGGCAGACGGCTGGGTCGATGCCTGGCAGATGTTCGACGACGAACTGGCCGATCGTATCGAGGCCGACAAGGTCGATATCCTGATCGACGTGTCCGGGCACTCGTCGGGCAACAGGCTTCAGGTCTTCGCCCGCAAGCCGGCTCCCATCCAGGTCACGGGCTTCGGGCACGCGACCGGTACCGGCCTTCGGACGATGGACTACGTGCTCGCGGACCCGGTCTTCATTCCGCAATCGGCGCGGCATCTGCTGGCCGAAAAGGTCTATGACCTGCCGTGCCTGATCACGATCGATCCCATCCTCGATGTGCCGCCTTCGGAGCTTCCCATGCTCCGCAACGGCTACGTCACCTTCGGCGTGTTCAACCGCGTCAACAAGATCTCGGACGAGGCCATTCGCGTGTGGTCGAACGTGATGCGGGAGGTGGCCGGATCGAAGATCATCATCAAGCATACGCTGCTCGACGATCCCCTGGTGCGCGACGGCCTTCTCGCGCGCTTTGTCGCCCACGGGATTGCCGAGGAGAGGATCACCTGCCTCGGCTCGTCCGAGCGCGCCGATCATCTGCGAGCCTTCGCGCTGGTCGATATTTCGCTCGATCCGTTTCCGCAGAACGGCGGCGTCAGCACCTGGGAATCCCTCTATGCGGGCGTTCCGGTCGTCGCCAAGCTCGGCCACGGCGCATCCTCGCGCGCCGGCGGCTCCATCGCGGCCGCCGTCGGTCTTGACGACTGGGTGGCAGAGGACGACGAGGGCTACGCCGCTATCGCGTGCAAATTCGCTGCCCAGCCCGCGCATCTGGCAAAGCTGCGCGCGGAATTGCCGGCCCGGATCGCGGCTTCGGCCGCGGGTAATGTCGAAACCTACACGCGCAGGGTCGAGGAGGGCTACCGCAAGTTCTGGCGCGACTATTGTGCCGCGGCCTCGGAAAGCGGGGAGGTCGCTTAAGCCGGCCGAACCGCGCAGATTTTGTGGATCTGCGCCTTCGGCCCGAGGATGCGCGTGACGATCAGACGAAGGGCGGCTTGATGTTGCTGCGCTTCTCCAGCCATTCCGGCACCGGCAGGTTCTTGGCGCGCATGAAGTCGGCGTTGAACAGCTTCGACAGATAGCGGCTGCCGGAATCGCACAGCACGGTGACGATCGTCTTGCCGGGCCCGAGCTGCTTCGCAAGCCGCATCGCGCCGACGACATTGATGCCCGTCGAGCCGCCGAGGCACAGACCTTCGTGCTGGAGCAGCTCGTAGATCGCACTGACGGCGTCGGTGTCGGGAATGAGATAGGCATCGTCGACCTTGGCAGTTTCTACGATCGCAGTGGCGCGGTTGAGGCCGATGCCCTCCGTGATCGAGCCGCCCGGCGTCGCCTTGGGATCGCCGGTCCTGAAATATTCGTACATGCCGGCGCCATGCGGATCGGCGCAGGCGATGCGGATGTTCTTGTTCTTCTCCTTCAAATAGCGGCTGACGCCGGCCAGCGTGCCGCCGCTGCCGACCGAGCAGACGAAGCCGTCGACCTTGCCGCCGGTCTGCTCCCAGATCTCAGGCCCCGTGGATTCGTAATGTGCCTTGGCGTTGTCCAGGTTGTTCCATTGGTCGGCGAACAGCACGCCATTGGGCTCGGTCTTGCGCAGCTCGTCGGCGAGCCGCCGGCCAACATGCTGGTAGTTGTTGGGGTTGGCGTAGGGAAGGGCCGGCACCTCGATCAGCTCGGCACCGCAAAGCTTCAGGAAATCCTTCTTCTCCTGGCTCTGCGTCTCCGGGATCACGATCAGGGTGCGGTAGCCGCGCGCGCTCGCAACCACGGCAAGGCCGATGCCGGTATTGCCGGCGGTCGCTTCCACCACCAGGCCGCCGGGCTTCAGCTCGCCGCGCTTCTCGGCCTCCAGGATCATCCATTTCCCGGCGCGGTCCTTCACCGACTGACCGGGATTCATGAACTCGGCCTTGCCCAGGATGGTGCAGCCGGTCAATTCCGAAGCCTGCTTGAGCTTGATCAGGGGGGTGTTGCCGATGGCTTCGACAACGTCGTTGCGAATGGTCATGTCGGGGAAAATCACTACCAAGGGGTTGATCGGCTTTGGCCCGAACCTAGTGCTTGGGAGGCCAAAGGGGAAGGCTTTTGCGCTGCGGCGAACCCGACCGAAACGCCCGCGGAAACAGTGATATGCCTGCAGTAGGAAATGGCCCAACCCCGGCCCGTGCACGAAACGATTGCGCTCCCGATCAACGTTGTTGCGACCAATTCTTGCCACGGGCGAAACGGGTCGCGACAGGGCGCGTGTCCTGTTCGCGGGGGATTGTCTAGAAATGCGGTTGTCCCTCGGTGGTAAGAACCTCAGCCGCCGCAGCGGGAGAGGCGAAGTGAACCCTGCAGCAACGGGTGTGGCCGCGATATCACATGAAATCTTGGTAAGCTTGCTTACGTTTCCCAATGTTTCGCAATGAAGAAAGTCTCTGCGAGACAGGCGCTTTTCGCATTCTTGTCAGTTCGCTCCCGCCTCGTTGGCACGGGCATCTCGCAATTGCGGCACTGTCCCGCCGTTCCGCGCCCGGCTAGTATGAAGCTCAAGTTCCGCAGAAAGCATCATTACTGTGAGCGCGTCGTCCAAAGCCTCCCGACCATCCCGCCGCGAATCGGTTAATCCGGCAGCGTTGCGGCGGCTTGATCTGCCCGGCGGGGGGTGGATGTGACACAGCAAGTTCCAGTGATCGCCTCGCGGCGGTCCCTCGGTTCTGCATTCGGAACGCTGCGCGCGGCACGATGGATTGCGGTGCTGTGCCTCGCCGCCGGCTCGGGGGCGTGCGTGCTGACCCAGGATCTTCCCGATCCCGCGCTCGACGTTCCCGCGCACTACAAATATGCCGGCAAGGGCGATGCGCCGCCGTCGCTCGATTGGTGGCGCGGCTTCCGCTCTGCGGAGCTCGCGCAGCTGATGGAGGAGGCGCAGACCGTCAATCTCGACATCGCCGCGGCCGTGGCGCGCATCGTCCAGGCCGACGCCCAGGCGCGGCAGGCCGGCGCGGCGCTGCTGCCGAGTGTCTCGACAGGCGGATCCGAAACCTATTCGCGCACATCGGGCTCGAGCGCTTCGGGACTGTCCATCGGCGGACGCGAGGTCGTCAATTATTCGGCCTCGCTGAGCGCGAGCTATCAGCTCGATTTCTGGGGCCAGAACCGCGACGCGCTGCAATCGGCAGAGGAGACGGCGAACGCCAACCGTTTCGATCGCGACACGGTCGCGCTGACCACGCTCGCCGCCGTCGCCAACGCCTATTTCCAGGTGCTGGCCTCGCAGGACCGCATCAGGACCTCACAGCGCAACATCGCAAGCGCGCAGCGCATCCTCGATGCGGTGAGGGAGCGCCGCAGGGCCGGCACCGGCACCGATCTCGACGTCGCCCAGCAGGAGAGCGTACTGGCGAACCAGAAGGCGCTGGTGCCGCCGTTGCGCCAGACGCTGGACCAGAACGTCAACGCGCTCGCCGTGCTGGTGTCGCGGCCGCCGGAGAGCGTGCGCGTGCACGGCGGCTCTCTGGACCGGATCGCGATCCCGCGCGTGACGCCCGGCCTGCCGTCGGAGTTGCTGACGCAGCGGCCGGACATCCGCCGACAGGAGGCGCAGCTCGCCTCGGCCACCGCCAACATCGGCAATGCCCGGGCACAATTCTTTCCGACCATCCAGCTCACCGGCAATGGCGGCTACCAGAGCTCGGCGCTGGTCTCGCTGTTCCAGCCGCATGCGGCCTTCTTCCAGCTCGTCGGCAGCGCGACACAGCCGATCTTCGACGGCGGCAGGATCCTCGGCAATTTCGAGTTGGCCAAGGCGCGGCAGGACGAGCTGCTGCAAACCTATCGCAAGACCATCATCCAGGCCTTTGCCGACGTCGACAACGCGCTGTTCTCGATCAAGCAGACCACGATCAGGCTGCAATTGCAGCGCGACGTCGTCGCCGCCTCGCGTCGCGCCTTCGATCTCTCCGAGCAGCAATTGCGCGCCGGCACCGCCGACATCGTGACCGTGCTCAACACCCAGCTGACCCTGTTCCAGGCGGAAGACGCGTTGTGGCAGGCCCAACTCGCACGGCTTCTGGCCATCGTCAGCCTGTACCAGGCGCTCGGCGGAGGCTGGGAGCCGCGAATGGAGAAACCGGTCAATGCTCTTTAAGCCGGACACCAAGCAAGGCGCGCGAGAGGGGACAGCGAAGCGATCGCGCGGCCGCAGCTTCGTCATGACCCTGATCACGCTCGCGATCCTTGGCGGCCTTGGTTACGTCGGCTGGATTGCAATGCAGCAGCAGCAGGCGAACAACCGCAATCAGCGCCCCGATCTACCGGTGCCGGTGCTGGCGGCGAGCCCGCGCATCCAGGACGTGCCGGTTTATCTCGACGGCGTCGGCGCGATCCGCGCGCTCAACACCGTAACCGTGCGCTCGCAGGTCGACGGCAAGCTGATCGCGGTCAACTTCACGGAAGGCCAGGACGTCAAGAAGGGCGACGTGCTCGGCGAAATCGATCCGGCGATCTATCAGGCTCAGTACGACCAGGCGGTTGCCAAGAAGGCGCAGGATCAGGCCCAGCTCGCCAACCAACGCATCGACCTCGCGCGCTACGAGCAGCTCGCGGCCTCCAACGCCGGCTCCAAGCAGCAGGCCGACACCCAGCGTGCGTTGGTCGCGCAGACCGAGGCGCTGGTCAAGGCCGACCAGGCTGCGATCGACAACGCGGCGGCGACGCTGAGCTACACCAAGATCGTGGCGCCGATCTCGGGCCGCGTCGGCCTGCGCCTGGTCGACCAGGGCAACATCATCCATGCCTCCGACACCACGGGCCTCGTGGTGATCACGCAATTGCAGCCGATCGCGGTGTGGTTCAGCCTGCCGCAACAGCAGATCATGCGCGTCAACGCGGCGGCAGCGAAGGGGCCGCTCGCGGTCGACGTGTTCGGCAATGACGGCATCACGGTGATCGATACCGGCAAGCTCACCGGCATCGACAACCAGGTCGACCAGACCACCGGCACGCTCAAGCTCAAGGCCGAATTCCCCAATGCCAATTACCAGCTCTGGCCGGGCCAGTTCGTCAATGTCCGCCTCAAGGTCGAGACCTTGACGCAGGCGCTGGTGGTGCCGACCTCTGCGGTGCAGCGTGGCCCGATCGGCACTTTCAGCTACGTCATCGGCGCGGACAACATCGTCTCGGCCAAGCCCGTGACGGTGACCCAGCAGAACGAGCATGACGCCGTGATCGCCAGCGGCCTGTCGGCGAGCGAGAGGGTGGTCACCACGGGCTTCGCAAATCTGTCCGACGGCTCCAAGGTGATCGTCGGCCGCGATGACCAGACTCCGTCGGCCGATCTTGCCCCACGCAAGCGCTCGCGCGCACCGGACGCCCAGAAGAAGGATGGTGCCAACGAAGGCCAGAAGGACGGGCAGAAGGACAGCCAAGCCAAGGACGGCGAGTTGCGCGCCAAGCGCAAGAGCAGCGAAGGCGACCAGAAGGGGCAGACGGGACCGGCGCCGGGGCCGGGGGCATCGGAAAGTGGAGCCAAGCAGCCATGATCCCGACAACAGCCGCTTGAAGCGGCAGGCATAACCCATGGGTGTCTCCGAACCCTTCATCCGCCGGCCGATCGCGACCTCGCTGCTCGGCATCGCGCTTCTGATCGGCGGGCTGCTCGGCTATTTCGCACTCCCGGTCTCGGCGCTGCCGCAGGTCGATTTCCCGACCGTGCAGGTGACGACGCAGCTACCGGGCGCGAGTCCGGACGTGATCGCCTCGCTGATCACCGCGCCGCTGGAGCGGCAGCTCGGGCAGATCCCGTCGCTCTCGGCGATGAACTCGACGAGCTCGTTCGGCGTCAGCCAGATCTCGCTGCAGTTCGAGCTCAACCGCGACATCGACGGGGCGACGCAGGACGTGCAGGCCGCGATCAATGCCGCCGCGGGCGTGCTGCCGAGGACGCTGCCTTACCCGCCGACCTACGCCAAGGTGAACCCGGCGGATGCGCCGGTGATGACGCTGGCGCTGCGCTCGGACACGATCTCGCTGCGGGTGATGAGCGACATCGCCGACACCATTCTGGCGCAACGTTTGAGCCAGATCTCCGGCGTCGGGCGCGTGTCCGTGCTGGGCGGGTTGAAGCCGGCCGTGCGCATCCAGGCCGATCTGGCGCGCCTTGCAGCCTACGGCATCGCGATGGAAGATCTGCGCACCGCGATCGCCAATGCCAATGTCTCGGGGCCGAAAGGCTCGCTCGACGGCGCGCAGCAATCCTACATCATCGCCGCCAACGACCAGATCGCGGCGGCTGAAGCCTACAAGCCCGTCATCATCGCCTATCGTAATGGCTCGCCCGTGACCATTGCCGATGTCGCCCAGATCGTCGACGGCCTCGAGAACGACCGCACTGGCGGCTGGTACCAGGGCACGCCGGCGGTCATCCTCGACATCCAGCGCCAGCCCGGCGCCAACGTCATCGACGTCGTCAGCCAGATCCGCGCCGAGATCCCGAAACTGCAGCGCGCGATCCCGGCCGGCGTGAATCTCACCATCGTCTCCGATCGCACCGTCACCATCCGCGCCTCGGTGCGCGACGTACAATTCACCCTGGTCCTTGCCGTCGTGCTGGTGACGCTGGTGGTGCTGCTGTTCCTGCGTTCGTTGCGCGCGACCGTGATCGCCGGCGTGGCGCTGCCGTTGTCGCTGATCACGAGCTTCGGCATCATGTATTTTGCCGGCTTCAGTCTCGACAATCTGTCGCTGATGGCGCTCACGATCGGCACCGGATTCGTCGTCGACGATGCCATCGTGATGATCGAGAACATCGTGCGCCACATGGAAAATGGCGACGGCGCGATGGAGGCCTCGCGCAAGGGCGCCAGCGAGATCGGCTTCACCGTGATCTCGCTGACGGTGTCGCTGATTGCGGTCTTCATCCCGCTCCTGTTCATGTCGGGCCTGGTCGGGCGCATGTTCCGCGAATTCGCGCTGACCCTGACGATTGCGGTCGTGACCTCGGCGGTGGTCTCGCTGACGCTGACGCCGATGATGTGCTCGCGGCTGCTCAAGCACGCGCACGAGGAGCTGGCCGTGCCGGGACTGGCCGCGATCAGCCGCTTCATCGACCGCACGGTCGACGCCTATCACGGATCGCTGTTGTGGGTGCTGGAGCGCCAGCGCGCCACGCTGGTCGTGACCTTCGTTACGCTGATCGTGACCCTGGTGCTCTATGTCGTCGCGCCCAAGGGCTTCCTGCCGCTGCAGGACACCGCGTCGATCACGGCGGTGACGGAGGCGGGGCCCGACGTGTCGTTTGCGGAGATGAAGAGGCGGCAGGCCGAGGCGGCCGAGGCCATCAGGGCCGACCCTGATGTGGTCGGCGTGGTCTCGGTGATCGGTGCGGGCTCCGTCAACCCGACCACCAATGTCGGCCGCCTCGTCATGAGCTTGCGGCCGCGCGGCGAGCGCCGCGACGATGTCAGCGTGGTCGTGACCCGGTTGAAGGAGCGGGTCTCCGGCATCCCCGGCATGACCGTCTATTTCCAGCCGGTGCAGGACGTGCAGATCTCGACCCAGTCGAGCCGCTCGCAATACCAGTACACGCTGACCGGCACCGATGCGACGCTGGTCTCGGAATGGGCGCGCAAGCTGGTTGCGGAGATGCGGCGCGATCCCTTGTTCCGGGACGTCTCCTCCGAGGCGCAGGAGGGCGGCCTGCGGGCGCAGCTCGATGTCGACCGCACGCGCGCCGGCCAGCTCGGCGTGAGCCTGCAAGCAATCACCGACACGCTGAACGACGCCTTCGCGCAGCGGCAGATCTCGACCATCTACGGTCAGGCCAACCAGTATCGGGTGGTGCTGGAGGCGCTGCCGATGTATCAGCGCGATCCCTCGATCCTGTCGAAGCTCTATCTGCCGGGTGCCGCGAGCGCCACCGCGGGCGCGCCCAATGCCCAGGTGCCGCTGTCGGCCGTGGCGACGCTGAAGCGGACCACGGCGCCGCTCGCGATCTCGCATCAGGCGCAATTCCCGTCGGTGTCGCTCAGCTTCAACCTGGCGCCGGGCGCGGCGCTCGGCGATGCCGTCGAAGCCGTAAAGGTGATCGAGACCCGCATCGGCATGCCGGGCAGTATCGTCGGCGTCTATGCCGGCGACGCCGCCGAATTCGCCAAGGCACTCGCCGGCCAGCCCTGGCTGCTGCTCGCCGCCGTCATCACGATCTACATCGTGTTAGGGGTGCTCTACGAGAGCTATATCCATCCGATCACGATCCTGTCGACGCTGCCCTCGGCCGGCGTCGGCGCCATCCTGGCACTGATGCTGTGCGGACAGGACCTCTCGGTGATCGGCCTGATTGGCATCATCCTCTTGATGGGCATCGTCAAGAAGAACGCGATCATGATGATCGACTTTGCGCTCGAGGCCGAGCGCGGGCGGGGCATGTCGCCCAGTGAAGCCATCGTGCAGGCCTGTCTGTTGCGCTTCCGTCCGATCATGATGACGACGCTGGCGGCGCTGTTCGGGGCGCTGCCGCTCGCGATCGAAAGCGGCACCGGCGCCGAGCTGCGCTTTCCGCTCGGCATCTCCATCATCGGCGGCCTGCTGCTCAGCCAGCTCCTGACACTTTACACGACGCCCGTGATCTACCTGGCGCTCGACCGCATCAACCGCCGGTTCGAGCAGGCACTGCCGCCGGCTGGATCCGGCGGCCCGCCGGTCGCCGGCGCGACCGAGGGGATGCAGTGATGGCATCGATCTCGGAGCCCTTCATCCGCCGTCCGGTCGCGACCACGCTGCTGTCGATCGGGCTGTTCCTGCTGGGTGTCGTCGCCTACCGGTTCCTGCCGGTCGCCTCAGTCCCGAACGTCGACTTTCCCGCCATCTTCGTCTCCGCCAGCCGGCCCGGCGCCGATCCGTCCGTGATGGCGGCGACGGTCGCTTCGCCACTGGAGCGACGTTTGGGAGAGATCGCCGGCATCAACCAGATCACCTCGACCTCGAGCCTCGGCACGACCAGCATCCAGCTTCAGTTCGACATAGGCCGCAACATCGACAAGGCCGCGCGCGACGTGCAGGCGGCCATCAACGCCGCGATGGTCGACCTGCCGAGCGACCTGCCGACGCTGCCGCGTTTCCGCAAGGCGAACACGGCCGGCGCACCCATCTTCGTGCTGGCGTTGACCTCCAAGACGATCTCTCCGTCGGCGATCTACGACGTCGCCGACAGCGTGTTGGCGCAACGCATCTCGCAGGTGCCGGGCGTCGGCAACGTGTCGATCTCCGGCGCCGACCAGCCGGCCGTGCGCGTGCAGCTCAACCCGGTTGCGCTGTCCAATGCTGGAATCGCCACTGACGACGTGCGAACCGCGATCATCGCCGCCAACGCGCTCGGCCCCGTCGGCATCTTCGAAGGCGAGCGCCAGAGCGAGACGCTGTCGCTGAACAAGCAGATGCGCACGGCGAAGGAGTTCCGCGACATCGTCATCAAGAGCTCGGGCAATAATTTCGTGCGGCTGTCGGATGTCGCCGACATCGAGGATTCCGTCCGCAACGTCCGCTCGATAGCCTGGTTCAACAGGCAACCGGCGGTTCTGATCCAGATCACCAAGCAGGGCGATGCCAACGTCATCGACACCGTCGACCGGGTCAAGGCGCTGATCCCCGAGCTGAAGCAGTGGATCCCGGCCGGTGTCGAGATCTCCACCCTGGTCGATCGGACCGGCACGATCCGCGCCAGCGTGCTGGACATGCAATGGACGCTGCTGGCAACGTCCGTCCTGGTGATGGTCGTCGTGTTCGTGTTCCTGCGGCGGCTGACGCCGACCATCGCGGCCGGCATCTCGGTGCCGCTGGCACTCGCCGGGACTTGCGCCGGCATGTGGGTCGCGGGCTTCTCCATCGACAACCTGTCGCTGATGGCGCTCGCCATCTCCGTCGGCTTCGTCGTCGACGACGCCATCGTCATGATCGAGAACATGTTCCGCAACCTCGAGCAAGGCATGCGGCCGTTCCGGGCGGCGCAGGAGGGCGCCAAGCAGATCGGCTTCACTGTGGTCTCGATCAGCCTGTCGCTGATCGCGGCCTTCACGCCGCTGATCTTCATGGACGGCGTCGTCGGTCGGCTCCTGCGCGAATTTTCGCTGACGCTGACCTTCGCCATCCTGGTCTCGACGCTGGTGTCGCTGACGGTCACGCCGATGATCTGCGCCCATTACATCCGGCAGGCCACCTCCGGCACGGCAACGCTGTTCGACCGCATCATCGAAGGCGCGCTGTCGCGCACCATCGTGTTCTACGCCCGCACCCTGCGCACCGTGCTGGAATTCCCGCTGCTGACGCTGCTGGTGTTCTTCGCCACCATCGCGCTCACGGTGACGCTCTACATCAAGGTCCCCAAAGGCTACTTCCCCACGGACGATTCCGGCTTCATCATCGGCGCGACGCGCGCCTCGGCGGACACCTCGTTCCAGTCGATGCTCGGCCTGCAGCAGCGGCTCGCCGAGATCGTGATGAAGGATCCCGCCGTGGCCGGCATCGGCTCGACGGTCGGCAGCGGGGGCCCGGGTCCGGCGACCTCGAACCGCGGCACCATGTTCATCAGCCTGAAGCCGCCGGAGGAACGTGGCCACGTGTCGACTGAGGTCGTGATCGAACGGCTCAGGCGCGCGCTATATCCCGTGCCCGGCATCCGCCTCTTCATGTTCGCGGCCCAGGACGTGCGGGCCGGCGGGCGTCAGAGCGATTCCGACTACCAATATACGCTCACCAGCACCGATCTCGGCCTGTTGCAGAAATGGGCGCCGATCGTGGCCAAGCGCCTGGAGAGCGTGGAGGGCATCACCGACATCTCCAGCGATCGCGATCCCGGCGGGCTGCAGCTGACGCTCGCCATCGACCGCCAGAAGGCGTCCGCGCTCGGCGTCAGGGTCCAGGACATCGACAACGCGCTGAACAACGCTTTCGCACAGCGGCAGATCTCGATCATCTACACCCAGCGCAACCAGTACATGACCGTGCTGGAGATCGACCCGAAGTTCCAGGTCGACCCCTCCAATCTCGATCGCATCTACGTCGCCGGCGCGGGAGATGTGCAGGTGCCGCTGTCGGCCGTGGTGCGCGCGACGCGCGGGCTCGCTGCGCTCGCCGTCTATCATTCGCAGTCGTTCCCATCGACCACGGTGTCCTTCAACCTGATGCCGGACGTGCCGCTTCAGGCGGCGACCCAGAACATCCAGCGCGCGGTCGACGAGTTGCACATGCCCGAAGGCATTCGCGGCAGCTTCGACGGCAATGCCGGCGATTTCGCCAGGACCAGCGGTCGCCAGCCGCTCCTGATCCTCGGCGCGCTGGTCGCGATGTATATCGTGCTCGGGGTGCTCTATGAGAGCCTCGCCCATCCGCTCACGATCATCTCGACACTGCCATCGGCCGGCTTGGGTGCGCTGCTGGCCTTGCAGCTCACCAACACGCCGCTGACGGTGATCGCCTTCGTCGGCATCATCCTCCTGATCGGCATCGTCAAGAAGAACGGCATCATGATGGTGGACTTCGCGCTCGATGCCGAGCGCCAGCGCGGCCTGTCCTCGGCGGAGGCGATCTTCGAGGCCTGCCAGGCGCGCTTCCGCCCGATCCTGATGACGACTATGGCGGCGCTGTTTGCCGGCATTCCGCTGGTGATCGCGACCGGCCCCGGCACGGAGCTGCGCCGCCCACTCGGCATCACCATCATCGGCGGCCTGTTCGTCTCGCAGATCCTGACGCTGTACACGACGCCCGTAATCTACCTCCTGATCGACCGCCTGCGTCGTCGCTCCGAACCGCGTCCGCTGGCTGCACCGGCGGAATAGGTTGTTGAGCAGCCGCTCCAAGCGTATAGCGGCCCCATGTCCAAGCCGCCTGAGACCGCCGCCGCGCCGGCCGAACCAATCCCCGAGTGCCCGCACTGCCAGAAGCCGATGCCTCTCTGCATCTGCGACAGCGTCACGCCCATTGAAAATCGTCTCTCGCTGCTGATCCTCCAGCATCCGCAGGAGCAGGACAGGGCGCTCGGCACCGCGCGGCTGCTTGCCAGGCATTTCGCCGATGCCACCGTGCGGGTCGGCCTGTCCTGGCCGAGCCTGTCCAAGGCGCTGGGACGGCCGGTCGAGAATGCTTCGCACTGGGCGGTGCTCTATCTCGGCTCGGCACGCGCGGCCGATCTCGATGCCGAAGGTGAGATCGTCGCGCTCAACCGCAAGGGCGAGGTCGCGGAGAACCAGCGCGCGATCCTCGGCAAGCTCGAAGGCGTGGTGCTGCTCGACGGCACCTGGAGCCAGGCCAAGGCGCTGTGGTGGCGCAATCCCTGGATGCTGAAATGCCAGCGCGTGATCCTCAATCCGGCACGTCCTTCTCGCTACGGGCGCTTGCGCAAGGAGCCGCGCCGCGACGGCCTCGCGACCATCGAAGCCGCCGCGACGATCCTCGCCGCCCTCGAGCGGCGCCCTGATATCGCCGAGACGCTTCATGCCAGTTTCGAGCGGATGCTGGCTCGCTACCGCGAGGTCCAGGCCGAGATGCCGGAACTGGCACCCAAGCCCGCGCCCAAGGGCCGCCGGCGCGACTTCCGGCGCGGCAAGCGCGCCTGATTTCGGGTGGACATTTCGCTGTGCTACCCGCGGGCCGTGGGGTTGCCTAAGCCATTGATCCCCTATATTGGTCCGCCCTTACGGGGCCACGTGGCGGAGTGGTTACGCAACGGTCTGCAAAACCGTGTACACCAGTTCAATTCTGGTCGTGGCCTCCATCACAAGTCTCTGATTTTCCGCAAAATTTGGACTTATAGGCGGTTCCGCCGAGCCGCAGCTCCAGTGAGCCACCGGGTTTGCCCGGGGCTTGGCGGAAAGGTGCGATTCAGGTCCTCTGGCATAGACTTCGCATCTGCGAAAAGACGCATCCAAACCCTGGAGCTGGAGAGCACGTGGGCGACGTCGTTCGATTTGTCCCGAAATCCGAGCTGGAGCGGACCCGCCTCATTGCTGAGGCGCGCGCGATCTATGACAGCATCTTCCCGCCGGCTGCACCCGACCGGGCGCCGCAGCAGGGCGAGGAACGCGTCAAGACTTGATCGGGGCTGCGCCGGTCCCCAGCGCTCGGTCATGCCGAACCGCCCGAAAGGCGGACGCATCGGTTCACTTCAAGTGGCCTCAGCAGGCCGCGTACCAGTCGTCGGGGAAGGGCAGGAGGGGCCAGGCGCCCTCGTTGTCATTGGCAGCCTTGTTATTGGCAGCCTTGGGCGTCGTGTCGAAGCTCCACGAGCGAGGCACGTATTGCTCCACCGGCACGGGCGCGAAATCCTCAAAGACCATGGCGTCCCGGACAGCATCCAGCAGCAAATTGAATTCGGCTTCGCTCATCACACCCTCGCAGAATGCGGACGGCGCAATGTCGCAAAGCCGGTTTGTTTCCGGATTGATCCGATCGTTCGCATTTTAACGATGCGGCGATCGGGACCCGAATGGTTAGCGATTCCTGAAAATCCCCGCGGCAACCCTATGTGCCGCCGCCGCGCAGCGGGTGTGAAGGAGATCACGTTCCCGGCGGTTTATTTCTCGTAACCCCTTTGTCCCATGCCGGCCAATGCAGGCCGGAGCGGGCAGGGCAGAGCGGGAGACTGGTCATGAAGGCGAGGTTCTTGCGGTTTGCGGGCGTGAAGAGCCGGGCGCGGGGCGCCTCGACGGTCGGGCTGTTCCTGACGCTGTTTGCCTCCGCGGCCCATGCACAGGGAACGGCGGAGCAGCGGCGGGCCTGTACCCCCGACGTCTACCGGCTCTGCGCCGGCGAGATCCCCAACGTCCGCGCCATCACCGCCTGCCTGCGCCGCAACCGCGCCAGCCTCAGCGAGGCCTGCCGATCCGTGTTCGACCAGGCGGGTGGCTAAACGGCCCGGCTTGTGGGCTTGTGCGCAGCAAGTCCCTCGCAGAGGCTCGCGAATCCGTCACAGGCACCCTGTGGATATGCTGTGGATTTGCTGCGGATGCTGGACGTGGATGCTTCGTACCTTCATCGCATCTTGGTCGCCAATCGTCATATCTGCGTCAAATGAGCTCACCGAATGATTCAGCGGGCCGGCAGATCGCTGCTGCGGCCGAGAGCATTTCGTAATCCCCCGAATTCGGAATCCCTCACCTGCGTCGCGGTCCGCGGACAGTTTTTGGGCAACCGTTTGCCCAAATGTCGGGCGCGCTCCGTCCAAATTTTTGTACGCCCGCGGACAAGCTTTTCACCGCCCACTCCCGCACGCTTCCTCCCCGATCACTGGAGCATGGCAGACGCCATGACATTTCGGAGGAACTGGCGAGATGGAGAAGTCGATTTGGCCCCAGGCGCGGCGGGGAATGGCGCGCGCATCATTGCCGCGGTACAAGCTCATGCTCGGCGCCGCCATTGCTTTCGGTCTCGTCGTTGCCTCACCGCTGAGCGCGGAGGCCGCAGCGCCCGCTGCCTGCGCCGCGCTTCAGGAAAAGTATCCGGACTGGAAGGGCAAGACGCTCGTCAATGCCATCAACCCGCACACGCCGGGCTATGAGACGATCGATCCCAAGGATCCCAGCAAGTATATCGGCTTCGACATCGATCTCGGTGAAGCCATCGGCGAATGTCTCGGCTTCAAGCTGACCTACAAGGCGGTGACGTTCGCGGCGCTCCTGACCACGCTCGCCGCCGGTCAGGCCGACATCGTGATCTCCGACATCTACGCCACCAAGGAGCGCGCCAAGGCGGCCGACTTCATCACCTACTCGAAGGTGTTCGATGGCGTGCTGGTCGCCAAGGGCAACCCGAAGGGCATCAACGGCATCAACCTGTCGCTGTGCGGCGCCGCTGCTGCCGAAAATACCGGCTATGTCGAGGTGCCCCTGATCCAGGCGCTGATCCCGGAGTGCAAGAAGGCCGGCAAGCCGGAGCCGACCATCCAGCTCTACGACAACAACGCCAACTGCATTCAGGCGATTCTGGCCGGCCGCGCCGACACCTACATCAACGACGTCAACACCGTCGACAGCGCCGTAAAAGCCTATCCGGACAAGCTGGAGAAGGCGGTCGCTGTGACGATCCCATACTCGGTCGGCATCGCTGTTCCCAAGGGCAAGCCGAAATTTCGTGACGCCGTGCTCGCTGCCCTGATCGAGGTGCAGAAGGCGGGCACGCACATGGCGCTCCTGAAGAAGCATGGGCTCGATGTGAACAACTTCATCGAGCCGGAAATTCTCACGGCTGACTGACTGAGCGCGGTCGACTTCTCCCCGACGGGGAGAGGTCGGCGCGAAGCGCCGGGTGAGAGGGCGTAACCTCTCATCCGGATCGCATCGAACGATGCGACGTAGCCGAAGCTTCGCTTCGAGAGGTGGCCTGTCCTCGAGGCGCCGGTCTTCGACCAAACCCGATCCCGTTCTCATGACTGTCGACTGATGTCGCTGTTCCTTCATTACCTGAGCATGCCGTATCTGCTCGCGGGCATCGAGCTCACCCTCGAGGTGACCGCCCTCGGGCTCGGCGGCGGGTTGATCCTCGGATTGATCCTCGCCGGCATGCAGCTGTCGCGCTTCTGGCTGCTGGCGGCGATCGCCCGGGCCTATACCGTGATCTTCCGCGGCACGCCGCTGATCCTCCAGATGGTTTTCGCCTACGACGCGCTGCCGCATATGGGCATCAAGCTGCCGGCCGTGCTGGCGGCAGGCCTTGCGCTCGCCTGCAACGAGGCGCCGTTCATTGCGGAGATGCTGCGCGCCGGCGTGCTCGGCGTCGACCGCGGCCAGGTGACGGCGGGGCAGGCGCTCGGCATGACGCCGTCGGTGCTGATGCGCAGGGTCATCGCCCCACAGGCGATCCGCACGATGATTCCGGCCTTCGGCAATGAGGCGGTGAGCGCGTTGAAGAACTCCTCGCTCGCGTCTGTTATCGCGGTGCAGGAGCTGACCTTGCGCTCGACCCAGCTGGCATCTTCGACCTTCGACTTCTTTTCGATCTTCTTTGCCTCGGGGCTGCTCTATCTCGTTCTGACCACGGCCATCAGTGTCATCCAGCTCCTCGTCGAATGGTGGCTCGACCTCGACCGAACCACACGCCGCGAACGCAAGCTCGCCGATTATCTGCCGTGGCGCCGCGTCGACCTCGGCACCAAGTTCGAGCTTGCCGCCGTGACCGCCGCTGATCCGGAGCCTGCACAGCCAGCGCCCGGCGATACGCCGCCGCTGGCCTTGACCCGTGAGGAGCGCGCCCGTCGCGCGGCGACGATCGCGCGCAACAATATCGCGGTCGAGACCAAGGACCTCACCAAGAGCTACGGCGGGCAAAAGGTGCTCAACGGCCTCGACTTGACCGTGCGTGTGGGCGAGGTGGTGGCGTTGCTCGGTCCCAGCGGCTCCGGCAAGAGCACGCTGCTTCGCTGCATCAACCATCTGGAGAACTGGGACGCCGGCACGGTGCGCGTCGGCGGCCGGCGGCTCGGCTTCGGCGAGAATGGCAAGCCATTGTCGCCGCGCGCCATCGCCAACGAGCGGGCCAGTGTCGGCGTCGGCATGGTGTTCCAGCAATTCAACCTGTTTGCTCACCTCTCAGCGAAGGAGAACATCGCCGGGCCCTTGCGCTGGGTCCACGGCATGACCCGGATCGACGCCGACCGCCGCGCCGCCGAGCTGCTTGACCGCGTTGGTCTCTCACACCGTGCCGATGCGCTGCCGCGACATCTCTCCGGCGGCCAGCAGCAGCGCGTTGCCATCGCCCGCGCGCTGGCGCCCAATCCGAGCGTGCTGCTGCTGGACGAGCCGACCTCGGCGTTGGATCCGGAGCTCGTCAATGAAGTGCTGGAGGTGATCCGCCGCCTCGCGATTGACGACGGCCTCACCATGATCATCTCGACGCACCAGATCCGCTTTGCCGATGAGGTCGCGGACCGTGTCGCTTTCCTGAGCGGTGGCACCATCGTCGAGGAGGGGCCGGCGCACGAGGTGCTCTCCAATCCACGCAATCCGCTGACGGCGCGTTTCCTCAGCGTGATGGAGGCCGACAAGGCTCCGGAGACGGTGCGATGAGCCCTCTCTCCACCCTGTGCAAGATCCCCGAAGAGGTCACGCCATGAAGCATGTCACGCTGCCGGTTTCGCCGAAGACCGTCCATTGGGGCTATTTCTCCAAAACGGTCACGCCGGCCCTGACGCTGCGCTCGGGAGACCGGGCCACGATCGAGACGCTGACCCATCACGCCAACGACGATTACGAGCGCATGATTCAGGGCGACCCCGGTGCCGAAAGCGTGTTCCAGTGGACGCGCGAGCACAAGGCGGTGGCGCGCCGCGGCTCGGGCCCGACGAAAGGCCCGTTCATCCGCGGCGCGGGCGAGGGGATCGGCGTGCACTTGCTCACCGGCCCCGTCGCGATCGAAGGCGCCGAGCCCGGCGACATTCTGGAGGTGCGCATCCTCGATATCAGGCCGCGGCCGAGCTGCAGTGCCTGTCATGCCGGCCGCTGCTTCGGCTCCAATGTCGCGGCGAACTGGGGCTTCCACTATCACGACCTGATCGAGGAGCCGAAGCCGCGCGAGGTCGTCACCATCTTCGAGCTCGACACCTCCGGCGAGCCCTATGCGAAGGCCGTCTACAATTACGTCTGGACGCCGCAAACCGACCCCGACGGCATCGTGCACCCGACCATCGACTATCCGGGCGTGCGCGTGGACCATGCCACCATCAGGAAGCGCGAGAACATCCTTCCCAGTGTGAAGGTGCCGGCGCGGCTGCATTTCGGCACCATGGGCCTTGCGCCATCGGAAGCCGATTTCGTCAGCTCGATCCCGCCGAGCTATACCGGCGGCAATATCGACGACTGGCGCATCGGCAAGGGCGCGCGGATGTTCTATCCGGTCGCGGTCCCCGGCGCCTATTTCTCGGTCGGCGATCCCCATGCCGCGCAAGGCGATAGCGAGCTCGGCGGCACCGCAATCGAGACCTCGCTGACCGGCGATTTCGAATTCATCCTGCACAAGAAGGCCGACCTCGGCGGCACCAGCCTCGAAGGCCTCGACCATCCCATGCTCGAGACCGACCTTGCCTGGTCGTTCTACGGCTTCACCTATCCGAATTATCTGGCCGCGCTCGGCGCTGATGCGCAAACCGAGATTGCCAATCACTCCAGTCTCGACCGTGCGATGCGCGATGCGTTCAGAAAACTCCGCCGGTTTCTGATGACGGTGCATGGCCTCAGCGAGGACGAGGCGATCTCGCTGATGTCGGTCGGCGCCGATTTCGGCGTCACCCAGGTGGTCGATGCCAATTGGGGCGTCCACGGCACGATCAGAAAGAACATGTTTCGGTGCGACTAATGCATTGAGACGCAGCCGGTTTTCGGGATGAGCAGGTGACAAGCGGAGACCATTTGCGGCCCGTCGCGGCGACGGATGACCGCGTGCGTCTGGCACAGAGGTTGCTTCGATCGACTGCAATCTGGGTCGATCCGATGAGCTTTCGCCCGTTCACGAGCGAGTCCTACGCGCAAGACGACCGGCCCGAAGCCTGGCGGGACGTGCTTGCGGCGGTCGGCCTGCAGCCGGCAGGCGGCCATTCCTTCTTTGACGGGCATGCTACCGCCTCCCATCGCCAGACCGCCGGCGTTGCGCTGACACGCATGGCCGCGGGCGCGCAGAGCGTCGGTCCGCTGGCACGAGCGAACGAAGACCTGCCGATCGCGCTGATGCCGGTCGAGGATGGCATGGTGTTGAAAACCGTCGGCGGACACCGCATCGTTCCCGTCGGTCATCTCGTGATGCTGCCGCGCGGCGGCGACTGGAGCATCGTGTTCCAGCGGGACATGCGCGCCATCGTGCTGTCAGTCACCTCCGAGGCGCTGCACGGACGCCTTTCGGGTAAGCCGCGGCTCGGCGAGCCGCGCGTCGTTCCGCCCAGCGGCTTTGCCGAGGTGTTTTCGCGCCTGCTGGACGCGACCGCGCGCACGCTCGACACTTTGAGCGATTCCGAATGGAATCTGCTTGCGCAGTCGCTCGTCGATCTTCTCCTGACGCTCGCGCATCAACTGGCGGCATCGACGTCCGACGCCGGGGCGAGCGCGACGCAGGCCGCGCTGCTGCACCGGATCTGCCAGACCATCGAGCGTCGCCTCGACGATCCCGATCTGGTGCCCGCGCGTGTCGCGCAAGCCGAGGGCATTTCCGAACGTTATTTGCAAAAGCTGTTCGAGACGGTTGGCGACAATTTCACCCACTATGTTCGCGAGCGTCGTCTCCAGCGCGCCTGGGCGGATCTGTCCAGTCCGTCAGAGGCGCATCGCTCGATCTCGGAGATCGCCTACGCCTATGGCTTTGGCGACTCCGCGCATTTCAGCCGCGCCTTCCGCCATCGCTTCGGCCTGCCGCCGCGCGAGTTCCGACAGCAGGAGGCCGAGCGGGCGACCGTGCAACATGGCGTCGCCGGCCAACGCGGCTGGCCGCAGGAGGCGCTGGCGCAATTGCGCGCGCATCAGAGTGTGGAGGCCCGCAGCAGCGTCGCCTGTGCCGGCGCCGGGGAGCCGACCACCACCGAACGCCGTCATCACCATCTCCCGGTCGAGGCCAGCCGCGTTCATTGGGGCTATTTCAGCCGCTCGCTGCCGCCGCAGATCGAGATCGCGTCGGGCGATACCATCACCATCGAGACGCTGACGCAGCACGCCTCCGACGATCCCGAGTTGATGATATCAGGCGATGGCGCCGCAGAAAGCGTATTCGGCTGGACACGGAGCAAGAAGAACGTCGACCGCCGCGGCGCCGGCCCGATGGATGCCAGCGTGTTCGGCCGCGGTGCCGGCGAGGGGTTTGGCGTGCACATCTGCACCGGGCCTGTCGCGGTGAAGGACGCCCAGCCCGGCGATGTACTGGAGGTGCGCATCCTCGACATCGTGCCGCGGGCGAGCCGCAATCCGAGCCATGCGGGCCGTGTGTTCGGCTCCTCTGTCGCAGCGTGGTGGGGCTATCACTACAACGAGTTTCTCGGCGGTCCCAAGCCGCGCGAAGCCGTCACCATCTATGAGATCTTCGAAGAGGCCGAGATGCCGCACGCCCGCGCGCTCTATTCCTATCGCTGGGAGCCGCAGACCGATCCCTTCGGCGTGGTGCACGCCACTTACGACTATCCCGGCGTTCCCGTCGCACCTGGTACGATCAAGCGCCGGCACGCCGTGCTCGACTGCATCAAGATTCCTCTGCGGCCGCATTTCGGCGTCATCGCGCTGGCGCCGCGCGAGCTCGATTTCGTCGATTCCGTGCCGCCGTCCTACTTCGGCGGCAATCTCGACAATTGGCGGCTGGGGAAGGGGGCAACCGTCTATCTCCCCGTCTCGGTCCCCGGCGCGCTGCTGTCGGTCGGCGATCCCCATGCAGCGCAGGGCGACGGCGAGCTCAGCGGCACCGCGATCGAATGCTCGATGACCGGCACCTTCGAGGTGATCCTGCACAAGAAAGCCGAACTTGCCGGCCGTCCCTTCGCCGATCTCTCCTATCCCCTGATCGAAACCGAGAGCGACTGGGTGCTGACCGGCTTCAGCCACCCCAACTATCTCGCGGAATTCGGCGCGCAGGGGCAGAGCGAGGCCTACGCAAAATCCTCGCTCGATCTCGCCATGAAAGACGCTTTCCGCAAGATGCGGCGCTTTCTGATGAACGTCAAAGGCCTCAGCGAGGACGAGGCGATCGCGCTGATGTCGGCGGCGGTCGATTTCGGTGTAACACAGGTCGTCGACGGCAATTGGGGCGTGCACGCCATTCTCAGCAAGCGCCTCTTTCAGGACGCATCTTAACCAGGACATCCAAGTGAAATTCCACATGATCAGCGGCGGACCGAAGCCGGTCGCGCCCTTCAGCCACGCGGTGGAGACCGACGGCTTCGTCTTCGTGACCGGCCAGATGCCCGATACGCCGCAGACGCCGGGCGTGCTGCCCGAGGGCATCGTCGCGCAGACGAAGGCCGTGATGGAGAATTTGAAGGTGGTCCTTGCGGGCCTCGACCTCGGCCTCGAGCACGTCGTGATGACGCGGATCTATCTCACGCGCTTTAGGGAAGACTATGCGGCGATGAACGAGACCTATCGGACGTACTTTCCGCCGGATCGCCTGCCGGCCCGCACCTGCGTCGGCGTCACCGGCCTGGCCTATGATGCGCTGATCGAGATCGATCTGGTGTGCCGGCGGCCGTGACGGTCTAGGCGCGTGGCCTAGATTGAGCGAAGCGATATCCGTAACCGCCGCCGCGTTCTGAAATGAGAGTCGATGAACAGAGGTGTCGCGTCAGACTCCGTCACTGCGAGCGCAGCGAAGCAACCCAGACGGCCTCCTCGGAAGCAGTCTGGATTGCTTCGTCGCAAGAGCTCCTCGCAACGACGTGCCGAGAGAGTGACGGCCTACCGAACGCTCCCCGCATTTCATCTCAAATTGCAACCTTTGCGAGCAGGAAGTCTTGATCTGCCGTGAGCTAGGGATGATCGGCCGCCTTGAACGCAGGCCCTCATCGTCGCGACTAACCGACAGAGTGCATAGGGATCAGCAGAACGTGATCGAGCTTCCTCTTCCTAAAGCACCAAAATGGTGCTTTAGTGCTTTCCATGAGCCAATCGCCCCGAAACGCGCCGTCCGCACTGCGTTACCGGCTTGCCCCTGACCCGGCCGCCAAGGCCGCCATCGAGGCGACATTCCAGGCCTATGACCGCATGATGGAAATCCTCGACGAGGTGGCGCGGATCCACAATGTGGGTTCCAATGTGGTCCTGCTCCATGCCCACGCCTATGAGCCGATCCGCAAAGAGACGGCGCTGCCTTCGCGGCTGGTGACGCTGGGGCTGCGCGACCGCGCGGAGTATCGCGCCGCGCAAGGGCGCCGCCTGCCGCTCGACGACAAGCTCGCGAAGATCAAGGGGCCCGCCACCATTTCGATTGCGACCGTGCAAGGGCGCTTCAGCGTGCCCTTCGACTACGCCGGCTATGCCGAGGGCTGGGGGCAGAGCGTGCCGGCGCGCCTCATCCGCACCGACGACGGTTTCGAAGTTCACTACGGCGTCACGCCGAACAGCCTGCCAGAGGAGGAGAACGCCATGGATACCATCGCTGCCGCTCCCGACAATTTCCTGTCCCGAGTCGGGCGCCTGATTGCCGGGATCGCGTACGATGCGATCGAGCAGGCGGAGGGCAAGAACAAGCTGAAGGTGGTCGGACAGGCCATCCGCGAGATCGAGCGCGCCGAGACCGAAGCGCGCGATGCGCTCGCCGCTGCCCGGGCCGAGGAATATCGCCTCAACGCGCGCCGCAGCGAGATCGAGCGGGCGATGACCGATCTGACCGCCAAGATCGAGGCCGCGATCGCAGACGGGCGCGATGATCTCGCCCGCGCCGGCATCGCGCGGCAAATGGACCTGGAGGCGCAGTTCGAGGTGCTCTCTCGCGCCATCGACGAGAACAACGAGAAGATCGAGCAATGCGTCACATCGCTCCGCGCAGTGCTGTCGGCGCTCCAGGATGCCGAGCAGCGCCGCGCCGATCTCGAAAAGAGCGAGGCACAGGCCAGCCCACAGACATCGTCGTCGCGGAAATCCGGCGGCACCTCCGCTGCGGCGAAGGCGCTGCGGGCGGGCAGGGCAGTGGCACGGGCCACCGGCGTGCCGCCGGGAATTCCTTATTCGAGCGACATCGACGAGCTGAGCACGCTCCATCGCGACAAGGAAATTGCAGCGAGGCTGGCCCGGTTGAAGTCGGGCGGCTGAGTGCGGTGTCATGAGCGCTCTGCTCGAACACATCATGGCGCCTGAGGTCAGGCCGTTCGCGATTGCGGCGGCCATGATCGTCATCGTCGGCTCGGTCGAGGTGATCTCGATGCTGATCGGGGCCTCCTTGAGCGAGATGCTGGGCACCAACATCGATTTTGCTCACCCCAGCGACAACGGCGTGCTCAACGCCATCTCCTGGATCAATGTCGGCGGCGTGCCGCTGTTGATCTTCCTGCTGCTGCTGCTCGGCGCCTTCTCCATCACCGGATTCCTGATCCAGGACCTCGCGCGAATGGTTGCGGGTCCCTTACCGGCGACGGTCGCCTCGGTCGGGGCCGTCGTGGTCTCGGTTCCGCTTGTGCGCGCCGCCAGCAGGACCATCGCGCGGGTCATTCCCAAGGACGAAAGCTACGTCGTCGGCCTCGGCGATCTGGTCGGCCGCATCGGGGAGGTCGTCGTTGGCCCGCTCGACCAGGGGCCGCCCGGCCGCGTCAGCGTCGCCGACATCCACGGCAACCGCCATTTCGTCTCGGCGGTCGCGGCGCCGTCATCGGGACCTTTGCCGCAGGGAACCATGGTCCTCCTGGTCGACCGCGACGGCACGCGCTTCGTCGCGGTGAAGGCCGACGATGAACTCAAGCCGTCCAACCCCACTCTAAGCAATTAGCAAGTCCCACAGCGGAGAAAGCCATGTTCGACATCGCAGTCCCGGCCGTGATCGGCGTCGCGCTGATCGTCGTCCTGGGGATCGTCTTCACCATCCTCTACAAGCGCGCCACCCGCGACGAGGCCTTCGTGCGCACCGGGCTCGGCGGCAAGAAGGTCGTGCTCGACGGCGGCGCCATGATCCTGCCGATCTTCCACTCCTATGCCAGCGTCAATCTGAAGACGTTGCGCCTCACCGTCGAGCGCAAGGAGCGGGAATCCCTCATCACCAAGGACCGCCTGCGCGTCGACATCGTTGCCGAGTTCTACGTCCGCGTCCGTCCGGACGAGGAGAGCATCGCGCTCGCGAGCCAGACGCTCGGCGCATTGACCAATGACGCCGAGGCGCTGCGCAACCAGGTCGAGGCGAAATTCGTCGACGGCCTGCGCTCGGTCGCCGCGACCATGAGTATCCTGGAGCTCCAGGAGAAGCGCTCGGACTTCGTCAAGCACGTGCAGTCCACGGTCGAGTCTGACGTGAAGTCGAACGGTCTCGAGCTGGAATCGGTGTCGCTGACCAAGCTCGACCAGACCGACGTCAAATTCTTCAACCCGGAGAACTTCTTCGACGCCGAGGGTCTGACCCAGCTCAAGACGGTCACCGAAACCCGCCGCCGCGATCGCAACGCCATCGTGCGCGATAACGAGGTCGCGATCGCGCAAAAGGACCTCGAGGCGCGGCAGCAGACCCTTGGGATCGAGCGGACCAAGAAGGAAGCCGAGCTGTCGCAGGAGCGCGACATCGCCAACAAGACCGCGAGCACCCGCGCCGAGGTCGCGACCGCGACGCAGACGGCGCGTCTGACCGAGGAGAACGCTCGCATCGACACCGATCGTGCGGTTGCCGAGAAGGAGGCGGGTGCCAAGCAGGTCAAGGAAACCGCGGTGATCGAGTCGGAGCTGGCGATCAACAAGCGCAAGACCGACGCCCAGCGCGAGATCCAGATCGCGACGCAGGAGAACGAGATCCAGATCGCGGCGAAGAGCAAGGAGACGTCGGAAGCCGTCGCCGAAGCCAAGACCGCCGAGGCGCTGGCCGTCTCCGCGGAGGAAAAGGTCGTCACCGCGCGCGCCATCGAGGTCGCCGATCGTGCCCGCCTGACCCAGGTGCTGGCCGCACGCACCGAGGCCGAACGCAAATCGACCGAGCTGATCGTCGCGGCCGAGGCCGAGAAGAAGGCCTCGCTCGATCGCGCCGAAGCCGTCAAGACGCTGGCCACCGCGGAAGCCGAATCCAACAAGATCAAGGCGGTCGGTGTCCGCAACATCGGCGAGGCGGAAGCCGCCGTCATCACCATGAAGAACGAGGCGCAGAACAAGCTCGGCAGCAACGTCATCGATTTCGAGATCGCCAAGAAGCGGATTGAGACCATGCCATCCGCGCTGGCGGAGATGGTGAAGCCGATCGCGAATCTCAAGGATGTCCGCATCCTGCACACCGGCGGCGCGTTCGGCGGCAACGGTGCGAGCGGAGGCAATGTCGGCTTCGGCGAAGGTTTGGCCGGCGAGCTGCTCAAGGTTCACGCGCTGCGTCCGATGATCGACGAGATCCTGCGCCAGAGCGGCTTTGCGCCTGGCGACGATCCGGTCAAGGCGCTGGTCGGTGCCGTGACGGGCAAGAGCAATGGCGCGGCCGTACCGGTGCCGGTACCGGAGAAAACAAACTCTGCCGATCTATGAATGCCGGTTCATTGCTGCTGAGAATTCGAAACGATAAACAGGTTGGGCGCGTCTCGCGTCGCGCGGCCGTCCCGGAGTGCAGATCGATCGTGTCTTGAACAGGCGATCGCGCTCGTGTCTCCAGGCAACGCATTTCCCTGCCGCGGCGCCCGCGCCGATCCATGCCGGTCGCCGAGGCCTGTTTTGATCGGAGGATTTTCAGATGAAGCATTTTCTGTCCGGATTGATCGCGATCGCCCTTTCGATCGACGCCGCGCCGTCGCTTGCGGCCGATGCCCGCAACGTCACCGTCGTCAACGAGACCGGCTATGCCATCAAGTTCCTGGGCTTCAACGCGCCGGATGACGGGCTGGACGAATGGGAGAACGAGCTCGACAAGGTGTTGCAGAACCAGGCCAGCACTTATGTCGAGTTCGACGACGACGATGAAGGCTGCGTCTGGAACATCCGGGTCGACTGGAAGAACTATGACGAGTCGGTGCTGTGGAAGAACGTCAATCTCTGCAAGCTCACCGCGCTCCGCTTGCGCTACGACCCCGGCACCAAGACCACCTCGTTCCTGGCGGAATAATCCTCGCCCGGTCCCGGCCGGAGGAGCGGCCATTCCAGGTCCCTCCGAGCGCGTTGCGGATGATGACGAATTCGTCCTTTGCAAGCGCAAGCGGCTTTGTTATACGCAGCCGCGCGCGAACGAACGGTTCGCCCTTTTCCTCGGTAGCTCAGCGGTAGAGCATCCGACTGTTAATCGGATGGTCGCTGGTTCGAATCCAGCCCGGGGAGCCATCAGGCTGTTTCCAAGCCTTTCAAAACACTCCAGAACTAAGCAAGCCCTAGGGGTAAGCCACTGAAAAATCAGGGGTTTCAACGTCTCGTTCTGTTCTGCCACTTCCGCCGTGGTCCGGAGCGGCTGGGGATATGGAGGGGGTAGGGGCCTTGTACCCCCAAATTGCCCCCTCGGGATCCCCCCAAATTCCGGCGACGGCGTTGGAATAAAGTTCCAAAAGGCACTCTCTGATCGGGTCGTCCTGAGCGCCAAGTCCGAATCGAAGGAATGAAAGCCGGCCGATACCTCCAGAGCCCCTGGCCCTCTTGGTCGTGACCAGAAAGAACAGGCCGCCGGGCGGAGCGGCCGATATAGCTCGGCCGTACCCGCCATTAGCCTCCAGACGGGCACAGCAATCGAGATCATGGGCTTTGCCGTCGGTCGGAGCTATGTCGAGATCAATCCGTTCGTCGGCGTCAACTTCACGACTGCTGGCTCAGGTCCAGCACCGGGGCATTCTCACTCGCGGGCGGTGGACCGCGCAATCTGCGCCGAGACGCAACTGGCTGCGCGCCTGTTGCCGATCTCGCTAGGTGACCGATCGCCTGGCTTGATCTGGATCAAGCCTCCTCGGCGGGCCGCCCCGCTAGCTTTTCAGCAGCGGTCCGTCGGCTTGGAGGCAACGACCCTTGAAAACGCTTCGCCAGCTTCTGTCCGCGGAGGACATTGTCCAACTCGTGATCCGGCTAGGCTTGCTCGGGCTGCTGATCTTCTGGACATTTCTCGTCCTCCGGCCGTTCGTGCCGATCCTGAGCTGGAGCGCCGTGTTGGCGGTGGCATTTCATCCCGTCTTCGCCTGGCTCGCCCAACGCCTCGGTGGCCGTCCCCGGACAGCCTCAGCCGTTCTCACCCTGATCACGCTGGGCATCGTCATCGGTCCCGCCGCGTGGCTCGGCCTCAGTGCAGTCGAAGGGATCCGGGACCTTGCGGCCCAGATCGGCAGTGGCGATCTCGCGCTCCAGGCCGCACCGGAGCAGATCAGGAGCTGGCCGTTGATCGGTCCTCAGCTCTACGCGATCTGGAACGAGGCCTACACGAACATCCGTGCGGCGCTGCGCGAGGTGGCGCCGTACTTGAAACCGCTCGCCGGAGTGATGCTGTCGTTTGCCGGTGACACCGGAATTGGCATGCTCCAATTCCTGCTGTCGGTGATCGTCGCGGGCTTTCTGCTCCCGCACGGCGCGCAGCTCGTCGCCGCGCTGCGCGGCTTCCTGTTGCGCGTCGTGCCCGGCCGGAGCGAGCACTTTCTCGAGCTCGCCGGCGCAACCATACGCGCCGTCGCGCAGGGCATTATCGGCGTCGCTATCCTTCAAGCCTTGCTGGCGGGCATCGGCTTCAAGCTCGCAGAGATCCCAAGCGCGGGACTGCTCGCGGTCGTCGTGCTCTTGCTGTCGATTGTCCAAATCGGCGCCGGCCCCGTTCTTTTCCCCGTGCTGGTCTGGATATGGGTGGACAAGGACGTGACCGTCGCCCTGCTCTTGACTGTCTATCTGGTCGTCGTCGGTCTGCTCGACAACGTGCTGAAGCCGCTCCTCATGGGGCGGGGCCTGACGACGCCGACGCTGGTCATCCTGATCGGGGTCATTGGTGGTACGCTCGCGCATGGAATCATCGGACTGTTCATTGGGCCGATCATCCTGTCGGTGGCCTGGGAGCTCGCGACCGCATGGACAGGAATCGACCGCGCTGCGTCAGCGCGGGTCGATCAGGAAACCGTTGTCGCAAAGGAAACCATCGAGGCACGCTTGGCCTAGGCTAAAATGAGGTGTGTTTCACCCCGATGATGCTCCAATTCCTTGTCGGCACGCTCGTCAGCGTGATCAATATCGGAATCCACGCGCTCGTGACGGTGGTCGCCGTCACGGTGGCCCGCAGTGCCGTCCCGCGCCATACCAAGCGGCCGCGATTGCACCTCATGAGCGTCATGATCACGATCGCCGTCGTGTTGAAGATCGCCCACATGATCGAAATTCTGATGTGGGCGGCGACCTATCATATCGTGCACGCGGCGACCGCCGACGCGGACATGCTCTACTTCGCGTTCGTCAACTACACCACGCTCGGCTACGGCGACATCACGCCGGTGCCCGAATGGCGGCTGATTGGCCCGCTGACCGCCATGAACGGCGTTCTTCTGTTCGGCTGGTCCGCCGCCATCCTGTTCGAGGTTTTGCTCAGGACGCTCGACCATCTCGGGCTCACGGAAAAACCCGGCGCGGACCTGCCGGGCACCTGAGCCGGGGCGATCGCGACCATCGCGGATCGCGAACCGGCATTTCGCCGGTTCACGGCTGCAGATCGAGGCCTGCGAGCTGGTGCCGGTCGAGGAGCACGATCTGGCGCTGGGTGTTGCCGATGAAGCCGAGCACGCCGAGTTCATGCAGCCGCGACAAAGCCCGCGAGACGGTCTCCAGCGTCAGGCCGAGATAGTCGGCAATGTCGCGTCGGGACATCGGAAGCGCCATGACGCCGGCAGCCGTCAGGCGCTTGTCCATTTCGAGCAGGAATGCGGCGACGCGCTCCAGGGAGGTCTTGCGGCCGAGCAGCAGCATGTGGTCTTCCGCATGCTGGAGGTTGTTCGTGGTCATGCTGAGCAGATTTCTGGCCACCATGGCATCGCTCTCGGCCACCGTTTCCAGGCTTTGTCGTTTGATCAGCCGCACCGTGGTGTCGACGATGGCTTCCGTCGTGAAGCGGTGCTCGCTGCCGTTCTCGAGCCCGAAAATGTCGCCGACGAGGTGAAATGCGCCGATCTGCCTGCGCCCGTCCGACAGCAGCTTGTAGCTACGCACCGCGCCGGATTTGACCTGGTAGACATACTCGGCCGGCTCCTTCTCGCCGTAGATCTCGGAGCCTTTTCGGTAGGAAAATTCGCTTAAATTGACCAGGGCATTTGAATGAGATGCCATGCCGAGGTCGCGGAGGGTATTGGGACGCAGCGTGGAATCCGTCGTGATGCGAACGAACATAGGCCAACTCCTCAGCTTTCCGCCGAATTGGTCTGTCAGACGAAATACTTTGCCGGAAATGCGCCGCGCTATCCCACTCCCGCCGAAGTTGATTTTCGGCCAAGGAAGTATTCTTATCCATTGTCCCAAGGTTCAGTGTACCAAAGGACAGCACTGGTGATTGCTGCGCTGGATGAGAATCCTCCACCGCAGGGAAGATGCGACATATTGCGAAGCAGATATTCCGACCTTCAAACGAGAAAATCGCTTTGAAGAACGACAAGGACGTCGAGCGTCCTGATCAAGTTGGGCGAGAGGTAGAAAGTTGCCAGGCCTTGTTCACGTCGTTGACGACGACGAGTCGTTTCGGACCGCGATCGAGCGCCGGCTAAAGCTCGCGGGATACGAGGTCGCGACCTACGCCTCGGCGCTGGAGCTCCTGGACTCGGCGCCGGATGACGGGCAGGCGGGATGTATCCTGCTCGACGTGCGGATTCCGGGCCTGAGCGGTCCCGACCTGCAGGCGCGGTTGGCTGCGGCGGGGTCGATGCTGCCCATCGTCTTCCTGACCGGTCATGCCGACACGCCGACGACCGTGCGCGCGATCAAGGCAGGTGCGGAAGACTTCCTGACCAAACCGATATCCTCCGAACAATTGCTCGAAGCGATCGAGCGCGCGCTGGCTAGTCAGCGGACGGCGCGCGCCCAGGCCAGCAGGCTGGATGCGTTTCGTGGTCATCTGGCCACGCTGACGCAGCGCGAGCGACAGGTGTTCGATCTGATCGTGCGCGGCAGGATCAACAAGCAGGTCGCGCATGAGCTGGGGACCACCGAACGCACCGTGAAGGCGCATCGCCATCAAGTGATGGAGAAGATGCAGGTTCGCTCGCTGGCGGAACTCGTTTCGATCGCAGAGCGTCTCGGAATGCTCGATCCGGACGAACGCTGACGGCTCCGGGAAGACGCGAGGTTCCCTGAACGTGCCTGTCCCAAAGGACAATGCCGGGGCGTGTTGACAGTGCGCGACGCGCTATGTGCAATAATGTACATACGCACACGCGAAAGCGCGGAGCTATCGTATCCGATATCCCACTGTCGTCTTCCGGAAAGGCAATCGCTTTGCCCCTGCGCGAGTCCGTCTTCGTTGTCGATGACGATCCGTCCATGCGTACCAGCATGGACAGGCTGCTGCGAGGATACGGCTTCGCCACGACCCTGTTCGACACGGGAGGGGCCTTGCTCGATCATGACAGGTTCCACACCGCGATCTGCATCATCCTCGACATCAATCTGGGTGCAAGGTCTGGCATCGAGGTGCGGCAAAGCCTGACCGAGAAGGGCATTGCGGCACCGGTGATCTATGTCACCGGCAATGACAGCCCGGCAAACCGCTCGGCCGCGATTGCCTCGGGCTGCATCGCCTATCTCATCAAGCCGTTTGCGGCGCAGTCTTTGATCGAATCCGTCCAGCGCGCCCGCGTCTTGTAGCTCCACGACGGCCGTCATTCTTCGACATATTGCTCGAGTATCCTGGTCGGCGCCCCCTTATGGGCGGAACCGAATTGCGCGAGCGGAATCGAAGTCGTCACGGCAAGAAGATTGGAGTCGACGAGTTCGAGCAGAAGCGTTTGACCGTTTTCCATCTCCGAGATGATTTTTGGCGTCACGACGTCCGCCGCGACGCATAAATTGGTGAGACACCAGGTATAAGGAATGCGGAACGCGGCGCCATGGTCGACGGCCAGTTTCGGTGCTTGCTGCAGGTACATTCCGACCGGCACGAAAAGTTGCAGGCGGGCGGTGGGCGCGTCCTCCCGCTCGATCAGATCAATGCGCACGGCTGTTTGCCCGGTCGCGAACCGGCCAGTGATCGAGGTTCGACAGAGGGACGGCGCGCCGCCAGCCTTGAAGCACAATTTTTGCCAGCTGCCATAGCTGATGTCGCTGTCGCGCTGGCCGCGTGTTGCGACCTCGGAGGACTTTTCCGCTTGCGCCGCCTTGAGCGAAGCGACAGCCAAGACCGTCGCGACTCCGGCGGCTGCAACCATCAGGAGACCAGAGAGACAATCAAAAGCACGGGCCATCGCTGCAACTCCGAGATCCGGACTCAGTTCTGCGCGTCGAGAAACTTCGCCACCAACGGCGACCAGAGCGGAACCGCGTCCGGCGAACCGAGGAGGAAATGTCCCTCGTTGCCGAACGGGGGCATCAGGTGATATTCGGCCCGGCCGCCGGCGCCGATGAAGGCAGCGTGCATGCGCTTCGATAAGTCGGGACCGAAATACGTGTCATTCCCGGTGTAGATCCACAGCATCGGCACGCGCGATGTACGGCCGAAATCGGCGGTGGCCTCGACCAGTCGGTCGGGCGCGCAATTGTTGTTCGGCTTGCCGTCGACGCGTCCGCCGCGGCCTCCGGCAAAGACGATGATGGCCTTCACCTGTGGCGGGTTCACGCTCGACAAGGCGATCGAGGCCCAGCCGCCGGCAGACTGGCCGACCACGATCACGTCCTTCGGGATGATCCGCTTCTCGGCGGCCAGATAGTCAATGATCCAGAGATCGACCTGGGCGACCGCGAGGCCGGCATCACGGAAATTGGGATTGGCGCACTTCCCGATTTTCGAGAAGAACGGGCCGAACATTCCGCGTTCGGGGATGTCGATTGCCTGCGCGCCATAACCGCTGCCCACCGGGGCCGCCACGAGATAGCCGCGCCTCGCAAACCATTTGGCGGCGTCGCGAAATTCGACCAGAGGGAAAAGGCTGCGCTGGGTCGCGTCGAGCGAGACACCGTGATTCATGATGACGAGCGGGAACGGACCGTCGCCGACCGGGCGCACCAGATAGGCGAACATCGGCAGCGGCAGGGGCAGCGCCCAGATTTCCTCCTGGATGCGGACCTCGTCCGCGGCGTGCGTGGGCGATCCGGCCACGAAAACACTGAGCAAGGTGATCGCGAAAAAATGGAGCAATGCAGGTCCGCGTCGCATCCGGGCCTCCCTCAACCTGAATAGGTTGCGGCCACGACGATCGGGCCGAGCACCGTGAGGACGACATTGCCGACCGCGTAGGGGACGGCGACGCCGAGCACCGGCGTCTGGCTCTCGGCAACGTCGCAGGCGCCGGTGACGGCGGCATCGACCGTCATGGCGCCGGCGAGCGCACCGCAGGTCACGACCGGATTCATGCGCAGCAGGTAATAGGCAACCAGCGTTCCCACCGTCATCGGGACCAGCGTGACGACGATGCCCATGCCGACCAGCAACAGACCGTGCGCCTGGATCGCCGACCAGGCGGCAAGGCCGTTGCCGAGTCCGATCGCCGCGATGAAGCCGCCGAGGCCGATGTCGCTCAGGGTCTGCTGCGCCGCGGGCGGCATTGCGCCGATGCCCGGCCTGCGCGAACGCAACCAACCGCAGACGAGCCCGGCGATCAGCGCGCCGCCGCCGCCACCGAGTGTCAATGCGACAGTGCCGATTTTGAAGCTGGCAAGGCCGGCCAGAAGACCCACGGCGATGCCGGCAGCGAGAAAGGCGATGTCCGTGCGGTCGCTCGTATTCAGAGCGTGTCCCACTGGCGCCGTTGCCCGCGAGATATTGCCGGTGCTGCCGACCAGCGTCATGACGTCGCCGAGATAGACGCGCGTATCGGGACCGAGCGGCACTTCCCGCCCCATGCGCGTCAGCGCACGCAGGAATACACCGCGTGCATTGTCGCCGAGCCGATCAACGATTTCGCGCAGTGAGCGGCCGTGCAGCTGGCGGTTTTCAACGAGCACTTCGATCACGTTGCCGGGCAGGTTGCGCAGCAGTTCCCCCGCGTCGATCTCGGCCCCGAGGATCGGCTTGGCCGCGACGATCACGGCGGTCGGACCGGCGATGACGATGTCGTCGCCGGCCTCGAGCACGGCGTCCTGCTGCGGCTTGATGTCGGCCCCGCTGCGCACGATCCGCTCTACGACCGTGCGGCCGCCGATCTCCGCCTCGATAGCACCGATGGTACGACCTGCGCCGGCCGAGACGCGATAGGCGCGGGCTTGGAATTTGCGATAGGACAGGTTTTCCGTCTTTGGCGGCGTACCGCCGGCGAGCTCCGCCTCGAGCTTCTTCGCCTCCGCCTTCAGATCGATCCGCATCAGCCGCGGCGCGACGAATGGCACGAACAGGAGCGTCAGGATGTAGCCGAGCACGTAGGTCACCGCATAGCCCGCCGCGATGTTGGCTTCCTGCTGCTTCAGCACGTCGCTCGGCAGGCCGAGCTGCGCCAGCGCGCCGGATGCGGTGCCGATCACCGAGGATTGCGTCAGCGCCCCTGCCGTCAGTCCTGCCGCTGTCCCCGTATCCAACGTGAAGACACGCGCGAAGATGAGCACGAGCGCGAGCCCCGTGGCGCCGATCACCAACGCCAGCACGACCTGTGCCAAGGTCCGCACGCTCAGCGAGGCGAAGAATTCCGGTCCAGAACGGTAACCGATCGTAAAGACGAACAGGCTGAACAGGATCGCCCGGAGGATCGGCGGGAACGTGAAGCTCCCGAGTTGTCCGATCAGCACGGCGACGATCAGGATGCAGGCGGTGGTTCCGATCGAGAAGCCGCGAATCCTGATGCGGCCGAGGATGGTGCCGATCGCGATCGCGAGCAGCAGGAAAATTTCCGGTGCGGTGGCGATGATCCACCTGACGGTTTCCATGGCATTCCCCCGGCGCTTTGGCGCGATTTGATTGGCGGCGGCCGGATGTTGCTTGATCCAGATCAAGCCTTCGCGGCGACGTGGCGGCGGCTATGACGCGATGGAATGTTCGCGACAGCCCATATTGCCGTCATGAGTACCCTGAACGTCACAACCGGTGCGATCCGCCGCGACGAGACAGTCGAGATCGTCCTGCTGCTCGCCTTTGTCGGCGGCTATATCGACGCCTATACCTGGATCATCCACGGCGTGTTGGCGAATGCCCAGACCGCCAACCTGATCTTCCTGTGGGTTCATGCGATGACGGGCAACTGGGCGAAGGCGTTGCACTTCGTGCCGCCAATCCTGGCGTTCGCGGTCGGCATCGTGCTCGCAGCCTGGCTGCGCCGCGCAACGGGCGAGCGGGCCAGCGCGGTCAGTACGTTGATCGAGATCCTGCTGTTGATAGCGATCGGCATCTTGCACAATAGGTTGCCCGATTTGGCTGGAACGCTCGGTATTTCCGCCGTGGCAGCGATGCAGGCCGCAATGTTCGTCAAGGTCGAAGGCACAGTGTGCAGCACGGTGATGATCACCAGCAACATGCGTCAGGCCATCGAGAACGTCTTCGCAGTCGCAGCAGGCGGCGCACCACTCGGAACGCTGCGCCGCTCGGGCATTTTCATCGCGTTGTGCGTCGTGTTCGGCTTCGGTGCCGCCGCCGGAGCCTTTGCAACCAAGAGCGTCCCCGATCTCGCGCTGGGCCTGCCGGTCGTCGCGCTGTTGATCGTGCTGCTGCGCTGCGAAGCGCTACGTTCGCAGGAGGGGAGATGAGCGCGCCAATGATCAGGTGAGCGTCGCACAACGAACGGTGATCTTTTCGTGTTGCGCTGCGAACGGCACGGCGTCGGCCCGCAGAATGCACGCGACCGTTGACTTGGATCAATGGAGCGAGCCGCGCCGCACCCACGATCCGCATCACCTTTAGAGGATCGGGAGAGAGAGAGATGTCCAAAGACGCCAAGCCCGCACAGAAGCGTATCGACCAGTTCTTTTCCGGCCCGGGCGCGCGGGCAGACGACTGGCGCGACCTTGTGGAAGCAGCAAAGACCTGGGCGCGCGTCGGCAATCGCACAGCCTATGACGCGGCGTTGGCCGATCTTTCGATCATCGAAGAATTTCACGGCTATCCCGGTCCGCACCTCATGGCGGCGCTGCGGGAAGCAGCGGTCGCCGGCGACGGTGCATCATCGTTCGCCCTTGCGACGAGAATTGCCCAGGCACTGGCGACGCGATCCTTCCGCCAACATGCCGGTGACTGGAGCCCCAAGGACGACGGCAACGGCGATGCGCCCGAGCTGGCGCCGCCGGCCTTTGGCGCGCACAGCGCGCGCAGGCCGTATTTCGAAACCCTGATCGTCACCGGCGTATCTTCCAGCCAATGGCCGGCGCTGGCCGCGGAATGGCGCAAGCTGCGGCGCCCGGTCGACGCGTTCATCTATGAACCTGTGATCGTCGGCAGCCTGGAGGACGCTTTCTGTGCGACGATGCTCAATCCGAACATCGGAGCCGTCATCATCAACGAGGGCTTTGGCCTGCGTTCGCGGCACGATGCACCGGTGTTGCGCTCGATCATGGCCTCGGCCGGTCTCAACGACGAAACCGACGCTTCGGCGCTGCGGCTCGCCCAGATCATCAAGCGCGTCAGGCCCGAGCTCGACCTTTACATGATCTCGAACCGCGACGTGGAGGAGCTCGCCGGCAATCCCGAGGCGGATGTGGTCCGTCGCATCTTCTATTCCGTTGAAGAGCTGCTGGAACTCCACCTATCGATCCTCGAAGGCATCCAAGATCGCTACGACACGCCGTTCTTCGACAATCTCAAGAAATACGCCCAGCGTCCGATCGGCACCTTCCACGCGCTGCCGATCGCCCGCGGCAAGTCGATCTTCAAGTCCGACTGGATCCGGGACATGGGCGAGTTCTACGGCCCGAACCTGTTCCTGGCCGAGAGCAGCGCCACCACCGGCGGTCTCGACAGCATGCTGGAGCCGACCGGCAACATCAAGAAGGCGCAGGAGAAGGCGGCGAGGGCGCTCGGCGCCGACCGCGTCTTCTTTGTTACCAACGGCACATCGACGTCCAACAAGATGGCGGTGCAGGCGCTGCTCGCGCCCGGCGACATCGCGATTGTCGACCGCAATTGCCACAAGTCGCATCACTACGGCATGGTGCTGGCCGGTGCGCAGCCGCTCTACGTCGAAGCCTTCCCGATGACGGAATATTCGATGTACGGCGCGGTGCCGCTGAAGACCATCAAGCAGGCGCTGCTGGGCGCCAAGGCCGATGGCCGGCTCGACCGCGTCAAGATGGTCGACCTCACCAACTGCACGTTCGACGGCCATATCTACAACACACGGCGGGTGATGGAGGAATGCCTCGCCATCAAGCCCGATCTGATCTTCCTGTGGGATGAAGCCTGGTTCGGCTTCGCGCGTTTCTCGCCATTCCTGCGCCGCCGCACCGGACTTGGCGCGGCCAACGAGATCGAGGCATGGACGCGCGATCCCAAGGCGGTCGCGGCCTATGAGAAGCAGCAGGCCGAGCTCGGCAAGAACCCGTCCGACGAGGTGCTGCTCAAGACCCGGCTGATCCCGGACCCCCGACAGATCCGGCTGCGCGTCTACCAGACCAACTCGACCCACAAGTCGATGTCGGCGATCCGCCAGGGCTCGATGCTCTCGGTCAAGGACGTCGAATTCCACACCGTGGAGCAGCAGTTCAAGGAAGCGGTGTTCACCCACGCCTCGACAAGTCCGAACCAGCAGCTGATCGCGAGCCTTGACATCTCACGGCGGCAGATGGAGCTAGAGGGCTATGGCCTCGTCGCCAATGCGATCGAGATCGCGTTCGCGATCCGCCAGGCGGTCAACAACAATCCGCTGATCTCGAAATATTTCCGCATCCTCGGTGCCGACGCCATGGTGCCGGCGCAGTACCGCCAGAGCGGCTTCACCGACTTCCTCGCCCCCGGCGTCAACTGGGCGAACACGCTGAAGAGCCTGGACGAGGACGAGTTCTGCCTCGACCCGACCCGCATGACGCTGGTATGCGGCACGGCCGGCTATGACGGCACGCAGTTCAAGGGCATTCTCGCCAACGAGTACAACATCCAGGTCAACAAGACCTCCCGCAACTCGGTGCTGGTCCAATCCAACATCAACAACACTCGCAGCGACGTCGCGCATCTCGTTCGCGTGCTCGCCGAGATCGCGGGCGAGATCGACCGCGGCCTGGCCCAGGGCGGTGCCAATGCGCGAAAGACCTTCGAGGCACGGGTGACGAGCCTCATGAAGGACGTGCCCGATCTGCCGAACTTCTCGCATTTCCACCCGAGCTTCCGCGGCGATGCTGGCACCAAGACCAACGAGGGCGACATCCGCAGCGGCTTCTACGCGGCCTATGACGTCGCCGGCTGCGAGCACATCCGCCTCAACGATCCCGAGATCGACCGGCGGCTGAAGGCCGGGCCCGAGCTCGTCTCGGCCAACTTCGTGATCCCCTATCCGCCGGGCTTCCCGATCATGGTGCCCGGCCAGGTCATCACCCAGGAGACGATCGACTTCATGCGCAAGCTCGATGTGAAGGAGATCCACGGCTACGACGCCAAGGAAGGGCTGAAACTCGTACGGACGGAAGCCTTGGCCAAGCTCGGCAGGCCAAAGCCCAGCGCCCAGCCGAAGCTCAAGGCCGCGTCATAGGTCGGGAGGGGACGAACATGCAGGCATTTTTCCAGTTCTTGCAGCAGTACCCGTATCTGCTGCTGTTCTTCGTGGTCGGTCTCGCCGTCTATATCGGCCGAGCCAGCATCAAGGGTTATGGCCTCGGCATGGTCGCCGGTGCCATCGTGGTCGGCGCGGGCATCTCGGTCTGGGCATCCAGCTATGGCGTGAAGCTGGAGTTGAACAACTTCGCCAAGAGCCTGTTCTACTATCTCTTCATGTACGGCGTCGGCCTGCGCGTAGGTCCGTCCTTCGTCAACAGCCTGCGGGGCGACGGGATCAAATTCTTGTTCCTCGCGGTGGTGTCGAGTGTGATCGGCCTGACCCTCGTCGTGCTTGGGGCGAAGCTCTTCGCATTGCCGCCCGGTGCGGCTGGCGGAATGCTGGCGGGATCGCAGACCATGTCGGCGGCGATCGGCTCGGCCGAGCAGGCCGTCACGTCGGGAGTCGTGAAACTGCCTGCCGGGATGAAGCCCGAGGATGCCTCCGGCATGATCGCTTTGTCCTACGGTATTACCTACATTTGGGGCACCGTCGGCATCATCCTGATCTGCAAATACCTGCCGCGCTGGTGGGGCGTCGATGCCAAGGCCGCCGCCAAGAAGTATGAGCAGGAGTTCGGCGTCAAAGATCTCGAAGGCGGCGCCCTGACCGGCTACCGTCAGTTCGGTCTGCGGGCCTACCGGCTGGAGAATCCTGCGACGATCGGGATGAGCATCGCCAAATTCCGCACGGTCAATCCCGAGTACCGTATCGTCAATGTCGGGCGCAATGGTGAGCCGCAGGGAGCTGATCCCGAGCTCGTGCTGCAGAAGGGCGATATCGTCGCGCTGGGCGGATCGACCGAGCATCTGACTGAGAAGATGGGCCTGATTGGTCCGGAGGTCGCCGATGCCAAGACGCTCGGTATACCCATGGACCAGGCGGAAATCGTCGTCTTCAACAAGGACGTCGTCGGGCGGACCTTCGAGTCCTTCCGCGACACGGCCATCGCCGGCCAGCTGCAGGTGACCAAGGTCGAGCGGGGCGGGGTGCAGATCCCGGCCGGTCTCAAGACCAAGCTGGAGCGCATGGACATCGTCTCGGTGGTCGGCCTGAAGTCGGCGGTCAACGAGCTCGGCGAGATGTGGGGCCGCATCGCGCGCGCCAACACCTCGACCGACTTGCTGACCCTGTCGGTCGGCATGATCATCGGCTTCCTCATCGGCATGATCGAATTCCCCGCCTTCGGTGCCAAGGTCGGTCTCGGCAATGCCGGCGGGCTGTTGCTGTCCGGCGTGATCGTGTCCTCGGTCGTGTCGCGGCTGCGCTTCTTCGGCAATACGCCGAACGCGGCGCGAAACGTGCTCGAGGATCTCGGCCTCGTTGTGTTCGTCGCGATCGTCGGGGTCAATGCCGGCGCCGGCCTGTTGGCTCAGCTCACCGGCGCGCTCGCGCTCAAGATCTTCATCGTCGGCTTCATCGCGTGCACGATCCCGCCGTTCATCGTCTGGGCGATCGGCTTCCACGTCTTCAAGATCAATCCGGCGGTGCTGATGGGCGGCGTTGCCGGCGCGCGGTCGCATTCCGGCCCGTGCCGCGAGGCCGCGGTCGAGATCCAGAGCTCCGTGCCCTGGATCGGATTCCCGGTCGGCTATGCCGTCTCGGGCATCCTTCTCACCATCTTCGGCTACTTCGCGATGATCCTGGCTCAATAAGGGGAAGAAAACGTCATGAGAAAACTGTCCTTCGGCGCCGTCCTGGTCGCTTCGCTCGCCGCTGTTGCCGGCTTTAGCACGTCCGCGCGTGCCGACACCGGCCAGGTCGCGGTCGTCTTCACCAAGGGTGGCTTCATCGTCGGCGCCGGTGGCGGTGAGGGCGTTCTGGTCTACCGGGGCAAGAAATACCCATTCACGGTGTCTGGCATGAGCGTGGGCCTCACCATCGGAGCGTCGACCACGAAGTTCGTCGGCCGCGCGCTCAATCTAAAGGGGCCGGCGTCGATCGAAGGCTCTTATGCCGTGGGAGGAGCGGGTGGGGCAATCGCCGCAGGTGCCGGCGCCGTTCAGTTGCAAAACAGCAATGGCGTGATCCTCCAGCTCAGCGGCCCGCGGGTCGGCGCGGAAGTATCGGCTGCAGTCGGTGGCGTCACGATCCGCCTGAAATCGAGTTGAAGGGGTCGTATGGCCATTGAGCGATCGACGGCAGCGTCGGGCCCCTAGGGCATGATCCGGAAAAGTGTGTAGCGGTTTTCCGAATAGAACATGCTCAAACAACAACCTAAAGCGCGATGACGATTCATTCCAATCGCATCGCGCTTTAGCGGCCTGACGCTGCTCAATAGCGCTGCGCGACGAAACTCATTTTCTTGAGGCTGGCCTGGTCGTTGTAGCGTCCCTTGTCGGAGCGCTTCGGCAGTTTGATCTTGTCCTTCTTGATGCGCTTGAAGGGGATGGCGCCGAGAAGGTGCGCGATGCAGTTGAGCCGCGCCCTTCGTTTGTCGTCAGAGCGGACGATGTTCCAGGGCGCATCCTTCGTGCTGGTCTTCTTCAGCATCAGGTCGCGCGCGCGCGAATAATCGTACCAGCGACGGAAGGATTCCAGGTCCATCGGACTGAGCTTCCACTGTCGGACCGGGTCGTCGATGCGGGCCTTGAAACGGCGCTCCTGCTCGTCCATGCCGACCTCGAGCCAGATCTTGATCAGGATGATGCCGCCGTCGATGACGTATTTCTCCATCTGCGGGCACAGGTTGAGGAAACGCTCGTGCTCGGCGGGGGTGCAGAAGCCCATGACGTACTCGACACCGGCGCGGTTGTACCAGCTCCGGTCGAAGATCACGATCTCGCCGCCGGCCGGAAATCGCTCCATGTAGCGCTGGAAGAATAATTGTGTCTTCTCGCGGTCGGACGGCGCGGGCAGGGCGACGACCCGGAACACGCGCGGGCTGACCTTCTCGGTGATCGCCTTGATCGTGCCGCCCTTGCCGGCGGCGTCCCGACCCTCGAACAGGACGATGACCCGGAGCTTGTTTTCCCGCACGTAGTCCTGGAGATGGCACAGCTCGACCTGGAGCTTCTCGAGCTCCTTCTCGTAATCCTTCCGCTTCATCCGCTCCGCAGGGCCGTCCTTCGCCATGCCGATCCCACCTGTTGCTAATCGTCCCAGGAAATGGTCACGCCGATGTCGCCGGGCACGCCGCCCGGAAAATCGATGATCTGATAGGCGATGCGATAGCCGCGCGGTTTCAGGTAATCGGTCCAGAGCTGGAAGATCTCCTTGGGAATTCCGGTCAGGGTGTTCTCCCAGCCCTTCTCCATCTGATTGATGGCGCGGCCCTTGTCCGTGCAGAGCGAATTGGGGAAGCGATAGACCAGCACTTCCGTGAGGCCGTTGCGCACCGCGCGCTGGATCACGGTCGAGGCGAGCTTGATCTTCTCCTCCTCGGTCTTGCCCGAGGGCTTGCTCAAGCGCTCGATCAAGGCGCGCTTCTCCGCCTCGGCCGCGGCGGCAAGGCGCACATATTCCTCCGCCTTTTCGGCTTCCTTGAGGGCGGCTTCCTTACGAATCTGGGCTGCGCTGGGGATGAGATCGTCTAGGCCGGGCATGGCGGGCGGCTCCTGATGGTTGTCCAATCAGCATGCGGCTGACGCTAGGGTTGGCCCTGACGTGTTCCCTTGACTCAAATCAAACAAACGCGAACATACCCGAACACAGTGCCGCCCATGGACGTTTTGACCGGGAGAGACGTTTGAGCGAGCAGCTTCATCCGATGGCACCGCATCATCTGCCGTTTTATCTCGCACCGGGGAGCGGGACCGATACGCTGATGGTGGTGATGGGCGTATTCCTGATCGGGGCCGTGCTCTGGGTCGGCACGCTCTACTGGAAACTGCACAGCCTGCCCGAGCGGATGGCGCACAAAACGCATAAACTGCAGTTCGAGTTAGTCGCCGTGCTCGGCCTGATCTCGCTGTTCACGCACATGCACATCTTCTGGATCGCCGGACTGCTCCTCGCAATGATCGATCTTCCGGATTTCGGCACGCCGCTGCGCAGCATTGCCGGGTCCGTCGAGAAGATCGCCGACGCGACGCCGGCCTCCGATGCGGAGGAAGTCCAGGCTGAGGCGGCCGTCGCACCGCCCCCCGCGGACAAGCCGGGACCCGCCAAGGAGAAGGAGCGCAGTCATGCTTGAGCTGCTGATCTGCTCCCTCGTCACGATCCTTCCGGACTACCTGTACCGCCGCTACGCCCAGGGCAAGCGCTTCGGGAAGGAAATCACCTTCTTCTCGGTCTGGTACGAGCTGCGCTGGGGCATCACCGCCTGCCTGATGCTGACGGTGTCGCTCATCACCATGATCTTCTACTTCCATCCGGCGACATCGTCGGCGACGCTGTACTTCCGCACCGTGCCAATTCTGCCCGAAGGCTCGGGCCGTGTTGCCGAGGTCAAAGTCGGCTTCACCGCGCCCGTCAAACAGGGCGATGTGCTGTTCACGCTCGATAGCTCGAAGCAAAAGGCTGCGGTCGAGACCGCCAAGCGGAAGGTGGCAGAAGTCGATGCCGCCATGCAGACGGCGCAGGCCGACGTGGTCAAGGCCGAGGCGCAGCTCGGCGAAGCGAGGGCCAACTACCAGCAGGCCAAAGACGAGCTCGAGGTCAAGACCGAGCTCCAGCGCCGCAATCCCGGCATCGTTCCACAGCGTGACATCGACAAGCTCCAGGTGCTGGTCGATCAGCGACAGTCCGGCATCGACGCCGCGACGGCGGCGAAGCAGTCAGTGTCCTTGCAGGTCTCGGCTCTGCTGCCGGCCCAGAAGGCCAGCGCCGAAGCCGCGCTCGACCAGGCGCAGGTCGATCTCGACAAGACTTTCGTACGCGCCGGCGTCGACGGGCGCGTCGAGCAGTTCCTGGTTCGCCCCGGCGATGTCGTCAACCAGCTGATGCGTCCGGCCGGTGTTCTCGTTCCGGAGGGCGCGGGCCGCAAGGCGCTCCAGGCCGGTTTCGGCCAGATCGAGGCGCAGGTCATGAAGACCGGCATGGTGGCGGAAGCGACCTGCATATCCAAACCCTGGGTCATCATCCCCATGGTGATCACGACGGTGCAGGACTACATCGCGGCCGGGCAGTTTCGCACCGGAGAGCAGCTCATCGACCCGCAGAATGCCGTCCGTCCCGGCACGATCCTGGTTTTCCTGGAGCCGCTCTACAAGGGCGGTCTCGACGGTGTCACGCCGGGCTCGAGCTGCATCGTCAACGCCTACACCAGCAATCACGAGGAGATTTCGGCCAAGGACACCTCGACCAGCCGGAAGATCGCGCTGCACGTCGTCGACGGCGTCGGCCTCGTGCACGCGCTGCTGCTGCGGATCCAGGCGCTGTTGCTGCCGATCCAGACGCTCGTGCTGAGCGGCGGGCATTGAACGAGAGAAGAGTACGGACGAGACGTGGTCTCCGAAAGTCGTCCTCGCCTGCCATTTCGGCCGCCGGCGCCTATTATGCGCCGTCCTGCGCGCAAGTCGTGGGCGCCTATGGCCGCGTCGTCACGCGCTGCTGAGGCCTGCCTCGGGGGCTGTCCGTATGGTGCGATTCCAGCTATTATTGCCTGGAAAGCAGCTGCCGTAAGCTGTGAGGGTGCAGCATGAGCGGGGGCGCGTGCATAGACTGGCTGAAGCCACGGCTCGCGGCTGCGCTCCTCTGTTTCGGCCTGCTCGTGGCCGAGTGCCTCTCGGCCGGGCAAGCCGGTGCGGTCGAGCGGAGCCGGCGCGGCGAGCTCAAACGCGTGCTGTTGCTGCATTCCTTCGGCCGCGAGTTCCGGCCGTGGAGCGAATATGCGCGCGACATCAAGGCTGAGCTCGAGCGGCAATCGCCCTGGCCGCTCGATATCCAGGAGCACGCGCTGCTCACCGCGCGCTTCAACAACCCTGGTCCCGAGGCGCCGTTCGTCGAATATCTACACTCGTTGTACCAAGGTGCGGTGCCGGACATCGTCTTGAGCATCGGCGCGCCTGCCGCCCGGTTTGCGCAGAAATATCGCGCCAGGCTGTTCCCCGATGCGCCGTTGATCCTCTCCGCGGTCGAGCATCGGCTGATTAATCGCACCGACCTCTGCGACAACGATGTCGTAGTGGCCGTCCGCAACGATTTTGTCGCGGCCTTCGACAACATTCTTCAGGTCCTGCCCGATACAAAATCGGTTGCGATCGTGGTCGGAGCTTCGCCGCTCGAGAGGTTTTGGACGGAGGAGCTGAAGCGGGAGCTGAAACCTTTTGCGGAGCGGATCGAACTCGTTTGGTACTCGGATTTGTCGTTCGAGGAGATCCTGAAGCGCTCATCGAAGCTCCCGTCTCACACCGCGCTGTTCTGGGGGCTGATGTCCGTCGATGCGGCCGGGGTGGTCTATGAGAGCGACTGGGCGCTGCGCAGCCTGCATGCCGTCGCGAACGCCCCGATCTTCTCCTACCAGGAGCCGTTCTTCGGCGAGAGCACGGTCGGGGGACCGATGCACTTGATTGGGGAAACGACGTCGCGGACCGTCAGCGCCGCGATCGGCATTCTTGGCGGCGCGAAACCGGCGAGCATCAATTATGAGCCGATCGCCTTCGCCGCGCCGCGTTACGACTGGCGCGAGCTGCAGCGCTGGGGCATCAGCGAGAGTCGCCTGCCCAAGGGAAGCACCATCCTGTTTCGCGAGCCGAGTATCTGGCAGCGCTATCACTGGCAGATGCTGATGATCTCGGCTGTGTTCCTGGTCCAGACCGGACTCATCAGCGGGCTCCTGCACGAGCGTCGCCGGCGCCGCGTCGCCGAAGTCGAATCGCGTCAGCGGCTGGCGGAACTCGCCCACGTCAACCGCTACTCGGCCGTTGGCGAGCTGACCACATCGATCGCACATGAACTGAACCAGCCACTCGGATCGATTCTGACCAATGCGGAGACTGCAGAGCTCATGCTCAGGGCCGCTCAGCCCGACCTTGTCGAGATTCAGCAGATCCTCGCCGACATCAGAAGGGACGACCAACGGGCGAGCGAGGTGATCCGTAGGCTGCGCAGCGTTCTGAAAAAGACCCCGTTTGAGGTCAAGCACATCGAGCTCAACGATACAGTGCGCGAAGCAATCGATCTGGTGAAGGCCCTCGCTCAGGGGCGCCGGATCACGTTGAGCTATGTGCCGGCCCTGGCCGGCCTTCACGTCAAGGGAGATCCGGTCCAGATTCAGCAGGTCATTCTCAACCTGATCATCAACGCGATGGATGCGATTTCCGATGCGGACGCCGGAAAGCGGGAGGTCAGCGTGTCGACGCTCAGCACCGGCAATCAGGCCGAGATCAGGATCGCCGACACCGGGCCCGGAATACCCGCCTCCGATCTCGCAAGCCTGTTTGATCCGTTCTTCACGACCAAACCGCACGGCATGGGCATGGGCCTCGCGATCGCCAGAACCATCGTCGAGGCCCATCACGGCACGATCGCCGCTGCGAACCAGCCTGCGGGCGGCGCGCTGTTCACGATCAGGCTTCCGACCGCTCGCTGAGCGGGCGGTATCTTGATCTTGATCAAACATCACGGCGCTGAAGCCGTTCTCTCTCGGCCGCATGACAAGTACGACGGACGAGCGTGAGGCGTATGAGACGTCGTGACTTCATGAGGCTAGTTGGTGCTGCCGCTGCATTGCCGGTCCTGGCGAAAGCCCAGGACCGAATGCCCGCCGTCGGCGTGCTGACGGGCAATGTCGCTGGTGATCCCGGCGCGCAAATGCGCGTGGATGCCTTTCAGCAGGGTCTCACCGATCGAGGCTGGGTCGCCAACCAGAACTACCGCCTGGAGGTGCGCTGGCCGGGCCCCGATCCGGCGCGCCAGAAGTTGGAGGCGCTCGAGCTCGTCGCCGCGGCGCCGGACGTGCTGTTCTCGACCAGTACGGGATCAACACGAGCGCTGCGCGATGCAACGCAACGAATTCCGATCGTCTTCGTGGGGCTTTCCGATCCGGTAGGGACGGGGCTTGTCGCCAATCTGGCCCGGCCGGCCGGAAATCTGACCGGCTTTTCGCTCTATGAGCATTCGATGAGCGGGAAGTGGCTCGGCCTTTTGAAGGACATGGTGCCGGGAATGAGCCATGCGGCCCTGCTGTTCAATCCGGAATCGGCACCCTACGGACCGTTCTATGTTCAAGCGGCGCACCAGATGGAAAGCCGTCTCGGCCTCAAGATCGCCGGTGCGAGCGTTCGCAGCGGTCCGGAGATGGCGGGAGCGATCGAGACGGCGGCGCGCACAGGCGGCGGCCTCGTCGTGCTGCCGGATGGCGGCTTCTTCGGATCCCACAGCGCGATGGCCATTGCATTGCTGGCGCAGCGGCGCGTGCCCGCCATCTTCGCAGTCCGTTTCTACGCGTCGAATGGCGGGCTGATGTCGTATGGTGCAGATCTGACCCAGCAATTTCGTGATGGCGCCGGCTATGTCGACCGTCTCCTGCGCGGTGCCGATATCAGCACTCTTCCGGTGCAATTTGCCACCAGGTTCGAGCTCGTCATCAACATGAAGACGGCCAGGGCCCTCGGCCTGACGGTGCCGAACCGGCTTCTGCTGGATGCCGAGCTGATCGAATGATTATTCGATCTTGCGCTGCAGCAGCCGCGATGACCCGTTTCGTTGATCTCGATCAACAAACGCCTGCGCCCCGGCTTGATCCTCCCGCACTCGAAGTCCCAGGGAGGATGTGATGTTTCGTTGCGGCAAGACCCTGATGGCGCTGGCGCTGTTGATGGCAACTTCGGTCGCCGCAATGGCGCAGACCCCAACGACGCCTGCAGCCCCGGCGCCGCAGGCGCAGCCTGCCAGCCCGCCCGCACCGGCGGCCGAGCTCCTGAAGCCCGAGCAACTCGAGGCCCTCGTCGCGCCGATCGCGCTTTATCCGGACGAGTTGCTCGCCAATGTACTGGCCGCCTCGACCTATCCGCTGGAGGTGGTGCAGGCCGACCGCTGGCTGAAGGAGCGCAAGAGCCTGAAGGGCGATGCGCTGAAGACGGAAGTGGAAAAGCAGGGCTGGGACGACAGCGTCAAGGCGCTGGCCAGCACCGCCGATGTCCTCGCGATGATGAGCGAGCAGCTCGACTGGACCAAGAAGCTGGGCGATGCCTTCCTCGCCCAGCAGCCCGACGTAATGGACGCGATCCAGCGTCTGCGCAACAAGGCCTATGACAACAAGAAGCTGGTGACGACCAAGCAGCAGAAGGTCAGCGTCCAGTCTCAGGAAGGCAAGCAGGTCGTCGTGATCCAGCAGGCCGATCCCGCGGCGATGTACGTGCCGTATTACGACCCGGCGACGGTCTACGGCAGCTGGCCCTATGCGGAGTATCCGCCCTATTATTGGGGCTACCCGTCTTATATCGGCGCCGGCGTGGTCGCGGCTGGCATCGCGTTCGGCACGGCCTGGGCGATCGGACGCTGGGGCAATTACTGGGGCGGCGGCTGCAACTGGGGCAACCGTAACGTCTATGTCAACCATCGCACCACGAATATCGGCAATGGCTGGCAGCACAATCCGGCGCATCGCGGCGGTGTGCGCTACAACAACAGCAATGTTCAGCAGCGCTTCGGCAACAACAATCTGAAGGCCGGCGTGTCGGACCGGATGGATTTCCGCGGCCGCGACGGCAACCAGGTGCTGCGTCCCAACCAGGGTGCCGGGGACCGGGCTGGAGATCGTGCGGGTGATCGCGGCGGTCCAGGAGATCGCGCAGGAGATCGCGCTGGGGATCGCGCAGGTGATCGCGCCGGCAATCGTGGCGACCGTCCGGGCGCGGGCGATCGCCCCAGCGCAGGGACGCGCGACCGGCCCGGCGGCGGAGATCGTGCCGGTGCCGGTGATCGTGCCAAGGGCGCGACCAAGGGCGGCGGCGATCGCGCCAAGGCTGCGAACCGCGCCGGCGGCGGTTCGGCCAATCGTGGCGGCGGCAATCGTGGCGGGGCCATGAACGTCTCCTCCGGCCGCTCGGCTGCCGCAGCATCCGCGCGCGGCCGTGCCAGCATGGCGAGCATGCCGCGCGGTGGCGGCGGCGGAGCAAGCTTTGCCGGCCGCGGCGGCGGTGGCGGAATGGCGATGCGTGGCGGCGGTGGAGGAGGCGGCTTCCGCGGCGGTGGCGGCGGTGGTCGGCGTTCCGACGCAGCGCTGAAGCATGATGTCGTCCTGCTCGGTCATCTCTCAAACGGCCTCGGCTATTATCGCTTCAGCTACGTCGGCAGCGACAAGGCCTATGTCGGCGTCATGGCGCAGGAGGTCGAGCAGGTGATGCCCGATGCCGTGACCCGCGGTGGCGACGGTTATCTTCGCGTTTATTACGAGAAGCTCGGGCTGACGTTCCGCACCTATCGCGACTGGCTCGCAGGCGGCGCGAAGATTCCTGCGGAGGTGATGCCATGACCGGTCTGAAATCGTTTAGCCGTGCGCTGATGCCCGGCGTCCTCGCGCTCGCGCTGCTCGGATCGGCCTCTCTCGCACAGGAATCCTACAAGACACCGGAAGAGGCCGCGTCTGCGCTCGCCGCCGCGGTCAAGAGCGGCCCGAAAGACATCTTGAAAGTGCTCGGCAGGAATGCGGAGGACATCGTGTCGTCCGGCGACGAGATTGCGGACAACGACATTCGGGCGCGTTTCACTGCGATGTACGACGCCAAGCACGGCATCAAGGCGGAGGGCAACAAGACCGCCACCTTGATGCTCGGGCCGGACGATTTTCCGTTTCCAATTCCGCTGGTCAACACCAGGACGGGTTGGGCGTTCGACACCGACGAGGGACGCATCGAGGTGCTGCGCCGTCGCATCGGCCGCAACGAGCTCGACGCGATCCAGACCGCGCTCGCCTTCGTCGACGCGCAAAACGAATATGCGGAAAAGGACCGCGGCGAGGGCGTCGGCGTCTACGCGCAGCGCATCTCCTCCTCGCCCGGCAAGAAGGACGGCCTGTTCTGGCGCGACGACAGCGACCCGAGCCCGCTCGGCGCGCTCGCGGCCGAAGCAACGAAGGAGGGCTATCGCGGCGGTGATGTCGGGCCGACGCCCTATCACGGCTATTACTTCCGGATTCTGAAAGGGCAGGGGCGGGATGCGCGCGGCGGTGCGCTCAACTACGTCGTCAAGGGCAAGATGATCGGCGGCTTCGCCCTGATCGCCTGGCCCGCGGAATACGGCAATTCGGGCGTCATGACCTTCCTGGTCAATCATGACGGCGTCGTCTACCAGAAGGATCTCGGCAAGCGCACCGAGTTCATCGCCCAGCGCACCACGTTGTTCAATCCCGATGAAACCTGGAAGAAAGTCGATGCCGCAAAACCCTGAGCCGCGCATGCGCGCATTTCGCCTGGTCGCGCTGCTCCTGCTCGCGCTCGGGCTGACCCTGCCGGCGGCGCCGTCCTTCGCGCAGGTCACCGGCCAGGTCAGAGTGAAGATCGTCAAGGCGGGCCTCCTGGCCGGCGGTGGCGCCGGCAGCGGCGTGTTGACGTACCGGGGCAAGACCTATCCCTTCAGCGTCAGCGGCGTGAGCTTGGGCATCACGGTCGGTGCAAGTGTCGGTCGCCTCGACGGCTGGGCATCCGGCATTAGGGAGGTCAGAGATTTTGCCGGCAACTACAGCTCCGTCGGCGGCGGCTTTGCGCTGGTCGGCGGTGCCAACGGTGTGCACCTCCGCAACGAAAAGGGCGTCACGATGGTGCTGCAAGGCCCGAAGGCGGGACTCGAGCTGGCGGCCAATATCAGTCGGATCACGATCGCTTTGAGGTGAGGCTCAAGCCGGGCGCGCGGATCAAAGCGTGAGCGACAGGTGCACCGTTCTCGGATCGTCACTCCGCGCGAGCTTGAAGCCCGCCTTCGCGAACACGCTGCGCATGGGCATGTTGTCGGACAGAACCTCGGCTGTGAGCTCTCTTACGCCTTGTTCGCGCGCGATCTCTGTCAGGTGCCTCAGCAATAAGGAGCCCACCCCGCGACCTTGCCAGGCATCCACCACGACGAAGGCCATCTCGGCCCGACCGGGCTCGACGATGACGTACCGGCCGCCGCCGATAACGGCGTATCGACCCTGTTCCTCGGCGAGAGCGGCCAGCGCAACGTGATTGCTGAAATCCACGTCCATGAAGAAGGCACGCTCCTTCTCCGAGAAATGCCGTTTCAAAACGAAGAACCGGTTCTGCAGCGACTGCGGTCCGGTACGCGCGACGGCGGCGAGCATGTCCGCCTCGTCGCTGGCGCGAAGCGCGCGGACCTGGATCGGGGTGCTGTCCTTCAGCACGGTTTGCACGCTGTAAGTTGCAGCTTGGGACATTGCCGATGTCGCTCTTTCAAAACCGCCCGGCCGGGTCTCATGCCCTATAATGCAGGATAGACGCCTCCGAAGCGTGCAGATCATCTTGACCTAGATCAACGTTCGTCCTCGCTCCAAGCCGTCAATTGGCCGAGGCGACGGAGAGGTCGAGAACATGTCCATGCACAAGATGCAAATTCCGGGCGGTCCCATGTCGGGGCTGGTCGCCTCGGCAGTCGAATACCTCGTCGATGCGGGACAGCGCAGTATCCTGTTCCTGGATATCATGCGCCGGCGCGGGGACCAGTACAGGGAGCACCTCGCGCAAACCGCCCCGCATGTTCTGCAATATGCGGCGGAGTTGATCATCGACGGGCGCCAGCTCGCCGAGCCCGTCAATTACGCGCTGGTGCGCATCGTTCCGCCCGCCAACGTCGAGATCGACATGAACCGGCGGCCGTTCGTCGTGGTCGATCCGCGTGCGGGCCACGGCCCCGGCATCGGCGGCTTCAAGGCCGACAGCGAGATCGGGGTGGCGATGAAAGCAGGCCATCCCTGCTACTTCATCGGATTCCTGCCGGACCCGATGCCCGGTCAGACCATCGAGCGCATCGCGCGTGCCGAAGCCATCTTCATCGAAAAGGTCATGAGCCTTCACCCGGATGCCGACGGCAAGCCCTGCGTGATCGGCAATTGTCAGGCCGGATGGGCCGTCATGATCCTGGCCTCGCTACGTCCCGAGCTATTCGGCCCGCTGATCATCGCCGGCGCGCCGCTGGCCTATTGGGCCGGCGTGCATGGAAAATATCCGATGCGCTACTCGGGCGGGCTGTTGGGCGGAAGCTGGTTGACGGCCCTGACCTCCGATCTCGGCGCCGGCAAGTTCGATGGTGCTTGGCTGGTGCAGAACTTCGAGAACCAGAACCCGTCGAATACGCTCTGGACCAAGCAATACAACGTCTATTCCAAGGTCGACACCGAGGCGGATCGTTACCTCGAATTCGAGCGTTGGTGGGGCGGCCACGTCAACCTGAACGCCGAGGAGATCCAATTCATCGTCGATGAGCTGTTCGTCGGCAACAACCTCGCGGCCGGCAACATCGAAATGTCCGATGGCCGGAAGGTCGACCTTCGCAACATCAGATCCCCGATCGTGGTGTTCTGCTCGGAGGGCGACAACATCACGCCGCCGCAGCAGGCGCTGCATTGGATCCTCGATTGCTATGCCGATGTCGATGAGATCAGGGCCTATGGCCAGACCATCGTCTACACCGTGCACCAGAACATCGGCCATCTCGGCATCTTCGTCTCCGGCGGCGTCGCCAAGAAGGAGCACGCGGAATTTTCCAGCAACATCGACCTCATCGACGTTCTGCCGCCCGGCCTCTATGAAGCGACGTTCGAAGCGAAGGATGAGGAAACCGCAAGTTCGGATCTGGTCGTCGGCCAGTGGGTGATGCGCTGCGAGGCGCGGACGCTCGAGGACATCCGCGCCATGGGCGGCAATTCGCCTGAGGACGAGCGACGCTTTGCCACCGCCAAACGAATCTCGGAAATCAACCTGGCGGCCTATCGAAAATTCGTCCAGCCATGGCTCAAGCGCATGGTGACGCCACAGATGGCCGAATGGGCTCACAACATGCATCCGCTGCGGCTGCAATACGAGCTGTTCAGCAGCCAGAATCCTTTCATGGCGACGGTGAAATCATTGGCCGAGAAGGCCGCCGAGAAGCGCAAGCCGGTCGCTGCGGACAATCCGTTCCTGGCGTTCCAGGAGCAGATCTCGAAGCAGGTCGTTCACGCCCTCGACAGCTGGCGCGATTCACAGGAGGCGCTCAGCGAAGCGATGTTCCTCAGCGTCTACGGATCCCCGGCGCTCCAGGCGGCGGTCGGGATCGATCCGACGTCCACGCCGTCGCGTCGGCGTGAGATGTCCGCCGAGCATCGCACCATGCTCGAGAAGCGCATTGCCGAGCTGAAGTCGCGGATCGGTGACGGCGGCCTCCGTGAAGCGGCGTTGCGCGCTTTGCTCTATGTCGGCTCGGCACGGGGGATGGTGGACGAACGCAGCATCGAGGCTCTGCGCCGGGTCCGCCGGGATCATGGCGGCGCACGCATGTCTCTTGCCGAGTTCAAGATGCTGGTACGCGAGCAGTTCTTCATGCTGCTGCTCGACCGGGAAGGGGCGCTCGCTGCAATCCCGAAATTGCTACCTGACGACATGAACGTTCGCCGCGCAGCATTCGAGGCGATCGAGCAGGTGCTGTCGGCCAGTGCGGATGTCACCGGCGAGCGCGCCAACCGGCTGCGGCAGATCGCCGGCCTGTTTGGCCTCGACACCGCGGAAGGTGCCGAAAGGGCGTCGAACGTTGCCCCTTTCGATCCCAAGGCGAAGGCGTCGTAACGCGAGTTGCAAGGATCGGGAGCGACATCATGTCAGCAGATGCGACGGCCACGCAGTCTCCCAGCAAGTATGATCGCCTGATCGCGGCGGCCAGGGCAATCCCGCCGACGCCGACCGTCGTGGTGCATCCCTGCGATGAGACATCCTTGCGCGGCGCCGTCGACAGCGCGTCTGCCGGCATCATCCGGCCGCTCCTGGTCGGACCGGAGCGGAAGATCCGGGATACGGCTGGCACGTTCGGCCTGGACATCTCGGGTTATGAGATCGTGGATGCCGCGCACAGCGACGAAGCCGCGGCGAGGGGTGTCGAATTGATCCATGCCGCGCGCGGCGAACTGCTCATGAAGGGCAGCCTTCACACCGACGAGCTGATGCGAGCCGTCACGGCCAAAGTCGGGGGATTGCGCACCGATCGGCGCATCAGCCACGTTTTCGTCATGGATGTGCCGGCCTACGCCGAGACGATCTTCGTCACTGACGCCGCAATCAACATCTTCCCCGATCTGGACGCCAAGCGGGACATCATTCAGAACGCGATCGATCTCTACAATCAGGCGGGCTTCGGCAAGTCGCCGCGGGTGGCCATCCTTTCCGCGGTCGAAACCGTCACATCGAAGATTCCATCCACGATCGAGGCCGCGGCGCTCTGCAAAATGGCGGATCGCGGCCAGATCACGGGCGGCGTGCTCGACGGGCCGCTGGCGTTCGACAACGCGATCGACCTCGAATCCGCACGGATCAAGGGCATCAAGTCCGAGGTGGCCGGCCGCGCTCAGATCTTGGTCGTGCCCGATCTCGAAGCGGGCAACATGCTGGCCAAGAACCTCGCCTATTTCGCCAAGGCCGACGGCGCCGGCATTGTGCTCGGCGCGCGCGTCCCCGTCGTCCTGACCTCGCGTGCGGACAGCCCAAGAGCGCGGATGGCGTCCTGCGCGGTTGCTGCACTTTATGCTCACGCGCGGCGCCAGAAGGCGCCGACAGTCGCGGCGTGACCGCCATGGACAGCATCCTCGTCGTCAACGCCGGCTCCTCGAGCGTCAAGTTCCAGATCTTTGCGGTCGAGGGTGAGGGCGTTCTGCGCCGCCTGATCAAGGGGCAGGTGGACGGCATCGGCAGCCGTCCGCGCTTGCGGGCGAGCAGGGCAGGCAATGATCCCATGGCCGACCGGGCCTATCCGATCGAGACCATTCCGGACGTGCCGGCGGCGATGCAAGTCGCGGGGGAATGGCTGCGGAACGAGGCGCGCATCCATCCATTGGCGGTCGGGCATCGCGTCGTCCATGGCGGGCCGGATTATGAGCGGCCAATTCTTGTCGATCATGGCGTGGTGGCACGGCTAGAACGCTTCGTCACGTTAGCGCCACTGCATCAGCCGCACAATCTGGCGCCGATCCGCTCGATCCTGGCCAATTTCCCGACGATACCCCAGGTCGCGTGCTTCGACACCGCGTTTCACCGCACGCACGGTCCGCTGGCCGATCATTACGCCATCCCCTACCAGCTTCACGCCGAAGGTGTGCGACGCTACGGCTTTCACGGGCTCTCCTATGAGTACATCTCCAGGACCTTGCCCCAGATTGCGCCAGAGGTCGCAAAGCGCCGGGTGATTGTCGCCCATCTCGGCAGTGGCGCGTCGATGTGCGCGATGAAGAATGGGCTGAGCGTCGAGAGCACGATGGGATTCACCGCGCTCGATGGGCTGCCGATGGGCACGCGCCCGGGCCAGCTCGATCCGGGCGTCGTGCTGTACCTATTGTCCGAGAAGGGGATGACGCCATCGAAGGTGCAGGATTTTCTCTATCGCGATTGCGGTTTGAAGGGGCTTTCCGGGCTCAGCAACGACATGCGCGAGCTGGAGGCGAGCACGGATCCGCAAGCGAAGCTGGCGGTGGACTATTTCGTCTATCGCATCGGCCTCAACGCCGGCATGCTGGCGGCGGCGCTGCAGGGGATCGATGCCTTCGTCTTCACCGCCGGCATCGGCGAGAACTCGAGCGGCATCCGCGCGCGTGTGGCGGAGCAGCTCGGCTGGCTTGGCGTGGCACTCGACCCGGCCGAGAACACGCGCCATTCGCGGCTGATATCGGCAAAGACGAGTCTCGTTCCGGTCTACGTCGTCCCGACGGACGAGGAGCTCATGATTGCGCAGCACACGCTGACGCTATTGATGAACGGCCAATCGCCCAACCCCAGACAAGAGAGGGTGTCATGATTCCAGTATTTCCGGACAGCAAGGTCGCACTAAAGGGGAAGAAGGGCCTCGTCGTCGGCATCGCCAACGACCAATCGATCGCCTGGGGCTGCGCCAGGGCGTTTCGCGCGCTCGGAGCCGATCTCGCCGTCACCTATCTGAACGACCGCGCCAAGAAACACGTCGAGCCGTTGGCGCAGGCCCTGGAAGCGCCGATCTTCCTGCCGCTCGACGTCATGGTCGAAGGCCAGACTGAAGCGGTATTCGAGCGGATCAAGTCGGAGTGGGGGCAGCTCGATTTCCTGCTTCATTCCATCGCCTTTTCGCCGAAGGAAGCATTGCACGGCCGCGTCGTCGACGTCGGCCGCGACGGCTTTCTGAAGACCATGGACGTCTCCTGCTGGTCGTTCCTGCGGATGGCACATTTAGCCGAACCCCTGATGAAGAACGGCGGCACGATGTTCACCATGACCTATTACGGCAGCCAGATGGTGGTGGAGAACTACAACATCATGGGCGTCGCCAAGGCGGCGCTCGAAGCCGCGGTCCGCTATGCCGCTGCCGAGCTCGGTCCGAAGGGCATCCGCGTGCACGCGATCTCGCCAGGGCCGCTCGCCACCCGCGCGGCCTCGGGCATTCCGGAGTTCGACGAGCTAATGGACAAGGCGCAATCCAAGGCGCCCTCGCGCAGCCTCGTCAGCATCGACGATGTCGGCAACGCCACCGCGTTCCTGGCGCTCGACGGCGCTAAGCTGATCACCGGTGGCGTGCTCTATATCGACGGCGGTTATCACATCATCGATTGACCGGCGCAACCGCGCGTGGTCATGCCGGCGGTGCGCCGATGCCGATGCTCTCAAGTAATTCGCGCCAGAGCTTGCGGACTCCGGCGTGACGCTGCGCGAGCGCCGCACTGACCGCGTCGCGATGCGGCGCAAGATCTGTGCTCTTCAGAAACAGAATCTGGGCCTGCAACAGCCGGCCACTCTCGAATTCGATCCGGCGTAGCGCCATAACAAAAGGATCCTGCGCATTGGCCTCGATCGGTAGGAGCGCAGCCGGCCGTATACCGGCATGCACGGCGTGGGCAAGCGCTGCGAGGTGAATCATTTGGGCAAGGCGAGGGTCTGCGATCCCTTCGACCGGTGCAGGCAGCCAGGCGGACTCCCAGGAGGCGAGCATGTAACCCAGGGAAGGATCCACCACCCAGGACGTGGCGCGCAGCAGCAGCGAGACGATCTCGGTCTCGCGATAAAATTGAGCATTCAATTCGGTCTGCCATGCCGCGTCGAGCCTCGCGGGCAGCATGAAAGCGAATTGCCGGGCCAGGGCGCCGTGGGCCGAGATCAGGAATGCTGCGACCTTCGTCTGCTGGTACGGTGGAATGCGGCCGTCCGGCGCGACGGGACCGAGGAAGCCGCTCATGGCAGCGCTCGCTTGACCGGGATGGCACGCAGATGATCGTAGCCGGCAGGAAACGGCGTGAGCTCGCCGCCGGGCTGGTCCGGCGCCACCCAGACCGCTTGATTGCCCTGCCAGCGGCCGGCCAGCACGTCTTCGGCAAAGCGCGCCAGCAGATCGGCGGTCAGTGTCCCTTTCTCCAGCGTGAAGGCGTGATAGGCCCTGGGGATGATCACCAATGAGCTGTTCTGAATCTCGACACGCAATGTTTCGTGGAGACCCCGCGGCGTCAGGAAATCGAACTCGCCGTTGAGAATCATGGTCGGAACGGCGATCGCGGACAGGTGCGGCGTGAGCGGCTGGAAGTCGAGGAAGGATTCCATCAGGTTTTGCAGCGCGTAGACGTCGTTGACCAGCCAACCTTGCCGCTTCACGCTCTCGAGCTTGTCCAGCAGTGGCTTCAGCCATTGGTCCGAGAGGTTCATGGGCAACAGGAGATCCTGGAGGTAACTCGTGCCACCGAGGATCAGGCCGGTCCGCAGCGCATTGCCAAGCAGCAAGAGTTGCGGCGACAGCTCCGCAAAGCAGCTCATCGGCACGAGCCCGGCCAATCGCTTGCCGTGCTCGATCGCATATCGCAGCGCGATCAGGCCGCCAAAGCTGATCCCGCTCAGAAAGATCGGACCGTCCCCGAGTTCGTCGATGAGGAGGCGCAGTGCAGCGACTTGATCGTCCTGGCTGATGAAGAGCCTCGGCTTGTCGGAGGCGCCCTGGCCGAGAAGATCGAAGGTCGCAACGCGAAAGCCTCGCGCCGACAAGGCCTCGCGATAGGCGCTCCACAGCTCGGAATATTGCGTCAGCCCGTTCACGAGAACATAGGCCGGTGCGCCCGCCGGCCCGTCGAGCTCATAGCGGATCCGATATGAGCCGTGGCTGAGGAAGGGCATCGCGAGGGTACCGCCGGTCTTTTGATGCCCGCGATCCTCGATTCCTCCGAGCGGATTCCATTGAGCTAGATCAAACCTTCCCCGGCCGCCCTGCCTAGCGTTTCAGGAAAATCTTCCAGGGAGGATCGCATCATGGCCGGACGAGATGCGTTGAATCGTTGCCTGTTGAGCCTGATCGTGCTGCTGCTCGGAACGGCGATCGCAACCGCACAGCCTTTCACGCGCCGTTCGTCGCAGGTGCAGCATGACGGGCTGAAGAAGACCTACGAGATCGCCAACTTCCGCCTCGGCGGCAAGTACGACCTGACCGACCCTTCCAAATGGGAGAACGGCGGCGAGGGCGGCGTCACGCTGGAATCGCTCGGGGCCGGCAAGCTGCGCACGGCTTACATCGCCGTCGGCAACGCAAGGCGCAACGCGGCGGGCGAGATCACCAATGCCATCGTGATCAACTCCTATTATTCCGGCGATTCCACCGACATGTACGAACAGTGGGTCAAGGGTGCGGCGTTGTCGGGTGGCGTACCCATCATTGGTCCGGGCCGGCCGATCGATACGGATCGTTACTATGTCATCATGGTCGATCCGCTCGGCACTTGGGGCGCGAGCAAGCCATCCGACGGCCTAGGCATCAAGTTTCCGCAATACAGCTACTACGACATGGTGCAGGCGAACTACCGCCTGCTGCGCGACGAGCTGAAGGTCGCGCGCGTCGCGCTGGTGACCGGCGTCTCCATGGGTGGCACGCAGACCTACGTCTGGGGCGTGATGCATCCGGAATATGTCAGCGCCCTGATGCCGATCGGCGGCACCACGCAATCGGATGGCGACGACCCGGTCGGCAACTGGACTTTCCAGATGATGACAGCCGCGATCCAGGGCGATCCGGTCTGGCAGGCGACCGAGGGCGACTATTACAAGCTCCCGAAGGAAAAGCATCCGGTGCCGGGCGTGGCCTTCGGCTGGTCGATCCTCGGCATGACGGGTTATGACTTTTCCTTCCGCACGACCCAGAACTGGGCGGCGGTACAGCCCGAGATTTTCTATTGGGATCCGCCGAACGAGAAGGCCGGCCTCAACGTCATTAATCGCGCCAAGCTCTACGACGCCGTCGATCTCGTCTGGCGCAATCGGGTCGGCGAGACCCATAACGTCAATCCCTATCTCGGTCGCATTCAGGCTCGCACGCTGGTGATGCACATCACCAACGACCTCTGGCTCAACTTCAAGCTGGCGCAGAAGGCTGTCGATCGCGTGCCCGGCGCTGATCTTATCGCACAGGAGAGCCCCGTCGCGCACTACGGCGTGTTCCCGATCATCAACCAGCGCAAGAACGATCCGAAGTTCGTCGCCTTCATGGATGACGTGGCGGCCCTCGATCGCGCCCAGAAATTCGTCGACAAGAATTACCGCGTGCCCGGCGTCGCCCAGACGATTGATCCCAAGAAGTCGTTCTGGAAGGCCTACGTGACCTATCCCTATCCGGTCAAATTCGGCAGTGCCAAGGACAAGAGCGGCAACTCCTGGGAAATCGGCTACATGGACGAGTATGCCGGCACCGACAAGGATCCGAAGGTGCTCGTCATCATCCACGGCAAGGGCGCGTTCGGCGGCCATTACGGCAACATCATGCAGTATGCGCTGCGCAGCGGCCTGCGCGTGATCGTGCCGGACCTACCGCATTACGGCATGTCGGGGCCCGGCAATCTCGACAAGAATCCCGCTCGCACCATGCAGGACATGCGCGAGGTGATCTACGACCTCGTGGTCAACCAGCTCGGAGTCAAGAAGGCGTACTATCTCGGCCACTCGCTCGGCGGCCAGTTCGTCGTGGGCTACGCCCTGACCTGGCCTGATGCGGTGCAGGGCCTCGCCTTGGAGGCGCCGTCCGGCCTCGAGGAATATCCGCGCGAGATCACCATTGCCAAGGACAAGAAGGCGCCTCTGTTCGCCGACGGTCTCGGCCGAGACTTCGACAAGTGGAAGCAGGTCTGGGACCAGACCGGTATTCTCGCTGCGGAAAAGGCGCGGAGCGAGCAGAACGTCCGCGACTTCTTCTACTTCAAGAAACGTGATCCGGACACCGGCGTGGTATCGGCTGCGAAGAGCGGATACTTCTTCAACGACAGCGAATATGCCCGTTTCCATACCGAGCAACGCGCCGGGCTTACCAAGGGCAACCCGAAGGAGCTCGATCAGTGGTGCAACGTCTTCATCTTCGACATCTACACGATCGGTGCTGAGCTCCAGCAGGATGACCCGAAGAACCTCTATGAGCGGGTCACCCAGATCAAAGCGCCGATCTTCCTGGCGTTCGGCGACAAGGAGCCGTTCATTCCGACGCCTGCGTTCAACGGCCTGACGGACCTCGGCCGCGACGTCATCACGCCGTTCATGACGCGTATGACCAATGCCGGCAACCGGCCGATGCTCAAGATCTATCCGGAGACCGGACACTTCATCCACACCGACAATCCAGTGGAATACGCTGCCGATGTCGTGGATTTCGTGACCAACGGGGAGGTGGACACATCATCGCCGCTCGGAACCGATCGCATGATCAAGGGCGCCGTCGTCTCTGCCTTGCCAGTGGCGCCGACACCGCCTGGAGCGGCTCCGACGGCTGGCCTCAACAAGTAGGGCCCGGCGATGCCAAGGGTGCAGGCGGGCGAACTCCGACTCGGCTGGCGGGAGTGGGGAGGAGGCGACGTCACCGTCGTCTTCATCCACGGAAATCTCGCCAGCAAGGACTGGATCGAGCTCGCCGCGCCATTGTTTCCGATCGGGCTCCGTGTGGTTGCAATCGATTGGCGCGGCTGTGGCGACAGCGACCGGCCGAAGCCGTCGGCCGACTATTCCAACTACTCCATGCGGCAGCACGCCGAGGACATGCTGGCGGCGCTCGATACGCTCGGGATCGGCTATTGCCATCTCGCGACACATTCCACCGGCGGCATCATCGCCGCCAGAATGCTGCTCGAGCAGCCGCAGCGCTTCGGCCGTGTGTTCGCGCTCGATCCGATAACGCCGCTCGGCATGGCCTTCGATGCCGATCAGATCGGATTATTCAGGGCCATGATGTCGAGCAAGGAGCTGACGCGGTCCGTGATGGCTACAGCCGCTTCTTCGCTGTTCGTCCCGGAGAGCATGGGGCCGAACATGGTCCCTCGCTTTCGCGAGGGGCTGGGAGAGATCCAGACGCTGTTCGATCGGATCATTGAGCAGACCTTCGGCGTATCGGAGGGGATCTGGATCGGCACGCCGGTGAACCTGACCCGGGAGAAGGAGAGCCGTGAGCTGGAGCGCCGTATGTCCGAGATCCGGCATCCGCACCTCGTGTTGTGGGGCGAGCGGGACGGTTGGATCGCGCCGGCCGATCTCCGTGCCATGGCCGAAGCGATGCCGGATTGCCGGCTGGTCGTCGTGCCAGGCATAGGGCATTCGATGAACCTCGAATCACCGGCACTTTATGCAGGCTATTTCGGTGCCTGGTTCGGAGGACGTGCCGCGTCACCATCCACGGCGCCAAGCTGATCCCGACGGGGCCTCGACGTCGACGGCGGCCACCACATCATCGATTGACGCGCTGAGCAGTCCGGCGACCCACGATCGATGGTGACAATATTGCCAGTGTTTTGCCCGACGGAGCAACCGGTTCCGGGCGAACAGGAAACATCCGTCAAATCAGCCCCATGTCTACTGTGCATGGGGTTGTTTTTCGACTCTTTGATTCAGCGATAGTGAAGCGCGATCAATTCGGCCACGCAGGCCGGTTTCTTGCCGCCCTCGATCTCGATCACGAGGTGGTAGTTGACGCGCAGCCCGTCCGGCGGCACGTCCTCTGCTTCCGCGATCGTGACCCGGCCGCGCAGCTTCGAGCCCGCCGGTACCGGCGCGAGGTATCGGATCCGGTCGGCACCGTAGTTGAGCGTGTTGCGCAGGCCCTTCAGGCCGATGACCGAGCGGATGAACAGCGGGGCAAGGGCAAGCGAGAGCAGGCCATGGGCGATGGTCTTGCCGCCCGGCATCTCCTGCTTGGCGCGCTCCTGGTCGACATGGATCCACTGCTCGTCGCAGGTCGCCTCGGCGAACTGGTTGATGCGGTCCTGCGTGATCTCGATCCAGTCGCTGGCGCCGATCTCGGTGCCGATTGCGGATTTGATCTCGTTGAAGTCGCTGAATATTCGCATGGTTGACCTGTTCAGAGCTTCATTTCCGGAACATTGTCGGGAATGGCGAGCTCGGCCTCCGTCAAGGCCATGACCTCGCCGACGCTGATGCCGGGTGCTGTTTCCAGCAACGTCGCCTTGCCGTCGGGAAAACCGATCACGGCCATGTCGGTCACGACAAGGTTGACGGGGCGTGCCGAGGTCAGCGGCAGCGAGCATTTCACCACGATCTTCGACTTGCCCTTGGCCGCGTGCTGCATGGCGACGATCACGCGCTTGGCGCCGGTGACGAGGTCCATTGCGCCGCCCATGCCCGGGACCATCTTGCCCGGGATCATCCAGTTCGCGAGATGGCCATGCTCATCGACCTGGAGACCGCCGAGTACGGTGACATCGACGTGGCCGCCGCGGATCAGGCCGAACGACATCGCGCTGTCGAAGGTGGAGGCGCCCGGCAGCGCGCTGATCGGGCGTCCGCCGGCATCGGTGAGCGTCGGATGCGCCATCCCCTGCTCGGGAATCGGCCCGGTGCCGATCAATCCGTTCTCGGACTGGAAGAAGACCTTCAGGTCCGACGGCACGTAATTGGCGACCAGGGTCGGAATGCCGATACCGAGATTGACGAGGTTTCCGCTCCTCAGCTCCTTGGCGACACGCCGGGCGATGATGATCTGGGGATCCATGATGTCACCCGTTGGTGATGAGATAGTCGACGAGCGGCGCGGGGGTGACGACGTGATCGGGCGCGATCACGCCGACCGGGACGATATGCTCCGCCGTCACGATGACGGTGTCGGCTGCCATCGCCATGACCGGGTTGAAGTTGCGCGAGGTGAGGGCGTAGGCGAGGTTGCCGAGGTAGTCGGCGAGGAAGGCGTGCACCAATGCGAATTGCGCCCGCAGCGCCGTTTCCAGCAGGAACGGCTTGCCGTCGACTTCGATCTGGCGCTTGCCTTCGGCCACCAGCGTTCCGACCCCGGTCGGCGTCAGCACCCCGCCGAGACCGCACCCGCCGGCGCGGATGCGTTCGACGAAGGTGCCTTGCGGCACGAGGTCGACCGCGATCTGGTTCGCCAGCATCTGCTGCTGCGCCTTCGGATTGAGACCGATATGCGTTGCCGTCAGCTTCGACACCAGTGCCTGATCGAACAGCTTGCCGACGCCCTTGCCGGGCGTGGCCGCGTCATTCGAGATCAAGGTCAGCCCCGTCTTCCTCTGACGCACGACTTCGTCGAGCAGCCGCTCCGGCGTTCCAACTCCCATGAAGCCGCCAACCATGACGCTGGCGCCCGCCGGGATCATCGCAACGGCTTCTTCGACGGAAACAGCCTTCATGATTGAAACTCCCGGTCGCCCGACGATGGGCTGAAGAGCGGTAATGTGTGGATGTTGGCGGGCGGGCGACGGGCTCCCTTGATATGGGTCAAGGGCCTCTGGATCATTGCGCGCCGTCAGCGCGTCCCTCTCCAACGTGAACGCTTGGTAGGCCTTGGGAATGATTTGGGAACCTCGACGCTGAGGCGCGCTAAAAGGCTCAAGAGAAACCGACGCTTCCGTAACAAAACCGGATCCAGTCCGGAGAGCCGAATCTTACTAAATTCAAAAGCTTGCCCTTGCATCCTAATGCTGCGTGCTATGTGCTTTGCCTGAAATCTAGAGCGAAGCACCGGGGTGCAGCACGGAATCGCGCTCGAACACCTGTGCGTCGGCGAGGTCCCGCCATTCGGACGGCGCCAAAACGACTCAATTTACGTCGAGCGTGGATCTGCCGGACACTCGCGGAGCTGATTCCCATGCCAGACAACAAGGTCGACCGTTCTGATTTGGCCCCTTCGATTCTGCCGGCCGGCATCCCCGAGCTCAGCGACGATGAATGCCTCGCTTGTCTCGCGCGCGCAGTCGAGGCGCCGGATTCGGCGCGGCTTGACGAGGTCGCTGGCCTCATTGGCCGCCTGGCAGTCGCCATCGAATAGGGCCGGCCCGGCCCTCCATCAGGAGAGGTTGCGGAGGGCGAAACGCGCATCGCCAACCGCTATGTTGCGTTTTGACCGAGCATGCTCCAAAAGATGCCGCGATTTTTCTCCGCGGCATCGTCCGCATTGCAGGGTCCGCAAATGTCCGGTTTTTCGACCGCGCGCCAAAAAATGGTCGATGGCCAGGTGCGCACCAATGACGTCACCGACCGTCGTGTTCTCGATGCCATGCTCACGGTGCCGCGCGAGGCCTTCGTGCCGGCCGGCCGGCAGGCGCTGGCTTACCTCGATCTCGACCTCGACGTCAGCGAAGGCGCCGCCAAGCGGTTCCTGATCAAGCCGGCGCTGACCGGCAAGCTGCTCCAGGCCGCCGAGATCGGCGCGGATGACAACGTGCTGGTCGTCGGCTGCGCCACCGGCTATCTCGCCGCACTGGCCGCCAAGCTCGCGCGTCAGGTCACGGCGACCGAGTGCGATTCGGCTTTGGCGGCCAAGGCCAGCGACGCCTTCGCCGCCCAGGGGCTTGCCAATGTCGCCTGCAAGGCGGCGGCCTGCACCGAGGGGGACCCTGCTGCTGCCCCCTATGATGTGATTCTCCTCAACGGCGCGGCCGAGGTGATGCCGGAAGCGCTGCTCGGGCAGCTGAAGGAGGGTGGGCGCCTGGTGGGGGTGTCGGCCGAATCGAGGCCGCCGCGCGCCACGATCGTGACCCGTACCCACGGCGAATTCGGTCATCGGACCCTGTTCGACGCCGCCGCCCCGGTGCTTCCCGGGCTGGAACGGGCGGCTGCCTTTGTCTTCTGACGGCCCCAAAGCCGCCCCAAATCCCGTTCTGAATCAGAAGTGTGGCCGGGATGCTGCACGCGAAGAGTTTCCACTGAGAACCACCCCCAGGTAGTTCCGTCGCGCTTGACCGCGTCCTATGTTGCGGCGGGGCAACGACTCCATTGGTACGGTACCCCGGCTCGCGGGCACGAGCAGGGCGCTAGAACGAACGGAATTTCACGGATGCATGGGGTGAAGCTCTTCACCGGAGCTGCGGTTTCGGTCCTGCTGCTGGCGCTTGCCGGGCCGACACCTGCCTTGGCGGATACGATCGAGGGCGCGCTGGTGCGCGCCTATCAGAACAACCCGCAGCTCAACGCACAGCGTGCCCAGGTGCGCTCGACTGACGAGGGCGTGCCTCAGGCCTTGTCGGGCTATCGCCCGAGGGTCAATCTGACAGCGACCGGTGGCTATTCATATCAAGATTTGCAGAGTGCCCCGGGGACCAACTCAGTCTACGGAACGAGGGTGCCTCGCAGCATTGGCGTGACGGCGACACAGACGCTCTACAATGGCAACCAGACCGCCAACCGGACCCGCGCGGCGGAGAGCCAGGTGTCCGGTACGCGTGAAGCGCTGCGCGGTATGGATCAGAGCGTACTGCTGAGCGCCGCGACGACCTACATGGACTATCTGCGGGATGCCGCCACGCTCGAAGTCCAGCGCAGCAACGTGCGCGTCCTCGAGCAGACACTGAAGCAGACCCGCGACCGCTTCAATGTCGGCGAAGTGACCCGCACCGACGTCGCCCAATCGGAAGCGCAACTGGCGGCCGGGAGGACCCAGGCGCTCACCGCTGAAGCGAATCTGACGACGACCCGCGCGAACTACCGTCGCATCATCGGCAACGAGCCGACGAACCTCGCGCCCGGCTCGCCTGTCGACCGGTTCCTGCCCACGACGCTTGCTTCGGCCATCGAGCTTGGCTTGATCGAGCATCCCAACGTGACGGCCGCCATGTACGGCATCGACGTCAATTATCTGCAGGTCAAGATCAATGAAGGAGCGTTGCTGCCGACACTTTCGGTTCAGGCAACGGCCCAGCGGGCCGACGAACAATCCTTGATTCAGATGCGTTCGTACACCGCATCGGCGATCGCGCAGCTCACCGTGCCGATCTATAATGGCGGTGGTGAATATTCGCTGATCCGCCAGTCCAAGGAGAACCTGGCGCAGCAGCGGCTCAACCTCGAAACGACTCGCGACCAGACCCGCGCGACCATTGTGCAATGGTGGGGCTCGCTGCAGGCCACCAAGGCGCAGGTGCAGTCGGCTCAGGCGCAGGTGACGGCGTCCGAGATCGCCCTGAACGGCGTCCGCGAGGAGGCCAAGGCCGGCCAGCGCACCACGCTGGACGTGCTCAATGCGCAGCAGGCGCTGGTGAACGCGCGCGTTGCGTTGGTGACCGCGCAGCACGATCGCGTGGTCGCATCGTATAACGTCCTCGCGGCGGTCGGGCGTCTATCGCCGCAGGTCCTCGGCCTTGCGACTACGACCTACGACCCCAGCGTTCACTATCATCAGGTGCGGGACAGCTGGGCGGGTGTGCGCACGCCTGACGGCCGCTGATTCCCGTAATCATCCGGTCGATCTCGCCAATAGCCGAGGTCGACCGGTGCTTTGCTTGCAATCGTCAAAATCCCTGACATAGCCTTGCCAAGATGATGCGGGTCGATTCGCCCGCGTTGATGTCGTGTGCGTAACGCTTCGGCGCCGGGGGCAGGGGCGCACCGCTGCGCGTCGAGCCGTGATCTGGGGACAAGTCGGGCTGCGGCGACGAAAATGGCGGACCCATCGTTGCGGAACCGGCCAATCCTGCCGTGCTTGGTGTAAAACAACGCATGCGAGGGCGTTGATGATGTGGAGTCGGAGATGACGCAGCCTGCAAAGGTCACAGAACCCTCGATGGAGGAGATTCTGGCCTCGATCCGGCGCATCATTGCCGACGACGAGGCAAAGCCCCCGCCGGCTGAGGCCGCCAAGCCCGAGAAGGCTGCTGCGCCCGCTGCGCCGCCGAAGCCGCAGGCGATGAACGACATTCCGCCATCCAAGGTCGCTCCGCCTAAACCCGCCGCCGAGAAGCCGGCACCGCCGCCGGCTGCAAAGCCGGCGCCGCCACCTGCGCCGGCGCCCGCGGCGGACGCATCCAACAGCCAGGACGATATCGACGCGTTGCTGGCGGATCTCGATGCGGCCACACCTACGCCGGAGGTCCGCGCGCCCGAGCCAGAGCCCGAGCCTGAGCCCGACGTGCTCGAACTGACCGACGACATGGCGATGGACCCGACGCCACCTCCGCCGCCGCCGACCTTCCGCAAGGTCGAGCCACGCGACGATCTCGAATTCGCCGAGCCGCCGCGTCCCGCCCCGTCGCCGTCCTACGCGCCGGTGGACTTCGACGCGCCGCCGCTGCCCCCGCAGCAGCCGATCCTCGCGCAATCGACGGTCTCCGCGGTCGAATCCGCCTTCAACTCCCTGGCCCATACGGTGCTCAGCAGCAATGCGCGGACGCTGGAGGACCTGGTCAAGGAGATGCTGCGGCCGATGCTGAAGTCCTGGCTCGACGACAACCTGCCCGGCCTCGTTGAACGCATCGTGAAGGCCGAAATCGAGCGGGTCTCGCGCGGCGGCCGCTGAGGGCGGCCGAAGGGCCCTCATAAAGCCCGGCTTGGGCGTCATATTCGGGCCCCGGACCGGGCTGGAAAGCGCTGTTGCCGCCTCGTTTTCCCTGGCCTTTTCGTTGACTTTTCGTTGACTTGGCCCCCTCGCGCGGCTTTCTAGCAGCCCCATGATCGAGAAAAATTACCAGCCCGCCGATATCGAAACCCGCATGTCCGTGGTGTGGGAGGACAGCCTTGCGTTCAAGGCTGGCCGGCCCGACCGCCGTGATGCCGTGCCCTTCACCATCGTGATCCCGCCGCCGAACGTGACGGGCTCGCTGCACATGGGCCACGCCCTCAACAACACGCTGCAGGACATCCTTTGCCGGTTCGAGCGCATGCGCGGCCGCGACGTGCTGTGGCAGCCCGGCACCGATCATGCCGGGATCGCCACCCAGATGGTGGTCGAGCGGCAGCTGATGGAGCGCCAGCAGCCCGGTCGCCGCGAGATGGGCCGCGAGAAGTTTCTGGAGCGGGTCTGGCAGTGGAAGGCCGAGAGTGGCGACACCATCATCAACCAGCTCAAGCGCCTCGGTGCGTCCTGCGACTGGTCGCGCGAGCGCTTCACGATGGACGAGGGCCTGTCGAAGGCCGTCGTCAAGGTCTTCGTCGAGCTGCACCGTGAGGGCCTGATCTACAAGGACAAGCGGCTGGTGAACTGGGACACCAAGCTGCTGACCGCGATCTCAGATCTCGAAGTGCAGCAGACGGAAGTGAAGGGCCACCTCTGGTATCTGCGCTATCCGATCGAGGGCAAGACGTTCAACCCCGAGGATCCCTCGAGCTTCATCGTGGTCGCCACCACGCGCCCCGAGACCATGCTCGGCGATACCGGCGTGGCCGTCCATCCGGAGGATGATCGCTACCAGAAGCTGATCGGCAAGAATGTCGTCCTGCCGCTGGTCGGCCGCAAGATCAAAATCGTCGCCGACGAGTATTCCGATCCCGAGAAGGGATCGGGCGCTGTGAAGGTGACGCCGGCGCACGACTTCAACGATTTCGAGGTCGGCAATCGCCACGGCTTGCGCCGGATCAGCGTGCTCGACAGGGAAGGCTGTCTCGATCTCCTCGACAACGAGGATTATCTGCGCGACCTGCCCGAAGGCGCTGCGCAATTCGCCGAGGAATTCCACAAGGTCGACCGCTTCGCTGCGCGCAAGCGCATCGTCGAGCGGCTGGAATCGTTCGGCTTCGTCGAACGGATCGAGCCGCACACCCACATGGTGCCGCACGGCGATCGTTCCAACAGCGTGATCGAGCCCTACCTAACCGACCAGTGGTACGTCGACGCCACGACGCTGGCGAGACCTGCGATCGCGGCGGTGCGTTCGGGCGAAACGACGTTCGTGCCGAAGAACTGGGAAAAGACCTATTACGAGTGGATGGAGAACATCCAGCCCTGGTGCATCTCGCGTCAGCTCTGGTGGGGCCATCAGATCCCGGCCTGGTACGGCCCTGACGGCAAGGTGTTCGTCGCCGAGACCGAGGAGGAGGCCATCAGCCACGCGCTCGGCTATTACGTCGAGCAGGAGGTCATTACGCCCGAGCAGGGCCGCGAGATGGCGCTCGACCGCAACAAGCGCGAAGGCTTCATCACGCGCGACGAGGACGTGCTCGACACCTGGTTCTCCTCGGCGCTGTGGCCGTTCTCGACGCTCGGCTGGCCCGACGAGACGCCCGAGGTGCAGCGCTATTATCCGACCAATGCGCTGGTGACCGGCTTCGACATCATCTTCTTCTGGGTCGCCCGCATGATGATGATGGGCCTGCACTTCATGAAGGAAGTACCGTTCTCGACCATCTACATCCACGCCCTCGTCCGCGACGAGAAGGGCGCCAAGATGTCGAAGTCGAAGGGCAACGTCATCGATCCCCTCCACCTGATCGACGAATACGGCGCCGACGCGCTGCGCTTCACCCTGGCCGCGATGGCGGCGCAGGGGCGCGACATCAAGCTCGCCACCAGCCGCGTCGAAGGCTACCGCAATTTCGCGACCAAGCTCTGGAACGCGTGCCGGTTCGCGGAGATGAACCACTGCGCCGTGCCTGATGGTTTCGAGCCGGCGAAGGCAAAGGAGACGCTGAACCGGTGGATCGCGCATGAGACCGCCCACACCACGCGCGAGGTGACCGAGGCGATCGAAGCTTATCGCTTCAACGATGCAGCCGGCAGCATCTATCGCTTCGTCTGGAACGTCTATTGTGACTGGTATGTCGAGCTCGCCAAGCCCGTGCTGCTCGGTCCGGACGGCCCCGCCAAGGACGAGACCCGCGCCATGGTCGCCTGGGCGCGCGACGAGATCCTGAAGCTGCTGCATCCCTTCATGCCCTTCATCACCGAAGAGCTGTGGGAGGTGACGGCAAAACGCGACGGCCTGCTCGCATTGGCGCCGTGGCCGCTGAAGCCGGTCGAGCCGACGCCGGAGCAGCTCGCGATGCTTGCGGCGACCACGGGACCGACCGATGCGCTCGTCTCGCCGGCCTGGGTGCTGCCGATCTTCGATCATGCCGACTTCACCGATCCGGCTGCCGAGGCCGAGATCGGCTGGGTCATCGACCTCGTCACGCAGATCCGCTCGGTGCGCGCCGAGATGAACATCGCGCCGGCAACGCTGACGCCGCTGGTGCTCGCAGGCGCTTCGGCCGAAACCAAGGAGCGCGCGCCGCGCTGGGCCGATGTCATCAAGCGTATGGCGCGGCTGTCGGACATCTCCTTCGCCGACCGCGCGCCCGACGGCGCTGTCCAGCTGCTGGTGCGCGGCGAGGTCGCCGCGCTGCCGCTCAAGGGCGTGATCGACGTCGCCGCCGAGCGCACGCGTCTCGACAAGGAGATCGGCAAGGCCGAGGCCGACATCAAGCGCGCCGAGTCGAAGCTGGCGAACGAGAAGTTCGTCGCCAACGCGGCCGAGGAGGTCGTCGAGGAGGAGCGCGAAAAGCGCGAGACGGCGCTGGCGCGCAAGGCCAAGCTGCTTGAGGCGATGGAGCGGCTGAAGCAGGCGTCTTAGAGCATGATCCGGAAAAGTGTGCAGCGGTTTTCCGGAAAGATCATGCTCAAACAATAACCTAAAGCGCGATGATGATTCATCGCGCTTTAGGCTTATTTCGGAAACGGCTTGCTCAAGAACTTCGAGCCCCTGACGCCGTAGCGCCAGGGCAGCTCGACCGCCTTGGTGATGCCGATGCGGATGCCGGTTGCGACCTCGACATCCTCGGTTCGCGCATGCAGCGCGATGGGAGGCCGGTCCAGCGGCAGGGCGTTGTGCGCGATGGTGATGCCGAGCGCCTCGGTCAGCTTGCCAGGGCCCGAGCACAGCGCACGCACCTCCTGCAGATGCCGGCGTCGGCGCATCGCAGCCAGGCCATGCGTCGGCTCCAGGGCACGGATCAACACGGCGCTGGCCGAGCCTTCCTCCTCGCAGACGAAGTTGACGCACCAATGAATGCCGTAGGAGCGGTAGACATAGGCAAAGCCTGGTGGGCCAAACATGACCTGGTTCCGCTGCGTCGGCCCGCGATAGGAGTGCGCCGCCGGGTCGGTATGGTGATAGGCCTCGACCTCGACGATGATCCCGCCGACGCCGTCGACGAGCATGGTGGCGCCGATCAGGTCGGGCGCGACCTCATGGACGCTGCGTCCGAAGAAGGCGCGCTTCAGGGGCTTGCCGAGCCGCGGTGGTGAAGCGTTCGAGATTGGAGCCATTCGAGGTGAGTATCGCCTGAGAACAGAGCAAGATATTGCCCATATCTGCCATGTTCCCTGAAGCGGGGCGAGCCGGGTTGCGATGCCAGGCCAGACCGACTAGGTAGGACCTGAACAGACCGGACACCCCATGGTCGTTATTGTCGATACCATCTCGAACCCGCTGCGCCCGCGCCACCCCGAAAAGGTGAATCGGCCCGATTCCGCTTCGCCGCCGAAGCCGGACTGGATCCGCGTGCGCGCGCCGAACACCCGCGGCTATGCCGATACCCGCAACATCGTGCGCGCCAACGGCCTGCATACGGTGTGCGAGGAAGCGGGCTGCCCGAACATCGGCGAGTGCTGGGACAAGAAGCACGCGACCTTCATGATCATGGGTGACACCTGCACCCGGGCCTGCGCCTTCTGCAACGTCAAGACCGGCCTGCCCAATGCACTGGACGCGGCCGAGCCGCAGCACGTTGCCGAGGCCGTGGCCAAGCTCGGCCTGGCCCACGTCGTCATCACCTCGGTCGACCGCGACGACCTCACTGACGGCGGTGCCGAGCATTTCGCTCGGACTATCCGCGCGATCAGGGCCGCGTGTCCCTCGACCACGATCGAGATCCTGACGCCCGACTTCCTGCGCAAGGAGGGGGCGCTCGAAATCGTCGTCGCGGCGAAGCCCGATGTCTTCAACCACAATCTCGAGACGGTGCCGTCGCGTTATCTCACGGTCCGGCCCGGCGCGCGCTACTTCCATTCGATCCGGCTGCTGCAGCGGGTCAAGGAGCTCGATCCCACCATCTTCACCAAGTCCGGCATCATGGTCGGCCTCGGCGAAGAGCGCCACGAGGTGCAGCAGGTGATGGACGATCTACGCTCGGCCGACGTCGACTTCCTGACCATCGGACAATATCTGCAACCGACCCGCAAGCATCACGCGGTGATGCGCTACGTGCCGCCGGACGAGTTCTCGTCCTTCGAAAAGATCGCCTACACCAAGGGCTTCCTGATGGTGTCGGCAAGCCCGCTCACCCGCTCGTCGCATCATGCCGGCGAGGATTTCGCGAGACTGAAGGCTGCGCGGGCAGCTCACGCCCGCTGACGTACCATGCATCGAGTTTCGAGCAAGCACCGTGTCAACCACAGCGCGTCCGAGATGTTTGATCTGGTCGCCGATGTCGAGCGCTACCCGGAATTCGTGCCGCTGTGCAGCGCGCTGAAGGTGCGCCAGCGCATGGCGAAACCCGACGGCACCGAGGTGCTGGTCGCCGACATGACGGTGTCGTTCAAGCTGGTCAAGGAATCCTTCACCAGCCGCGTGACGCTCGACCGCGCCAATCTGAAGATCCTGGTCGAATATCTGCAAGGTCCGTTCAGGAATCTGGAAAACCGTTGGACGTTCGAGCCCAAGGGCGAGGGCGTCTGCGACGTCGGCTTCTTCCTCGCCTACGAATTCAAGAGCCGCATGCTGGCGATGCTGATGGGCTCGATGTTCGATGCCGCCTTCGCGCGGTTCTCGACCGCGTTCGAGAAACGGGCGGACGCGATCTACGGCCGGCCGAAGCTGGCGTCGACGTAGTCGCGATCAGCACTGCTCTCTCCACCGTCATTGCGAGCGCAGCGAAGCAATCCAGGGTGTCTCCGCGGAGGGATTCTAGATTGCTTCGCTGCGCTCGCAATGACAATGGAGCGGCGGGCGTGCCCCTCCCAATCCAACATCGCTCCGTGTTCCCCATCAGCATCCACCGGGATCATTTCGCATCGCGGCGCGTTCTCAACCGACTGACCGGGTTGGAGCCGCCATGACCATCAACTTCGACACGTTGAAAGCATCGCTTGTCCTGTATGGCCTGAACGCGATCTACGCGGTCCTGCTGCTCGCGGTCGGCTGGTATCTGTCCGGCGCGATGCAGCGCTTCGTCACGCGCGTTCTCAGCGTGACGCATCGCGTCGACCCGCTGGTGACGCTGTTCGTGGGCAGCCTTGCGCGTTATGGCGTGCTCGCGGTCGTCGGCATCGCCGTGCTGCAGCTGTTCGGCATCCAGACGGCGAGCCTCGTTGCCGTGCTGGGTGCGACCTCGCTCGCCATTGGTCTTGCCTTGCAGGGCACGCTGTCCAATCTCGCCGCCGGCGTGATGCTGCTCTTGTTCCGGCCATTTCACATCGGCGACGATGTCGAGGTCGCCGGCAAGGCGGGCAAGGTGAGGTCGCTGTCGCTGTTCATGACCGAGCTGGTCGCGCCCGACAACACGCAGATCCTGTTGCCGAACGGACAGGTCTGGGGCGCGGCCATCATCAACCACAGCGCCTATCCTGGCACGGGCGAGATCAAGGTGACGTTTCCGGTCCCCGCCGGCGCCGTTCCGGCGCTGGCCGATCGCATCCTGAAGGAGCTTCGCAAGGATTCCCGCATCGACGATCAGGCGCAACCTGCCGTCTCCGTCAGCAAGGTCCTCGATGTCGCCAATCCCGCCGCGCCGATCCTGGAATTGACGGTTAGCGCCAAGGCGAAACCGTCTGAAGCTGGCGCGGTCAAGCAGTGCGTGCTCGATCATGCGAGCGCGCTGCTTGCCACGGCCGCCTGAGGCGTTCTATCCCCGCGGCGGACGTGGCGGCCTGCGTTTCACCACATGCCGGCGCGGTGAGCGCGTCACACGCGGGCGCAGGCGGCTGGCGGCGGTGCGCTGCGGCTTGGCCGCGACTTGCGGGCCGCGGGCCAGATCCATCAGCATGCGCAGCGCCTCGACCACGGAGCGGGCGCGCACCGCGCTGCGGCCGATGGCGCCGAAGCGGTGCTCGCGGTGGATGATGCGGCCGTCGCGGGCGGCGGCGGCGAAGTGCACGAGACCGACCGGCTTGCCGGGCGTGGCGCCGCCCGGGCCGGCGATGCCGGTGATGGCGACCGCGAGATCGACATCGGCGCGCTCAAGCGCACCGATTGCCATTGCGGTCGCGGTCTCCTTGCTTACGGCGCCGAAATTGGCCAACGTGCTCGCCTCGACGCCAAGCATCGCGCGCTTGGCCTCGTTGGAATAGGTGACGAAGCCGCGGTCGATGACATCGGACGAGCCCGGGATGTCAGTCAGTGCGCCCGCGACGAGACCGCCGGTGCAGGATTCGGCCGTTGCGATCGTCAGCTTGCGCATCCGGCACAGATCGAGCAGCGAGCGGGAGAGGGCGCGTGCGTCGCTGCCGCCCATGGCCTAGACGCCCCAGGGAAGGCGGATGGTGGCGCTCGCGGTGGCCGCGATGCCTTCCTCGCGGCCGGTGAAGCCGAGCCGCTCGCTGGTGGTCGCCTTCACTGCGATGCGCGAGATGTCGACGCCGGAGATCTCGGCGATGCGCGCGCGCATGGTGTCGCGCAACGGGCCGATCTTCGGTCGCTCGCAGATCAGCGTCACCTCGAGGTTGGCGACGCGGCCGCCGCGCGCTGCGACGCGCTCGATGGCATATTTCAGGAACTGGTCGGAGGAGGCGCCCTTCCACTTCGCATCGCTCGGCGGGAAGTGCGAGCCGATGTCGCCGTCGGCGAGAGCGCCGAGAATGGCGTCGACCAGCGCATGCAGGCCGACATCGCCGTCGGAATGAGCCAGGAAACCCTTGGTGTGCGGCACGCGCACGCCGCAGATCATGACATGGTCGCCTTCGCCGAAGGCGTGCACGTCGTAGCCGGTGCCGGTCCTGATGTCGCCGAGCTGGGCGGCCAGGCGCGCTTCCTCGCGCACGAAATCCTCGGGAGTTGTGAGCTTCATGTTGGCAACATCGCCTTCAAAGGTTGCAACCGTCAATCCCGCCCATTCGGCAATCGCGGCATCGTCGGTGAAATCCGAGCGTCCATCCCTTGCCGCACGACGATGCGCCTCGAGGATGACGTCGAAACGAAAGGATTGCGGCGTCTGTGCGATCCGCAAGGAAGCGCGCTCCGGCGTGGCCTCGACGTTGCCGCCTTCGCCGGTGACCTTGATGGTGTCGGTGACGGCAACGGTGGGGATCGCAGCGCCGGTGCGGCTCGCCGCCTCGATCGCGCGCGAGATCACGCCTTCCGAGACGAAGGGGCGCGCGGCGTCGTGGATCAGCACGATGTCCGGATTGTGCTTGGCCAGCGCTTCGAGGCCGGCGAGCACCGAAGCCTGCCGCGTCGCGCCGCCATTGGTCGGTGGCTCGTGCCTGAGCCCTGCGACCGCTGCGGTGAACATGGCGCTGTCGTCGGGGTTCACCACCGGCTGCACCGCGAACACCTCAGTGTGACCGCTGAAGGCTTCCATGGCGCGGCGGATCACGGGCACGCCGCCGATCTCGCGATATTGCTTCGGCCCGCCGGCGCCGGCGCGCAGTCCACGCCCGGCTGCGACGAGGACGACCGCGGTGCGCTGTGATTTCGCCATAGGACTCAAATACTCAATTGCTAATGAAAGAGCAGGGGTGATTTGCCGGCATGCCTCTAGCACGGCAGGCCCGCAAAAAAAGGGGGTTTCCCCGGATTGTGGGAAACAGCATTTTGCTGCACTGCACTTGAAAGATCTACAGAACTGTCTAAACTGTAGGCATGACGCTTGACTGCACAAGAATTGTGCGCAAGATAGATCATGGCAGGCGCGATGAGGCCCTGCCCAGTCAACGGGACCCCTGTGACCGGCTCGGCAGTATCAGGCTCTAAGCCGTTGAAAATAGGCGATATTGAAGTCGCCACCCCGGTCTGCCTGGCGCCGATGTCGGGTGTGACTGACTCGCCCGTCCGCCGGCTGGCCGCCGAGCTTGGGGCTGGTCTCGTTGTGTCTGAAATGACCGCGAGCGATGAGCTCGCCAATGGCCACCGGATGTCCCGGTTGCGCTGCGAAGCCACTGGCATCGGCCCGCATGTGGTCCAGCTCGCCGGCTGCGAGATGCATTGGATGGCCGAAGGCGCCCGGATCGCCGAAGCGGAAGGCGCCGATATCATCGACATCAACATGGGCTGTCCCGCCCGACACGTCACCGGCGGCCAGTCCGGCTCGGCCTTGATGCGCGACCTCGACCATGCCGTCAGCCTGATCGAAGCGACGATCGCGGCGGTGAAGGTGCCGGTGACGCTGAAGATGCGCCTCGGTTGGGACGACCGCAGCCGCAACGCGCCGGAGCTGGCGCGACGTGCCGAGGCCGCCGGAATCAAGCTCGTCACCGTGCACGGCCGCACCCGCTGCCAGTTCTACAAGGGCGAGGCCGATTGGGATGCGATCCGCGCCGTGCGCGAGGCCACCTCCCTTCCGCTCGTCGTCAACGGCGACATCACCTCCTACGAAAAGGCGCTGGCGGCATTGGACGCCTCGGGCGCCGACGCCGTGATGATCGGCCGCGGCGCGCAGGGCCAGCCCTGGCTGCCGGGCCAGATCGGCCGCCGTCTGAACGGCGGGGCCGAGGAAGCCGTGCCCTCGCTCCAGACGCAGCTGCATTATGTCCGCACGCTCTATGACGGCGTTTGTGCGCTCTATGGCCTGCGCATCGGACTGAGGCACGCCCGCAAGCATCTGGGCTGGGCGCTCGACGTCGCAGCGCAGGCGAGCCGTGCGCCGGCCGAGAAGCTGAAATCCTGGCGGCAGAAGATCCTGGTCTCGGAGGATCCGCGCCTCGTTCACGATGCACTGCAAGACGCCTTCGACGACTTCGCATGGAGCGCTGCTGCATGAGTTCAGCCGCTGAACATCGTCGGCCGCTTCAGTCCGACAGCGACGCAATCCTGGATGCTTTGCCCAACCCCGTGCTCATGATCGGGCCCGACGGCAAGATCGTCGCCGCCAACATCGCCACCGAGGCCTTCTTCGAGATCTCCACGCAATTCCTGAAGCGGCAGTCGCTAAAGGAGCTGGTGCCGTTCGGCAGCCCGTTGCTGGCGCTGATCGACCAAGTGCGCTCCTCGAACGCGCCGGTCAACGAATACAAGGTCGATCTCGGCACGCCGCGCATGGGCGGCGACCGCCAGGTCGACCTGCACGTGGCTCCACTCACCGAGCGGCCCGGCCATATCGTCGTGATGCTGCAGGAGCGCACCATCGCCGACAAGATGGATCGGCAGCTCACCCATCGCAGCGCAGCGCGCTCGGTGATAGCGCTAGCAGCAATGCTCGCGCATGAAATCAAGAATCCGCTTTCGGGCATTCGCGGCGCAGCGCAGCTGCTCGAGCAGCAGGCCTCGTCCGAGGACCGCATGCTGACGCGGCTGATCTGCGACGAGGCCGACCGCATCGTGACGCTGGTCGACCGCATGGAGGTGTTCGGCGACGAGCGCCCCGTGGTGCGCGGCCCCGTCAACATCCATTCGGTGCTCGATCACGTCAAGCGGCTGGCGCAGTCGGGCTTTGCCCGCAACATCCGCTTCGTCGAGGATTACGATCCCTCGCTGCCGCCGGTGCTGGCGAACCAGGACCAGCTGATCCAGGTGTTCCTCAATCTCGTGAAGAACGCCGCCGAAGCGCTGATCGACGTGCCCGATGCCGAGATTCAGCTCACCACCGCGTTCCGACCCGGTGTGCGCCTGTCAGTCCCCGGTCAAAAATCGCGGGTATCCCTTCCGCTCGAATTCTGCGTGAAGGACAACGGACCCGGCGTGCCCGACGATCTTCTGCCCAACCTGTTCGATCCCTTCGTGACCACCAAGCAGACCGGCTCGGGTCTCGGCCTTGCGCTGGTCGCCAAGATCGTCGGCGATCACGGGGGCATCATCGAATGCGAATCTCAGCCGCGCAAGACCACCTTCCGCGTGCTGATGCCGATGTATTCCACATCGGTCAAACACGCCGATCAAAGCAGTCGCGACGGCTCTGCCGGGAAGTCGTCGCCTGCGTCACAGGGGGCAAAATGAGGATCAACGATGCCCGCAGGTAGCATTCTCGTAGCCGATGACGATACCGCCATCCGCACCGTTCTCAATCAGGCACTGTCCCGCGCCGGTTACGAAGTGCGGCTGACCGGCAATGCCGCAACGCTGTGGCGCTGGGTCAGCCAGGGCGAGGGCGATCTCGTCATCACCGATGTGGTGATGCCGGACGAAAACGCCTTCGACCTGTTGCCGCGGATCAAGAAGATGCGGCCGAACCTGCCCGTCATCGTCATGAGCGCGCAGAACACCTTCATGACGGCGATCCGCGCCTCCGAGCGCGGGGCTTACGAATATCTGCCAAAGCCCTTCGACCTGAAGGAACTGATCGCCATCGTCGGCCGCGCGCTCGCCGAGCCGAAGGAGCGGACCTCGTCGCCGGACGAGGACGCCGAGATGGAGGCGATCCCGCTGGTCGGCCGCTCGCCGGCGATGCAGGAAATCTACCGCGTGCTGGCGCGCCTGATGCAGACCGATCTCACCGTGATGATCACGGGTGAGTCCGGAACCGGCAAGGAACTGGTGGCGCGAGCGCTGCACGATTACGGCAAGCGCCGCAACGGCCCCTTTGTCGCGGTCAACATGGCGGCGATCCCGCGCGATCTCATCGAGTCCGAATTGTTCGGCCACGAGCGCGGTGCCTTTACCGGCGCCAACACCCGCGCCTCCGGCCGGTTCGAGCAGGCCGAGGGCGGCACGCTGTTCCTCGACGAGATCGGCGACATGCCGATGGAGGCGCAGACCCGCCTGCTGCGTGTATTGCAGCAGGGCGAATACACCACGGTTGGCGGCCGCACTCCGATCAAGACCGACGTGCGCATCGTCGCGGCCTCCAACAAGGACCTGCGCGTGCTAATTCAGCAGGGCCTGTTCCGCGAAGATCTGTTCTTCCGCCTCAACGTCGTTCCGCTGCGGCTGCCGCCCTTGCGTGAGCGCATCGAGGACCTGCCGGATCTCGTGCGGCACTTCTTCACGCTGGCCGAGAAGGACGGTCTGCCGCCGAAGAAGCTGGATACCCTGGCACTGGAGCGGCTGAAGCAGCACCGCTGGCCCGGCAACGTGCGCGAGTTGGAAAACCTCGCCCGGCGGCTCGCCGCGCTCTATCCGCAGGACGTGATCACGTCCTCCGTCATCGACGGCGAGCTCGCGCCGCCCTCGGTCAGCCCGGGGGCTGCGGTCCAGCAGGGGGTCGACAATCTCGGCGGCGCCGTGGAGGCGTATCTGTCCTCGCACTTCCAAGGCTTCCCGAACGGCGTGCCGCCGCCCGGCCTCTATCACCGTATCCTCAAGGAGATCGAGGTGCCGCTGCTCACGGCCGCGCTCGCCGCCACGCGTGGCAACCAGATCCGCGCCGCGGACCTGCTCGGCCTCAACCGCAACACGCTGCGGAAGAAGATCCGGGATCTCGACATCCAGGTGTATCGGAGCGGGGGCTGACTTTCTTGCGACGAACGCCAAACGCGCTAGCGCGGACCGGTGGCTCAGCTCCCCCTACCAAGGCAGAGCTGAGCCTGTCCGGATCGCGCTGGCCGTTGTGGCTGACGCGGTGAGCACAAGTCCTGACGGGACTCTAATGTTCCGCCCGCACATTCAAATTGGTCGTCGGCCGCAGCGCGGCCATTGCGCCTATCTGACCAGTCCGCCGGAGGCTGGCACCACGCTCGCGACATTCAGCGGCGGCTGCTGAAGGCCGAGGCCGTTGACCAGGAGGTCGGCGGCCACGATCAGCAGCAGAACGGCCGAAACCATCGTCGCGAGAAAGATCCTATCCATGCGGATTAAGCCGGGACGGCGGGAATCCGTTCCGCCCAGGCGGCATGTGCCTGTGGATTGCGCGGGTCCGCCAGGGCGAACACGCCGCGGAATTGTCGCAATTCGGCAACAATGTGGTACGAATACATCAGTATCCGCGCGTCCGCGGACCCGTTTTCAGCATCATTGCCGGAATGACCAGCGCAGATACCTCGGCCGCACACTTTGACACGGCCCCAGCGGAAGAGCCCCGGCGCTGGTCGGTGCGACGCTGGCTGGCGCCCTTTGCCGTAGCGCTGGCGCTGTTGTCGGCCTTCCTGACCTTCCTGGTCCTGACGGGTCTGAGCACGATCGAGCCGACGCCCGGGGTGGTCCGCACATTCTATCTGATCAATGCCGCCACGATCCTGCTGCTGGTCGGGATCATTGTCCGGGAACTCTGGCAGCTGATCCTGGCGCGGCGGCGGGGCAGGGCGGCGGCGCGTCTCCACGTCCAGATCGTCAGCCTGTTCTCGATCGTGGCGGTGCTGCCGGCGGTGCTGGTCGCCGTCGTCGCCAACGTCACCATCGAGCGCGGCCTCGACCGGCTGTTCTCCGGGCCGACCAAGGAGGTGATCCAGAACTCGCTGACGATCGCGCGGGCCTACATGCAGGACCATGCGCAGCTGATCCGCGGCGACATTCTCGGCATGGCCAACGACATCGCCCATGCCCGGCCGCTCTACGACCAGGACCGCCGCTCGTTCCGCGAGATGCTGACGGCGAGCGCCGCGTCGCGCAACCTGCCGGGCGCGATGATCATCGACAAGAACACCAACATCCTGGAATCCGCCGACACCGGCATGCGGCTCGCTTATTCGCCGCCCGCGCCGGACTTTCTCAGCAACGTCAACGAGAACGAGCCCGAGATCGCGGTCCTTCCCGATGCGAGCTTCGTTGCCGCGGTGATCCGCCTGCGCGCCTTCAACGACACCTTCCTCTATGTCGCCAGGCCGCTTGATCCGAATGTCGTCAATCAGCTCAAGCAGACCGAGGTCAGCGTTGCCGAATACGCCCAGATCGAATCGCGCCGGCTCGGTATCCAGGTCGCCTTCGCGCTGATGTTCGCGGTGATCGCGCTGACCATCCTCATGGCTTCGGTGCTGATCGGTCTCAACTTCGCCAACTCGCTGGTCTCGCCGATCCGGCGGCTGATGAACGCGGCACATACAGTTTCGACCGGCGACCTGCACGTCCAGGTGCCGGTGCACCAGTCGGAGGGCGACCTCGCCCAGCTGGGCGAGACCTTCAACAAGATGACGCAGGAATTGCGCAGCCAGCGCGACGAGCTGGTCAATGCCAGCGACCTCATCGACAGCCGCCGCCGCTTCATCGAGGCGGTGCTGTCATCCGCGAGCGCCGGCATCATCGGCGTCGACGCGTCCGGCAGCGTCGGCATCCTCAACCGCTCCGCAGAGAAACTGATCGGGCACTCCGAAGCCGAGACGCTCGGCCATCCGCTCTCCGACGTGCTGCCCGAGCTCGACGAGATGATGAAGACGGCGCGGGAAGGGACCCAGCGCCTGGTGCAGGGCCAGATCACGATCACCCGTGACGGCACCGAGCGCAACCTGTCGGTCCGCGTCAGCGCCGAGAAGAACCAGCCGCACGACAGCTATATCATCACGCTCGACGACATCACCGAGCTGGTCTCGGCGCAGCGTACCTCGGCCTGGGGCGACGTGGCGCGCCGCATCGCGCATGAGATCAAGAACCCGCTGACGCCGATCCAGCTCTCGGCCGAGCGCATCCGCCGCAAGTTCGGCAAGGACATCACCGAGACCAAGGACAAGCAGATCTTCGACCAGTGCACCGATACCATCGTCCGCCAGGTCGACGACATCAGGCGCATGGTCGACGAGTTCTCGCGCTTTGCGCGGATGCCGAAGCCCGTGATGGAAGGCGAGGACGTCGCCGACACGGTGCGCCAGGCCGTGTTCCTGATGAAGGTCGCCCATCCCGAAATCGACATCGAGGCCGAGTTCAGGCAGGATCCGCTGCGCGCCCAGTTCGATCGGCGCCTGATCTCGCAGGCGGTCACCAACATCGTCAAGAACGCCACCGAGGCGATCGAGCAGGTCCCGCCCGAGGAGCTCGGCAAGGGGCGTATCGACGTCGTGGTGTCGCGCGAGGGCGACGACGTGCTGATCGACGTCATCGACAACGGCATCGGCCTGCCCAAGGTCGCGCGCTCGCGCCTGCTCGAGCCCTACGTCACCACGCGCGCCAAGGGCACCGGGCTGGGCCTTGCCATCGTCGGCCGCGTGCTGGAAGACCATGGCGGGCGGATCGAGCTGAAGGACGCCTCCGACTTCCGTCCAGGCCAGCGCGGTGCCTGGATGCGCATGCGCTTTGCCGTGTCAGGACAACCCGCGAAATCCGCGACAACGGAGCAAGGGCCGGCGGTCAACGGTGCGAATGGGATAACCTCCAAGCCCGACATCACGCAAACGGCGACGGAATCCGTCGCGACCCAGGCAACAAAAGAGCCGGCCGCCGGAACCAAAGAGCCGGCTGAAAAGACCAATGATTCAACCAAAATCGAAGCCTCAACAGGCAGCTGACAAGACAGGCGCGATCCATGGCAAGTGAAATTCTGATTGTCGATGACGAAGCCGATATTCGCGATCTCGTTGCAGGCATTCTCGAAGACGAGGGGTTCGTCACCAGGACCGCGCGTGACAGCGACACGGCGCTCGCCGAGATTGCCAATCGTCGGCCGCATCTGGTGTTTCTCGACATCTGGCTGCAAGGCTCCAAGCTCGACGGCCTGCAGCTCTTGGAGCAGGTCAAGAAGGACAATGCCGACCTGCCCGTCGTGATGATCTCCGGCCACGGCAACATCGAGACCGCGGTCGCCGCGATCAAGCGCGGCGCCTACGACTTCATCGAGAAGCCGTTCAAGGCCGACCGCCTCATCCTGGTCGCGACCAGAGCGCTGGAGAACTCGCGGCTGAAGCGCGAGGTCAAGGAGCTGAAGCAGCTCGCCCCGAGCGCCAGCCAGCTCGTCGGCCGCTCGCCCAGCATGAACCAGCTGCGCCAAACCATCGAGCGGGCGGCCAAGGCCAACAGCCGCATCCTGATCGTCGGCCCCGCCGGCGCCGGCAAGGAGCTGACCGCGCGCACGCTGCATATCGCTTCGGGCCGCGCCGACGGTCCGTTCGTCGTCATCAACGCCGCCGCGATCACGCCCGAGCGAATGGAGCATGAGCTGTTTGGCGTCGAGCAGTCCAATGGCGAGCAGCCGCGCAAGCCCGGCGCGCTCGAAGAGGCGCATGGCGGCACGCTGTTCATCGACGAGATCGCGGACCTGCCGCGCGAGACCCAGAACAAGATCCTGCGCGTGCTGGTGGAGCAGTCGTTCCAGCGCGTCGGCGGCACCGCCAAGGTGCAGGTCGACGTGCGCATCATCTCATCGACCGCCCGCAATCTCGAGGAGGAGATCGCAGCCGGCCGTTTCCGCGAGGACCTCTACCACCGGCTCTCGGTGGTGCCGATCCGCGTGCCCGCACTGTCGGAGCGGCGCGAGGACATTCCGGAACTGATCGACTATTTCATGGAGCAGATCTCGGCCGGCAGCGGCCTGCCCAAGCGCCAGATCGGTCAGGACGCGATGGCGGTGCTGCAATCGCATGTCTGGCCCGGCAATGTGCGCCAGCTCCGCAACAACGTTGAAAGAGTCATGATTCTGGCCGCCGGCGGGCCGGAAGTCATCATCACCGCCGACATGCTGCCGCAGGACGTCGGCTCGATGGTGCCGGCGATGCCGACCAGCAACAATGGCGAGCACATCATGGGCCTGCCGCTGCGCGAAGCACGCGAGGTGTTCGAGCGCGACTATTTGATTGCACAGATCAGCCGTTTCTCAGGAAATATTTCTCGAACGGCCGAGTTCGTTGGTATGGAACGTTCGGCCTTGCACCGGAAGTTGAAAGCGCTCGGCGTCGGCTAATGCTGCGACGCTGCGGCGGCATCTCGGGAATAGGCAAAGAAAATCATCGATTTCCGTAATTTTTCGGGGCAATAGGGCCACGCCTGCCGCTTCAAGCGGCTTGCCTAATATCCCGACCTGTCCTCTAATCGAACCGCTGTTCCTTCCGAGGGGGATCTCATGAAGGACGGCAACCGGAGGAAGCCCCGAACTCCACAAAGAGGGCCGCATCCGGCGCAATAAAAAGAAACTCAAAGCGAGAAAAAAACAATGGCGGCAGACCGCGCACAAAACCTACAGGACACCTTCCTTAATCACGTTCGCAAAACCAAGACGCCACTGACGATCTTTCTGGTCAACGGAGTGAAGCTCCAGGGCATCGTGACCTGGTTCGACAATTTCTGTTTGCTGCTTCGGCGCGACGGTCATTCGCAGCTCGTCTACAAGCATGCGATCTCGACCATCATGCCGGGCGCTCCGATTCAGTTGTTCGAAGGCGGCGAGGACCAGCCGGCTTGAGAGTGACCTGATTGGAACCCCGGAATTTCGACGGGGATGCCGACCGTCCGCGGTCGGCAGGGGCTACGCAGACGGGGCGGGTGCTTGTCATCGGCCCCTACTTGCGCGTGCGCGCGGGCAGCGCCGACGTGCAATCGGTGACTCATGCCTTGCGCGATACCGAGGCCCGGCTCGATGAAGCCGCGGGCCTCGCGCGGGCGATTGATCTCGTCATTGCCGATGCCATCATCGCGCCGGTCAGCCAGATCCGCCCCGCGACCTATATCGGCAAGGGCAAGGTCGAGGAGATCGCCGGGCTGATCAAGACCCTCGAGGTCGAGCTCGTGGTGATGGATTGCGCATTGTCGCCGATCCAGCAGCGCAATCTCGAAAAGGAATGGCACGCCAAGGTCCTCGACCGCACCGGGCTCATTCTCGAAATCTTCGGCCGCCGCGCCAAGACCCGGGAAGGCTCGCTGCAGGTCGAGCTTGCGCATCTCAACTACCAGCGTTCGCGCCTGGTGCGCTCCTGGACCCATCTCGAACGCCAGCGCGGCGGTTTCGGCTTCATGGGCGGCCCCGGCGAGACGCAGATCGAGGCCGACCGCCGCCTGATCCAGGAGCGCATCTCCAAGCTGGAGAGCGAGCTGAAAAAGGTGCAGGCGACGCGGCGTCTGCATCGCGCCGGCCGTCAACGCGTGCCGTATCGTGTCGTCGCGCTGGTCGGCTACACCAATGCCGGCAAGTCGACGCTGTTCAATCGCCTGACCCGCGCCGACGTGCAGGCGGCCGACATGCTGTTTGCGACGCTCGATCCCACCTTGCGGGCGCTCAACCTGCCGCATGGCGGCAAGGCGATGCTCTCGGATACCGTCGGCTTCATCTCCAACCTGCCGACGCAGCTCGTCGCCGCCTTCCGCGCCACGCTGGAGGAGGTGCTGGAAGCCGATGTCATCCTGCATGTCCGCGACATCTCGCATGAAGACGCCGAAGCGCAGCAGAGCGACGTCGATGCGGTGCTGCGCCAGCTCGGCATCAACCCTGATGATTCCGGCCGCATCATCGAGGTCTGGAACAAGATCGATCGTTTCGACCCCGAGCAACGCGAAGAGCTGCTCAACATCGCCGCGCGCAGGCCGGAGGATCATCCGGCGATGCTGGTCTCAGCCGTGTCGGGCGAGGGCGTCGATGCTCTGCTCGCCGCGATCGAGCAGCGGCTCGCGGCGAAACGGACCACGCTCGATCTCTCCATCGACGCCGCCGACGGCGCCGGCATCAGCTGGCTGCATCGCAACGCCGAGGTGCTGTCGAAGGAGCTCCACGACGGCCGCTTCGACATGACCGTGCGGGTGGACGAGACCAAGCGGGACATCGTGGTGAACAGGTTCGACGCCGTGCCACATCTGCCGGCGTGAGGCCGGCGCGCATCTGGACTACGCGGTTCGCGTCTCCGAAGTCACCTTCGTCTCCACTTTCGCCGCATTCCACAACGCGTCCATCTCCGCCAGCGAGGCCTGCGCCAGCGTCCGACCCTGCGCCTCCAGTGCCCGCTCGATATAGGCAAAGCGCCGCTCGAATTTTGCATTCGTCGCGCGGAGCGCAGCCTCCGGATCGGCATCGACATGGCGGGCGAGGTTGACGAGGGCGAACATGAGGTCGCCGGTCTCTTCCGCAATCTCCTGCTTGTCGTTGCGGTCCAATGCCGCCTCGATCTCGTCGACCTCCTCGCGGATCTTGTGCAGCACCGCGCGCGGGTCGTTCCAGTCGAAGCCGACGGTGGAGGCCTTGCGCTGCAGCTCCATCGCGCGGGTCAAAGCGGGCTGGCCGGCCTTCACGCCCGAGAGCAGCGACTTGTGCGTCGGCGCCTCCTCCGGCGGCCGGCGCGCGGCGCGTTCGGCTTTCTCCTCCGCCTTGATGCGGTCCCAGACTTCCTTGACGTGGGAGGAGGCGAGATTGCCGTCCTTGTCGGCGAAGACGTGGGGATGACGGCGGATCATCTTGCGGGTGATGGCCAGGACCACGTCACCAAAATTGAACGCGTTCTGCTCAGAAGCCATCTGGGCGTGGAACACCACCTGGAGCAGGAGATCGCCAAGCTCCTCTCTGAGATCGTCGAGATCGCCGCGGGTGATGGCGTCGACCACCTCATAAGCTTCCTCGATCGTGTAGGGCGCGATCGTCGAAAAATCCTGCTCGAGGTCCCAGGGGCAGCCGGTCACCGGCGTGCGCAGCGCCGCCATGATCTCGATCAGGCGGGAAATGTCGCGGGAAGGGGTCATTGCCGGGCAGTCTCCTGGGATACAGAGCCTTATGCCAAAAGCGGGCCCCCGATCCCAGCGCAAGGCGGCGGAACTGGCCGATTTCCACCGATTGGCGGGCAAGTCGTGCGATGCTAAAGCGCGGGCCATGAGTGATGCATTTTCCTCACAAATCGCGCTGGTGCTGTTCTCCGGCGGCCAGGATTCCACCACCTGCCTCGCCTGGGCGCTGAGCCGCTTCGCGCGTGTGGAGACGCTGGGGTTCGACTACGGCCAGCGCCACGCCATCGAGCTTGCCTGCCGCGACCGCCTGCTCGACGGCATCAAGGGCCTGCACGCCGATTGGGCCGCAAGGCTCGGCGAGAGCCACACGCTGTCGATCCCGACGCTGGCGGCGGTGTCCGAGACGGCGCTGACCCGCGACGTTGCGATCGCGATGGGCGCGGACGGTCTGCCGAACACCTTCGTGCCGGGCCGCAACCTCGTGTTCCTGACCTTCGCCGCGGCGCTGGCCTACCGGCGCGGCATCAGCCACATCGTCGGCGGCATGTGCGAGACCGATTATTCCGGCTATCCCGATTGCCGTGACGAGACCGTCCGCGCCATGCAGGCCGCGCTCTCGCTCGGCATGGCCAAGCAGTTCGAGCTGCACACGCCACTGATGTGGATCGACAAGGCCGCGACCTGGCGGCTCGCGCATGACCTCGGCGGCGACGGCCTCGTCGATCTCATCCGCGAGCACTCCCACACCTGCTATCTCGGCGAACGCGGCGCACGGCACGATTGGGGCTACGGCTGCGGCGAGTGCCCGGCCTGCAGTTTGCGGGCGAAGGGGTGGAACGAGTACGTGGCGGGACGGTAGGCTCGCTCTGTCGTCATTGCCAGCAGCCCTTGCGACGAAGCAATCGAGACTGCCACCGCGGAGGGATTCTGGATTGCTTCGCTGCGCTCGCAATGACGACGGAGCAATCAGCTAGCCAAAATCCTCTGGCCTGAGCTCGATCGGCTTGCCGTGTGGCGTGCGATCCGCGGCGTGGTCCCACGCATTCCGATAGCGGTGCAGCGTCTCCATCGACGCGACGCCCTTGCGGGCGACGAGGCCCTCCAGCGTGGCGAGCCAGTGCAGATAGTAGGTCTCGCCGGTATCAGGGTCGCCGGCGGCCTGGGCGCGCTTGATCTCGTCTGCGAGTGCTGCGGCCCATTCCGGCCAGGTGAATACGCCGCGCTCGTGCAGGCTCAAGGCCATCGCGAAGGCATGCGCCTCCCAGGGCGCTCGGAACACCGGGCCGTCGTCGTCGCACGGAATGCTCGGGATCGCCGCCGTCGCGGCGGCCGCAAGCGCGCTGCTCATCACGCCGGATCCAGATAGGGCTCGAATGCGTCGATCGAGACCTTCAGCGTGGGATCGCCGTCCTCGCCCCAGAGGTCGCGGCCCTCGAACACCACGGTATAGAGCCATTGCGGGTTCTCGCCGCGCTCCATCGCCGCCGTGTCAGGAAACACGTGACAGCCATGGTTCAGCTCGACCACGCCGACATGGCCACGGACATAGCGCGGCAGCCGCGTGTGCGTGGCTGGATGAATATTCCTGGCGCGGACGCGATCGCCGATGTTGAATTTCGCCGGAGCCGGGGCAGGGCGGCCGAACTTGCCGCGCACCATCACGCGCTCGACATTGGCGCGGTCGAACTTGCCGTGCTTGAGCGCCTTTGCAGGCTGCATCGCATGGCCGGCAGCGACCTCCTCGCGGGTGAGATAGCCCTTGTCGATCAGCATCTCCTCGAGCCCGAGAAACCATTTCTTGTAATAGGAGCTCGACAGATACACGTGCGGCGGCAAGGTCTCGCGATAGAAGCGCGAGGTGTCGATGTTGAAGGCGCCGGCCGCGCCCATCGCGCGCACCATGGCCAGCACGCGCGACTCCCATTCCTCGTGAAACATCGGCTCGTTCGGCTCAGGCTCGACCTTGCCGAACCCGTCCATGCCGCCCATGTCGTGCACGCCGTTCACGACGGTGCGCCCGGCGTCTTGGGGAAACCGGTGCCGATCATGGAGTCGCGCGTCACGAGCTCGGCGAGCTGCTCCTCGCTCCAGCCTTCCGTGCCCGCGGGGCGCATCGGCAGCACCAGGAAGCGCGTCTCGGCGGTGGAATCCCACACCCGGATCTCGGTGTCCTTCGGCAGCGCGACGCCGAAATCGGCGAGCACGCCGCGCGGGTCCTTCACCGCGCGCGAGCGGTAGGGCGCGGCCTTGTACCAGACCGGCGGCAGCCCGAGCATTTCCCAGGGGTAGCAGGAGCACAGTGTGCACACGACCATGTTGTGCCGCTCGGGCGTGTTCTCGACCACGACGAGATGATCGCCGACGCGGCTGACATGGCCGAGCGTGCCGATCGCCTTGGAGCCGTCCTGCAGCAGCGCCGTCTTGAACACCGGATCGGTCCAGGCTTTGGCGACCACGCGCGCGCCATTGTGCGGGCCGATCTTGGTCTCATAGGCCTGGATGATGGCGTCGAGCGCAGCCGGCTCGACATAGCCTTTTTCGGTCAGGATCGTCTCGAGCGCGCGCACGCGCAGCTCGGTCTCGGACAGCTCGGAATGATCGTGATCGTGGTGATGATGGTCGTGATCTTGGCTCATGCCGCGGAAGATAGGCGCAATGGCTAGGGGCTGTCGAGGGCTCGTTGCAGCGCAGTCCTGGCACGTATGCGTGAGGGCATTTGTACGCTAGCATCCCGCAAACAGCGTGGAGATGATGGTGACCGATTACGTGAAGATCGAGAAGGGTCTCGGGCCGGAGGGGCGGATCGCGGTCGTGCGCTTCGACCGCGGTGACGGCATCAACGCGCTCTCGCCGGAGGCGCTGCGCCAACTCACGGCGGCCGCGCGCAGCTTCGAGGACGATGCAGCGACCTCGGTCGTCGTGCTGACCGGCAGCTCGGGCGCCTTCAGCGCCGGCTTCGATCTCAAGGACGCCGAGGGACGCTCGCGCAAGGAGATGGACCTCGGCGCGCTGCGGCGGCACCTCAAGCTCGGGCCGCGCCTGACGCACGCCTGGCAAGAGATGGAACAGATCACCATCGCCGCGATCGAAGGCTTTTGCGTCGGCGGCGGTGTCGCGCTGGCCGTGGCGCTCGATTTCCGGGTGATGGGGCGCGATGCGCATCTGCGCGTGCCCGAGATCGGACTCGGCATGAATATGAGCTGGCAGAGCATTCCGCGCATGCTGCATCTGATCGGGCCGGCTCGTACCAAGCAGGCGGTGATCCTGGCCGACCAGCGCATCAGCGCGGACGAGGCCTATGAATGGGGGCTCATCGAGCAGGTGGCGGATCCCGGCCATGCGTTCGATACCGCAATGGAGCTGGCCCGCAAGATTGCCGCGCAGCCGCCGCTGTCCGTCGCCATGACCAAGCTGACCGTCAACCGGCTCGCGCATGCGCTGGACGATCTTGCGAGCCATATGGATGTCGACCAGTTCGCGCTCGCCAGCCTCAGCGAGGACCACAAGGAGGGCGTGGAGGCGTTCCTGACGCGCCGCAAGCCGCGGTTCCGGGGTCGGTGATCACAGCGCCGATAGTCGGCGGATAATCTTCTCCGCCTGGAGGCGATCGGGAAAACTTCCTCCAAGTCCTCCCAAATATCTGAGATTGCAAGGAAGACCAGAAAGAGCGAAGGTGCGTGCTGCGGTGCAGCGCGCTCGATTGAGCCCTCATCGCCATTTTCACCCCGTCGCAGACGCGACCGGTTCCCATGTGCCCTGGGCATGCGGGTGACCGAGCTATCGTGCATGAAGGCCATCTCCATGAATGCCCACCAATCGCTCGCGATCGGACGACCGATCGAAACGATCGAAGCGATTTCACCCGCGCTCGCCGTGCCGGACGCGATGGTCCGTTTCGCCGGCATCTCCAAGACCTATCCGGCCTATCGCGGCAAGCCCGGCGTCAACGCGCTGCAAGACATCGACTTCGCCATTCCGCGCGGCTCCATCACCGGCGTGATCGGCCGCTCCGGCGCCGGCAAGTCGAGCCTGGTCCGGCTCATCAACGGCCTGGAGAAGCCGACCACGGGCCGTGTGATCGTCGACGGCCGCGATATCTCGGCCTTGGCCGGCCGCGAGCTGCGGCTGGCGCAGCGCTCGATCGGCATGATCTTCCAGCATTTCAACCTGCTGTCCTCGCGCACCGCGGCCGACAACATCGCGCTGCCGCTGGAGATCGCCGGTTGGACCAAGACCGACATCAAGGCCCGCGTCGCCGAGCTGCTCGCGCTGGTCGGCATCGCCGACAAGCACGACCGCTATCCTTCCGAACTGTCCGGCGGCCAGAAGCAGCGCGTCGGCATCGCCCGCGCGCTGGCGACGCGGCCGAGCGTGCTGCTGTCGGACGAGGCGACCTCGGCACTCGATCCGCAGACCACGCGCGCGATCCTCGATCTGCTTGCGAACATCAACCGCGAGCTCGGCGTGACCATCGTGCTGATCACGCATGAGATGTCCGTGGTGCGCCAGCTCGCCAAGGAGGTGGTGGTATTGGACGCCGGCCGCGTCGTCGAGAGTGGTCACGTCGCCGACATCTTCACGCAGCCAAGACATCCGATCACGCAGTCCTTCCTGGCCGAGGTGATCGGCGACAGCCTGCCGGTCTCGCTGGAGAGCCGAATCGTTTCGAAGCAGCCTGCCGGCGGGCAGGCCGTGATCCGGATCCAGGTGCGCGGGGCAGGGGCGGGCGACACCGTGGTGGCCCGGCTCGCGCGCGAGCTCGGGCTCGACGTCGCGCTGCTGTCTGCGCGCATCGACGAGATCGGCGGCCAGCACGTGGGCTCGCTCACGCTCGGCATTCCCGGCGGCGAGGACGCGGTGACGCGGACGCTCGCCTGGCTCTCTCAATATCAATTCTCGGCGGAGCGTCTCGGCTATGTCGCCTGAACTCATCAACCTGATCGTCCAGGCTACCTTCGAAAGCCTGTACATGGTCGGCATCGCGGCGCTGCTCGGCACCGCCTTCGGCCTGCCGCTCGGCGTGTTCCTGGCCACCAGCCGCAAAGGCGAGCTGTTCGCGGCGCCCATCGTCAATCGCGTGCTCGGCATCGTCGTCAATGCGACGCGCTCGACGCCCTTCATCATCCTCGTCGTCGCCATCATCCCGTTCACGCGCCTCGTTGCCGGCACCTCGATCGGCTCGACCGCCGCTATCGTGCCGCTGACCATCGCCTCGACGCCGTTCATCGCGCGCCTCGTCGAGGCTGCGATCCGCGAGGTCGACGGCGGCCTGATCGAGACCGCGTCCTCGTTCGGCGCTTCGCCCCTTCAGATCGTGCTCAAGGTCCTGATCCCGGAGGCGCTGCCCGGCCTGCTGCTGGCGCTGACGCTCGCGGTGGTCAGCCTGCTCGGCTATTCCGCGATGGTCGGCGCAGTCGGCGGCGGCGGCCTTGGCGATCTCGGCATCCGCTACGGCTATCAGCGCTTCATGCCGGAGATGATGCTGGCCGTCGTGGTCGTGCTGATCGCACTGGTGCAGATAGTCCAGAGCGCCGGCGATTACCTGGCGCGCCGGGTCAACCGCCGGCTGCGGCATCGCTGAATCCGATCAGGCGGCACACCTCGCGCGACGCAGCGTCTGCGAGGGCAGCTCGCCGAAGTGACGCTTGTAGTCGAGCGAGAACTGGCTGAAGTGCCAGAATCCGTGCAGCACCGCGACGTCGTAGACCGAGGTCTCGTTGCCGCCGGCGCCCCTGAGATCGCGCCGCACACGGTTCAGTCGCATCGCGCGCCAATAGTGCATCGGGCTCGTGCCCAAAACCTCCTGGAAGCAATAGCCGAGCTTGCGCGGGCTGGCGCCGACGGCCTTGCAGACCTCCAGCAGCGAGAGCGAGCGATCGCCCCTGCCATGCATCAGCTCGCGGGCACGATCCACGGTTCGCTTCCGAGCCGCCGCACTGCGGCCGGGATCGCTCGGACGTGCGGTCGGCAGCATGTCCATGATTTCAACGAGGAGGGCGTCTTCCAGGGCCTGCCTCGCCGCCGGATCGTTGAACGTTGCCGGAGCGGTCGTGATCGTCGCTTGAATGGCGGCCAGATGCGCCCGCAGCCGCGCGACCGGCGCTTCCGCCATTTCGATCACCTGCAGCCGGTGCCAGGCGGTGCGCGGCAGCTCGATGTCGAGCCAGGCGGCGAGCTCTGCGATCAACACCGTGCTGGCAACGACGCCGCGCAGCTCGAAGGCCTTCGGGGTACACATGTCGATCTCGGCGTCGATGCTGGCGAGGACGCGGGCGCCGCTGGCACCGGTCCCGTTGAAGCTGAGCTCGCCGTCGCCGTGCCAGGGCAGGCCGATGCCAAAACTGTCGGCGCCAAGCTGGCCATATTGGCGGACCTGCTGGCTGGTGATCTCGCAGAACACCTCCAGCCGCGGCAAGGAGAGTTGCGTGAAACTGCCCCGGAACGCGCCGGCGCTGATCTGATCGTAGCTCAGCCGCCAGCGGCCGAGGCTTGCGCAATGCTCATCGACATCCGTGCTGTTCGCCTGGAGCAGGCCCGCAGCCGAGTCCTGAATCGGAAGATTTGCCGTTAAGGCCATGGCAGTACGTCGAAAATCCTTGAGCCGAGCAGCGAGCAGGAACCACGCCAGACTGGCACGGCCAGAGACGCTGTCCAGCAAAATATTGCTGGATCTCGATAACGCCTGACAGCGCCGCGGTGCAGGCTTCCGTCCTGCCGTTCCGACATCGCTGCCGGGACGGCGCTTCGCGGAGGGATCGAGATGCGACCGACCGATGTCATGCGCGGCAGCCCGCCCGTACCCGAGGCTCAGGTGACGCGCGCCAATTGGCGCAGCTTTCCCGCGATCCGCTGGGGTTTTACCCACACCCGCGAAGTGCTGCCGACCGCAGAGATCCGCCGCTCCGCCCGGCCGACGCCAATGAGAAGCGCCCCGCGCGAACTGGCAAAGCTCGGCTTCACCGGGCCTGATGGCAAAGCGACCACGATCGAATGCGCGCTGCGCGAAACCTTTGCCGACACGCTCCTCGTGATGCATCAGGGCACGCTGATCCATGAATGGTACGGGGACGGCATGAGCGCGACCACGCCCCATCTGATCTGCTCGATCAGCAAGGCGATCGCTGGCACGCTCGGCGGCGTGCTGGCCGCGCGCGGCCTGGTCGATCCGGAGGCGAGGGTGCTGCGCTACGTGCCGGAGCTGGAGACATCGGTCTACGCCGGCTGCACCGTCCGTAACCTGCTCGACATGGCTGTCGCCATCAAGTTCGAGGAGGATTATGAGGACCCCGCCGGCGACGTCGCGCGCTATCGGTTCTCCTCGGGTTGGGACGTGCCGCCGCCAGGCGTCGAGCCCAGCCATCAGCGCGCTTATCTGACGACGCTGCGCGGCACGGGTAAGCCGCACGGCAAGGTGTTCCACTACGTCTCGCCCAATACCGAGGTGCTCGGCTGGGTGTATGAACGCGCCTGCGGGAAGCCCTACCATCTTATTCTCTCCGAGTTTCTCTGGCAGCCGATGGGCGCGGAGGAGGACGGCTCTCTCACTCTCGATAGCCACGGCATGGGCCGCATTGCCGGCGGCATCTCGGTCACCGCGCGCGATCTCGTCCGCTTCGGGGAGATGATCCGCTGCCGCGGCGTCGTCGAGGGCCGGCAGGTGGTGCCGGGCTGGTGGATCGACGATATCCGCGAGAACGGTGATCCCAAGGCGTGGGCCGATGGCGACCTCGCCGAGTTCTTCCCGGGCGCGCGCTACCGCAGCAAATGGTTCACCATCGATCCTTCGCGCAACGCGCTCACCGCGATCGGCATTCACGGCCAGCACCTCTATGTCGACCTCGACTCCGACACCGTCATCGTCAAGCTCGCAACACAGCCCAAGGCGATGGACGTGTCGATCGACCAGCGCTGGTTTGCTGCCTTCCGCGCCATCACCGCACATCTCGCCTGATATTTGGACGTCCTCATGCTTGAAATCGCCAAAGCCCAACCGCGAGCGCAGAGCGCGACACCGCATCCGCTCGATCCGCTGACGGCCGACGAGATCACGGCGGCTTGCGCTTTGGTGCGGGCGGCGGCCACCTCAGCGGCGAACTGCCGTTTCCCGACGGTGCGGCTGGAGGAGCCGACCAAGCAGGAGTTGGCCGCAGGCGGGGTGGAGCGCCGCGCCTTCGCGCTGACGCTCGACGTCGCCACGGGCGAGGCGATCGAGCATATCGTTGACCTCGGCCGCGGCGAGATCGTCGGCCGCAAGGTCGTGCCGAATCGCGAGGCGCCCTATGGGCAGCCGCCGGTGATGCTGGAAGAGTTCTTCAAGTGCGATGCCGTGGTGAAGGCCGATCCCGCTTGGCGGGCGGCGATGGTTCGGCGCGGGCTGACCGACAAGGACATCGAGCTGGTCCAGGTCGATCCGTTCTCCTCCGGATTCTTCGACAAGGAGTTCGAGCGCGGCGCCCGCATCGTGCGGGCCGTCAGCTATTTTCGCGAGCATCTCCAGGACAACGGCTACGCCCATCCGATCGAGGGCGTGGTCGCTGTGGTCGACCTCATCGGGGGCAAGGTCATCGAGCTCACCGATGAAGATCCGATCGTGCCGATTCCGCGCAAGAAGCGGAACTACGGCGCGCATGAGGTGCCAAACCCGCGCACCGACATCAAGCCGCTGCATATCGAGCAGCCGGAAGGGCCGAGCTTCAAGGTCGACGGCTGGAAAGTCGATTGGCAGAAATGGAGCTTCCGCGTCGGCTTCACGCCGCGCGAGGGTCTCGTGCTGCATCAGCTCGCCTACCAGGACGGCGCGCGTAAGCGGTCGCTGATCCACCGCGCCAGCGTCACCGAGATGGTGGTGCCTTATGCCGATCCGACCGCGAACCATTTCTGGAAGTCGGCCTTCGATGCCGGCGAATACGGGCTCGGCATGCTCGCCAACGCGCTGGAGCTGGGCTGCGACTGTCTCGGCAACATCCATTATTTCGACGTGCCCGCGGTCGACAGCAAGGGCGAGCCCTTCGTCATGCAGAACGCGATCTGCATGCATGAGGAGGATTACGGGATTGCCTGGAAGCACTACGAGTTCCGCAACGGCCTGTTCGAGGTGCGGAGATCCCGGCGGCTCGTGATCTCGTTCTTCGCCACCGTCGGCAATTACGATTACGGCTTCTACTGGTATCTCTATCAGGACGGCACGATTCAGCTGGAGACGAAACTCACCGGCATCATCCAGACCGCCGCGGTCCAGTCAGGCGAAAAGTACCGATGGGGTGGCATGGTCGACGATAATCTCGGCGGCCCCACGCACCAGCACTTCTTCAACGTCCGCCTGCATATGGATCTCGACGGCGGCGGTAACACGGTGACGGAGCACGAGTTCGTGCCGCGGCCATGGGGCGACGACAATCCGCACGGCAACGTGTTCGACACCACCACGCGCGTGCTGTCGCGCGAGCGCGACGCCGCAGCGGTCGCCAATGGCGAGACCGGCCGATTCTGGAAGATCAGTAATCCGAACGAGATCAACTCGGTCGGCGGTGCACCGGCCTACAAGCTCGTCGTCAATCCCAGCCCGCTGATGCTGGCCCAGGAGGGTAGTTACGTGCGCAAGCGTGGCGGCTTCGCCACCAAGCATGTCTGGGTAACTGCATTCGATCCGGCCGAGAAATATGCCAGCGGCGACTATCCCAACGTTCACGCCGGCAGCGACGGCCTGCCGCGCTATGCCGCGCAGAATCGCAACATCGAGGATGCCGACATCGTGGTGTGGCACTCCTTCGGCCACACCCATGTCTGCAAGCCCGAAGACTTTCCGATCATGCCGGTGGAATATGCCGGCTTCGTGTTGAAGCCAACCGGATTCTTTGCGGCGAATGCGGCTGGCGACCTTCCGCCGGACCGCAACAGCCGCAGCGTGCTGGCTGGCGAGAAGAGCACGACCTGTTGTCACGCGGACCGGACGTGACCTTCATCCGCTCCCACCCCTGGCTTTGGTTGCAACGCTGATTGCGCGACACGGCCGTCACATGCGGTCGGGTTCCGAACACACTGACAAGATCATTTGGAAGGATTCCAATCCCAAAGAAGCAGCGCGCATGAGCGCATGCGTCGCACGTGCTGTGCACACGTCTGGAGAAATTCTAACGCCGTTCCTATCGCACTCCGAAACCGCCTGAGTTAGGGCGGGCCATCAAGATCGATACCGGCAAAGCCGGCAGTGCGTGGGGCTCAACAGACGTGACCGATTTCCAACCTTCTTCGCGTAAGAACACGCGCCGCCGACAAATCCAGATGCTCTTCCTCGGTGCGGCCAGCACACTCGCTCTCGCCGTGCCCTTCGGCTCTGCCCAAGCCCAGACGCAGATTCCCTCTGTCACCGTCGAAGCGCCGACGCAGCGCACCCGTCCAGCGGCGATTGCGTCGTCGCGACGGGCTGCGGCGGCGCGAACCGCACGCGCCAATCGTCGGGGCCCGGCGCAGCAGGCCGCGCCCACTCAGTCGGCAGCATCGAACGGTGCCACGAGCGAACGCGCCAACGGACCGGTACGCGGTTTCGTCGCGACGCGCAGCGGCACCGCCACCAAGACCGATACGCCCTTGATCGAAACGCCGCAGTCGGTGTCGGTCATCACCACCGACCAGATCAGAAACCAGGGCGCGGTCTCGATCGGCGAGGCCTTGCGCTACACCGCCGGCGTCAGCGGCGACGTCAATGGCGGCTCGGACACCCGCTTCGGCGGCCTCCAGATCCGCGGCTTCGACATGACGATGCCGGGCCTCTTCGTCGACGGCTTGCGGATTCCCTCCAGCAACTACGTGCACTTCAATGGCCTCGAGCCCTATGGGGCCGAGCGTATCGAGGTGCTCAAGGGTCCGTCCTCCGCGATGTATGGCGGCAGCGGCACAGGCGGCGTTCTCAACTACGTGACCAAGCTGCCGACGGCGCAGCAGTTCGGCGAGGTCTCGATCTCGGGTGGCAGCTTCAACCGCTATCAGGGCCAGTTCGACATGGGCGGCGCCGCCAACAAGGAAGGCACGGTGCTGTGGCGCCTGACCGGCGTCGTGCGCGACGGCGAGACCCAGGTCGATTTCAGCAAGGACAATCGCGTCTTCATCGCGCCCGCCGTCACCTTCAAGCCGAACGAGGACACCACCATCACCCTGCTCGCCAACTATCAGCGGGACCGGGCAGGGTGGGGCCTTCAGTTCCTGCCGGCCTCGGGCACGGTTTGGCCGAACAACGGCCGCACCATCCCGGTCTCGTTCTTCGCGGGCGTGCCGGGCTTCGACGCATTCAACACCGAGATCGCAACCGTCGGCTACCAGCTCGCGCACAATTTCACCGACAACGTCACGTTCCGGCAAAATCTGCGCTACGCCTATCAGCACAACGAGGAGAAGGTGTTTTACGGCGGCGGCTATACCAACGAAGCCGCAGGGCAGCTCGCGCGCTATGGCAGCTACAGCAACTCCTACATCAACTCATTCGCCGTGGACAACCAGCTCCAGGGCAAGTTCACCACCGGCATTCTCAGCCACACCACGCTGGTTGGCGTCGACTATCGCAACACCTCCTTCCGCGACACCGCCTTCGGCGTCACGACCTCGTCCCCCGAGATCAACGTCTTCAACCCGAACTACAGCTACGACTACGCCATCGGCGCCATGTACGACAACACCGGCGTCAAGCAGTCCCAGGTCGGCGTCTATGCGCAGGATCAGATCAAGCTCGGCCGGCTCTCGTTCCAGCTCGGCGGCCGTCAGGATTTCGTGACCACGCAGGTCGATAACGGTATCGCCAATACCACGGCCGCGAAGGACGCCTCGGCCTTCACCGGCCGAGCCGCCGTGATGTACAATTTCGATAGCGGCATCGCGCCCTATTTCAGCTACTCGGAATCGTTCCTGCCGCTGCTCGCGACCGGGTTTGGCGGACAAATGCTCAATCCCGAGACCGGCGTCCAGTACGAAGTCGGCGTCAAGTATCAGCCGATCGGCTGGAACGCGCTGTTCACCTTCGCCGCCTTCGACCTGACGCGCGATAACGTCGCTGTGTACGTGCCCGCGGCCACCTTTTACGAACAGATCGGGCAGGTGAAGTCGCGCGGCATCGAGCTCGAAGGCACGATGTCGCTCGCCGATGGCTGGAACCTGCGCGCCGCCTATGCCTATGTCGACGCCATGGTCACGCAGGATCCGGTGAATGTCGGCAAGGCGCCAACTACGGTGCCGCTCAACCGCGCTTCGCTGTGGAGCGACTATACGCTGCAGAACGGGCCGCTCGCCGGCCTGCAGTTCGGCGGCGGCATCCGCTATGTCGGCGCGACCTGGGGCGACGAGGCCAACACGTTCAAGGTGGGATCGTCGACCGTTCTCGACGCGCTGCTGGCCTACAACAGGGACAATTGGCGCCTGGCGCTGAACGTCACCAATCTCGCCGACACTCGCTATGTCGCCTCATGTTACAGCATGTCGGGCTGCTTCTACGCGGAAGGGCGGAAAGCCATCGCCAGGCTGACCTACCGCTGGTGAGCACAATGCGAGGACGGTCCGGCCTTGGAGACCGGACCTGCATCCGGCCGATCAGAACGGATAGTGCCGGGGCCCGGTCTGCACGGTGATCCAGCGCAGTTCGGTGAACTCGTCGATTGCGGCCTTGCCGCCGAAGCGGCCATAGCCTGACGCCTTGGTCCCGCCAAACGGCATCTGAGGCTCGTCATGCACGGTCGGAGCGTTGACGTGGCAGATGCCCGCCTCGATCCGCCTGGCAACGCCGAGCGCACGGGCGATGTCGCGGCCGAACACGGCCGAGGAGAGGCCGTATTCGGTGTCGTTGGCCACGCGCACGGCCTCGTCGATCCCGCTCACGCGCACCACGGTCACGACCGGACCAAAGCTCTCCTCGCCATAGATCCGCATCGCCGGCGTGACATGGTCGACGATGGTGGCGGGCATAATGGTGCCGCTGCCGTGGCCGCCGGCAGCGAGCACGGCGCCCTTGGCGACGGCATCGTCGATCAGGCCCCGGACGCGCTCGCAGGCGGCGTCACTGACCAGCGAGCCCAGCACGACATTGCCCTTGCGGGGATCGCCGAAGGGAAGGCTCCTGGCCTTGGCGGCGAACTTGGCGATGAAGGCGTCCGCCACCTTGTCGTCGACCACGATCCGCTCGGTCGACATGCAGATCTGCCCCTGGTTCATGAAGGCGCCGAACGCTGCCGCATTCACGGCGGCGTCCAGATCGGCATCGTCGAGGATCACGAGCGGGGCCTTGCCGCCGAGCTCCAGCAGCGCGCGCTTCAGGTGCTTGGCGCATGCGAGTGCGATGAGGCGGCCGACGCGGGTCGAGCCGGTGAAGTTGACGCGGCGGATCGCAGGATGGGCGATCAGCGCCTCGACCACCGCCTGCGCATCCTCCGGCGCGTTGGTGACGACATTGACGACGCCGTCACCGAGGCCGGCCTCCGCCAGGCAGCTTCCGATCAGCCGATGCACGCCCGGGCTCATCTCGGACGCCTTCAGCACCACGGTATTGCCGCAGGCGAGCGGCATCGCGACCGATCGCACGCCGAGGATCACGGGAGCGTTCCAGGGCGCGATGCCGAGCACCACGCCGACCGGCTGGCGAAACGCCATGGCGAGGTTGTCGGGCTTGTCGGTCGGTATGACTTCGCCGGATATCTGCGTCGTCATGGCCGCGGCTTCGCGCAGCATGCCTTCGGCCAGGTGCACGTTGAATCCGGCCCAGCCCGCGGTGGCGCCGGTTTCAGCGACCATCAGCGCGGTGAACTCCGCGGCACGGCGCGCGAGGATATCGGCGGCCGCATTGAGCCGCTTGCGGCGCTCCGACGGGCCGAGCTGTGACCAGGCCGGGAACGCGGCGGCCGCAGCGTCCGCGGCCCGCATCGCGTCGTCGATCGAGGCCGCCGCCACGATCGTCGCGACGTCGCTGGAGATCGGGTTGTGGCGCTGGAAGGTACGCTGATGGCTGGCCGACTGGTCCTTGCCGCCGATGAGAAGGTCGATCGCGTTCATGATGCACTCCAAAGGTTGCAGGCGGGATTGAGCGATTATGGTGGGGACGGGGCCGCGCGGGCCTTGCCGAGATAGGCGCGCTGGACCTCCGGATCGTTCTTCATCGCACTGGCCGGCCCGCTGCCGGCGTTGCGGCCGGACTCGATCAGGTAGACACGGTCGGCGATGTCGAGGCTCGCCCGCGCATTCTGCTCGACCAGCAACACGCTGAGGCCGCTGCTACGGATCTCCGCCAGTGCACGGAACACTTCGCGGCTGAGCAGGGGCGACAGGCCGAGCGAAGGCTCATCGAGCAGGAGCAGCAGCGGGTTCGACATCAGCGCCCGGCCGATCGCGACCATCTGCTGCTCGCCCCCGCTCATGGTGCGAACGGCCTGGGCCATGCGCTCGGCAAGCCGCGGGAACAGCCGCAGGATTCTCGCGAGCCGGTCTGCCTCGCCTGCGCGGGCGCGGGCGGGGTAGGCGCCGAGCTGCAGATTCTCGGCAACCGTCAAATCGCCGAACACGCCGCGGCCTTCGGGCACCAGCGCGATGCCGCGCTCCACGATCAGGTGAGCGGGCAATTCGCCAATGTGATGTCCCTCGAACCGGATCGTTGCGCCGGGGGCAGGCTTGACCAGCCCGGCGATGCTCTTGAGCAGGGTGGACTTGCCGGCGCCGTTGGCGCCGAGGATCGCGACGATCTCGCCTTGCCCAATAGCGAGCGCAATGTCGGCGAGAGCCTGGTGCTTGCCATAGAAATGGGAGAGGGCGGCGACCTCAAGCATCGTCGCCTCCGAGATAGGCTGCAACGACTTTTGGATCGGACAACACGGCCTCCGGCGCGCCGCGCGCGATCACGCTGCCGGCATTCATGACGATGCAATGGCTGCACAGCGCTCGAATCGCATCCATGACATGCTCGACCATGATGATGGTGAGGCCGCGATCGCGCAATTTCGCGATCAGCGCGATGCCGGTCTCGAGCTCGCTCGGATTGAGGCCCGCCAGCCATTCGTCGAGCAGCACGAGGCGCGGCTGCAGCGCCAGCGCGCGGGCAAGCTCGAGCCGCTTCTGGTCGATATAGGTCAGCTCGCTCGCGGGCGTTTCCTGCAGCTTGCCGAGCCCGACCAGGTCCAGCAGCTCGCTTGCCGTTGCGCCCGATCCGTTCGTCGTCGAGAACAGCCGCGCCGCCGCAACGTTTTCGGCCACCGTCAGGTCCGGCATCACGCGCACCAGCTGGAACGTGCGCGCAAGGCCAAGGCGCGCGATCTGGTGCGCGCGCATACCGTTGAGGACGATGCCGCCCAGCCGGATCGTGCCCGAGGAGGGCCGCAGCGCCCCGGACAGCGTATTCAGCAGCGTCGTCTTGCCGGATCCGTTCGGGCCGATGATGCCGATGATCTCGCCCGGCGTGACCGTGAAGCTGACACCGTCGACGGCGCGTAGTCCGCTGAACGATTTGCTGACGCCGTCGACCGCGAGCAGCGGTGCATCGCTCGTGCGGGCAGGCGCGGCGGCGGGACCGCCGGCCGGAACGCGCCAGCGGCCCGCCCCGAACAGGCCGATCACGCCGTTCGGCAGCACCATCACGATGAACACGAAGATGACGCCGAGCACGATGCTGAAATGGTTGGGCAGCATCGCAGTCAGCACCTCGAACAGCAGGACGAGCGGAATGACGCCCAGCACGGGCCCGAACAGCGAGCCCGCACCGCCTAGCAGGGCCATGATCACGACCTGGAAGGAGATGGTCGGATTGAACGCGATGGCTGGATCGATATAGGTCCAGCGTGGCGCCATCACCGCGCCGGTCACCGCCATGAAGGTCGCGCTCAGAATGAAGACGCCGAGCTTGATCCGCGTGGCATCGATGCCGGAATGGCTCGCCGCGGTCTCGTCGGCGCCGATGGCGCGCAGGGCCAGCCCATAGCGCGAGCGCCCGAGCATCCAGCCCACCAGGAAGACAACCGCGGTCAAGCCCAGCAGCTGCCAGTAGAGAACGTCCTGCGTCACCGCACTGAAGAGATAGCGGCCGACCGATTTGTGGATGTTGACCTCGTACCAGATCACGAGCTGCCGGATCAGCTCGGCCAGGCCGAAGGAGAAGATCACGAAATAGATTCCGGACAGCCGCAGCGTCGAAAGCCCGGTGATTGCGGCGGTGAGTGCGCCCACGCCGGCTGCGGCCAGCAGCACGACCGGCCAGGGCATGGTCTCGCCGAGCACCGCAGCCGTGTAAGCGCCGAGCCCGAAGAACGCGACCGTTGCAAGCGAGATGTAGCGCGTCGGGCCCGAGAACATCGCCCACGCGGTCGCCAGGATCGTGAAATAGAGCACGCTGATGCCGAGCGCGAGATAATAGCCGTTGGCATAGAGCGGATAGGTGACGAGGCATGCGGCGAGGGCGAGGCCGGCGCACCACAGCAGAATGCGGACGGGCCCCGTCATGACGCCGCCCTGCCGAACAGGCCGGTGGGCTTGATCACGAGCACGCCGAGAAACAGTGCGTAGGTCGCAGCCAGCGTCAGACCGGGATCGACCAGCCGCGCCACCGCGGTCTCGACCACACCAAGCAGCAGCCCGGCGACCAGCGCGCCGATGACGTTGCCGACACCGCCCATGATGACGACGACCAGCGCCTTCATGGTGAAGACCACGCCCATCGCGGCATTGAAGGTGAGGAACATGCTGATCAGCACACCGCCGACGGCGACGAGGCCGCCGCCGAAGGCAAACGCCAGCCCCGACAGGGCCGCGACGTCGATGCCGACGAGACGCGCGGCGTTGGCATCGACGGCGATGGCGCGTACCGCAGTGCCGATCCGGGTGCGGGTGAGGGCGAGATAGACGGCGCCGCCGACCAGCGCCGCGAACAGCAGCGCGACGAGCCGATTGACGGCAAGCGTCGAGCCCATGATCGTCAGCGGAATGGAGAGATAGCTGTAGCTGTAGTACTGGCCGCCAAAGGCGACCAGCATGGCGCCCTGGATCACGAACAGAACGCCGAAGGTGACGAGGATGCTGTCGATCTCCTGTGCGCCCCGGTCCTTGCCGCGCCGCATCAGCCGTTCCAGCAGGAAGCGATATAGCAGCCAGTTCAGCACCATCGCGACCGGGACCGCCAGCAGCAGCGCCGCGAGCGGGCTCAGCCCGAGGCCGCCGTAGAGCGAGAACGCGCCGAAGGCGGCCGCGACCAGCGACTCTCCATAGGAGAGGTTCATGATCCGCGCCACGCCATATTGCAGCGTCAGCCCGAGCGCGATCAGCGCGTACATGCCGCCGAGCACGAGGCCCGGCAGGATGATGTCGACAAGCAACATGAAACGGCGTCCCCTTGAGCGGACGGCAGGCAGGCCTCGCCGACGCAAGGCCTGCCAACCAGCCTTACTGCCACTGCGGCTTGGGCACGACCGCGGCACGCGCGCCCGGCAGCGAGGTCGGTGCGAGGGCGTAGAACTCGCCGTTCTGCCACTGTCCGACGCTCCAGACCTCCTGAAGCAGCCCGTCCTTCAGCTTGACCTTGCCGATGATGGTCTCGAACGTGCCCGCACGGATTTCCGCCGCGACAGCGGTGCGATCGAGCTTGCCGACCTTTTCGATCGCCTGCTGTAGCACCTGCAGGCTCGCATAGGTGATCGAGCTCGCCCAGCGATCGGGCTCCTTGCCGGTCGTGGCCTTGTGGCGCGCCAGATACTCCTTCAGCTGCGGAGACTCGGCATTCCAACCGCCGATGCCCATCACGCCGTCGCTGTTGGCGGCAAACTTGCCCTTGTAGAGCGGGAACGCGGTGCCGACGCCAACATAGAAAACCTTCGGGTTGAACTTCAACAGCTGCGCCTGCTCGGTCAGCGCGATCGTATCCGGCGGATAGCTGAAGGCGACGAACGCATCCGGGTTAGACGCGATCGCATCCTTCAACAGAGGCTGGAGATCCTGCGTGCCCATCGGATAGGTCTTGTCATAGCCGAGCTTGAAGCCGTGCTTCTTGAAGGCCTCGCGGCCCGCGGCGGACAGCTCGATGCCGAACTGGTCGGCGATGCTGACCATCGCGATGTTCGCCCCGATCTTGCCTTCGCTCTTCAGCTTGCCGAGCAGATCGGCGAGCCCCTCGGATATCTGGGCCGACGTCCCGAGCCAGAACGTCGCGTTCGACCAGCGCTTGGCAAGCTCCGGCGCCTTGTCGGTCACCGACGTGACCGCGAGGTGAGGGTAGCCCAGACGGTTCAGAGTCGGGCCGACCGCGAGGTTGAGGCCCGTGCCCCACGGCGAAAGAATGAAATCGACCTTGTCCTGGTTGGCGAGGCGCTCGATCGCCTTGACGGCTTCTTCCGAGTTGCTGCGGTCGTCATATTCGACCACCTCGATCGGTAGCTTCTTGTCGCCGAGCTTGATGCCGCCGGCGGCATTCACGTCCTTCACCCACAGCTCATAATTGGGCAGGGTGGTGATGCCGGCGCCGCCGGCATAGGGACCGGTCTTGGAAATGGCGTAGCCGATCCGGATCTTCTCCGCATCGGCCGTGGACGGAAAGGTCCAGAGCGTTCCGGCCAGAGCCGCAAGGCCAGCGACGCGCAGCAACGTTCGACGGTTCGCTGAAAACATATCGTGTCTCCCTCCTGTTGCACTCAAGCGATGGTCGGCATCGCAGTGAGTGGTCGTTTCCCCTTGGTCCCGACTTTCTCTAGGGCGGCATCATTGAGCCGGCCGCCACCGGGACTTGACCTAGCAAGCATCCCAAGCTTTGCTCGCACAATGGACAAATCCGGTGAAAGATTGGACGGTTCTGGCCTCGATGGCCAAGTGCGTCGAGGCGTCGCGGGCTCAGATCCGGCACCGGCAACCGCCCCGAGTGGGGCTGTGCCTGTGGGCGCCGAGCTGATCGCGGCGCACTACGTCGCGCGGCGATGGACGCTGACCTCGAAAGCGGCCCGTCCGTTCATTCATCTGCTCTGCCTTCCCGGCGGCGGGACCGCTGAGATCGGTCAGGCCGGCAGGACCATGCGGACGGTCGGATCCGCGCTGGTCTGGCTCCCGGCGGGATCCGCCGACTATCTGGAGGTGTCGGCAGGCACGACGGCGCAGCTGCTGCAATTGCGCGCCGGTATCTGGCATCGCTATCTCCCGCCGTCGGCGGAGGCGGCCTATCTCGCGCTCGAGGGGGCGGGCGGCATCCTGGCGTTGCAGGTCGAGGCCGATCTCGCGGCCACGATCGCGCGTTCGATCGCGGCGATCGCCGCCGAGATCGCCTCGCCCGCACGCAGCGGTGCAGCGTCGATCATGTCGGCGGAGCTGACGCTGTGCGTGCTGCGATTCTGGCGCCTGTTCGCTGGCGACGGGAACCGCAACGAGGAGAGCAGCAGCACCGAGATCCTGAGCCGGTTCCGCAGGCTGCTCGAGGAGCGCTATCAACAGCACTTGCGCGTCAGCGATTACGCCAGGCTACTCGGCACCACGCCGGATCGCCTGCACGCGCTGTGCAGCCGCGAGCTGAAGCGCTCGCCGAGCGAGCTGATTCAGCAGCGCCTCGTCAGGGAAGCGGCGACGCGGCTGGAGGCTGGAACCATCGCCGTCAAGCAGATCGCATTTGCGCTGGGCTTCACGGACACCGCCTATTTCAGCCGCTTTTTCCGCAAGCACACCGGCGAGGCACCGGGCGTATGGCGTCGGCGCGTTGCGGCACGCGCGAGAGCGGGGCGATCGAGACCGACGCTGAATTTTGCCGATTGGCCGTAACGCACGCGGCTGCGTCGACACCCGATCACGCATGGACGCTTTGTCGCGCAGCTGATTGGCCAGTCTCGATAAATTCTAATGTCGGACCTCTCGCACTGCAACTGTCCCTGCGTTAGGCCGAAGGCCCACCGGCTGAACTGCCGGCGGCGAGTCCAATCGAAAAGCGGTCCGGCAAATGAGGGGCCGGGCCAAGTGGGAATGAGATCTGAGCGATGAGAGCGATATTCGGCAAACTGCATCGCTGGGCGGGACTGCTAACGGCCGCCTTCCTGTTCTTCTCCGGCATCACCGGCGCGATCATCTCCTGGGATCACGAGCTCGACGACGTCCTGAACAGCCATCTGTTCGATGTCTCGACGAAGGGCCCGGCCATTCCCTCGCTCGAGCTTGCCAAGATGATCGAGCAGCGCGATCCCCGCGCGCGCGTCGTCTACCTCTTCATGACGCCGGAGCAGGGCCACTCGCTGTGGTTCTTCGTCATGCCGCGAATCGACCCCGCGACCGGCAAGCGTTACCCGCTCGACTACAACCAGGTCTTCCTTGATCCCAACACCGGCGCGGAGCTTGGCCGGCGTTATTGGGGCGCGGTGTGGCCCGTCACGCGCGAGAATTTCGTCTCGTTTCTGTACAAGCTGCACTACACGATGCACATCCCGGAATTCTGGGGCAGCGACCGCTGGGGCATGCGCGTGCTCGGCATCATCGCCATCATCTGGACCATCGATTGCTTCGTCGGGTTCTATCTGACGCTACCCTCGCGCCGGCGCGCCAAGGCCGCGCGGGCGCCTGAGGTCGCGCGCCAGCTCGAGCGCGGCTTCTGGGCGCGCTGGGCGCCGGCCTGGACCATCAAGACCTCGGGCAGCGCCTACCGGATCAATTTCGACATCCACCGCGCATTCAGCCTGTGGACGTGGGGCGTACTGTTCATCATCGCCTTCACCGCGTTTTCGCTGAACCTCTACTTCGAGGTGTTCTCGCCGCTGATGAAGATGGTGTCGAATTACACCCCGACACCCTATGAGCAGCGGCCCTATCGCGATCTCGATAATCCGATCGAGCCCAAGATGACGTTCGCCGAGATTGCTGCCCGCGCGGCCGCCGACGGCAAGGCGCGAGGCTGGACCACCCCGGTCGGCGCGCTCAGCTACGGCCCGGCCCATGGCGTCTACGCCGCCGCGTTCTTCCATCCCGGCGACGATCACGGTGCCGGCGGCGTCGGCCCGGCGCAGCTCTATTACGACAGCGAGGACGGCCGCCCCATTGGCGAGCGGCTGCCCTGGGTCGGCACCGCCGCCGACATCTTCGTGCAGGCGCAGTTTCCGCTGCATTCGGGCCGCATCGTCGGACTGTTCGGGCGTATCCTGATCTCGGTGATGGGCCTCGTGGTCGCCGCGCTCTCTGTCACCGGCGTCGTGATCTGGTGGCGCAAGCGCCGCGCCCGCGTTCGCGTGCGGGAGACGGCGGCCGTGCGGCTGAACCGGGAGCAACTGACGCCGGCAGAGTAGGGCACCCGCGTTCCGCCAATGGATGAACCTTGGCACGCGGCGTCGGCACAAAGATGGAGATCGCTCTCCAGTCTTCCCGGAATTGCAATGAGATTGCTTGCCTTGCTCTGCCTGCTCGTCCTGGCCGCGCCCGCCGGGGCGGCCGCGCCCGAGCAGCATTATCTCGACCTGCGCGACCGCTACATCGCAAAATTCTCGAATGCCAAGGAGAGCGACGAGATCTACAAGCAGCACGATGCGGCCCTGAAGGAGCTGGCCGGCGTGCTGCGCGGCCTGGTCGGTCCGGTCGCGATCAAGGGACTCCCGGCCGAGGGCAAGTCGAACGTCGATACGCTGTTCAAGGACGACATCGGCTTCGGCCATCTCGACGGGCTGAGCTTCGCATCCGAAGGCGACAAGATGCAGGCTGTGGTGACCACGACCGGGCTGCTCAAGCACTGGCTTGGCGAGCATCGCGCCGACGGCATGCCTCAGGACAGTGGCGCCGCGTTGAAATCCGACCGCTTCTATTATTACGCCATCCAGGACGCCGCCTTCGCGATCTACGCGGAGCTGCCGATCAACAAGCCGGCAAGGGCGAGCGTCGCAGTCGCTGTGCTCGGCGTGCGCGGCAATGGCGGCCTCAAGGGCCCGCCGGACGAAATCGACGTCGTCGCGATCCAGGGCGACAAGGTCTATTTCCTCGCGGCAAGGGAGGCCGTGAAGACCGCCCCGATCCCGACCTGCGAGAAAGTCTGGAAGCAGATGATGGCAAAGCCCGTCGACAAGAAAGACCCGCGCGGCGAGATGGCCCGCGAGGACAAGGCAATGACCGCCTTCACGGCGTGCTTCGCCAAGGAAGCCCCGAGCCAGAGCTGGTATGCGGCCGCCGTCAAGAAGGCGCAGAGCCAGCTGGACCGGCTGCCGCTTCCCTAGGAATGCCAGCTCGATATTCTCCGCCGTGATCCTCCGGCTGTGAACCACCGGCTTTGAACCACGCCTTGGCCTGCGCAGGCGAGGCGGCGCCGCGCCGTCGGCAAACGGAAGACATGAGGTTTTTTAATAGGTTAGGCCAATGCGGTCGTCCTGATCGCCATATTCGGCGGATGCAATCCTCGCGAGCTTCCACTTGCGGGTTGGGCGAGTTACTATGGCCTTTTGCGATACTTGCTGCATCCGGTCTGGCACCCGCTGGAGACCGTTCTTGCGGTTCGTCAACGAGTTGGCTGCGATTGACGATGATTACGCAGACCCGCGACCCCAGAGGCAAACGTCATCGATTGACGGTGCTGTTCTCCGACCTTGTCGGATCAACCGCCCTGGGCCGGGATGTCGAGTCCGAGCACCTTTCCGAACTCCTCAGCCAGTTGCGGCAGATCTGGCATCGCGCGGTGGCGAAGCACGGTGGTCGCATCATCCGAACGCAGGGAGACGGTGCGCTCGCCATTTTCGGCTATCCCCAATCCGGCGAAGATGACGGTCGTCGTGCTGCGGAAGCAGCACTCGATATTCACGAATGGGTCGGAGAGCTGCGCCACGATGGCGTATCGCCGGCGCTGATGCCGCTTCGAATGCATTCGGGTATCCATGCCGGCACCGTGCTCCTGACCCAAGGCGACATCGAGTCCGGCCGGTATGACCTGATCGGCGATGTCGTGAACACGGCAGCGCACCTGTCGCGCCACGCCGGTCCGGATCAGATCCTGGCCAGCCTCGATGCCCTTGGGCCGCATGCCAACTTCTTCGAGCTCGCCGCCCACCTCCCGGCGGCTTCGGGAATGCCGCAGGCGAGGCTGGTGTTGGGTCGAAGCACGGCGACCCGACGCTTCGAAGCAACCTCGCGCCGCGGCCTGACACCCTTCATCGGCCGCAACGAGATATTCGGCTTCCTGACACGCTTTCTGAGCGAAGCACCTGCGCAGGCGCAACGCTGCGCGGTGGTCGTCGGCGGGCCCGGACTCGGCAAGACGCGCCTTCTGGAAGAGGTGCTGGGGCACGTCGGCACCGAGCGCATCAGGCTGCTGCGAGGCAGTTGCGAGAGTTACGTCGGTGCCGAGGTTCTGCAACCATTCCTGCAAATGCTGCGCGCTGCGCTGGAAATTCGAGCGGACGCCTCCCTCGTCGAGGCAAAGGAGACAGCGCGCGCGGCTCTGGAGCCATGGGCGGCCCAGCTCGGTCCGAATGCAGAATCGATCCTGGCACTGGCGTCGGCCGGCGCCGATGCGCGTGGCGGCCGCATCACCGTCGACGGCGTCGTCGGCGATCTGCTCGGGTTCTTCACCGGACTGTCGGCACATGGCCCGCTGGTGCTGGTGATCGACGACTGGCAATGGTCTGATGACGCGAGCCGCCAATTGCTGCAGGCTTTGCTGGAATTGCCCAACGGACCTCGCGTCATCCTCGCCAGCCGGCCGCGCGAGGACGGCAGCGAATGGATTTCCGGCGCACCGCACCTATTTCTCGAACCGTTTCAGGGGCCGGAAACCGACTTTGCCGTACGACGCTGGGTCCCGCAGGCCGATCCCTTCCTCGTAGCCCGCATCCATGCCTATGCGGGCGGGGTGCCGTTGTTCATCGAAGAGCTCTGCCATTCCATCGCCGCCAACGATCCTGCCTCGTTCGAAGCGCGCAGCAAACAGGGCTGGATCGCAACCCTGGTCGCTTCGCGCTTGGCACGCCTGCCGCCCGATGAGGCGAAGGTGGTGCGCGCCGCGGCCGTCATCGGCAACACCGTGCCGCACGGGTTGCTGGTTTCGGCGTGCGGCAGCGAACCCGACCCGGCCATCGTGCGGGCATTGGCGGATGCGGACTTTCTCTTTGCGGATCCAGCGGGCGGCGTCCTTCGCTTCAAGCACGGCATCACGCGCGATGCGGTCTACGACACCATTGGCCTGCACGAGCGTCAGGCATTGCACAAGCGGATCGAAGACACCCTGCTGGCGCGGTCCGAGCAGGCTGATCGCGAGGATGCGATGGAAGCTCTGGCCTACCATTCGCAAGGCGCAGGTCATTGGGAAAGCGCAGCCCATTATGCTGAACGTGCCGGCGACAAGGCCATGGCTGCATTTGCGCTCGATCGTGCCAGTGCGCAGTACCAGGTCGCGATGCAGGCGCTGGATCGCGTGCCCGATCGCTCGCGCGAGCAATCGCTGCGCTGGTGCCTGCTGGCCAACAAGCTGGCGATGGCCAATATCTTCGACCCGCTGTCGCTGACCGACGACACCTCCGTGTTCGAACGCGCGGTTGCGGTCGCGTCCTCCCTCGGCGACACCGCCGCGATGGCCAGCGCCTATGAATGGCTCGGCTGGATGTGCTACGGGTTCGGCCGCTTCCGGGAGGCCGTGACCCACACGCGGACGGCGCTGGAATTGGCGCGCAAGCTCGAAGACCGCCGCCTGATCGCGCAGATCGAAGCGACGCTCGGGCAGATTCTGGCTGCAAGCTGTCAGTACGACGAAGCCATCGCCTTGATCGACGCTGCCATTTCGACCAAGCAGCAACGCAGCCGGCGTCATGGTGCGATATCCTTCGGGGCGGCCTATGCGCTGTCGTGCAAGGGCGGTGTCTTGGCGGATCGCGGCGATTTCGAGGGCGCCCACGCCTGTTTCAGTGAAGGCATGGCTCTGGTCGAAGGCTCGACTCACCCGGTCGTCAATTCCGTCCGCAACTGGATTGCCGTCGCGCTGATCTGGCAGGGCCGCTGGCAGGAGGCGGAGCAGCTTGCCGTGGAAGGGGCGCGCATCGCCGAGAACACGCGCAGCCTGCTGCTTCTGGCGGATTGCCGCGCCGCCTCGGGATTTGCCCGCTGGTCGGCGACCGGCGACGCCGACGGCTTGCTGCAGTTGCGGAATGCCGCGGAATGGATGGAGCGGCGCAATTTTCACTTCTACACGTCGGTTCAGTACAGCTGGCTCGTCGAGGCGGCGACCGCCGAAGGCGATGTCGAGACGGCGCGGCGGTATGCCGCCCATGTCCTGCGCCGCGCACGCGAAGGCGAGCGATTGGGCGAGGCGGCAGCATGCCGCTCGCTGGCGAAGCTCGCAGCGCTGCGCCAGGATCGCGGCCTGAGCGAGCGCTGGTTGCGACGTGCCGAAACCTCCGCAGGGTGGCGCGGTTCGCTGCGCGATGCGGCCCTGAACCTTTCCCTGCGCGGCGAGCTTCTCGCGGGGCAGGGGCGGGGCGAGGCGGCCCGCCAGACGATGATGGAAGCAGCCGAGAAATTGCGCGCGCTCGGCATGCACTGGCATGCGGAGCAGACGATCAGGCTCGTCATCGGCACACCCGTCGTCTATGCCAACGATCAGCTCGCTCGGCATTGTGCCGTCTAACCCCTGCGCACCTTTCCTTACACGGCTCTAGGGTGGAGGTGGGCTCGGCGCGGGAACTCTTCCGTCCATCGTCAGGCTCATTGGAATGGGGCCGGTCCTTAAGGGCAGCTCCGTCTCCACCAGTGCGCTGAAGAAACCCAGCATCACCGCCATTGCCGGGTCTGCTCCGGGACATGAATGCGTCGGATGCCCCGCGACCCTGCGGTTGCCGCCGAAGGCGTGGTAGATGTCCTGGCGACCTTCGGCGAGACTTTGCTGGGTGGCGGAGACCGCGCCGGCGACGATGACGTCGCCAGGCCTCACCTCGACCCCTCCGATGCTTTGCGAAACGACGGCTGTCCGCCAGATCAATTCGGGCACCGCGCGAAGTTGCATCGCGGGGATGAAGTCGTCTCTTAGCCGGTTGAGGGCGTCCATGTAGTTCTTTGCCTTCGTGCCGGCGTAGCGAGCGCGCAACGCCCATAGCGTTCCTTCGCGCAGCCATTCGTTCAATATCCGCCGCAGGTTGCCGTCGACGGTCGGAATGAATCCCATCATGGCGCCGGCGACCGTGCGCGCCACGAACGGAATGTCGCCGTTGCCCCGCGGCGAATTGTAAACCGCCTTCGTCACCGGCGCGTTTGTCGGCCCGAACTGCGTCAGGAAATTTTCCATGGCACGCCGTGCAGCGTCGCCATGTGCCGCGCCGATCGCCTCCACTGTCGCGTTCGGGTGCGGCTGGAAGATGTAGCGCGAAGGCGACAGGAAATGCCCGGGATAGCCGGGCGGCTCGCCCGGCGTCCAATCCCAGCGATAGCCGACGCGGCGGAAATGACCCCCGTCCTCGCTCAACCCGAACCACGCTTCGCAGAAGGCGGCGAGCAGCGGATCCACCAATTCGTGCACGTCGACGGTCAGCTCCCAGCTCGCGTCTCCGTCACTGGCGGCATAGTCGATCGTCTGCTTGACCATGAAGCCCAGCACCTTCTGTGTGACCGCGCGCGCCAGCTCGAATGCGGCGGGTTGGTCAAGGGCCATGATCGCGGCGTTGCAGGCCTCGGATTCCTGCTCGTAGACTTGGTCTGGCTGCCCGGCGTCGCGGCCAAGATAGAGGATGCCGAACGACCGCAGCATGCGGGGAAGATAGCCGGTGATGGTCAGCTTGGTGTCGGAATCGGCGAACACCTTGTAGACCATGTCGCGGTCGGCCACCAAGACCCCGAAGGGCGTGCGAAGTGCGCCGCCGTGGCGCTCGCGGATCGCAGCCCAGATCGAGGCGTTGACGAAATGCGAGGCTGAATCCGGATCTTCGAGCGCTGTCTTCCACGCGGCCATCGCCGCGGCTTCGCCCTGCTGGCGCTCGATCAGGCGCAGACGCGCGATCTCCTTTTCTCCCCGATCCGCGCACCATGTCACGGCCGGTTTATACCCCCGGCTCGCCGCCCATTGCTTTAGATCGGCAAGCGCCTTCTTCGATGGCGCAAAGAAATATGCTCCCCATTCCAGACGAACGAACGGACGAGGTTCGTCGTGGAGCCGGTCCGAGCCGTCGAGCGCGACGCGAATGGTTTGGCCTTCATGCTCGAAACGGAAATGCCGGAGCCGGCCAGGCTCGGCGAGGCCGAGGAAAGGATCGCTTACCCCCGAGGACGAACCCGCGCTGTTGCCGCCAGAGAGCCAGCTCTGCACCACCTCGAATTGCTCGCCGAGGCTGGCATTGTAGGCCATGAAAACCAGGCCCCGCTCTGCTTGCTGGCCGGATTTGGCGGCTTGCGGCTCGACGGGCGGCCCGTAGGACATGCCGCGCCTGACGATACGTGGGGGCCGCGCGCCGGCATCCGCCTTGGTGATCGACACGCGCGGATTGGCGCGCCGTATGTGCGCGTGAAACGGACACGATTGGGCCTGCGGGTCGGCGTCGTAGTTGAAGTCGTTGTGGCCTTTGTCAGGGGGCGGAGTAGGGGTCAGGGGTTGCCCGGCCTGGGGATGGCCGGTCGGCCAGCGTCCCATCATCTTGGCCATCAGCGTCTCGCGCGTCAGGGCAGGTGCGTCCGGTCCGGCCATCTCGGCTGCCTGTCGCGTCGCGCGGGCAAGCACATCCTCGAGCTGCTCGACGTCCTGTCGCAGCTTGCGCAGCGCCATGAAGCTGCCGTCGCGGAGCATCGCGTGAGCACGATTGGTCGCGTTGCCGAACGGCGCCGCCTCGTCGGCGATGTTCGGATAGCCGCACAAGATTTCGCCGAGATGCACCCGATTGGAATAGTACGTGCCGGCCTCGCACTCACGCAGCACCGGGTTCGAACTGCCGTCGGCGAACCCGAAATGGTCCTGCATGTCGCGGGATCTCTTGTCGCGCTGCCGCTGCATCCATTGGATCGAAAGGGGCCTGATACCCGCATCGACCTCGACCAGGCGCTTCATTTCGGCCATCAACGCCTGTCTCGCATCCGCCGTCGGCTGCGCATCCTTGGACAGCAACAGGCGGAGCTGGAGGACGGCATGGACCGAGCTCATGCTGATGCGCGGCGCCGGGTCGCCTTCGGGCAGGTCCGGCGCGTCGGTCCCGAGCGCCCAGTTGCTGGCGGGAAGGCGCCATCGCTGCGGATGATTCCAGCGCACGTCGCCGAGCAGGCCGGCGCGTCTTTCCATGCCCTGCACGAACTCTTCCGGCAGAGTGCGCACCTCTTCGTCGGACAGGCCGGCCTGACGCAGTCCCTCGACCGTGAATGCGATGTTGGTGACGATCTGCCCCGGCGTCAGAACGTCGGCTTCGGACGTCACCTGGAGGACGTCGAGAAACGCGGCCAGTGCGGCCGGGTTGGCGAACTGCAGCAGCAGCAGGCAGCCGTGATCTGAATTGTAGGCGGTCAGAATTCCGCCCTGCACGTTGCCGGGATCCTGCAACGGCAGTTTTGCCGGCGGGGCGAGGGGCAGGTTGCGCCGTACCGGCGCCACATCGGGCGGGGTCATCAACCAGCGCAGGGCCTCATCATAGCGCCGGCGAGCGCGCTTGACGCCTTCCGCGTAGGTCGGGTCGTTGATCATGGTGACGAATTCCGGCAGCAGCTCGTGGCCGGCCCGATGCAGAAGCACCCCGTCATGCGTCCCCGGCGGATAGAAGTCGGCCAGACGGTAGAGTCCCGCCAGTGCGCGGATGCCGTGGCGAAACGGAGGCCGGGCGGCAGCTTCGATGCTGAGCGGTTTGCTGAAGCCGGCATTGGTCGGATCGACGCCGACTTGGCCGTCGACTTCGAATATCGAGTGTCGCGCGATGTCTTCCGGCGAGGGAATCCTGATCCGCGTGACGATCTTGTCGGCGCCGGCGCCAGAGGCGCGCCGATAGACTCGCTCCTCCATCCGCAGGAAGCGCGTGTCATCCACGGTCAGGTCGGGGGTGGCATAGAGGAAATAGGCTTCGGTCTGCTTGCTCTTGAGCCAGATACCCCAGTTTTCGTACGTGTTCTCGTATCCGAGCACATAACCTTCGGTATTGCAGAAGATGAGGTCGAGCAGCCGGGCGGCCTTCTGCCAGATGACGCGGACATAGGCTTCCCAGGAGCCGTCGAACGTGGCGGTCAGCAGCACATAGTCCACGCCGTCCACGGATTCGTCCTCGGGTTCGAGCACGGCGATGCCCACCGAGTGGATCCGCCCGACGCGGTCAACGGAATCGGTCAGCACGCGGGCGAGCTCGTATTCATACGCGTTGGCGCGTCCGCCATTCAGCGCCCGTAGCACGTATTTGACGCGGGTCTTGTACGTGGTCGCATCCAGGGACGGCACGAACCCCTTCTTGATCGGAGCCATCACCCTGAAATCGGACGTGCCGGCCATGCTGCCGGTCTTGATGGTCAAATCACGACGCATGTTTTTGGCTCCCCCGGGTCGCACGCAGACTTGAGGCCATTTCGCGCCTGAGCCCGGCAACCGAAACGTGTTTCGCAATGCAACGCTATTTGCGAATAGTGCGGCTCGCGGCCGCTCGATTGTATGAACTGGCCCACACTTTCCGAACTTTCCGTTGCGGTCAGCGGTCGGAAAGTTCGCCGGAGCAGCGCAATCCACCAGGACTGAGCGACCTCGGGTTTGAGTTCGGTAAGGGGCGATATCGGCTTCGGCCATCTCGACTGGCCGAGCTGGGCCTCGGGACGTAGCTCGCACGGTATTGAGATTCCATACGAGGGTGCTCACCGATTTGTGGTCGAATCGCGCGCATCATTGCCGTGAATTAACACCACACCGCATTCACGTCTGACGGTGAGCATCGCCGCGGCTCATTCCGCGAGGTTGCGCAACAACTGGCTCGCGCACCACCCTAGACGCGGCGGAGGCGAAGTCGAGAAAGGTGCGGCCCGGTTCAGGACCAGGGCCGCGTTTGTCTAACTGAGCAGCTCACGCGCGATGACGACCCGCTGGATTTGGTTCGTGCCCTCGAAGATCTGGGTTAGCTTCGCGTCGCGCATCATGCGCTCGACGGGGTAATCCATGGTGTAGCCATAGCCCCCGAATATCTGCACCGCATCCGTTGTGACCTTCATGGCCATATCGCTGCCCACACACTTGGCCATGCTGGCAAGAACATTTAGGCGCTTCCAGTCACCCGCGTCCCCGGCGCGCGCGCACTCGTAGACCAGTGCACGTGCGGCCTCGATTTGCATCGCCATGTCCGCGAGCATGAACTGGACGCCTTGGAACTCCGAGATCGATTTCTTGAACTGCTTGCGCTCTTTCGCGTAGGCGACGCAGGCGTCGAGCGCGCCCTGAGCCAATCCGACGGACTGTGCCCCAATGGTCGGCCGATTGAGATCGAGGGCGCGCATCGAGGCTCGAAAGCCCTTGCCTTCTTCCCCAACCAGATTTTCCCTCGGCACGCGCACATTGTCGAAGAAGATCGGGGTATTCGGCGCGCCCCGGAAACCCATTTTGCGCTCGTGACGTCCAAAGGAAATTCCGGCCATCTTCTTCGGCTCGACAATGAAGGCGCTTATGCCATCGGAGCCTGGACCGTCGCTGGTCCGTGCCATCACCACCATATAGTCGGCGACCACCCCGTAACTGCACCACTGCTTGCGGCCATCGAGAACGTAGGAATCGCCATCCTTCCGCGCGCGTGTCGCAATAGCGGTGACGTCTGAACCGGCCTGCGGCTCGGAGATGGCGATTGCGGTGACGACGCCGCCCTTGGCGATGATCGGCAGGTATCTTTTTCGTTGTTCCTCTGAGCCAAAGTGGAGGAGCGGCATAATGAACATGGTGTTCAGACAGGCGATCGACGCGCAGGCAGGTGATATCCTCGAGATCTCCTCGCGCGCGATGCAAGCCATGGTGAGATTGCCGTTCGGGCCGCCATATTGCTCCGGCACCCAAAGCTGCATCAGCCCCATTTCGCCGAACAGCTTCACGAGCTCGGTCGGAAAGCGGTCGGTCTCGTCAATCTCGGCGGCGATCGGCGCCACATGCTTCTCGGCTATCTTGCGGACGGTGTCGCGGAAGGCGATCTGCTCCTCGGAAAAGCTCATGGACCCTCGTAGTGGACTTTCTTGAGTGAAACCCAGAAAGGGGCTTCCATTGAATGGGTGATCCATTTAATAATTCACCACATGAACACCAAGTCAAGCCCCCGCGCCGGTGCGCAGTCACGCAATGTTTCGCCCGGTAGGCGCGAGCGCCCGGCCGATCAGCGGGCGACGGCAAGTCCCGCGCCGGCCCCCAGGTTCCGGCCGATCCATACGAGGCGGGCGTTCGAGGAAATCTGCGAGCGCATCCGCGAGCAGCTGGCGCTCGGGCAGCTGAAGCCCGGCGACAAGCTGCCTCCGGAGCGCGATCTCGCGCAGCAGCTCGGTGTGAGCCGCAATGTCCTGAGGGAGGCGTTGCGCAGCCTCGAGATGGCTGGCGTGCTTCGATTGCTGAAGGGCGTCAAAGGCGGTGCCTTCATCCAGGAGGGCGACACCAGACGCATGAACGACGTCATGCGGGACATGCTGAGCCTTGGAACGATTTCGGTCCGGGAGCTGTCGGAGGCGCGTGTCCACGTGCTCGACCTCGTCGTCGGTCTTGCGTGCGACCATGCACGCCAGTCCGATCTCGATGCACTGGAGGCCAACATCCGGCGAACCGAGCTTGCGACGAAGGAGGGGAGGCTGCTCGACCGGGTCGAGTGCTCGCGCGAATTCTACAAGCTGCTGGCGGCCTCGACCGGAAACAAGGTCATCGCGATGATCATGGATTCGGTGACCGAAATTCACATGCGCTTCGTCTACGCCAAGGTGGCCTCGAGCGGCGTCGCGATGAGCCGGTTGGCCGACCGGCGGCGTCAATTGCTCTCCGCCATAGCCGAACGGAACACCTCATCGGCGCGCCGCTTGATGCGCGCGCATCTCGAAGCTGTCCAGCGAATGCTGGAGCAGGATCCGGGCGCGATGTCGCTGCATGTCGCGCTGGCCGAGGTCCAGCCGGGCATGCGGCGTTAGCCGGGCTTGGACGCCGAAGGCCTGCGCTCGAACACGATAACAACGGGAGGAATAAAGTGTCGAACTACGCAAAGTATGAATGCCTCAAGGTCGACGTGTCGGAGAAGGTGGCGACGGTGACCCTGAACCGGCCGCAGTTGCGCAACGCGATCAATCAGAAGCTGATCCGCGAGCTGCGGACGATCTGGGACGACCTCGCCGATGACCACGCCGTCAGCGTCGTCGTGCTGACCGGCGCCGGCGATTTCTTCAGCGTCGGCGGCGACGTCAAGGCCATGTCTGAGCGTCCCGGCGGGGACGTCCTAGAGGAGGGTGAGGTCCATGATCCCATGATCAGCCGCCGCGGCGTGACGCGGCAGCTCGAGCTCGACAAGCCCATCATCGCGGCGATCAATGGCGATGCCATCGGGCTCGCTGCGACCCATGCGCTGCTGTGCGATATCACCGTCATGTCCGAAGATGCGCGCATTGGCGACACGCACGTCTCGCGCGTTGGGCTGGTTGCCGGGGACGGCGGCACCGTCATCTGGCCGTTGCTGGTCGGCATCAACAAGGCCAAGGAGTTTTTGATCCGCGGCACGCTGCTGAAGGGGCGGGAAGCGGAGCGGATCGGCCTCGTCAATCATGTCGTTCCTCGTGCTGACGTGCTGGGCAAGGCGCGGGAAATCGCCGTTGAACTAGCAAACGGCCCAACTTGGGCGATCCGCTGGACCAAGCTGTCGATCAACCAGATCGTGAAGGATCGCGTGAACATGTTGCTCGAGGCGTCAATGGCGCTCGAACAGGTCACGTTCGAGACAGCGGATCACAAGGAGGCAACCATGTCCTTCAAGGAGAAGCGCAAACCGAGGTTCGGTCAGGTGTAGGCTCTCGCAATGGCGGCCTCCGGCATCGAAAGCGACGACGTTGCGGGCATGCTTCGCGAATCCCTGCGCGGGCTTCTCGAAGCGCATTGGCGAGCCGACTGCCTGAAGGATGGTGCATCGCCCGACGCGATCACCGAGATGTGGAACAAGCTGGCCGGGCAAGGTCTCACGGCTCTGGGCGCAGATCCGGAGGAGGGCGGCCTTCGTGAGATCCTGACGGTGATGGAAGAACTTGGCCGCGCGGCGTGTCCCGCTCCGATGTGGTCTGCCGTGCTGGCAAATCTCGTGCTGTCAGGTGCATCCCCCGATGCAGGGGAATTGCGAACAGCACTTCAGGGGGGCACGGCGCGTGTTGTTTTTTCGTTCGGTGCATTCGACTCCGATCCTGGTATTGGGTCGATCGCGCTTCTTGGCGAGAAGGCAACAGGATCGCTTCGGTTCGTTGAGGCCGCGGGGAGCGCTACCCACCTGCTCGCGCCGGTGGACGAGAAACAGCTCGCGCTCGTCGACCTTCGGGCTCACGGCGTTAATCGTACCCCCACGCGCGCGATGGGTGCATGGGGCAATTGGGAGCTGGCGCTCGATGCGGCGCCGGCAAGACTTGTTCCTGCTGCCAAGATCAGCCTGAGCGATTTGCGATCGATCGCGCGACTGGCGCTGCTGGCGCGCGCCCATGGTGCCGCGCGTCGTGCGTTCGAGCTGGCGGTAGCCTACGCCGGGGAGCGGCAGCAATTCGGCCAACCGATCGGGCGATTTCAAGCGATCCAGCACAAGCTCGCCAGCTGCTTCGTCGATCTCGAGGGCGTGCGTCTCGTTCTGCGCCACGCGGCGAAGCTGCGGGACGAGGGTGATCGCGACTGGCAATACTTCTCCGATTGCGCCATGGCGTTCGGGGGTCCGTCTTTGCGACGCGTTTCTCTTGAGACGCAGCACACATTCGGCGCGATCGGCTACGCCGAAGAACACGAAGCGCCGCTGCACTTCAAGCGCGTGCATTTGGACACCATAGCGCTTGGTGGCTCGGCCCATGCCAGACGCCGCCTCGCCGCCCACCTGTTCGACAATGGCGGTGCAGCGATGCCGCAATATGATCTCGGCTCCGCCGGGAACGAACTGCGCGAACATGTCAGGCGGTGGCTTGCACAGAACTGGGCGGGCGGCCGAAAGGCCGCTTTTGACGCCAAGCCGTTCGCAAAGCGTGAATTCGACGCTGAATTTGCTGCCGATATGGGGAGCACCGGCTGGATCGGCCTCGGCTGGCCGCAGGAGTTCGGTGGCCAGGCGCGTTCGCCGCTTGAGCAGATCGCCTTCATGGAGACCATGGAGCAGTACGAAGCTCCGCGCCTCGGCGCCTCGATCCAGGCCAACGCCTTGATGATGTTCGGTACGCCCGAGCAGCAGAAGAAGTATCTGCCGGAAATTCTGCGCGGCGCGGCCATGCATGGGATGGGGTACAGCGAGCCGCAGGCAGGCTCCGACCTTGCGGCGCTGCGAACCAGCGCGGTCCGCGACGGCGACCATTGGGTCATCAACGGTCAGAAGATCTGGACCACGACCTGGTGGGGAAAATACATGTTCCTGGCGGCGCGAACCGACAAGAACGCCAAGCCCCATGCAGGCATCAGCATGTTCATCGTGCCGATGAACACACCCGGAATCAAGATCCGGCCGGCCACCACCATGTACGATGGAACGTTCGCCAACATCTTCTACGACGATGTTCGCGTGCCCGTGGAGAACCTCGTCGGCGGTGAAAACGAGGGCTGGAAAGTCCTGACTGGAGCGCTCGCTTTCGAGCGGGGACTGGTCGGCGGCGGCATCGTGCTGAAAGTTGCGCATACCTTTGAACAACTGCGCCAGCATGTGATCGCCCGGCAGGAGTTGAGTGGAGATCCGATTGTCCGGGACCGCATGGCGGCGTTCGCCTGCGAAATCGAGATAGGCCGCCAACTGATGATGCATTGCGCGGACCTTGCCGCCGACGGCGTCACGCCGCCGGAATATGGCGCGATCAGCAAGGTCTTTTCCAGCGAGCTGATGGAACGCTTTGGCGAAGCCGCGCTCGACATCCTTGGCATGCGGGCCACGCTGTCCGAACAGATGCCGGGGGCCGTCGAGAACGGCCGGTTCGAGCAAAACCTGCGTCATTCGCTGATGTGGGTGATCAGCATCGGCACGAACGAAATTCAGCGCAGCCTGATTGCGCAGCGTGCGCTTGGCTTACCTCGATAGGAACCGATGATGCAGGGCCAATCATTGAAATCACCACTCGAGGGCGTCCGCGTGCTGGATTTCTCCATCATGCTCGCCGGACCCTATTGCGCGCGGCTGCTGGCGGATGTCGGCGCCGAAGTGATCAAGATCGAGCCGCCGGAAGGCGAGGAGATGCGTCTGCGCGCGCCCCTTCGCGACGGCCAAAGCGCCTATTTCGGTCAGCTCAATGCCGGCAAGAAGAGCATCGCGCTGGACCTCAAATCATCCGAGGCGATCGAGCTCGTGCATCGCATGGTCGAAAGCACGGATATTCTGGTCGAGAATTTCCGGCCCGGCGTCATGGAGCGCCTGGGTCTCGGATATGAGGCGCTTCGCAAGATCAATCCCCGTTTGATCTATTGCTCGATATCCGGCTACGGCCAGACCGGTCCGCAGTCGGAACGCCCGGCCTATGCAATGATCGTTCATGCCGAGAGCGGTTTCGACCGCGCACTGATGCGATATGCCGGCGATCGCGACCGGCCGGCGGCTGGAGCCGTGTTCGTCGCCGATATTCTCGGCGGCGTTTTCGGCTTCTCGGCGATTCAAACGGCGATGGTACAACGGGAGCGTACGGGAGCAGGGCAGCACGTCGATGTCGTTCTGATGGACTGTATGCTGAACCTCTTGGTGTACGAGCTGCAGGAAGCGCAGTTCTCGGCGCCGGTGGCGCGCCCGACCTACGGCCCTGTGCGCGCCAAAGACGGCGACGTCCTGATCGCGCCGGTGTCGGCACGCAATTTTTCCGCGCTTCGCGACCTCACGGGCCTGCCGGAGCTCTCGTCCGAACCTCGTTTCTCCTCGGTGTCGGCGCGCGGCGCGAACTGGACCGCTCTGATGCAGGTCGTCGAGCGGTGGACGATGCAGCACACGGTGGATGAGTGCCTGGCAGCGCTCGATCGCGCCGGTATTCCGAGCGCCCGCTTTCGCGATCCCGCGGAAACGCTGGATGACCCGCACTTGTCTGCTCGCGGCGTATTCGCGCCGATCGCCGACGTCGCAGGCGAGTTCAGGGGCGTCAACGCGCCGTGGCGGATGTCGGGCGCGCGGACTGGGATCGGCCACGACATCCCCGCGGTCGGCGAGCATCGGGATGAGATCCTCGCGCGCGTGCTCGGCCTATCCAACAGCGACATCGGACAGGCGGCTGCCGCCGGCGCATTTGGCAAGGGTGAGACACCCCTATGATTTAAAGCTGCAAGCCGCGAATTGTTCTACCGCAAGATCATCAAAAAACAGCTTGGGAGGATCGACGTGAAGGTACTGCGTGTTCTGACTTTCATATTCGGAGCGGCGATCCTCGTTGCGCCCGCCGCAGCGGACAATTATCCATCGCGTCCGATCCGGCTCATCGTGCCATATCCCGCCGGCGGCTCGACCGACATCATGGCTCGTGCACTGCAGGAGCCGATGACGAAAATCCTCGGCCAGCCGATTGTCATCGACAATCGCGGCGGTGCGGCCGGCACGACCGGTTCCAACGAAGCGGCCCGATCGGATGCCGACGGTTACACGCTTCTGTTTGCCAACAATGGGCCGATTTCGATCGCACCGTTGCTGCAGAAGGGCATCGATTTCGATCCGCTGAAGAGCTTTGCACCGGTGTCCCTGGCCTCCACGGCGCCTCTGGTTCTGGTGTCAAGCGACAAGGTGCCCGTGAACGACGTTGCCGGGCTGCTTGCCTACGCCAAGGCGCAGAGCAAGCCGATGCTGTATGCCTCCGCTGGACCAGGCTCGCTCGGGCATCTGAGCACGGAACGCTTCCTCAATCAGGCAGGTCTGCAGATGGTCCACGTCCCATACCGGGGCCAGGCGCCGACGACGCTCGCCATCTTTGCCGGCGAGGTCGACATTCTGCTCACCACCACGTCCGATACGCTGAACGAGCACATCCGCTCCGGCAAGGTGAAGCTGCTCGGGGTTTCCTCGCCCGGTCCTTCTCCGGTTGCTCCCGGTGCGGCATCCATCGGCAGTGCCTTGAAGGGCTATTCGGTCGAAACGTGGTTCGGCATTCTCGCGCCTGCCGGCACTCCGCCAGACGTCTTGGCCAAGCTCAACGCTGCGCTTGGCACGGTGCTGGCGATGCCGCAAATACGGGATCGGTTTCTCTCCTATGGCGTGGAGGCCAAGGCCAGCACGCCTGCCGAACTGCACGCCCTGATCGCCGCAGAAATCCCGTCCTGGCGCAAGGTGATCGAGGAACGCAACGTCAAGACCGAATAGCGGACGTTCGGGGAGAGGGGACTGGCCGAGGCGGAAGAGACCTCGAATAGGGCGATCACCAGCCGGTGGATCGCGGCGTCTGGGCTTCCGCCGACCGCCGGAGCTTGGAGGTAGGCTCGCGCCGCAGCCGCATCGTCACGTTGCCAGAGGAGGAAGCCGCCGATCACTTGGGGTACCAGTCGGCAGAACCAGATCAACGTAGCATCGTCGAAATCGCCGGAGGACATTGGCCGTGGTGCCCGGCACATCCACAATTCGCATAAGCTATATTATGGAATATATTTATGTACAATGAGATCAATCATTTGGGCGGAATTGCTGACATCCGACCTTCGCCAAAGCCCGTATCTCCGTCTGCGCGTCGGCCGTCGTCTTAGCTCTTGACGTCTACTGTGCATGGGGTTGTTTTTCAGGTTTTGAAACGGGTCGAGGTCTGCGAAAGCCGATATTGCCGTGACCTTGTCCGGCTGCAATAAGCGAGGCATCCGCGAGATCGCAGATGACCCTAAGGCCGACCGCCCGTATAGGTTTGCATCTCAGAACAACAACAAACCTTCCGAGGAAGCAGACCCATGGTCCTTTCCACGCGCTATTCCCGACGCACGCTTCTCAAGGCTTCCGCCGCGACCGCGGTCCTCGGCGGCCTCGGTGCGCCCCATGTGGCCCGCGCCCAGAGCGCCGAGTTCACCTACAAGTACGCCAATAACCTGCCCGACACCCATCCGCTCAACGTCCGTGCCAAGGAGATGGCGGCGGCGATCAAGACCGAGACAGGCGGCAAGTTCGACCTGCAAATCTTCCCGAACAATCAGCTCGGCTCCGACACCGACATGCTGAGCCAGATCCGCTCCGGCGGCGTCGAGTTCTTCACGCTGTCCGGCCTGATCCTGTCGACCCTGGTGCCGGCGGCGTCCATCAACGGCATCGGCTTCGCGTTCCCGGACTACGACACGGTCTGGAAGGCCATGGACGGCGATCTCGGCGCCCATGTCCGCGGCGAGATCAAGAAGGCCGGCCTCGAGGTCATGGACAAGATCTGGGACAACGGCTTCCGCCAGACCACGTCGTCGACCAGGCCGATCGCCGGGCCTGACGATCTCAAGGGCTTCAAGATCCGCGTGCCGGTGTCGCCGCTGTGGACCTCGATGTTCAAGGCGTTCGATGCCGCGCCCGCCTCGATCAATTTCAGCGAGGTTTATTCCGCACTCCAGACCAAGATCGTCGAGGGCCAGGAGAACCCGCTGGCCATCATCTCGACCGGCAAGCTCTACGAGGTGCAGAAGTACTGCTCGCTGACCAACCACATGTGGGACGGCTTCTGGTTCCTGGCCAACCGCAGAGCCTGGGAAAAGCTGCCGCAGGACGTGCGCACCATCGTCGCCAGGAACATCAATGCCGCCGCCGTTAGGGAGCGTGAGGATACCGCCAAGCTGAACGCCAACCTGCAGCAGGAGCTCGCGGGCAAGGGCCTGACCTTCAACCAACCGCCTATCGCGCCGTTCCGCGACAAGCTGCGCTCCGCCGGCTTCTATGCCGAATGGAAGGGCAAATATGGCGATCAGGCCTGGGAGCTTCTGGAGAAGGCCGTCGGCAAGCTGTCGTAGCACGTTGGGGCCGTCGAGGTCGGTATCAGGATGGCTCATGTCGAGATCGAGATGACCGAAGCTGTGGGCGAGGTGACGTTGCAGTCCCCTCGCCGACCTTCGCTGCTGGCCTCAGTCGAGCGCGTGCTCGGCCTCGTCGTCGAAATCCCCACGGCGATCCTGGTGGTCGCCGAGATCGTGATCCTGTTTGCCGGGGTGGTCGCACGCTACGGCCTGCACCGGCCGCTGATCTGGTCGGACGAGCTCGCCTCGATCCTGTTCCTGTGGCTCGCCATGCTGGGAGCGGCGGTCGCGTTCCGCCGCTCCGAGCACATGCGCATGACGGCGGTCGTCGCCAGCGCCAGGCCGGCGATGCGGGCCTATCTCGATCTGGTCGCGACCTCCGCGGCCCTGGCGTTCCTGATCCTGATTGTGTGGCCGGCCTGCGACTACGCCTATGAAGAAAGCTACATCACGACGCCGGCGCTGCAGATCTCCAATATGTGGCGCGCCGCCGCGCTGCCGGCCGGCATCGGCCTGATGGCGGCCTTTGCCCTGCTGCGGCTCGCGCGCGCCGCCGACCACCGCATGGTTGCGGCCGCCGTGCTGTCGGTTGCGGTCGTGATCGGCCTGTTCTGGCTGGCCGAGCCATTGCTGCGGCCGCTCGGCAATCTCAACCTCATCATCTTCTTCGTCGGCGTCGCCGGCTTCTGCGTGTTTGCCGGGGTTCCCATTGCGTTCGGCTTTGGTCTTGCGATCTACGGCTATCTCGCGCTGACCACGAGCACGCCGGTCATGGTGCTGGTCGGGCGCATGGACGAGGGCATGAGCCACCTCATCCTGCTTTCCGTGCCGCTGTTCGTGTTCTTGGGGTTGCTGATCGAGATGACCGGCATGGCGCGGGCCATGGTGGCGTTCCTGGCAAGCCTGCTCGGCCATATCAGGGGCGGCCTGCATTACGTGCTGGTCGGCGCGATGTACCTCGTCTCCGGCATCTCTGGCGCCAAGGCGGCCGACATGGCGGCAGTCGCGCCCGTGCTGTTCCCGGAGATGAAAGAGCGCGGCGCCAAGCCCGGCGATCTCGTCGCGCTGCTGGCGGCCACCGGCGCCCAGACCGAGACCATCCCGCCCAGCCTCGTGCTGATCACGATCGGCTCGGTCACGGGCGTCTCGATCGCCGCCCTCTTCACCGGCGGCCTCCTGCCCGGCGTCGTGCTCGCCGTCACGCTCTGCATGCTGGTGTGGTGGCGCTACCGCCACGAGGACATGGGCCACGTCCGCCGCGCGACGGCATCCGAGATCGGCAAGACCTTCGTCCTCGCCCTGCCCGCGCTCGCGCTGCCCTTCGTGATCCGCTATGCCGTGGTCGAGGGCATCGCGACCGCGACCGAAGTCTCCACCATCGGCATCGTCTATGGCGCCCTCGTGGGCCTTCTGATCTACCGCCGCTTCGACTGGCGGCGGCTGTTTCCGATGCTCGTCGAGACCGCCGCGCTGTCGGGTGCGATCCTCCTGATCATCGGCACGGCGACCGGCATGGCCTGGGGCCTGACCCAATCCGGCTTCTCGCGCTCGCTGGCTGCGGCCATGACGGGATTGCCGGGCGGGGCTGCGACCTTCATCGCCGTGTCGATCCTGGCCTTCACCATCCTCGGCAGCGTGCTGGAGGGTATCCCGGCGATCGTGCTGTTCGGACCGCTGCTGTTTCCGATCGCCCGCGCCGTCGGCGTGCACGAGGTGCACTACGCCATGGTGATCATTCTCGCCATGGGTATCGGGCTATTCGCCCCGCCCTTCGGCGTCGGCTATTATGCCGCCTGCGCCATCGGGCGCGTCGATCCGGCCGAAGGCATCAGGCCGATCTGGGGCTATCTGCTGGCGCTGCTGGTGGGATTGATCATCGTCGCGATCTTCCCCTGGATCTCGATCGGATTTCTTTGATGCGGTTTAAGGAGGGTGTCGATGAGCGAGCGACAGAACCCGTACAATATCGGCCTCGACAAGACGCAAGCCAATTATGTGCCGCTGAGCCCGCTGAGCTTCCTCGCGCGCAGCGCCGCGGTCTATCCCGATCACGTCAGCACGGTCTATGAAGGCCGCAGCTTCACCTGGGCTCAGACCTATGAGCGCTGCCGGCGGTTCGCCTCGTGGCTTTCGAGCAAGGGCATCGGCGTCGGCGACACCGTCGCGGCGATGCTGCCGAACATTGCCGCGATGAACGAGGCGCACTTCGCGGTGCCCATGACCGGCGCCGTGCTCAACGCGCTCAACATCCGCCTCGATGCGCCTTCGATCGCGTTCCAGCTCGATCATGGCGGCGCGAAAATCATCCTGGTCGATCCAGAGTTTTCAGGCGTCATCACTGCGGCCCTGGCGCAGATGACCGGCCCCAAGCCGCTGGTGGTCGACGTCGACGATGCATCGTTCAAGGGCGGCACCCGCATCGGCGAGATCGAATACGAGGCAGCCGTCGCCGAAGGCGATCCAAGCTTCGCGCCGATCACGCCGAGCGATGAATGGGACGCGATCGCGCTGAGCTACACCTCGGGCACGACGGGCAATCCCAAGGGCGTCGTCACCCATCATCGCGGCGCCTACCTGAACGCCGTCAGCAACATCCTCGCCGGCAATCTCGGCCAGCATCCGGTCTATCTCTGGACGCTGCCGATGTTCCACTGCAACGGCTGGTGCTTTCCCTGGACCATCGCGGCGGCCGCCGGCATCAATGTCTGCCTGCGCAAGGTCGAGCCGACCAGGATCTTCGAGCTGATCAAGCAACACGGCGTCACCCATATGTGCGGCGCGCCGATCGTCTACAACACGCTGATCAACGCGCCCGATGCACCAAAGGGCGATGCGGCCCGCCGCGTCGTCGGCCTGATCGCGGGCGCAGCGCCACCGGTCGCGGTGCTGGAAGGCGCCGAAAGCATCGGCATCAAGCTGACGCATGTTTACGGCCTGACCGAGGTCTACGGCCCCGCCTCCGTCTGCGCCGAGCAGCCGGGCTGGGATGACCTGCCCGCCGCCGAGCGCGCGCGCATGAAGCGCCGGCAGGGCGTGCCCTACCCGCTGCAGGAAAGCGTCACCGTGATCAACCCGCAAACGATGCAGCAGGTGCCGCGCGACGGCGAGACCATCGGCGAGGTCATGTTCCGCGGCAACATCGTGATGAAGGGCTACCTGAAGAACGAGAAGGCGACGAAGGAAGCTTTCGAAGGCGGCTGGTTCCACACCGGCGATCTCGGCGTGCTCGACGAGCACGGCTACGTCATCATCAAGGATCGCTCCAAGGACATCATCATCTCCGGGGGCGAGAACATTTCCTCGGTCGAGGTCGAGGACATCCTCTACAAGCACCCGGCCGTGCTGTTCGCGGCCGTGGTGGCAAAGCCCGATCCGAAATGGGGTGAAGTGCCCTGCGCCTTCGTCGAACTGAAAGAGGGCGCCAGTGCCAGCGAGGCGGATATCATCGCCTTCTGCCGCAGCCAGATGTCCGGCTTCAAGACGCCGAAGGCGGTCGTGTTCGGGCCGATCCCGAAGACGTCCACGGGCAAGATCCAAAAGTTCCTGCTGCGCAACGAAGTCGGCTCGGTGAAGGCGATCTCGGCCTGACCAGCGGCCAAAGAAGCTTCCGCCCGCCTGCGGCGGGCGGAAGCTCTCTCATCCTCACATCTTCTTGTAGGCGTCGAGCACCGCCTGACCGTCGGCCCCTGCCTTCTTAAGCCAGTCGGCCGTGAGCTGGTCGCCGATCTTCTGGAAGCCGGCCTTCAGTGCCGGGCTCGGCGGCTCGACAGTCATGCCTTTGGCCTTGAGCTGACCGAGGTACCAATTGGCCTTCTCTTCCCAAGCCTTCCAGCCGCGCGTCTCCGCGGTGGCGGCGGCCTTCAGGATGGCCTCCTGGGTCGGCTTGTCGAGCGCCTCGAACGCAGCCTTGTTGACGAAAGTGTAGTTCTTCGGAATCCAGGCCTGCACGTCATAGAAGTATTTGAGCGACTCCCACGCCTTCGAATCGTAGCCGGTGCCGCCCGACGACATGAAGGAGTTCACCACGCCGGTCGCCAACGCCTGTGGCAGTTCCGCAGCCTGGATCGTGACCGATTGCGCGCCGACCAGTTCGCCGATCCGCGCGGTCCCGACATTGTAGGCGCGCCACTTCAGACCCTTCATGTCCTCGATCGTGGCCAGCGGCTTGTTGACGTAGACGCCCTGCGGTGCCCACGGCACCACGAACAGCAGCTTGAGACCTTGCGCGTCGAGCTTCTTGGCGATCGCAGGCTTGGAGGCCTGATACAGCTTCGTCGCCTCGGGGAAGCTGGTCGCGAGGAACGGCACGACGTCGACGCCGAAGATCGGGTCTTCGTTCTCGTGGATCGACAGCAGCACCTCACCCATCTGCGCCTGCCCGGTCACCACGGCGCGCTTGATGTCGGGCGCCTTGAACAGCGAGGCGCCCGGATGAACCGTGATCTGGAGCTTGCCCGAGGTGGCGGCTTCGACGTCCTTGGCGAACGCGACCAGGTTTTCGGAGTGCGGATTGTCCGCAGGATACGCTGCCGGCAGATTCCATTTGCTCTGAGCCAAGGCAGGTGTCGCGGCCAGCACAACGCCGGCAATCAAGGATGCGTGGAATAAGCGAGACATCATCGGACTTCTCCTCACAGTCGATCTAGAGAACGGGTACGCTCAGTCTGGGAAAGCGAGCTTCGGCAGGAACGTCACGATCTGCGGATACTCCGTGATGATGAAGACCGCAGCGAGCAATAGCACGAAGAACGGGAAGGCCGCCCGCGCGACCGTGAACGTATCGCGGCCGCTCATGTTCTGGAGCACGAACAGGTTGAACCCCACCGGCGGCGTGATCTGCGCCATTTCGACGTGGATGATCAGATAGACGCCGAACCAGACCAGGTCGAGGCCGGCCTGCCTGACCATGGGCAGCACGATGACAGCGGTCAGAACGATCATCGAGATGCCGTCGATCAGGCAACCCAGGATGATGTACATGATGCTCAGATACAGCGCCAGCATGCTCGGCGTGAGCTGCTGGCCCTGGACCCAGGTGGCGAGCGCGGCCGGAATCCCCGTATAGGCCATCGCCGCCGTGGTGTAGGCCGCGCCTGCCAGGATCAGCATGATCATGCAGGTCAGGCGCGTCGCGCTCATGATGCTCTCGAGGAAGTTCTTGCGCGTGAGCGTGCCGCTCCACCAAGCCAGCAGCAGCGCGCCGGAAACGCCCCAGGCCGCGCACTCCGTCGCCGTCGCAAAGCCGAGAACGAGCGACAGGAACACCGCCAGGATCAGCAGCAGGCAGGGCGCGAGCTTGGCGGACTCGCGCAGCTTCTGCCGGAGCGGCATCGGCGGATCGCGCGGCGGAACCTTTGTCGGGTTGAGCAGCGACCAGATGATGATGTAGCCGGAATAGAGCGCGATCACGAGCAATCCCGGCAGGAAGCCGCCGAGAAACACTTGAAGCACGGAGACGTTCGCCGTGACGGCATAGACCACCATCGGAATCGACGGCGGGATCAGCAGGCCGAGCGTGCCCGAGCCCGCCAGCGATCCGAGGCTCAGGCCCTTGTCATAGCCGCGCTTGTCGAGCTCCGGCAGCGCGATCTTGCCGATCGTCGCGCAGGTCGCCGCCGACGAACCCGACACCGCCGCGAAGATGCCGCAGCCGATCACGTTCACATGTGTCAGCCGTCCCGGCAGCCACTGCACCCAGGGCGACAGGCCGCGGAACATTTCCTCCGACAATTTGGTGCGGAAGAGAATCTCTCCCATCCAGATGAACAACGGCAGGGCCGCCAGTGTCCAGGATGAGCTCGCGCTCCAGGTGGTGGTCGCAAGCACGGTGCCGAGCGGCAGGCTCGTGGTGAGCGCCATCGCCACGAAGCCGACCAGCCCGAGCGAGACCGCGATCCAGACGCCGCTTCCCAGCAGCAGGATCATGACGCCGAGCAGGACGAACGACAGCTCGATCATGCCGAGACTGGCCATGGTCAGCCCCCACCGCCCTGCGAGATGCGTTCGACGAACTCTTCCGGAGTTTCGTCGGGCGAGCCCTTCTCGTAGCTCGGACGGTTGCCGCCGATGACGTTGACCATCTCGTCGATCAGCGCGATCGAGAGGATCACGAGGCCGCCGGCGAAGCCGAGCTGGGGAATCCAGAGCGGAAGCGCGACCACGCCCTGCGCCACGTCGTTGAAGCGCCAGGAATCGTAGGTCATCTGCACAGCATGACGGGTGAAGTAGAGAATGAAGGCAGCGGCAATGCCGAGCGCCACGACCTCCGCGATCTGCTTGGTCCGCCCGTGCAAGCGCTCCAGCAACAGGCCGACGCGGATCATCTCTCCGCGCTTGAACGTGTGAGCGAGGCCGAGGAACGCCATCGCCGCCATGCACCAGGACGCAAAATCATCGCCGGCGGGAATGTTGAGCGCAAACTGGCGCCCGACCGACATCACCATCATGATTGCGAAGATCGCGACCAGGAAGACGCCCGCGGCATAGCCCGCGCCGAGATAGAGGAGGTCCAGCGCGCGTCGTACCGGTCCCTGAGTCGCTACATCGTCCTCTGCCAACGCGATCCCCATCCTCACACGATGCGACTCGACGGACCGATAGCATCCGACTGCCGGTCCTGTTTGAATATCGCCCTGCCCAACGCCTGTCTTTCAGACGTTAGATCAACATGATGGGGCCGGTGCAAGCAAGGTCTATGCCGGCTGGCAGGAGAATTTCTACCGCGGGTTTAGTGCGTCTCGAGCCGCAGCCCGTCATAGGCCGGCACCACGCCAGGAGGCAGCGACTGCCGGATAACCTCATAATCGACGTCGGCGGTCATGTTGGTGATGACCGCGCGCTTCGGCTTGAAGCGCTCGATCCAGGACAGCGCGTCGTTGATGCTGAAATGGCTGACATGGCCGGTGTAGCGCAGGCCGTCGACGATCCAGAGATCGAGATTTTCCAGCGCCTCCCAGCTCTCGCGCGGGATATCATTGAGATCAGGCGTGTAGGCCGCATCCCCGATGCGGTAGCCGAGCGCGGGGATGTTGCCGTGCTGCACCAGAAAGGCGGTCATCGTCACCGCGCCGCCCTTCCCCAGAATGGTCTGGCTTTCTCCCGCCTCGATCGAATGCCGCGTCAGGATCGGCGGATAATCGCTGCCCTCGGGCGAGATGAAGCAATAGGAGAACCGCGACAGGATGTCCTTGGCGGTCGACTGGTTGAAATAGGTTGGAATGCGCCGGCGCATGTGCATGACGACCGAGCGCAGATCATCCATGCCGTGGGTCTGGTCGGCATGTTCGTGCGTCAGGAACACCGCGTCGATGTGGTCGACATTGGTCGAGAGCAATTGTTCGCGCAGGTCCGGCGAGGTGTCGATCACGATGCGTGTCGTGCCATGCTCGGACGTCCGTTCGACCAGCAGCGAGCAGCGGCGACGGCGGTTCTTGGGATTGTTGGGATCACAGGCGCCCCAGCCGAGCGCCGGGCGCGGCACGCCGGCGGAGGAGCCGCAGCCCAGGATCGTCAGCGTCAGCGTCATGTGGCTCCCAGTCTCAAGCTTTCACCTTCGAGAACAGGCGGAAGAAGTTTTCGCTGGTCTGGCGCGAGATCTCGTCGAGCGACACGCCGCGCGTCTCGGCGAGCACCTTTGCGACCTCGACCACGTAGGCCGGCTCGTTGCGCTTGCCCCGAAATTTGCCGGGCGCAAGATAGGGCGAGTCTGTTTCGACCAGGATACGATCGGGCGGCAGTTCGGCTGCGATCGCGCGTAAGGTCTCCGATTTCTTGAAGGTCAGGATTCCCGTGAAGCCGATATAGAGCCCGAGCGACACCGCCTTCAGTGCCAGCTCGCGCCCGCCCGTGTAACAATGCAGGACGGCGCGAAACGATCCCTTTGCGGCCTCCTCTTCCAGGATGCGCGCGCAGTCCTCGTCGGCCTCGCGGGTATGGATCACCAGCGGCAGGCCGGTGGTGCGGGCGGCGGCGATGTGGGCGCGAAAGCCCCTCGCCTGCGCCTCCGGCGAGCCGTTGTCGTAGAAATAATCGAGCCCGGCCTCGCCGAGCGCGACGACCTTGGGATGCTGGGTCAGCGCAATCAGCTCATCCGGCGCGATGCCGTCCTCCTCGTCCGCATGATGCGGATGGGTGCCGACCGAGCAATAGACGTCGTCATAGCGCTCCGCGATGGCGAGCAGGTCCTGCAGCCGCCGGACCCGCGTCGAGATCGTGACCATGCGGGCGATCCCGGCGGCTCGCGCCCGCGACACGATACCGTCGAGATCTTCCGCAAAGTCCGGAAAATCCAGATGGCAATGACTGTCGACCAGCATCGTGCGAACGCCTTCAGGCCGCCGGCTCGACGTAGCGCGGGAACGCCGGCATCGGCGCCGGCAGCGTCGAACCGGGCGCGATGCGCTTGGCGCCGCCGAGCATGTCAAAATTGCGCTCGGCTTCGGGGATGCCGAGGCTGTCGAGCAGCTTGCCGGAGGCGGTCGGCATCGCGGGCTGAGCCAGGATCGCAATCTGACGCACGACTTCGGCGGTGACGTAGAGCACCGTCTTCTGCCTGGCCGGATCCGTCTTGGCGAGCGCCCACGGCGCTTCACCCGCAAAATAGCGGTTGGCCTCCGCGACCACGGCCCAGACGGCGTTGAGCCATTGATGAATCTGCTGCGTCGCCATGGCTTCACGCGAGGCAGCGATCATGCCGTCGGCCATCGCCAGGATCGCCTTGTCGTTGTCGCTGAACTCGCCGGGCTCGGGCAGCACGCCGCCGAGCTGTTTTGCGATCATCGACAGCGAGCGCTGCGCGAGATTGCCGAGATCGTTGGCGAGATCGGCGTTGATGCGCGCGACAATCGCCTCGTGATTGTAGTTGCCGTCCTGGCCGAACGGCACCTCGCGCAAGAAGAAGTAGCGCAACTGGTCGACGCCGTACTGGTCGGCGAGGTTGAAGGGATCGACAGTGTTGCCGACCGACTTCGACATCTTCTCGCCCCTGTTGAACAGGAAGCCGTGGGCATAGACCCGTTTCGGCAGCGGGATGCCCGCCGACAAAAGGAAGGCCGGCCAATACACCGCATGGAAGCGGATGATGTCCTTGCCGATGACGTGCACGTCGGCCGGCCAATAGCGCCAGTTCTTGTCGCTCTCATCGGGGAAACCGACGCCGGTGATGTAGTTGGTCAACGCATCGACCCAGACATACATCACGTGCTCTTCGTCGCCGGGCACCTTCACGCCCCAATCGAACGTGGTGCGCGAGATCGAGAGATCGCGCAGGCCGCCCTTGACGAAGCTCACCACCTCGTTCTTGCGCGAGTCCGGCCCGACGAAGTCGGGCTGATCCGCATAGAGCTTGAGCAGCTTGTCCTGGTACTCCGACAAGCGGAAGAAATAGCTCTTCTCCTCCACCCATTCCACCGGCGTGCCCTGCGGCCCCAAGCGCACGCCATCGTCGTTCACACGCGTCTCGTCCTCGGCGTAATAGGCCTCGTCACGGACCGAGTACCAGCCCGAATAGGTGTCAGCGTAGATGTCGCCGTTCGCTTCCATGCGGCGCCAGATCTCCTGGCTGGAACGGTGATGCTGCTCCTCGGTGGTGCGGATGAAGCGGTCGAACGACACGTCCAGGCGCTCGTCCATCTCTCTGAAGCGGCCGGCATTGCGCGTCGCGAGCGCGGCGGTGGACATGCCTTCGTTCGCCGCCGTCTGAATCATCTTCTGACCGTGCTCGTCGGTGCCGGTCAAAAAGAACACATCCTTGCCGTCGAGCCGCGCAAAGCGCGCCAGGGCGTCGGTCGCGATCGCCTCATAGGCATGACCGATATGCGGGCTACCGTTGGGATAGGCGATCGCGGTGGTGATGTAGAAGATGTTGTCGCGCGCGGCGGCAACCGCAGGCGCGGCAACGTGCGCAGAAGCGACGGGCTTCGGCGAACGAGGAGCCTTTGGCTTCGGCGCCTTTGGCTTCTCAGGCGTCACGACGGGAGTCGGTGCGGCGGTCACGGCAGGCGCAGCCGCATTTTTCGCGACCTTCTTCGCCGGAGCCTTGGCCGGCTTTTTGGCAGCTTTCTTCACCGCCTTCTTGGCGACGACCTGCTTCTTCGCGGCCTTCTTTGCGGCGCCCTTCTTCACGCTCTTCTTGACGGCAGCCCTCTTGGTCTTCTTGACCTTCTTGGCAGCTTTGGCCGCGCGCGCCTTGGCCTTTTTCGCGGCTTTCTTGACGGCCTTCTTCGCAGCCTTCTTGCCGCTCTTGCGTTTGACGGATTTCTTAGCTCGCGTTGCCACCACGAATTCCTTTACCGGCTTCTCGAATTTTGGAAACGGCTCGGCGTTCCGTTATTGTTTTGCGCATGATCTTTCGGAAAACCGCTGCGCACTTTTCCGGATCATGCTTTAGCGCGTTGCGTCCGCCAGCCAGCCGAACACCGAGAAAACCAAGGGCTTTCGCTCCAGATTGTAGGTTTCGGTGTCGCGCGCGGCGCGGACGATCTTTTCCCATACCTCAGCTAGCCGCGCAAGGCGCGGCAGGTTCTGGTTGGCATTGGCCTCATCCGCATGCAGGCGCTCCGCAATCCAGCGGTCGATGCCGTCGATGAAGGCCGCAAGCGCCACGCGGTCGCTGGTGCCGAGCGAATCGCCGAGCGTGTGCAATTCGCGCGGATCGACCTGCGGCAGGCGCGCGAGCAGCGCCGCCGTGCGCTGCTGAAGCTTCAGGGCCTCGCCACCGAGCAACGTCAGCGTCCGTGCGACGCTGCCCTCGGAGGCCTCGGCCGCCTCGCGCAGCGCGGCATCGTTCGGATCGAGCTCAGCCGCCGAAGCGGCGGCGCCGATCACATCGTTCGTGGTGAGCGGCCGCAGGCGCAGCTTGCGGCAGCGCGACTGGATCGTGGCGAGCACCCGCGCGGGCGCGTGGCTCACCAGCAGGAACAGCGATTGCTGCGGCGGCTCCTCCAAGATCTTCAGAAGCGCGTTGGCCGCGTTCGGATTGAGCTCGTCGACGGTGTCGACGATGCAGACGCGCCAGCCTTCGGCCGCGGCGGTCGAGCCGAAGAAACCGATCGTCTCGCGCGTCTCGTCCACGGTGATCACGGTGCGCATCACGCCGCGCTCGTTGGCGGTGCGCTCGAGCGTCAGCAGGCCGCCATGCGAGCCGGCCGCCACCTGCCGCGCCACGGCGTCGTCGTGATCGATCGCAAGGCTTTCGGCGCGCTGCACGGCCGGCGCCAGCGGCTGCGCATGGGTGAGCACGAAGCGCGCCATGCGATAGGCCAGCGTCGCCTTGCCGATCCCCTGTGGCCCGCCGATCAGCCAGGCATGCGGAATGCGTCCGCTGCGATAGGCATCAAGCAGCGCGGCCTCCGCCTCGCGATGGCCGAACAGCTGCGACGTCTCGCGCGGATGCGGTATGGCGGTTTCGCGCTCGGCCTGACGCGGGCTCATACCGACACCACTGACGCAGGCGTTGGCAGCAGGCGCTCGCGCAGCGCCGTCCAGACGCGCGCGGCGACCGTGTCCGGATCGGAATTGGCGTCGATCAGCACGCAGCGCGCGGGATCCTCCGCCGCGATCTTGCGATAGGCTTCGCGGAGGCCCTGGTGAAAGCTGAGCTTCTCAGCCTCAAACCTGTCGGGCGTGCCGCTGCCGCGGCGCGCGGCGGCACGTTGCAGGCCGATCTCGACCGGCAAATCGAGGATGATGGTGAGGTCCGGCTTGAGGTCGCCGATCGTCACCCTTTGCATCGCGTTGATCAGGCCATCGGGCACCTGGCCGAGGCTGCCCTGATACGCCCGCGTCGAATCCGCGAAGCGGTCGCACAGCACCCAGACGCCCTGGCTCAGCGCCGGCTGGATCACGGTGCGGACATGGTCATCGCGCGCGGCGGCAAACAGCAGCGTCTCGGCCTCGGGGCCGAGCAGCTTGCCCATGCCCGACAGCACCAGATGACGCATGATTTCAGCGCCCGGCGAGCCGCCCGGCTCCCGCGTCACGCGGATGCGCAGCTTTGCCGCCTTCAGGCGGTCGGCGAGCTTCTTGATCTGGGTCGACTTGCCCGTGCCCTCGCCGCCTTCAAAGGTGATGAAGCGTCCCCGTCCGGACGGTCGCTGTGCAGCGCTCTCACTCATGATCAGAGCTTCTCGGCGCCTGCGCGGAACATGCCGATCACGAGCTCGCTGGCGCCGTCGATCGCGCGGCGCATGGTCGAGCCGGTGCCGATCGCCTCCGCGGCATAGACCGGCGTCTCGACCGCGATGTTGCCGCTGCGCCAGACCCTGACCACGCCGACCCGCTGGCCGGCCTCGATCGGCGCGCGCACCGGGCCACTATAGACGATGCGCGCAATCAGCTTGTCGCTGCCGTTCTTGTGCACCATCACCTTCACAGGGGTCTTGGCGATGAGCTTGACCGACCGGCTCTCGCCGCCGAACACCTTGGCGTAGCCGACGGGCTGCTCGGCTGCGATCAGGGTGCGGGTCTCGAAATTGCGAAAACCCCATTCCAGCATCTTCTTGGCTTCCGTGGCGCGGTCCTCGGGATCGTCAAGTCCGTTGACGACGACGATCAGCCGCGTGCCGTTCTGCACGGCGGAGCCGACCATGCCGTAGCCGCCTTCCTTGGTGTAGCCGGTCTTCAGGCCGTCAGCGCCTTCCATCGAATTGAGCAGCGGATTGCGGTTTTGCTGGCGGATCTTGTTCCAGGTGAACTCCTTCTCGCCGAACAGTTTGTAGAATTCGGGGAAGTCCAGGATGATGTGCCGGGCAAGCATGCCGAGCTCGCGCACCGTCATCTTGTTGCCGGGATCGGGCAGACCGCTGGAATTGGCGAAGGTCGACCTGGTCATGCCAAGCTCGCGGGCGCGCTTGGTCATGAAGTCGGCGGCAAAGATCCGCTCATTGCCCGCCATGGCTTCGGCCAGCGCGATGCAGGCGTCATTGCCGCTCTGGATGATCGCGCCGCGCAGGAGATCGTCGACCGAGACCTTGCTGTTGATGGCGGCGAACATGGTCGAGCCGCCCGAGGGGGCCCCGCCTCTGCGCCAGGCATTCTCGCTGATCCGATACTCGTCGTTCAGCTTGATGTCGCCCTTCTTGATGGCATTGAAGACGACCTCCGCGGTCATCAGCTTCATCATGCTCGAGGGCGCGCGCAGCTCGTCGGCGTTCTTCTCGAACAGCACGCTGCCCGAGGAGGCTTCGATCAGGATCGCGGTCGGGGCATCGCCGTCGAAGCCGGCATCTTCCGCTTTCTTGCCGCCCTGGACACTCTGGTTGGCCGCATGGAGCGCCCCGCCCCAGCCGATGGCCGCCGCCAAAACCGTCGCGATCAGCCCGCGCGCCAGCGTTCCTGCGGTGAGCCGGTTGCGACGAAGCAAAGGAAGACGAAGTGCCATGGCGAAGCCCTGAGAGAGGCGTTCTAACAGCTGGAACAGATGCGAACAACACGCGGTTGGACGCTTGTCGCCGAGATTGCACGATTCTCGCTGCGCCCCTATCGTGACGCCTCATGTTTTTCGACCAAACCCCTGAAACAAGGCGGAAAAGCGAATGCCCTCAACCCGCATGATCAAGTCCAACGGGGTCGAGCTGTTCGTCCGCGAAGCCGGACAGGGACCGCTGGTCGTGCTGTGCCATGGCTGGCCGGAGCTGTCCTATTCCTGGCGCCACCAGATCCTGCCGCTCGCCGAAGCCGGGTTTCACGTCGTCGCCCCCGACATGCGCGGCTATGGCCAGAGCGCGGCGCCGCTCGACGCGAACGCCTACTCGATCTTCGACACTGTCGGCGACGTGGTCGGCCTGGTCCAGGCCCTCGGCGAGACCAAGGCGATGGTGGTCGGCCATGATTGGGGTGCACCGGTCGCCTGGCACGCGGCGCTGTTCCGGCCGGACATCTTCACGGCGGTCGCGGGCCTGAGCGTGCCGCCGCCGTTCCGGGGCCGCGGCAAGCCGCTCGACCTGCTGCGCCAGGGCGGCGTCACCAATTTCTACTGGCAGTATTTCCAGACGCCCGGCGTCGCCGAGGCCGAGCTCGAGCGTGACGTCGCACGCACCATGCGCATCGTCCTCGGCGGGCGGGGCCTCGCCGATCCCACCGCGGCCATGTTCGTGCAGGAGGGCAAGGGCTTTCTCGGCCACGCGGGCGCCGACGAGCCGCTGCCTGGCTGGCTCAGCGAGGCAGACCTGGCCTATTTCACCGAGGCCTTCCGCAAGTCCGGCTTCCGCGGCGGGCTGAACTGGTATCGCAACATCGACCGCAATTGGGAGCTGACCGCACCCTGGCAGGACGCGCAGATTCACCAGCCTTCCCTCTTCATCGCAGGCTCGAAGGACGCCGTCATCACCGGCCTGATCGGGGCCAAGCGCGTCAACGAGCTCGAACGCGTGCTGCCCAATCTGAAGCGCAAGCTGATCATCGAGGGCGCCGGCCATTGGGTGCAGCAGGAGCGGCCCGAAGAGGTGAATGCGGCGCTCGTCACGTTCTTGACGGAGAGCGCAGCTCAGTAGAGGCCGCGGCCGCTCAGGATGCTGCGGGCCTCGGCGGCGCCATCGGTCGACGCGGCCGCGCTGTCGGCGGCGTAGCGGCCGTCCTCGCCATAGGACACCGCGCGGGCGTTCTGGAGCGCCCGGCCCCGGCTGCGGCCCGAGGCTGACATTTCCGAGGTGGCATTGAGCGAAGCCATATCGGCCGAGGTGCTGCCGAGATTGTACGGCCGCCCCTCCGGCATCGGGACCTCGCCGCGAATGGCACCGCGGGCCGAGGACGGCAGCTCCGGCACAAACGGCTTGGCCGAGGCGACCCGGACCATCGAGGGCGACGGCGCCGGAACGCCGGTCCGCAGGGTCGCCAGAAGCTGACGGTCGTCGGAGCCTTCGAGCGGCGCCCGGCCGACATATTCGACGCGGACCTTGGCGACGCCGTTCCCTTTGAATTCAAGGAGTTCGGCGGCCTTGTTGGAGACGTCGATGAGGCGGTTGCCGTGGTAGGGCCCGCGGTCATTGACGCGGACGATCAGCGACTTGCCGTTCGAGACGTTGGTCACCCGCGCATAAGACGGCATCGGCAGGGTCGGATGCGCCGCGGTCAGCGAGGTCATGTCGAACACTTCGCCATTGGCGGTCAGGCGGCCGTGGAAACTGTCGCCGTACCAGGAGGCCATGCCCTCAGCTCGGTAGTTGACGTCCTCCTCCGGCACGTAAGTCCGGCCCGCCACGACATAGGGCTTGCCGACGCGGTAGGTGCCGCCACCCTTCGGGACCGGATCGCCGAAGGCCACCACCCGCGGGCTCGAGGACACGCCGTATTTCGGGTCGACGCGGCTGGCGAACTTGTTTGAGGAGGCGCAGTTGGCGAGCGCAAGGCAGGTCGCGACCGCCGCAACACCGCGCGCGGCTCGCAAAACCGAATCTGACCGATGGATCCCCATGCGCCCCAAATACCACTTCGCCGGAGGCGTACCCAACCCGCTTTGGCTACGGGGAGCGCTGTCCGGTCATCTCATCCGAGGCGGCCCACCACCGTCTCGGAAGCGGTAACGATAACGCAACCCGAACGCGGCGGAAATGGGGAGCCCATGGCGATCACGCCGGGATGGTAAACGAGACGTTCGCATTTTTCCGTTGTTCTACGGGGCGATGGCCCCCGCACTGTGCCAGTGCCGGACAGTCTGTTGCGCCAAATCCTCACTCCACCCCCATTGTCGCGCCGCTCACCGAAATTCTTTTGACTGTGCAAGGCCGCCCGCGTTCTCTCGGATGCGAGGGCGGGATTTGGAATTTAACGATGATCGAGACGGTTTCGGCACTGATGGGTCTGGTAAGCGTGGGGATCTTCCTGGCCCATGCGTTCGAGGGTTACCGCACGAGGGCCTGAAGGCACTCGCGCGGACGGCAAGCATCACCTCTTTCAAAGCGGCGCGTTCGGACGGTCGATCCACTCGCGCATCGAACACGAGAGCGGCAGGTGTCCCATGCGTAATCATGACCTCGTATCTGATGGCTTCCTGGCCTTGACCGCCGGCGGCTTGGTGCTGCTCTGCTCGAGTCTCGTCGCGCTGGCGTTTGCCTGAACCGCACGTCCTCCTGTCCAACACGGGGTTCTCTCCATTGCGGCGCAGCAGGCGCGGCCGTCCCCGCTCCCATTCAGTTGATTGAATTATTGCGTTCGGCGCCTCGACCAATTGCAAGAGGCCATCACCAACGAGGGTGACGCAAATGCTTGCCGAGAAGTTCTTCCTGGTCTTGGAATCCCTGATCCGCGGCAACCGCACCTATCCGGATGGAGGCCCCCGGGTCATCAGCACCTCCCCGCATGTGCCGGTCAGGCTGCCATCAGCGAAATAGCCGGCACGTCCGCCGGCCGCCGAAACCCGCCGCTCAGCGCAGGCCCAACAGCGAGCGGCGGTAGAAGCCGCCGCGGGCCTCGTTCTGGCAGACGAAGCTGCCGTCGAAGCCCTGGCCGTAGCGCTTCTGACCCTTGCGGTAATAAACGCCCTTGCCGAAGTCGAGCCAAACCACCTTGTCGCGCGGGCAATGACGCTGGGCCTGCGCCTCGTATCGAAACGGCGTCAGCGGCGTCGCCGAGACCTCGGCGCCACCTGCAGCGACCAGCATGGCGCCGGCGCATGCGATTGCGCCGGACCATTTGCCAAAGCTGCCCCCTGACATGCCCCACCTCCCGCTCGCCGCCGTCTCCGGCGGCTGGCACGGTAGCACGAAACGGCACAGCCCGCGGAAGGCGGCAAGCACGCCGAATGAACGCGGCAGCGGGTGTCATTGCCGGTCCGCTTCGAGCTGCGCCAGCGCCTCGTGCAGACAGTCCTGAAGCCTCTGCGCGACCTGCTCGCGCGCGATCCCCTTGCCTGCGAGATCGCCCGCCACCTTGCCGACCACATGGTCCATCGTCCGGCTCTCCAGATGGTCCGTCACCAGCGCAGCCGCGTAGCCTGCAGCGGCATCGCCACTGAGCCCGAGCTGGCCTGCGGCCCAAAGCCCGAGCAGCTTGTTGGACCGCGCCGTGGCCTTGAACATCAATTCCTCGTCGTGGGCGAATTTGGCTTCAAAGCCCCGCTCGCGCTTGTCGAACGTGGTCATGGTCAGCTCCATTCTGCGTCGCTGATGAGGATCGCACTTGCTGGGAGCGAACGTATCCATGGTTCAGGTCACTTTTGGATCATCAGAAGCTTCCTCCCGGAAGCGAAGCGCCGTCAAGCCTGCCGATGGGAAGCAGACACCCAAGCGGCATTGGCGGCCGACAATCAAATGCAGGCCGCCAGCAGATGCGATTTTTTGGTAGTTGCGCGGCTAAGCGCGTTCGCTCAGCCCTTCGCCGCCGCCGCTTCGCGCGCCAGCCGCTCGGCCTTCAGCCGTTCCTTGTTGGCATAGAACGCCTTCTGCGCCGCTTCGTGGTCGCGCATGGCCTTCTCCGCCTCGATCCGCCGAGCCGCATCGCGGGCATGGCGCTGTTCGGGGGTCAGGGGTTTGCGTCGGAAGGAAAGGTCTTCAGTCATGCTGAATGAACGTGGCCGTGAGGAAAAAGTTCCGCATGGTCCTTTTCGAGACTGTCGGCCGCAGGCATAAAAGTTGTCTGAAAACAACCCCATGCACAGTAGCTAAGTTCCTCTAGCACAACGCTTTTCTCAATGAGGGCCAGAGATCCGCACTCCGGTCGCTGGAACCGTTAGATCGCGATGTCCGCGATCACGGGCAAATGGTCGGAATAGGCGCGCGCCGCATGGTCGGTCCAGACTTTCTCGATCCGGCTGTCACGCGTTGCGTAGATCCGGTCGAGCCGCATGAGGGGCAAGCGCGATGGGAAAGTCCGCAACCGCGTCCGGTTCGGGCAGGCCTGCGCGAGCACGCGCCGCACCGATTTCACCCAAAACCAATCGTTGAAATCGCCGAGGACGACGGTCCTTTCCGACTTCACCAGGCTCACCACGGCCTGAGCCTGCGCATAACGCTCGTGGATGCTGAGGCCGAGATGAGTGGCGACCACGCGGACGTCGCCGAAAGGCGTCAGCAATCCCGTCGCGATCGCCCTGCGCGGCTCCCGCTCTCGATACGACACGTCTACGATCTCGGGCACGCTGGAGAACGGAAAGCGGCTCATGAGCATCTGGCCGTAGTCACCGTCCTCCGTGACGATCGACTTGGCATGAACGCGATGATCGCCGACGACGCGCGCCAGCTTCGCGAACGGATCGTCCGACCGCGATCGGGAATCCACCTCCTGGAGCGCGACGACATCCGGCGACCATTTGCGAATGATGGAGCAAACACCTTCCAGATCGAACGTCGGATTGAGATTGAACGTGCCGTGCACGTTCCACGTCATGAAGCGCATCGGCGCCATCAGCGCCTCCCGGCGAGCCACGTCGCGAGGAATTGAGCGCCCGCACAGACGCCGAGCCAGCCCAGAAATGCCAGCGTGAGCAGCAATACGCTGCTCCAGGACGCATTCCTGGCCAGATCGGCGATCTGCGCTCCCAGAACGGCCATGGCGAGAATGCCGGGCATCATGCCCAGCAGCGTTCCAACCAGGAAATCACGGAGCGGCAGCGTGCTCGCGCCAGCCGCGACGTTCACCAGCGAGAATGGTGCGATCGGAATCATCCGGATGACGACAACGGCCAGGATTCCCTTGCCGACAACGCGTTCCTGGATGCGCGCGGCACGGCGTCCCAGCAAGCGCTGAAGGCGCTCTCGGCCCAGGAACCGTCCGATCGCAAAAAGGAGGAGTGCGCTGAGCGAGACGCCCGCCATTGCGGTGACGAAACCCAGCCAGGGCCCCAGGGCGGCGGCAGTCGCAGCAATCAGCACGAGAACCGGAAAGATGACCAGCCCGCCGACGACGAAGGCCGCAATTGCGAATGGCGGTCCCCAAACGGACTGCGAATAGGCAGACAGGAACGACGAGATCCGGCCCGCATCGGCGTAATCGCTGAGGGACGTGTACGACCACGCCAGCGTCAGTCCAAGAAGCGCCAGCGCGATCGAGGCGATCCCGATGATCGTCTTCGTGCTCCACATGCGCGATGCCGCCCGCTCGAGATGAAGAGGCAGCTCAGGGTCCGCCACCGGCTGAACCAGGGTGGCCAGCGTGCTGGTCAGAACCGAGGACTCCACTTTTCGCAGCGTCTTCGCCCCACCCTTTTTCGACACCTGGTCCAGCAGGGCGAACAGCCGATGCTCGTTTTGCGTGACGGCCTGCTCGTCGAGACCGCAGAAATGAGCGATGAGCCGACGGCGGACCGAGGCGATGAAATCCCGATGCTGCTCGGATTCAGCTTCAAAGATGAGGTCGCATTCGCTGTCGGCGCCCATGGAACGATTGTTCAGATTGGCCGAGCCGATCCGCAAGATCCTGTCATCGACGATCATGAGCTTGCTGTGCACCATCACCGCGGCTTCCTTATTGCCGCTGCGGGAGATCGGATAGACGAAGCGGATGCGATCGGCCACGCCAGCCGCGCTGAAGCAGTCGATGAAGGCGCCACGGCCGTTCTGCATGGCCTGGGACTCAAGCCACGAGGAATGCAGTTTCGGAGCGACGATCAGAACCCGAAGCGATGGCACGCGACACATCTGCTCCGCCAATTCGTGCGCCATCCTGGTCGCGCTGGTGAATTGATTTTCGATGTACACGAAGCTCGTTGCCGACCGGATCGCCGCAATGAAGGAGCGTTCGACCTCCTTGATGGTCGAGCCTGCAGGACAGACCACCTCGGTCCTGGCGATCCCGACCGGCAAGTGCTCGGCCTCGACAGGCACGCTTGCCGGCCAGCGACCGTTCCTCGGCGCGCGCCGTTCATCGGACTGTTGGCCTGCCGCACGCCAGCGTTGCTCCGCGAGGGCGAACAGCTGCTCCGCAGCATCCCCGTCGACCAGGCACTGAACGTCGTGAAACGGTGGATATGGCTTGCGCTGAGGGTCGCAGCGCATGGCATTGTCGGCGCGGTGGTCACTCGTGTCCCAACGCCGGATCGTCAGATCGAGGCCGCCGACGAACGCCAGTGATCCGTCGACACAGACGATCTTCTGGTGTTGCGCCGAACCAAACGGAAGCGTGGCGTCAAGATGAAACCGGACGCGGCCATCGGTGTCGGCAGTGAATTTCGCCGCGGAACTCCACTCTCTCTCGGAAGCGTAGAATGAGACGAAGTCCCAGACGAGAATGTTGATGCGCAAGGCGGGCCGGCGCTGCACCAGGGCGCGTAGGAAGGGACCAAGCTCGTCAGGCAGGCCATCATCGGCACGTCCGGAAGCTCCGACCAGACGTGTCCTGCTATGGATGTCCCATCCGACAATGTAGACGACATCCTGCGCCTCCAGCAGTGCCTCCCGCAGGGCGGCGAAATAGGCGGCGGCATCATTCAGTACCGCCACGCGCCGCGCCTTGCACCGCCGCCAGACGGTGTCGCCGGGAGTGAGTGTCGATGCGCTCTGAAGCAGGTGGACCTCGCAATTCGCGTTTGCGTCTAAACGCGCTGGAGGCTCAAGGGGTTCCAGGCGGTCAACGGCTGCGGTTCGATGCGAATGCCGAATGTCCCGCGCCCTCTGGGCCCGTCGCACAAGTCGTCATTTGGTGCGGACAAACTTCGCGCCGGCGCTCCTCAACACATCGACAATTTTCTCAGGGGCATCGCCGTGAAAATCGACGGAAACCTCGATCAGGCCTTCCAGCTTCTGCCGCCCCTCCGGTGTGGGCGCTGTCTTGACGTCGGGACCTGCCGCGCGTGTTCCCACCGTGTTCGCGGCGCCGGCGGGCTGGACGAAGACGTCGCCTCGCGGCACGCCGCATTCCTGCACGACATGCTCAACCGCAAGCTCGGCTCCGCGGCGCGTGTCGAATTCTCCAATGATGGTGCTTTCCAAGGCTGCTCTCCGTGTGCTCGAGACTGCGAACAACAGGCGAGCCGAGGCCAAGTTCCTGAGGGAGCATGAAGGCGGAGATGACGGACTGGATCCGCGCGGCGAAGATCAGAACCGAACTACTCCGAGCAGGAAGACCAGCGCCACCGTAACCAGGCCGGAGATCAGCAGCGAGCCGAGACATCCCAGCCGGTTGGAGAAAAAGAAGAACATGCGTTGGCCGCTGTGAAGCCTGCTGCGGGCTAATCTCTCTAAGTCAGTAGCGTTCCTGCGCAGTTTCGCGTGTCCGTGGCTCTAGCACGCAACGCTTCCTTCCACTGCATTTCAACCAGTCCCGATCCTCCTCTTGAAGACTGGAGATCCAAACGCAACATGGGTCTACGGCACCGCCGCAATCCGTCTCTCCAACATCGCGGGCCGGACTTGAGCGAGGAAGATTGAACAGATCCGTCGGGCTGCGGTGTTAGGAATGGGTCTCGGCCAAATGACCCGAGCGGCACCGAGGCGCCGCCAATCCAGACCTTGGGAGTGACGCGCCGAGGCGCCCCAGTCTTTCCAGCGCAGGCTAGTGCAACACGCGAGCGGCTTCGGCGAGCCGGACCCTTTCTCTCAGCTCCTCGAGCTCCTCGATCGCGTCCAGCAATCTCACCAGTTCGCGGGCAATATGTGTCAAACCGGACTTGGATTGCTTTAAGATACGAACTCGCTGTGCCATCGGTGCACGCCTCCATGGTCGGGCACGTCCAATTGGCAAGGAGCGTGCCAGCCCACGAGGGGAACTTATGGCGATTTCTGGCGGAAGGGGTGGGATTCGAACCCACGGTACCCTTGCGGGCACGCCGGTTTTCAAGACCGGTGCCTTAAACCACTCGGCCACCCTTCCAGTCCCGGGAATGGGTGTCGCTTAACGTAGTCGACCGCGCAAGGCAACGCCAAGTTGGCGCAAGTGCTCAAACCTTTGCCGGCCGGAGCGCGGCGCGTTCCTTTTCCTGCACAACCTGTCTAGCTCTTCGGGCAATCAACCAGGACGGCACTCCGGATGTACTTGGTCCTCTGCCGGTCGCTGACGTTGCGCCCGAATTGAGGGCTGTAGTTCAGGTCGTAGCGGCACCCTGCCTGCATTGCCTTGTAGATCGCGCCCCGTTCGATCACGTAACTCCCTTGTGGGAGCGTCTTGAGGCGGACCTGTGTGATGGTCTGCTCCTGGCCGTGGTCCGGGCCGAGATAGGTAACGCGATCGGTCGAGCCGACCGACCAGACCACCGCAACTGCGCACATCAGTGAAACGGCGAAAGCAGCGACCAGCCCGAGTTGCGGTCGCTCGACGGAGTCCAGAAACGAGCTCATGCCGTTTCGTGTCGTTCCGGGCCTTGCGGTTCAAAGGCTCCCTCACCTTTGCGTCGCGCAACAGAAAGCGCGGCGCCCCGCGAAGAGCGCCGTCCTGAAATTCTTTGTTGTTTGCGTCTAGCTCAGTAGCCGCAGGACGCGCAGTTCATCTGCACCGGGGCGTAATAGGAATAACCCGGCGAGACCATCTCGACGCGCTGCCGGGTGGCGTATTGCGGCGGGATGCGCTCGTACTGGACGCTGGGCGGCGCGACCATCACGGTCTGCGGCACCATCACGGTGCGGTACTGCGCCGGCGTGCGGTGCGCGACCACGGAGCCGGGCGAGACCATCACGGTCTCGTCGACGGTGCGGTATTGCGGCGGCACATATTGTTGCTGGTAGCAGGTCGTGCACGGCGGCGGCGTGTAGCAATTGTAGCAGCCGGCGGAGGCCGCGCCCGTCATGGAAATGGCGGCGACGGCCGTTGAGAAAACGACAGCGAGAGTACGAGACATTGCGGTGGTGCCCCAGTTGCCCGAAACGGATCTGCGAAGGTCGCGGGAGTATACGGCGCAAAACCTTGCCTTGCCGAACTTCGTCGAGGCATCCTTAATGCGAACGATCGATCGCGGCGGAGCGGTAAGAACTCATTGACCACGCGCATTAACGCGCGGGATGTTTTGCGCGGGGGTGCGCATGACAGCGAGTCCGCGATCGGACATCGCCGCGGCACTCGTTCGAGCATAATTTGCAGTTCATCCTCGTTCCATGTTCGAGCTTTCAACGCCTCGCTGCTCTTTCCAGAAACTCCAACAGCGAGGGATCGGTCTCCTCGAGTTCGACGAAGCGACGGCGCAGCTCATCGGCGATTTCAGCGGTGGCATCGCGCGACCATCCCTCCGCGGTATTGAAGGCCACGATACGTGCGGGATGGAGATATTGCCCTTCGGCGAGATGTCTGAGCAGGGTCGCGCGATTGGCGTCCTCCTCGGCCGTCTCGCACCAAGCCCGGCCCAGGCGGCGGCCGAAATCATCGAGCACAAGATAGACGTCCCGGTCTGTCGTGATTTGCGGCACGAGTGATGGAGAATGACTCATGGCTAACTCCGCTATTGGCAATCCGAACCTTTGCGGACGAACCTCGATACGGCGACCGCCTCGGCTGAATTCGGAAAAATGGATTTCGACGATTTTTCTTAGGATGGCACGATTAAATAAAAATAAAAACAAAATTAATAAAAATTAAATAGGAAAATGTGGACAATGCACTAAGTTGATGATGCCTGGCGGGCGAGCCCGCACGTCGGGTGCCCACTGAGCAAACGGCTCCCGCTCCCACCCCAACCAGCCCCACGCCCTAGGGAGGCGGGGGCCGTTCTTTCCCGATCTCCGTTCCGGCTACTTCCTGCAACGGCGCATCCGGGTGGTCGCACGGAGCCGCGAGGCGTTCCGAAGATCGCCGATCCAGGCCAGTGGCGCCGATGCCGCCTACTTCGGACGCCGCTTGACCTCGCGCACCGCACCGCGCGCGGCACTGGTGGTGAGCGCGGCGTAAGCCTGCAGCGCGGTCGAGACGTTGCGCTTGCGGCCTTGCGCCTGCCAGGCGGCATCGCCCTTCGCCTCCTCCGCGGCGCGGCGCTTGGCGAGCTCCTCGTCGGAGACCTCGAGGCTGATGCTGCGGTTCGGGATGTCGATGGCGATGATGTCGCCCGTCCGCACCAGACCGATATTGCCGCCTTCGGCGGCCTCCGGCGACAGATGGCCGATCGACAGGCCGGAGGAGCCGCCGGAGAAGCGGCCGTCGGTGACGAGCGCACAGGCTTTGCCGAGGCCCATCGATTTCAGATAGCTGGTCGGATACAGCATCTCCTGCATGCCGGGGCCGCCGCGAGGGCCTTCATAGATGATGACCACGACCTCGCCGGCGACGACCTTGCCGCCCAGGATGCCTTCGACCGCCGCGTCCTGGCTTTCGAACACGCGCGCTGGGCCGGAGAATTTCAGGATCGAGGCATCGACGCCGGCGGTCTTCACGATGCAGCCGTCCTGCGCGAGATTGCCGTAGAGCACGGCGAGACCGCCGTCCTTGCTGAAGGCGTGCGCGAGATCGCGCACGACGCCCTTCTCGCGGTCGGCGTCGAGCTCGTCGTAGCGGCGCTCCTGGCTGAAGGCGACTTGCGTGGGGATGCCGCCGGGCGAAGCGCGATAGAAGGTCCGGACCGTCTCACTCTTGGTGCGCTTGATGTCCCAGCGCTCCAGCGCCTCGTTCATGGTCGGCGCGTGCACGGTCGTAACAGAGGTGTCGATCAGCCCGGCGCGGTCGAGCTCGCCGAGGATGCCCATGATGCCGCCGGCACGGTGCACGTCCTCGACATGCACGTCGGCGACGGAAGGCGCGACCTTGCAGAGCACGGGCACGCGGCGCGACAGACGGTCGATGTCCTTCATGGTGAAGGCGACCTGCCCCTCATGGGCGGCAGCCAAGAGATGCAGCACGGTGTTGGTCGAGCCGCCCATCGCGATATCGAGCGTCATCGCGTTTTCGAACGCCTTGAAATTCGCGATGTTGCGCGGCAGCACGGAGGCATCGTCCTGCTCGTAATAACGGCGGACCAGATCGACGATGGTGTGGCCGGCCTCGACGAACAGGCGCTTGCGGTCGGCATGGGTTGCGACCACCGAGCCGTTGCCGGGCAGCGCGAGGCCGAGCGCCTCGGTGAGGCAGTTCATGGAATTGGCGGTGAACATGCCCGAGCAGGAGCCGCAGGTCGGGCACGCCGAGCGCTCGATCACCTTGACGTCCTCGTCGCTGACCTTGCTATCGGCGGCGGCCACCATGGCGTCGATGAGGTCGACCGCCTTGGTCTTGCCGGCCAGCTTGACCTTGCCGGCCTCCATCGGCCCGCCCGAGACGAACACGGCGGGGATGTTGAGCCTGAGCGCGGCCATCAGCATGCCGGGCGTGATCTTGTCGCAATTGGAGATGCAGACGAGGCCGTCGGCGCAATGCGCGTTGGCCATGTACTCGACGCTGTCGGCGATCAGCTCGCGCGACGGCAGGCTGTAGAGCATGCCGTCATGGCCCATGGCGATGCCGTCATCGACCGCGATGGTGTTGAACTCTTTCGCCACGCCGCCGGCCTGCTCGATCTCGCGCGCCACGAGCTGGCCGAGGTCCTTCAGATGCACGTGGCCGGGCACGAATTGGGTGAAGGAGTTGACCACCGCGATGATCGGCTTGCCGAAATCGGCGTCCTTCATGCCCGTCGCGCGCCAGAGGCCGCGGGCGCCCGCCATGTTGCGGCCGTGGGTGGTGGTGCGGGAGCGATAGGCTGGCATGGCGGTTTCCGTCCTCGGGTTTGCGTCGGCCGGGGCGGGAAAATGTGGAGCCACCTCAGGCCTTTCCGGCCGGATAGCGCACGGACCCGGCGGGCGCAACGGGAACTTGGGTTGGACAGGGCTCCCCTGCTCCCGGCGCGGGGGGCTCGTCGCTCACTCTCTGTCATTCCGGGGCGATGCGCAGCATCGAACCCGGAATCCATCGGGCGGCAGCACCCGCAGGACAATGGATTCCGGGTTCGCGCCTTTCGGCGCGCCCCGGAATGACGGCGGGGGGCGTCGGAGCCCCTATTGCAGCGTCGGATCGAGCCGGTCGCGCAGCCAGTCGCCGATCACAGAGACCGCCAGGGTGGTGACCACGATGGTCGTCGCCGGCGCCAGCATGATCCAGGGGGCCCGGGTCAGATATTCCCGGCCGTAGCCGACCATGTTGCCGAGGCTGGTCATCGGCGGCTGCACGCCGAGGCCGAGGAAGGACAGGCCTGACTCCATCAGGATCACCTCGGGGAACACGAGCGTGGTCGAGACGATCAAGGTCGAGGCGATGTTGGGCAGGATGTGCCGGAGGTAGATCCGCGACGGCGTCGCCCCTAGCTGGCGGACGGCAGCGGCGTAGCCCTGCGCATTGGCGGATATGGCAAGGCCCCGCGCGATGCGGGCGTAGCGCTCCCAGCCGAACAGGCCCATCAGCCCGACCAAGAGCGGCAACGAGTTGCCGAAGAAGGCCAGCACGGCCAGCGCCATGATCAGGAAGGGCATGCTGGCCTGGAAGTCGGTCAGCATCAGCACGAGTTGCTCGACGAACCCACGAAAATGCGCGGCGAGGAAGCCGAGGGTGGTCCCGACCACGGCCGAGATTGCGGTCGCGCCGAACGCGATCAGGAGCGAGATGCGGATCGAGACGAGCAGCCGCGACAGCACGTCCCGGCCAAGCTCGTCGGTGCCAAGCCAGTGCGCGGCATTGCCGGGCGCAGCAAGCCGGTTGCGCAGGTCGAGCTGCGTGAAGCCGTAAGGCGCGATCTTCTCCGCAAAGGCCGCGATCAGCAGCATCGCGACGATCCAGGTGATCGCCAGCGCGACCGAGACCGGAATGGCCGGCAGGCTGAAGCGGCGTGAAAACGCCTTGCTATCCTTCAGGGTCGCGTCGGTCATGCATGGGCTCCCTTGCTGCGCAGGCGCGGGTCGAGGAAGCCGTAAAGGAAGTCGACGATCAGATTGGACGTCACCATGGTCATCGCAACCAGCAGCAGGATGCATTGCACGACGGCGAGATCGCGGTTGGCAACCGCGACGACGAGAAGCCGCCCTACTCCCGGCCAGGCGAACACGCTCTCGACCACGACTGCGCCTGCGATCAGCGTGCCCACCATGAAGCCGAGGATGGTGACGGTCGGGATCGCTGCATTCGGCAGTGCATGCGAGGTCACCACCTTGCGCCACGGCACGCCTTTTGCGGATGCGGTTCGGATATAGGGCTGGCCCAGCACCTCCAGCATGGCGCTGCGGGTGAAGCGCGCCAGCACCGCCGCGCCGCCGAGACTGAGCGTTGCGATCGGCAGGATGGCGTGGCGCCAGCTGTCCTGCCCGCCCGAAGGGAGCCAGCCGAGCTGCACGGCGAAGACGAGCACCAGCAGCAGCGCGAGCACGAAGCTCGGCACGGTAAAGCCGGCGACCGCCGTCATCATCACGGCGCGGTCGATGCCCGAGCCGCGATGCAGCGCGGCGTAGATGCCGGCGGGCACGCCGAGCGCGACCTTGAAGAAGAACGCCGGCAGCGTCAGCGCCAGCGTCGCCGGGATGCGTTCCAGCACCAGCTCGATCGCGGGCCGGCCGTCGCGCATGGAGCGGCCGAGCTCGCCCTTGGCGATGGCGCCGAAATAATCGAAATATTGGGCCCAAATGGGATCATCGAGGCCCCACGCCTTGCGGAATGCCGCGAGCACCTCCGGCGGCGCTTCCGGCCCCAGGATCATCAGTGCGGGATCGCCTGACAGCCGCAACACGATGAAGGCGAAGGTCACGACGAGCACGATCGTGAGCGCGGCGCGTCCGATCCGAATAGCGAAATAACGTCCCATCAGGCGGCGTCCCGTGTCGCAGCGCCGGTGACGAGATGGCAGGCGACCTGCCGGTCGCCGCCGACGGCGGACAGCGCCGGCACCTCGCTCGCGCAGCGCGCGATGGCGCGCGGACAGCGCGGATGGAAGGCGCAGCCCGTGGGGCGCGCGGCCGGATTCGGCGGATCGCCCGACAGCACGATCCGGCCCGCACTGCGGCGGCCCGGCGCGGGCGAGGCCGAGACCAGCGCCTGGGTGTAAGGATGCTCGGGCCGCGCGAACAGATCGTCCGCGCTGCCGATCTCGACGATGCGGCCGAGATACATCACGGCGACGACGTTGCTGATCTGCCTGACGACGCGCAAATCGTGGCTGATGAAGAGCAGCGTCAGCGACAGCTGCGCCTGGAGATCGCAAAGCAGGTTCACCACCTGCGCCTGGATCGAGACGTCGAGCGCGCTGACCGGCTCGTCGCAGACCAGGAAATCCGGTTTCGTGGCCAGCGCCCGCGCCAGCACGATGCGCTGACGCTGCCCGCCGGAGAGCGCGCCGGGATAGCGCGCACCATGCGCCGGCGTCAGTTCGACGGCGCGCAAGAGCTCGCGGACGCGCTCGTCGCGCATCGCAGGCGTGCCGAGGCCGTGAATGTCGAGCGGCTCGCGAATCTGCGTGGCGACCGGCAGCCGCCGGTCGAGTGCACCGAGCGGATCCTGGAAGATCATCTGCATCCGCGCGCGCTGCGCACGCCACGCCGTTGTCCCAAGCGCGGCCATCGGCTTGCCGTCGAACCGCACCGCGCCGCTGTCAGGCGGCTCGAGGCCGAGCACGATGCGGCCCGTGGTGGATTTGCCCGAACCGGATTCGCCGACGAGACCGAGCGTCTGGCCCCTTGGAATCGTCAGCGACACGCCGTCGACGGCATGCACGGCCGCAGCTCGCCCGAACATTCCGGACCGCATCGCATAGGTGCGCGAGATCGCGGAGACCTCGACGAGCGGCGGACTCATTCGGCGGCAATCCCGAGCAGCGCGCGGCGCGAGGTCTCGGCACGGACGCAGGCTACGCTGCGATCATCGGCGATCGGCGCGAGGGGCGGCGCCGCAAGGCCGCATGCTTCCGCGACAAGCGCGCAGCGCGGCGCGAAGGCGCAGCCGCCGGGCATGTGCGCGGGATCAGGCACCGTGCCGGGGATAGCGGTGAGGCGCCGCCGCGGACCATCGAGCGGCGGCAGCGCGCCGATCAATCCTTGCGCGTAGGGATGCACGGGATCGGCGAACAGCTGGTTGCTCGGGGCCTGCTCGACGATGCAGCCGGCATACATCACCGCGACGCGGTCGCAATTCTCCGCGACGACGCCGAGGTCGTGGCTGATCAGCACCATGGCCATGCCGAGCTCGCGGCGGACAGTTGAAAGCAGCTCCAGGATCTGCGCCTGGATGGTGGCATCGAGCGCCGTGGTCGGCTCGTCCGCGATGAGGAGATCGGGATTGCCGGCCAGCGCCATCGCGATCATGATGCGCTGGACCTGGCCGCCGGAGAATTCGTGCGGATAGGCCTCGAGCCGGCGGCCAGCGTCGGGAATGCCGACGAGATCGAGCAGCCGCCGCGCCTCCGCCTTCACGGCGTTGCCTTGGAGATCGCGATGCAGCGCCAGCGCTTCGCAAAGCTGCCTGCGGATGGTCAGCACCGGGTTGAGCGCGCTCGCCGGATCCTGGAAGATCATGGCGATACGCCCGCCCCTGACCTGATCGAGCTCGGCGGCCGGTGCGCCGAGAATCTGGCGCCCGTCGAGCCGCACCGAGCCAGAGACTTGCGCATGGCGCGGCAACAGGCCGAGCGCGGCGAGCCACGTCACCGATTTGCCGGAGCCGGACTCGCCGACGAGGCCGATGGCCTCGCCCTTCTGCAAGGCAATGTCGACGCCGCGCAGGACCGGCACGCCATTGAAGGCGACGCGCAAGTCCTCGATGCTGACCAGCGGCTTCACCTTTAGACCTCGAAATTGCCGGCGCGGAAATCCATCGCGAAGGCGGGCGCTGCCTTCCACTTGATCGATTTCGGCTTGGCCGTGAAGGTCGCGTTCTGGTGCAGCACCGTGTAGGCGGGATCTTCACGCTCGGCGATCTCCAGCATGCGGCGGAACGCCTTCTTGCGCGCGGCACGGTCGGTCGAGGTCTCCAGGAATTCGGAGAGCGTGTTCAGCTCGGCATTGGTCCATTCGCCGATCTGCTGCTGCTGGCCGTTGGGGCCGTGCTGGGCGACCAGCGACGACACCGGATCGTTGAAGGCGGCCGAGTTCGACCAGTCGCGCACGGCGCGTGCCGGCCCGCGCTCCATGATCTGCGACCAGTTCTCCTTGGTCTCGATCTGCACGTTGAGCCCGACCGATTTCCACATCTCGACCAGGATCTGCGCGGTCGCGACCTGGTTGGTGTAGTAGTTGTTGAGCAGGCGGTACGGGATCGGGTCGCCCTTATAATTGGCCTGCTTGAGCAGATCCTGCGCCAGCTTCGGATCATAGGCCGGCACGTTCCAGTCGGCGTTGAACATGTCGCCGTAGAATTCCCATTGCAGACCCTTCGGCACACGGGTGCGGCCGGCCCACAGGCTGTCGACGATCGCCTGGCGATCGATCGCGTGAGTGAAGGCGCGCCGCACCAGCGGATTGGCGAGCACGGCGTGGTTCTTGTCGAACACGGTAAGGCGATGATTCTGAATCGTGCCGCCCTGCACTTCGAAGGCGGAATTCTTCTCGATGCCGGCAATCTGGTCCGGCGGGATGTCGCAGGCGAACTGGTATTCGCCCGAGAGCAGTCCGTTGAGGCGGCTCGCGACCTCAGGCACTTCGAGGAAGCGGATGCGCTTGAGCGGCGGCCGGCCGCCCCAATATTCGTCGTGGGCTTCCAGCGTCAGCGAGACGTCCGGCTTGAGCTCGACGACCCTGTAGGGGCCGGTCGTCACCGGCTTGCGGGCCCAGTCGAGATAGCTCGCCGCCTCTTCCCAGGCGCGGCGGTTCATGATGTCGGAGCCGTAGCGCGACAGCCGGCCTTCGATCGTGACGTCGGGCGTCGCGTTGTAGAAGCGCACCGTGTACTTGTCGACGGCATCGACGCGCACCAGGTCCGGCCAGATGCGGCGGGCGACCGCGGGGACGTCCGGCGGCAGCTCCTTGCCCGGGCGCGGCGTCGGGATCTTCTCGAACGCCTTGATGGTGGAGCGGTTTTTGGCCTCGGTCTCGCCGAACATGCGCTCGCGGCTGAAGGTGAAGACGACGTCTTCCGCCGTTAGCTCGTCGCCATTGTGGAACTTGACGCCCTGGCGCAGCTTCACCTCGACGGTCTGGTCGTCGATGCGGCGCCATTCGGTGGCAAGGCCCGGCACAGCTTCGAGCTTGCCGCGCCAGTTCTTGGAGATCAGGCCTTCCCAGATCGAGGAGAAGAACACGCGCTCGCCGACATTGGACTGCTCACGCAGCACGTCGAGCACGTTCGCATTCGTGACCTTCTGCACGGCGACCGTCACCGACGGACGGTTGTCGGCTTGCGCGATGGCAAAACGCGGCAGCAGCAAGGTGCTTGCGGCGGCGCCGCCGGATTTCAGGATGGTGCGACGGGTGAGCTTGCTCATGAGGATAACCCCTGCCCTGTGTGATGTCGGTTATTCGGCGAGACCGAGCGCGGCGAGATGCGCCGCGCCCTTGCGGACATCGTCGTGGTTGCGGAGTTCGAGGATCAGCCGCGGATTCGACGTCAGCCGTCTTAGCGTGCGGAATACGGCGACCCAGGGAATGTTGCCCTCGCCCGGCGCCCAGTGCCGGTCGGCAAAGCCGTCGGTGTCCTGCAGGTGCACATGCGTCAGCATGTCGCCGGCGGTCTCGACGTAATAGTCGACCGGCGGCGCGCCGGTGGAGATGTGCGCATAATTGGCGTGCCCGGTGTCGAGCGAGACGCGGACCTTGCTGCTTTCCAACGCCTTGGCGAGGCGCACGCGGTCGCGTGGATCCTTGTCCTCGATGTTCTCGATGACGATCTCGCAGCCGATCGTCTCGGCACGCGCAATCACCTCGGCGAGCGTCGCCTTGACTCGCTCGACGATATTGGCGCGGTTGTCGGGATAGAGATCGAGATTGTTGTGGTCCCAGGTCGTGAACGGCGAGTGGATCACCATCTGCGTCGCACCGAGGAACTCGGCGGCCTCGAGGCCCTGCAGCAGGCGCTTCGTTACGGCCTGGCGGATCATCGGATCGTGGCTGTCGATCTTGAAGCCCCAGAACGGACCATGGATGCCGAGCCGGCCGGTGTGACCGGTGAGCATCTGCTTGATCTCGCCGGCAGTTGCGCGCCAGTCGCTATCGAGCAGATCGGCGCGGAAGAAGTCCTGGATTTCCAGATCGCGCTGCTTTTCGAGAAGCCAGTCACGATGCGCGGGGATCGATTTGATGGACAATGCGGCGCCCAGCACCGGCTTCGACATGGCATGCTCCTTCGTCGTCAGCGATGACGGGGAGCAGCGCTAGACCAGTTCAATGACAAGCCGGTGAAATGCGTCTTCCGCAGCGTGGACGAGATGTGGACATCCTGCCCGCGCGTGCAGCGGTTCAAGCAGCAGCGATCGCGACGAGCGATGCCGAATGGGCACATGGCAAGCGCTATCGTGTCCGTAGTGATCCGGAATGGAATCCTAGCCGTGCTTCGCGTACATCGCGGGACATCGATCGGCGGCCACTTCCACGGGCATCACCCTCTGATCGCGCTACATGGGGTTGGGGGACCACATGGGGC
>NZ_JADYVH010000030.1:0-2636 GCF_020193615.1 Bradyrhizobium sp. IC4059
CGGGCTGACCTTGCCCCCAAGTTTTATCCAATCCTGAGTTGGCTCCGGTTGTTGGATTTGCCCGGTTGGGCGGTGGTAGCGACGGGAGCTGGCGCGGAGCCCTCGGCATAGCAGCGCCAGATCCCGCCGGGGATGGCAGGTGAAGGCGAACTCGGACGGCGTCTTGCATCCGAGTTTCGAGTGTGGCCGTGCATCGTTGTAATCGGCCTGCCAGCATCGGAGCGTGACGCGGGACCTGGGCCAGCGACGTGAACAGCGTCTCGTTCAACAGTTCATCCCTCAGCCGGCCGTTGATGGGGGAAGACGGCCCCGCTCCCTCGGCGCCGGCGATATACTGGCGATGTACGGACCCGCTAACAGGAGCTATTCCCTATGAAAGTCGCGACAATTGGATTGGACATTTCGAAGCACGTGTTTCACATCCATGCAGTTGACAGCCAAGGCCAAGTGACCAGTCGCCAGCGCCTCCGGCGAGGCGAGATCATGTCGTTCTTCTCCTCGCTCGCACCTTGCTTGGTCGGCATCGAGGCTTGCGCGACCGCTCATCACTGGGCGCGGGAGATTCGGCAGTTTGGACACGATGTAAGATTGATTCCGCCGGCCTATGTCAAACCCTACGTACGAAGGGGAGCCAAGAATGACGCCGCTGACGCGGCCGCGATCTGCGAAGCCGTCACCCGTCCAAATATGCGGTTCGTTCCAATCAAGAGCGTCGAGAACCAAGGGTTCTTGATGCTTCATCGTACAAGAGGCTTGCTGGTCCGCCAGCGAACCATGACAGCCTGCGCCATTCGGGCTCACTTTGCTGAGTTCGGAATTATTGTCGGACAAGGCCGGCAACGGGTGGATGGTCTGGTGGACTTGTTGGATGACGAGGGGTTGACGCTGCCGGCCCATGCCCGCATCGCACTGGCCGTTCTTATGAACCAACTGAAGGAATTGGACCGGCAGGTCGAGGCCATCGAGCGCGAGCTAGCTCAGATCCAGCGAGTAAATCCGATGGCGAAGTTGCTGTCCTCGATTCCCGGGATCGGTCCCATAACGGCCACGGCTCTCGCCGCGACCGTACCGGACGCGACCATGTTCCGCTCCGGGCGGGAGTTCGCGGCCTGGCTTGGCCTGACGCCTAAGCAGAATTCCACTGGCGGGAAGGATCGGCTCGGCCGGATTACGACAGGGCGATTCCTATCTCAGGCACTTGCTTGTCATCGGAGCACGTAACGTCGTTCGGTACCCAAAGGCACGCTCCCGGGTTGGAGGCGGCTGGATCGAAGCCCTGCTTGAACGGCGTCGGCCCATGGTCGTCGCCGTCGCCGTTGCCAACAAGTTGGCCCGGATCGTCTGGGCGATGATGACGACCGGAGAATTCTATCGGTCAAAGCTCGCGGCCTGACTTTCCGCGTATGTTGGCCACCTTATGGTGTGAGGGCAAATGACAGCATGATGGACACCGGCGGAGCTGGGGATCGAGCAAGCCCGAAGAGCTTTAAGCGCAACAAGCGCGACCCGTTGATGAGGCCTCGATCCGCGATCTCCATCAGGGCCAGCGGCCATGGCATCGGTCGCACTAACAGGCCGTATACATGAACGCACCCGACCGATATCCAAAATGCTGTAAAAACCTCTTGCACCCGCGGGGCCGTCTATACATGAAGCTCTCGATGAAGGCATTCTGCCTGGGCTTGCTCGACGCGATGTAATGCCATGCAACACGGCTCTGATCGGCCCACGTTAGGATCGCGTTGCTGGTGAACTCGCTGCCGTTGTCGCTGACCACCATCTTCGGCCTGCCGCGTTCCATCACCAGCCGGTCTAGCTCCCGCGCTACGCGGGTTCCCGAGAGCGAGGTGTCGGCCACCAGCGCCAGGCACTCGCGGGTGCAATCATCGACGACGGTGAGGATACGGAAGCGACGGCCATCGGTGAGCTGATCCGATACGAAGCCGAGCGACCAGCGGTCGTTCGGCGCCATCGGCACCATCATCGGCGCCCGGGTCCCGATAGCCCGCTTGCGCCCGCCACGGCGGCGCACCGCAAGCCTCTCTTCCCGGTAGAGCCGGAACATTTTCTTGTGGTTGATCAGATAGCCTTCCAGCTTGAGCAGAGCATGGAGGCGCCGATAGCCGAAGCGGCGACGCTCCAGGGCGATCGCCCTCATGCGCTGGCGAACGCCGGCTTCGTCTGCCCGGGTCGTCCGGTATCTTATGGTCATGCGGCAGCAGCCGATGGCTTTACACGCCCGCCGTTCGCTCATCCCGTGGGAATCCACGAGATGCGCGACAGCTTTCCGCTTGGCCGCGGGCGTCACCATTTCTTTCCCAAGAGGTCCTTCAACGCTGCATAGTCCAGCATAGAGTCGGCCAGCAGCCGTTTCAGCCGCGTGTTTCTCGTCCTCCAGCGTCTTCAGCCGCTTGGCCTCCGACACCTCCAGCCCACCAAACTTGGCCTTCCATTTGTAAATGCTGGCGTCGCTGACGCCATGCTTACGGCAAAGCTCGGCGACCGACACGCCGGCCTCATGCTCATTCAAAATCCCGATGATCTGCTCTTCCGAAAAGCGGCTGCGCTTCATGCTCTGGGCCTCGTCGTGGGCCAGAACGAACTTCAAACTGGATTAAGCCCGACGGGCAAGGTCA
>NZ_JADYVH010000031.1:0-2598 GCF_020193615.1 Bradyrhizobium sp. IC4059
CGAGCTCGAGGACGCGGTCGACGTCGAGGACGACCATGAGCTGTCCGTCGAGGCGGTGGACGCCGCCGGCGAGCTTGGCCATGCGGGGGTCGAGGTTGACGGGGTTTTCTTCCTTACCGTCCTCGGGCAGGCGCAGCACCTCGCCGATCTGGTCGATCAGGAGGCCATAGGATTCGCCGCGCAGGTCGACGCCGACCGCCATCGCGGTCTTGCCGTCCTCGTCCTTGGGCAGGCCGAGGCGCGAGCGCATGTCGACCACGGTGACGATGCGGCCGCGCAGGTTCAACACGCCCGCGATCTCACGCGAGGCCAGCGGCACGCGGGTGACGCGCTCGGGCATGAACACGTCCTGGACGCGGGAGATCGGCAGCCCGAACAGCTGGCCGCCGATCATCGCGGTGACGTACTCGACCATGGCGCCTTCAGCGGACTGGGTCTTCTTGCTCATTTCAGTGTCTCCTGGTCCATGCCGCTCAAGGTTTAAGCCGCGGCCGCCCGGCTCAGCTCGGAGGCGCCGGCGGCGCCCGCGGTCTGCTCCTTCAGCGCCGCGATCAGGCCGGGACGGTCGAACTTGGCGACGTAATCGTGGAAGCCGGCCTGACGGCCGCGCTCGATCGCCGCCGGCGACACCAGCGCCGACAGGCCGATGATCGGCGTCGCGGCGAGGTTGTTGTCGGAGCGGACGACTTCCGCGAACTCGAACCCGTTCATGTCGGGCATCTCGATGTCGGTCAGGATCACGTCGAAGTTTTGGGCGCGCAGTGCCGCGAGGCCCTCCTGCGCGGTCGGCGCGGTGCGGACGCGGTAGCCGGCGGCCTTCAGCACCGGCGCCAGCATGTTGCGGAAGAAGGCCGAGTCGTCGACCAGCAGCACCGACTGCGAATGCAGCGACGGCTTCATCTCCTTGCGGGTGAACCAGTCGGCGAACGCCATCGGCAGGAAGTGGCCGACGTCGATCACCTCGGTGGCCTGGCCCTTGATCACGGCCGAGCCGAGAATGCCGGAGGAGGAGCCGCCGACCTCGATGTTGAGGCGTTCCTCGACGATGTCGATGATCTCGTCGACGACGAGGCCCATGGAGCGGCCGTCGTCGGCGAACACCAGGATCGGCTGGGCGCCCTGGCTCGCAATGGTGACGCCTTCCATGGCCACCAGCGGCATCAGCTGCTCGCGGTACTGCACCATGTAGCGGCCGTTCGAGAACTCGATCTTGTCGGCGGGCAGCTCTTCCAGGCGCGTGACGAGGCCGAGCGGAACCGCCTTGGGCTGCGACGAGCCGGCGCGGAACACCAAGAGCGAGGTGGTCTGCTCGCCACTTCCGATGTGATGGCCGGCCGCTTCGTCACCCATGCCATGGGCCGAGGAGCCGGCGGCGCCGAGCGCCTTGGCGATGCCGTTGGGATCGATGATCATGATGACCGCGCCATCGCCCAGAATGGTGTTGCCGGAGAACATGTCGATGTGACGCAGTTTTGTCGACATCGGCTTGACCACGATTTCTTCGGTGTGGAACACGCCGTCGACGACGATGCCGAAGGTCTGGCTGCCGACTTGCGTCACCACGATGAAGCCGTTCTCGGGATCGGAGGCCGCGCCGTCGTCGATCTTCAGGAGCTTCTTCAGATGGATCAGCGGCAGCAGCTTGTTGCGGAGCCTGAGCACCGCGGTGTCCTTGATGCGCTCGATGCGGTGCTCGGAGTTGGCGCGGGCGCGGACCAATTCCACCACCGAGAGCTGCGGGATCGCAAAGCGGTCGCCGGCGGCTTCGACGATCAGCGCCGAGACGATGGCAAGCGTCAGCGGGATCTTGATGGTGACGGAGCTTCCTTCGCCGGCCACGCTCTTGATGTCGATGGTGCCGCCGATCTGGTCGATATTGGTGCGGACCACGTCCATGCCGACGCCGCGGCCCGAGACCGAGGTGATGGCAGCGGCAGTGGAGAAGCCCGGCGCGAAGATGAACTTGTGGATCTGGGCTTCGCTCATCTTCTCGAGCTCGGCCTCGGTGACGAGACCGGACGAGAGCGCCTTGGCCTTGATCTTCTCGGTGTTGAGGCCGCGGCCGTTGTCGGCGATGCAGATGATGATGTGGCCGCCCTCGTGATAGGCGGACAGGCGAATGGTGCCCTGCTCGCCCTTGCCGCTGGCGAGGCGCTCGGCGGGGGTCTCCAGGCCATGATCGGCGGAGTTGCGCACCATGTGGGTGAGCGGGTCCTTGATCAGATCGAGCACCTGGCGGTCGAGCTCGGTGTCGGCGCCGTGCATCTCGAGCTCGATCTGCTTGCCGAGTTCGGATGAGAGGTCGCGGACAATGCGGGGCAGCTTCTGCCAGGCATTGCCGATCGGCTGCATGCGCGTCTTCATGACGCCTTCCTGCAGCTCGGCGGTGACGTTGGAGAGGCGCTGCAGCGGCACCTTGAACTCGGTGTCCTCGTTGCGGCGGGAGATCTCCAAGAGCTGGTTGCGGGTCAGGACCAGCTCGGAGACCATGGTCATCAGGTGCTCCAGCGTATCCACGTTGACGCGGATCGACTGGTTGGCGATGCGGTCGCCCTCGCCCGCCATCTCGTCGGCCATCGACTTCTTCGGCGCGGCCTT
>NZ_JADYVH010000032.1:0-1774 GCF_020193615.1 Bradyrhizobium sp. IC4059
ACTTGGCAGAGTCGATCAGCTTCTGCAGCGAGGTGATGCCGGTGTTGGCGGCCTGCAGCACCTGCACGCCGTTGGCGATGCCATCGAGCAGGTTGTTGATGTCGCTGGCGCGGTTGTCGAGCGACTGGGCGGTGAAGAAGTTGGTGGGATTGTCCAGGGCCGAGTTGACGCTCTTGCCGGTCGACAGACGGCTCTGGGTGGTGGCGAGAAGATCGGCAGTGGACTGGAGAGAGAGCAGGTTCTGACGAACCGATGCGGAGAGAACGATACCGGACATAAGCTGTTACCCTTCTGGTACGCAACGCAACAAACTTCGATTAGGATTAATCGATGGGCGGGACGGTGAACGTTTGGGGCTAACAAAGAATGAAGCGTGTTGCGGCAGTCCTTGCGTGGATTCACCATATGGGCAATCGAAGCCGAAACGAGGTCGCGAGTATCGCCATGATAGGATGACGGTTTTTCGGGCAACGGCGAGGCGTTTGCCACTTGTCAACCATAACTCAGAGTGAGCAATTGGCTGCATTCAATTGCATCAGCTTCACCTCACGGCATCGCCATCGAAAGCTCGCATTGAACGAAAAGCGGCGGGGCCGAAGCCCCGCCGCGATGTCTTGGCTAGCGATGTTGTCCGCTTGTTAGCGGAGCAGCTGCAGCACGCTCTGCTGCGACTGGTTGGCCAGCGACAGCGCGGAGACCGCGATCGACTGGCGGGTCGACAGCGCCTGGCTGTTGGCCGCTTCGGTGTTGGTGTCGGCCAGGGTCAGGTTCGACGAACCGGTCTGGAGCACGTTGATCAGGCTCTTGTTGAAGTCCTGACGCACCTGCACCACCGAGAGGTTCGAGCCCAGGCTCGAGGCTTCCGACCGCAGCGTGCTCGAGGCAGCGTTGAGGTTCGACAACACCTTGTTGGTGGCGGAGTTGTCGATGAAGTCGACGCCGTTGGTCAGCGCCGCGAGGCCCAGACCCTTCGAGTTGTAGGTCACGCCCGTGATGCTCAGGTTCGACTTGCCGGTCTCGTCGAATACGAGCTTCAGCTGGTCGCCGTTCAGGAGGTTCACACCATTGAACGAGGAGTCCTGCGCAGTCGTGTCGATCTGGTTCAGGATGTTGTTGTACTGAGAGACCAGATTGGCACGCGCTGTCTGGGCGACAGTGTCGGCCACCGGAGCGGAGGCGGTCGAGAACGTCAGCGACGTGGTCAGCGTGCCGCCGATCGAGCCACCTGCGGCGCTCGAACCGATGGTCGAGGACGCGTAGTCGTTGGTGGTCGAAATCGTCAGCAGGCCGTTGGCGTCGATCGTCGCCGACAGGTTGTTGGCCTGCAGCTTGGTGTTGAGCTGATCGAGCGTCTTGACCGTGCCGTTGGTGCCGTCGCCGAAGGTGACGTCAACCGCGGTGCCGCCGTTGAAGGAGGTGAAGGTCAAGGTCTTGCCGCTGATGCCGCCGATGCCGGAGGTACGAGCCGCGTTGAAGGCGGACGACGTGCCGGTGTTGCCGGCGAAGCCGAGTGCGTTCAGCGCATTGCCCGTGCCGGTGATCGACAGATCGGCGTTGACGCCGGTCGAGATCTTGAGCTGGCCTGACGAGTTGATCGACGATTTCGACTGGCCCGAGGCGGCCGCAAACGTCGCGGTGCCGTTGGCCGCGATGGTCGCGGTCTGCACGCCGGTGGCGAGGTCGATCGCGTTCAGCACGTCGGCAACCGTGCCGGCCTGCAGATAGACGGTCGAATTGCCGTTGCCGTCGGTGACGACCGCACCGCTCGCGCCGG
>NZ_JADYVH010000033.1:0-1394 GCF_020193615.1 Bradyrhizobium sp. IC4059
GACCGGCGTCAACGCCGATCTGTCGATCACCGGCACGGGCAATGCGCTGAACGCACTCGGCTTCGCCGGCAACACCGGCACGTCGTCCGCCTTCAACGCGGCTCGTACCTCCGGCATCGGCGGCATCGCCGGCAAGACCTTGACCTTCACCTCCTTCAACGGCGGCACGGCGGTTGACGTCACCTTCGGCGACGGCACCAACGGCACGGTCAAGACGCTCGATCAGCTCAACACCAAGCTGCAGGCCAACAACCTGTCGGCCACGATCGACGCCAACGGCCTGCTGACGATCTCGACCACCAACGACTACGCGTCCTCGACCATCGGTTCGAGCGCCGCGGGTGGCTCGATCGGCGGCACGCTGACCACCGCGCTGACGTTCTCGACGGCTTCCAGCCCCGTCCAGGACACCGTTGCGCAGACGTCCCGTGCGAACCTGGTCAACCAGTACAACAACATTCTGCAGCAGATCGACTCGACTGCGCAGGACTCCTCGTTCAACGGCGTCAACCTCTTGAACGGCGACCAGCTCAAGCTGGTGTTCGACGAGACTGCAAAGTCGAGCCTCAACATCACGGGCGTGACCTACAACTCCAAGGGTCTCGGCCTCGCGGCGCTGACCAACGGCGTCGACTTCATCGACAACGCCGCGACCAACCGGGTGCTGACCAACCTCAACGCCGCCTCAAGCACGCTGCGTTCGCAGGCCTCGAGCCTGGGTTCGAACCTGACGATCGTGCAGGTTCGTCAGGACTTCAACAAGAACCTGATCAACGTGCTCCAGACCGGCTCGTCCAACCTGACCCTGGCCGACACCAACGTCGAGGCGGCCAACAGCCAGGCGCTGTCGACCCGCCAGTCGATCGCGGTCTCCGCGCTGTCGCTGGCCAACCAGTCGCAGCAGAGCGTGCTGCAGCTGCTCCGCTAATCGCGGACGACGTCGTCAGCCAAGACAATGACGGCGGGGCTTCGGCCCCGCCGTTTTCTCTTGAGGCGAGGGCGCTGACGACGCTTCAGAAAAGTAACCAGCGGTTATGGTTAATAGGGCGTAAGCGCGCAGAAATGCCAATGATTTCAGTCCGATTGAGGGTCTCGTTCGGGCTGTCGAACGGTTTATGGTGAACCAGCGCTTAGACGAGCGCGCTTCACTTCACCCTTTGTTAGCCATGTCACGGCACGCTGGCCCCGTCACTCGATCCGGAAGCGATCGAACGAAGACGCGTAAGCCAGAAGGGTAAGAGTCATGTCCGGTATTGTTCTCTCTGCGTCGGTTCGTCAGAACCTGCTCTCTCTCCAGTCCACCGCTGACCTCCTCGCCACCACGCAGAACCGTCTGTCGACCGGCAAGAGCGTCAACTCGGCCCTGGACAATCCCACCAACTTCTTCACCGCAC
>NZ_JADYVH010000034.1:0-1387 GCF_020193615.1 Bradyrhizobium sp. IC4059
GCCGGCCTCATGCTCATTCAAAATCCCGATGATCTGCTCTTCCGAAAAGCGGCTGCGCTTCATGCTCTGGGCCTCGTCGTGGGCCAGAACGAACTTCAAACTGGATTAAGCCCGACGGGCAAGGTCACCCCCAGCATCAAAACCCTGCAATCGCAAAACCGCCCTTCCGCAGGATTTGCGATTCCAGATCAGTCACTTCGCCGCTTTTAACGGACGACTATGTAGAAACCAAGACAGAGTACGAAGACCAGCAGCGCGCTGCTGCGGACCCCAGGCAAGCTAAGCGGCAAGAACACGTGCCAGAAGGCGACAAAGTGCGGGAGGGTGCGATGGTGCGACCGCTCGTTGGCTCGATCCCGAGCATGACACTGACTAGAGGAAGAACCATAGGGAGCATGATGTGTACCATGCCGATATAGACGGCCAAGCGGTTGTAGATGAGCGGCGCCGGGCTAGAAATTAACCCGAGATCGAGCAGTAGACTATTGATCAGGCCGCTATCACCGACGATGACGATCCACGCACAAGTGCGCACCAGAAAGCTGGTGAGATAGGGAATCACCACGAACACGAGAAGCGCCATGCGAAGTCGCTTCGAGGCGCCAGCGATAAGATACGCAGTGGGATAACCGATGATGACGCATATGACCGTGGCGACAATGCTTACCTCGACAGTCTGGATGAGCACGTGGACGTTCGCCCCGTGGTTAAAAAACGCCTCATAGTTGGAAAGCGAAAAGGCTGGCTCATTGAGGCTGTTCAGGAATAGCAGAAGGGCCGGTAGGCCAAAGACCCCGAGTAGAATGGCAAGAGCCGGACAAATAAGCGCAATGGGAATCAACCGTGTAAATCATGTTCATCGGTCTTGCCCTCTGTGCGCCTACACGGCAACGAATCAGATGTCGGAACGCAGCCATTCAACTGGCGCCTCATCGCCGGGCCGTAGGGCCCGTCGTCCCGACACAACGTGTTCGCGCACGACAAGCAGGCTGCTGCCGATCCGCACATGGTATTTTCGAAGCGGACCGGCATAGATCATGTTGTGCACGACCCAAGTAACAGACTGGCACTGGTCGAAGTCGACGCGTTTGGGCGCGTTGAGAGCTGCGATGCAGATGCGCTCTGGTCGAATCATGGCAGCGGTGCCGGACGGCTGCGCGGCACGGACTCGATCGTAAGTTTGGGCTGTCCAGGATATTCGCCTCACCTAGAAATCTCGCGACGAATTGCGTCGCTGGCCAATCATAAATTGCTTCCGGTTGACCTTGCCCCACGGGCTTAATCCAGTTTGAAGTTCGCTCTGGCCCACGACAAGGACCAGAGCATGAAGCGCAGCCGCTTTTCGGACGAGCAGATCATCGGGATTTTGAAGGAGCATGAGGCCGGC
>NZ_JADYVH010000035.1:0-992 GCF_020193615.1 Bradyrhizobium sp. IC4059
CGAAAGGGCGTCCGGATCCGATGTTGACCGCGGCTCAAGCGAACAAGCTATTTCCGGCTTTCAGCCTGCCCGACGACTGGGACGTCGTCGTGCAGGACGGTGGCGCGATCCTGCATACCGAGGTCGTCATGAAACTGATGCGCGAATGCGCCGGGAACCGCGTGATTCCGGAACGCGCGAGCTTCACGCCGCGCCACGACGGCGTGTCGATCCGCACGGATACCGAAGAGTTCTTCGCCGAGCGCGCGATTCTGGCGCTTGGCCCATGGCTCGGTCGCGCACTCCCGAGACTAGCCGCGCTGCTCAACGTGACCCGACAGGCGGTCGGCTGGTTCGCGCCTGCTAGCCCGGACAGCGTGGCGCTCGGTCGTTTCCCGATCTTCATACTAGACCGAGGTCCGAACGACACGGTCTACGGCTTTCCGGACTTCGAACAGCGCGGCGTCAAAGCTGCGCCTCACAACCACGGGCCCGTGGTCGGCCCCGACGACTGGGGTCCGCACGCCACCGATGGTGAACTCCGCCCGGTCGGCGAAGCGTTGGCCGCCCTCGTTCCGGGTGCGGCCGGGCCCATCATCGATCGCGACGTCTGCCTCTACACCAACACCGCGCCCGCCGACCGCCGGCTAGACGCGGGCGAGGAATTCATCATCGATCGCTGGCCGGAGTCCCGCCTAATCGTCTGCTCCGCCTGTTCAGGCCATGGTGCGAAATTCGCGCCCGCCATCGGGCAAAGGCTTGCGCGCCTTGCCACCGATCCGTCCTACCAGGCAGAACCGTTCTTTCGGCTCTCGCGCTATTCTCAATTCGCCTGAGCGGGTGCTGGATGTTGCGTTGACAGTGCACAAAACGCGCACCCTCCGGCGGCAGACGCCTTCAAGAGACCCGGGCCAAAGCCCTGCCTGTCCGACCTCCTGCGATGATGCCACTATGCTCCTGTTTTGCCCGACGGAGCAAATAGCGGGAGACGTCATTCGGATTGGGGGCGACAA
>NZ_JADYVH010000036.1:0-1231 GCF_020193615.1 Bradyrhizobium sp. IC4059
TGGACAAACGCATAATCCCCCTGATCATGTGCGGCGGTGCCGGCACGCGGCTGTGGCCCGCTTCGCGCGAGGTTCGGCCCAAGCAGTTCCTGCCGCTGTTCGGCACGCGCTCGACGTTCCAGGACACGCTGCTGCGCGTGTCCGAGCCCTCTTTGTTCGACCGGCCGATCGTCATCACCAACGCCTCCTATCGCTTCATGGTGCTGGAGCAGCTCGCCGAGATCGGCATCGAGGCCGACGTGATCCTCGAGCCGATGCGGCGCGATTCCGGCCCTGCCATCGCGGCCGGCGCGGTGTTCGCGCAGAACCGCGCCAGCGAGGCGATCGTGCTCGCGCTCGCCGCCGATCACGTCGTGCAGAATAATGCCGCCTTCGTCGCCGCCTGTCGCGAGGGCCTCACCGCCGCGAATGCCGGGCGCATCGTCACCTTCGGCGTCAAGCCGGAGCGGCCGGCAACGGAATATGGCTACATCAATCCGGGCGACGTGATCGCGGGCGAGGTGCAGGCGGTTGCGCGCTTCGTCGAGAAGCCGGACGCGGTGAAGGCCTCCGACTACGTCAATTCCGGCTATCTATGGAACAGCGGCAACTTCATGTTTCCGGCAAGCGTGCTGCTCGACGAATATCGCAGGGTCGATGCGGCAAGCGTCGAGGCCGTCACCAATGCCGTCAACAATGCCGGCCGCGATCTCGGCTTCGTCACGCTGGAGCCCGAGGCGTTCGGCGCGGCCAAGGCGATCTCGATCGACTATGCGGTGATGGAGAAGACCTCGCGCGCCGCAGTCGTGCCGGTGTCGTGCGGCTGGTCCGACGTCGGCTCATGGCATGCGGTGTGGGAGCTGTCGGAGAAGGACGCGCAAGGCAATGCCGCGCACGGCACCGCCGTGTTCGAGGATTCCCGCAATTGCAACGTCACCACGGATTCCGCGCTGGTCGCGCTCGAAGGCGTCGACGATCTCGTCGTCGTCGCGACCGCGGACGCGGTGCTGGTCTCGCGGCAGAAGGATGCCAACGGGCTGAAGCGCCTCGTGACGAAATTGAAGTCGGTCGCGCCGAAAGTCACCGAAGAGCATCTCAAGGTGCACCGGCCCTGGGGCAGCTATCAATCCGTCGACAATGGCGAGCGCCACCAGGTCAAGCGCATCGTGGTGAAGCCGGGCGGGCGGCTGTCGCTGCAGAAGCACCATCATCGTGCCGAGCACTGGATCGTGGTCCGCGGCACGGCGCAGGT
>NZ_JADYVH010000037.1:0-1145 GCF_020193615.1 Bradyrhizobium sp. IC4059
CCGTCGCGGGTTGCAGGTGAAGGCGAACTCCGATGGTGTTTTCCATCCGAGTTGCGAGTGAGGTCGCGTATCGTTGTAGTCGGCCCGCCAATGTCCGAGTTCGACTCGGGCCTGGCCCAGCGACGTGAACAGCGTCTCGTTCAGCAATTCGTCTCGGAGACGGCCATTAAAGCTTTCGATGAAGGCGTTCTGCGTCGGCTTGCCGGGCGCGATGTAATGCCAGGCGATGCGGCTCTGATCGGCCCATGTCAGGATGGCGTTGCTGGTTCGGTGCCGTTGTCGCTGACCACCATTTTGGGCTTGCCGCGCGATGATCAGCCGATCCAGCTCCCGCGCCACCCGGGAGCCAGACAGCGAAGTGTCGGCCACCAACACCAGGCACTCGCGCGTGCACTCGTCGACCACGGTGAGGATGCGGAAGCGGCGGCCATCGGTGAGCTGATCCGACACGAAGTCGAGAGACCAGCGGTCGTTAGGCGCCATCGCGACCGTCATCGGCACCCGGGTCCCGATCGCCCGCTTGCGGCCGCCACGGCGACGCACCGCAAGCCTCTCTTCCCGGTAGAGCCGGAACAGCTTCTTGTGGTTGACCACGTAGCCCTCCCGCTTGAGCAGAACATGCAGGCGCCGATAGCCGAAGCGACGGCGCTCTTGGGCGATAGCCCTCATGCGTTGGCGAAGGCCGGCTTCGTCCGCCCGGGTCGTTTGGTATCTCATGGTCATGCGGCAGCAGCCGATGGCTTTACACGCCCGCCGTTCGCTCATCCCGTGGGCAGCCACGAGATGTGCGACAGCCTTCCGCTTGGCCGCGGGCGTCACCACTTCTTTCCCAGGAGATCCTTCAAGGCCGCATTGTCCAGCATGGCGTCAGCCAAAAGCCGCTTCAGCCGCGTATTCTCGTCCTCCAGCGTCTTCAGCCGCTTGGCCTCCGACACCCCAGCCCACCGAACTTGGCCTTTCATTTGTAGATGCTGGCGTCGCTGACGCCGTGCTTGCGGCATAGATCCGCGACCGACACGCCGGCCTCATGCTCCTTCAAAATCCCGATGATCTGCTCGTCCGAAAAGCGGCTGCGCTTCATGCTCTGGTCCTTGTCGTGGGCCAGAGCGAACTTCAAACTGGATTAAGCCCGTGGGGCAAGGTCA
>NZ_JADYVH010000038.1:0-1121 GCF_020193615.1 Bradyrhizobium sp. IC4059
GCGATGGTCGCGGTCTGCACGCCGGTGGCAAGGTCGATCGCGTTCAGCACGTCGGCAACCGTGCCGGCCTGCAGATAGACGGTCGAATTGCCGTCGCCGTCGGTGACGACCGCACCGCTCGCGCCGTAGCCGCTGGCAACGGCCGGAGCACCGGCCGAGCCCGGGGTCGGCGCGTTCTTGAAGGTGATGACCTTGCCGTTGACGTTCAGCGTCGAACCGTCGGTGATCGTCGCACCCAGCGAGGCTGCGCTGGTCGTGCGGTTGACGTTGACGGTGGCATTGCCGCCGCCGACCGACGAGGACACACCGAGCGCCTTGAGCAGGTCGGCGCGTCCGGTCACGGACAGATCAGCACCCGTGGAGCTCCTCAGCGTGACGGCGCCCGCAGCGACGCTCGAGGCAGTCTGGCTGACGCTGGTCGCGATCGTCGCAGCACCGGCGCTGATGGCAGCCGTCTTGACGCCGCTGGCGAGGTCGACCGCGGTCAGCAGGTCGCTGACGGTCGCAGCCGGCGCAGCCGTGGTGCCGAGATAGACGGTGGTGTTGCCGCTGCCGTCGGTGACGAGGTTGCCGCTGACGCCCGAGCCGGTCGGAACCGCGGTGCTCGCCGGGGCAGAACCCGCGCGGAAGGTGATGGTCTTGCCGTTGACCGTCAGCGTGTCGCCGTCAGCGGGCTGGGCGTTGCCGACCAGGCCGGTCGCCGTCGCCGCACCGTTCGCGATCAGGGTGATCGCACCGGTCAGCGCGGTGGTGCCGTCGCCGGCCGTCGCCGCCGCACCGGTCAGGGTGCCGATGGTGGCGCCGAGCGTCGTGGTGCCGCTCGCGGCCGTCGTACCGCCGGCGGTGCCGTTGTAGAGCACGTTGCTGCTCGCGGTCGCGCTGGCATAGGACGTCGTGCCGCGCAGGTCGGCCGCCGTCGCACCTGCGATCGTGGTGGAGACGTTGGATTTGGTGGAGTAGCCGACCGTGGTCTGCAGCGCCTGGTTGGCGATCGACTTGGCAGAGTCGATCAGCTTCTGCAGCGAGGTCAGGCCGGTGTTGGCGGCCTGCAGCACCTGCACGCCGTTGGCGATGCCGTCGAGCAGATTGTTGATGTCGCTGGCGCGGTTGTCGAGCGACTG
>NZ_JADYVH010000039.1:0-1043 GCF_020193615.1 Bradyrhizobium sp. IC4059
CATTCACGCGGATCCGCTTGCCGACCAGGCTGCTATCGAGGGTGAGGCTCGAGGTCGTGGCGGCCAGGTTCGTCCAAGTGGTGCCGTCGGGGCTGCTCTGCCAGTGATAGGTGATGCTGGCGGGCGCGCCGTCGGGGTCCGTGACGCTGGCCGTCAGGATCTGGTTCTGGGTCGCGGTGCCGTTGATCGTGACAGCGCCGGGGTCGTTGACGTTGGCCACTGTCGTGGCGGTCGCGGTGCTCACCGGGGCCTCGGTGCTGCCCGAGAGGTCCGTGTAGCTGGCGGTGACCCGTATGAAGCTGCCGACCTGAGCCTGCCCGAGGACCAGCGTGCTCGCGGTCGCGCCACTGATGTTGCTCCACGAGTTGCCGTTCGCACTCTGCTGCCACTGATAGGAGACGGTGCCCGGCACTCCGTCCGCATCGCTCACGGTCGCGGTCAAGGTCTGGTTCTGCGTCGGCGTCCCGCTGACGCTTACCACACCGGGGCGGTTATTGGGCTGTGACGAGCCCGCAGCGAACACGACGTCGCGGAAATAGTTTGCATTCTGATAGACATTGGTGGGGAAGGCGCCCTTGGACAGGTCGAAGACGCCGGCACCCACCGGGGCGTTCAGGCCACCATTGCTGATGGCTGAGGCGAAGCCCTGCGTGGTGGAGACGTAGTTGCTGTTGATGTTGACGGAGACGATGTAGGTTGTGCCGGCCTGGATGGTCAGGGGCGTGGCGAGCGCCTGCTGCTGCCAGCCCGATTCGCCTTCGTTGGTGAACGTGACCGTCGCCAGCTCCTGGCCGGTGGCCGACCAGATGTGGCCGATATGCGGGCCCGTCTCGCCCGGGGCCTTGTAGTACCGGATTGCCTGGATCGAGCCGGAGGTGTCGCTGGTGAAGCGCATCCCCAACTCATAACCTACTCCGTCGTTGGCATTGGTGATGACAGGCGTCTGGGTGGTGAACAGCGTAGTGGTGGCACTCGCAGCGGCAACCGTCGCCGTGGCCGCGCTGGTCACGTTCTCGCTGGCGCCGAACAGGTCGGTGTAGGTG